>DATASQ010000059.1:0-80785 GCA_036269135.1 Acidobacteriaceae bacterium
ATTTAGCTCCACGACTTTTACGTCAGAGAAGAGCGCAAAATGAGTTTCAACCAGCGCCAGCTTGATCGCAACCTGAATCAAATACGTTTCGTCGTTACGTCCGAGCGCCTTCGAAGCAAGCGGCATGGAGATGCTCTGCAGTTCGTGCTCGGGAACCCCTTCGTGATAGGCAAAGAGCTGAGGAAATGGCTCCTTCTGCCCCTCCTCGTAGGGAATGAACTCGAAAACGTTTCCGTCCCCAGTTACCTGTCTGCCGCCCACTCTCTTCTCATGCAGGCTCTGCGGCCACATGCCAGAGGCTCCCGCGCCCCGGATGATGTCTTTCATGAAATTGGCAGGATTCTTGTCCGAGAGCTTCGTGCCCTTGTGCTCATTGCACCAGACGATTGCCTCGGCAACGTCCTGGTTGGTTACGATTGAGCGGGTGAGGCGGCCTGTTACGGGGTCAAGAAGCTGCTCGTAAATTCTCTCAATTACTTGCGGCTTCTGAGAGCGAGCCATACAGACGAGATGATAGCGAACGCTTGAGGGCTATGCTGCCGACTGAACCACACTAGATAACTGTCAGGCTCGCTTTTTGAGGCGAAGGCGAACGAGTTCGATCTCTTGCTGTTTGCGCTTCTTCGCCCCGCTCTTGCGGTCGCGCCGCGATTTTGGCGCAATCACGCCGAAGTGTTCGGCGGCTTCGGACATTTCCATAGAGAGCAACAGCGGATTTCCCAAATCGAGGACATCAGTTGCACGCTCCGGTCTCACTCCGAGTGCTCGGATGATCTCCGCTGCGACGGCCCTGCCCAAGGGCGGTGGAACAGAATTGCCAATTTGGCGGGCGCCGTGCCATTTCGTCGAATGAAACCTAAACCAGTCCGGAAATCCATGAAGCCGTGCCATTTCTCGGACGGTGATGCACCTGGCGTAGGCGTAATGTATTGGGCGCGGGCTAGTGAACGCTCCCCTAGCGCCGTCGGTACCGGCGCGCAAAGTGTTGCATAAGCCATCGGGGGACAGTTTTAGGAACCGACTGATCGGCTCAACGCAGCCCGGCTTTGTTTCACGAAAGCGCCTCTGCGAGATCGAGGTGTGAATGGTTCGGGCGCTTGACGTAAGCATTTGCTTATTCCACCGCCGCTCGTAGCCAAAATACCAGCCAGCATTTCCAATGCACCGAAGCGAGAGCGCGTATTCGCTCGAATCTCCGAAGTCAGCAGCCACGGAATCGCCTTTCAGCAGTGACGGGAAAGCATCTGCATTAGGCAAATCGGCGACAGCATCTTTGCATGTTGGGCCAACAGCCAAGTCGTTCAACAACGTTGGCCTATCGGCAGGATTTGTTTGTTGGCTCGGATAATCGGGAACGGCTAGCCCTTTCCTCACCCCCAGCAAAAATAGCCTCTCACGATGTTGAGGTACCCCAAATTGGGCGGCGTCCAAAACGCGCCATGGTAAACGGACCTCATAGCCTGCTGCGTCGAAAGCTTCGACCAATTCGTTTAGGAATTTTCTGTGAGCTCCAACCGTCAGCCCCTTGACATTCTCGAATACGAACGTCCGAGCGCCAAGTCCCGCGACGATATTGACGAAATGGCTGACGAGGCGATTGCGCGGATCATCAAGAGTTCTGTGGCCTATCAGCGAAAACCCCTGGCAAGGGGGGCCGCCGAACACGCAATCTACCTCGCGCGAGCCTATGCCAAGACTTTTTCTAAGTTCATCGGCGGTGAGGTTCTCTATCGGACTGGCGATGACGGGAGTATTGGGGAAATTGAACTTGTGGACCGCGCAGTGGACCGGGTCAATCTCCACAGCTCCGACCAGATCGAAGCCCGCCTGCTCGAACCCCAAACTCAGGCCGCCCGCGCCGGCAAACAAGTCGATTCCGATTGGTCGCATTCCGGCTGTTTCCTTGCGAGACCGTTTAGAAGCTGATCGCATTATCGGCCTCCGGGACAGCTAGTCCAGGAAAAGAAGGAGCTTTTTCGTGAGTGAGCCCAGATCGGTCAATTCGCATTGCCAAATGGTCAAAACAGACCAACCGAGTGACTTAAGTTTCCGCACAGTCCTCCGATCTCGCAAGCGAGTGGCATTGAGTTTTGGCTCCCAATAGTCGAGACGGGATTTTGGGCATCGGCCCTTGGAGCACCGATGAGCATGCCAAAAACAGCCATGGACGAATATCGCTTTCTTTTTGCCTGGGAGAACAATGTCGGGACGGCCAGGCAATCCTCTTCCGTGCAATCGATAGCGGCGGCCCATGCCATAGAGCAGCCGCCTTACAACAAGTTCTGGACCTGTGTTCTTTGTGCCAACCGACTGCATAATGCGTCGGCGCTGTTCACCAGTTCTCGTATCCACATCTAATCCAAGCCGCGGCCGAAACCGTGGATTGCCTCAAGAATCTAGCTACAACCCGACGTGCTGCCGCAGCTCATGCAGCGGTAGCAGCTTCCGTTTCTGACCATGATGGCGCCGCAGGTGTGGCAGCTGGGGGCGTCACCCATGTCGTACATTTCGCGCATGGCGTCGGCCGCGTGGTAGAGGCCGCGGTCAGACGGGAGACCGGAGCCGGGAGCCGGGTGGAAACCCGTCGCCTCCATCTCAGGAGCGATGCCACCTTGCGGGGCTCCGTGGGCGCCCATGCCGCGGGTCGGGTTGTGCTGGTCCGCGGACAACCGCGGATCCTTCGCGTCTCCTTCGTCGCCATTCAGGATGACATTCGGAATTTGTGCCGGGATCTGCGGGGTTAATCCGGCGAACAAGCTGAGCTGCTGTCCGCTGAGGAAGCGGAGCTGGAGCCAGCGGAAGATGTAATCCATGATCGATTTGGCGTAGCCGATGTGCTCGTTGCCGGTCCAGCCGGAGGGCTCGAAGCGGGAGTGCGCGAATTTTTCGCAGAGCACCTTGAGCGGCACGCCGTGCTGCAGGGCGAGCGAGGCCGCGGTGGCGAAGGAGTCCATGAGGCCGGAGACCGTGGAGCCTTCTTTCGCCATGCGGATGAAGATTTCGCCGGGGGTTCCGTTGGGGTAGAGGCCGACGGTGATGTAGCCCTCATGGCCCGCGATGCTGAATTTATGGGTGAGCGAGGCGCGCTCCTCGGGGAGGCGATGGCGGACCGCACGAGGCGGCGCGTCCATGGGACCTTCGTCGGGCGTGGAGGCGATGCTGGCCAGCGCGGCGTTGAAGGCCTGAGTCGCCACGACAATGGACTTCGAGGCGACTTCAACCTTCTCGGCCACCTTGGCTTCGAGCGATTTGAGATCCGCATCGGCAGGCTTGTGGCCGGAGGCCATGGCGGCGAGGATGCGGTCGGCGGCGGCGGCGTTTTCTGTCGAGGAGGCTTTGATCTCCTTCGCCTTCGCGCCGTCGGAGACGTTGAGGGGCTGCGCGCCTTTCGATCCGTCGCGATAGACGGCGACGGCTTTCAGGCCGAGACGCCAGGATTCGAGATAGGCCTCGGCGATGTCGTCGAGGGTGCAGTCATGCGGGAGGTTGACCGTTTTCGAAATCGCTCCCGAGAGGAAGGGCTGGGTGGCGGCCATCATGCGAACGTGGCCCATGTAATGGATGGAGCGGGTGCCCTTGGCCGGCTTGAAAGAGCAGTCAAAGACGGCGAGGTGCTCGGGCTTGATGCCGGGCGCGCCTTCGATGGTGCCGGTGGCGTCGATGTAGCTGACGATGGCGTCCACCTGATCGTTGTTGTAGCCGAGCTTGAAGAGCGCGGTGGGGACGGTATTGTTGACGATCTTGATCATGCCGCCGCCGACCAGCTTCTTGTATTTCACGAGAGCCAGATCGGGCTCGATGCCGGTGGTGTCGCAGTCCATCATGAAGCCGATGGTGCCGGTGGGCGCGAGGACCGTAACCTGGGAGTTGCGGTAGCCGTGCTTCTCGCCGTGGGCGAGGGCCTGGTCCCAGCAATCTTTGGAAGAGGCGATGAGGGCGTCGAGGTGGGGGACGCTGAAGGGCTCGTCGGATGTTTTGGATTTGCCGATTTTGTTGACCTCGGCGCGATGCATGCGGATGACGTCGAGGAAGGGCTCGCGGTTGACGTAGTAGCCGGGGCACGCGCCACCTTCATGCGCGACGGTGGCGGTGAGCGGCGTGGCGGAGGCGAGGGGAGGGCAGGTTTCGGCGATGCGGGCGGACTGCAGGTAGGCCTCGCCGCACATGATGGCGGTGAGGGTGGCGGCAAAGTCGCGTCCGGCGTCGGAGTCGTAGGGCAGGCCGAAGGCCATGAGCAGCGCGCCGAGGTTGGCGTAGCCGAGGCCCAGCGGCCGGTAGTCATGGGAGTTCTTCGCGATGGCTTCGGTGGGGTAACCGGAGTTGTCGACGAGGATCTCCATGGCGGTGATCATGATGTCGATGGCAGAGCGGTAGGCGGCGATGTCAAAGGTGCCTGCCGCTGTGACGAACTTGAGCAGGTTAAAGCTGGCCAGGTTGCAGGCGGAGTTATCGAGGAACATGTACTCCGAGCAGGGATTGGAAGCGTTGATGCGGGCGGTGTTCTTGGAGGTGTGCCAGCGGTTGATGGTGGAGTCGTACTGCATGCCCGGGTCGCCGCACTGCCAGGTGGCCTCGGCGATCTTCTTCATGATGTCGCGGGCCTTGTAGGTCTTGAGCGGCGTGCCGTCTTTGACGGTCCTGGTGGAGAACTCGGCATCTTTTTCGACGGCGCGCATGAACTCGTCGTTGACGCGGACGGAGTTGTTGGCGTTCTGGAAGAAGATGGAGGAGTAGGCCTCGGAGTCGGGGCCGGAGGAGCCGTCGTAGCCTTCGCGCATCAGCGCCCAGGCCTTGGCTTCTTCTTTCGCCTTGCAGTCGATGAAGTCGACGATGTCGGGATGGTCGACGTTGAGGATGACCATCTTGGCGGCGCGGCGGGTCTTGCCGCCGGACTTGATGACGCCGGCAAAGGCGTCGAAGCCGCGCATGAAGCTAAGCGGGCCGCTGGCGGTGCCGCCGCCGGAGAGCGTCTCATGGGAGCCGCGGATGGTGGAGAGATTGGTGCCGGTGCCCGATCCCCACTTGAAGAGCATGCCCTCGGTCTTGGCGAGGGTGAGGATGGAGTCGAGGGAGTCCTCGACGGCATTGATGAAGCAGGCGGAGCACTGCGGCTTGCGGTAGCCGGTGACGGAGAACTCGACGGCGCAGGAGTGCTGGTTCCAGTGCCAGTTCTGGGCGTCGGAATTGGGCTCGAGGCGGTCGCAGCCGACGTTGAACCAGACGGGCGAATTGAAGGCGACCTTCTGCGTGAGGAGCAGGTGCGAGAGCTCTTCGTGGAAGACGGACGCGTCTTCGGGGGTGGCGAAGTAGCCGCCGGACAGGCCCCAGTCGCGGATGGTTTCGGCGACGCGGGTGACGAGCTGGCGGACGCCGGTCTCGCGCTCGGGGGTGCCGATCTGGCCGTGGAGGTACTTGCTGGCGACGATGTTGGTCGCGGTCATCGACCAGTCGACGGGGGTCTCGACGTCTTTCTGCTCGAAGATGGTCTTGCCGCCGGCGTCGGTGATGGCGGCGGTGCGGCGCTCCCACTGGACTTCGTCATAAGGGGAGAGGCCGGCGCGGGAGAAGGTGCGCGGGAAGCGAAGGGCGGATCTTCCTGGGACGTGGGCGGGAGCGGATGCGGGATGGCCGGCGCCGTTCGTAGTGTCGGCGTTGGCGAGAGTGGTGGATTTCCTGGGGGTCTCGGCCATGGATGATTCCTTCCTTCTGATCGATTTCGCGCGTTGCGTGGGTCTTGCCTGGTCTTTCCGTGCGGAGGGCCCGGACAAAAACTGCAATCCCCTTCGGAATGAATTCCGATGGGTGGTGGGTGCTGAACCCGATGACGGATCATTACCCGATGACGGATCCCTGGCCGGGGGGATTGAAGCGAATGAGCTTCCGTTGAGCGGGGGAGGCTATGATCGCGATTCAGAACCCTGACGGACTTTTTGGAGCCGCAGATGGGAAAGTACCTCTGCTAGTGGTGTGTGTCAAGCGAGAACCACTACATCTAGTATTTTAGATGGGAATACGGGTATCAAGACCCGCAATTCCCCAAAATGGGTGTGGACAAATGCAAAAAGGCGCGTATTTTGCGGGTTTCCGCGATGCGCGTGGCGGGCGGCCTCCGGGCCCGAGAGCTGAAAAGCGCTACTCGGAGCAGCATAGGCGCGCCCGAGGCCGGCCACAAGACGCGTAAATGGTGCAGTTGCGGTGGATGGCTGTGGGAGGTGTGGAGAACGGGGACGGACCGGCGCGCCGGGAACGCGGGGACAACGTCAAAATGCGCCAGGGCGCTGCACTTGGACGGCATCAAGTTACGCACAACGAAGGAGCCCGCATTCGGGACTAGACTGAGGTCCGTTCATAGGGAGCGGGCCTGCGGCTGAGTCTCCCGAATGCCGAAGTGAGCCGGGAAATACGACTGTCTCACCATTCCCGCCACAGCGCCGAACGCTCATTGATGATGCAGACCCGACCATCACTCCCTTCGCCTGGAAGCTAAGCGCGTTCCGGCGATGCAGATGCGGAACGCGTACGCAGAACCATCCAACGGGCCCCCGGATGCCGCGGCGGCTTGACGTTCAGTCATGTCTCCGCGCGGGCCGCGGGCCCAGGACAGGAGACTGACTTATGTTTTTCCATCGTAAAGAACCCATGGTTCCCATTGAGATCCGGAAACCGGATCCGGTGTTCGCGCAATACCTGCTGCAGCAGTTTGGCGGCGCCACCGGCGAGCTGACGGCGGCGCTGCAGTACTGGGTGCAGTCGTTCCACTGTCCGAAGGTGGGCATTCGCGAGATGCTGCAGGACATCGCCGTCGAGGAATTCGGCCATCTGGAGCTGGTGGGCAAATTAATCGAGGAGCACACGCGCGAGCTGCAGAAGACAGTGAGCGAAGTGGAGCACAGCCCGATTTTCGCGATCCGCGGCCGCGGCCCGCACCTGGTGGATGAGGGCGGGGTGGCCTGGACAGCGGCTTACATCAACGAAGGCGGCGATGTAGTGCGCGACCTGCGCGCGGACATCGCGGCTGAAGCCGGCGCGCGCGAGACGTATGAGGTGCTGCTGGATCGCGCCCCGGATCCGGGCACGAAGAAGGTCCTGCACTATCTGCTGACCCGCGAAATTGCCCACACAAAGATGTTCATGAAGGCGCTGGAGTCGCTGGGCAAGCTGCCCGAGCCGGTATTCGGCAACGTGAAGCCCGACGAGTCGGTCAACATTTACTACCACCTGTCAGCCAACGGCGCCGCGCAGCGCGGTCCGTGGAACCAGGAGCCGGAATTCAAGTACATTGCCGATCCGGTGAAGGTGATTGAGCAGCAACACGAACTGGTGGGCGCGGGCGGTAAGCACATCGCGTAAACGCCTGACCGGGCGAACGCGCGCTGCCTTCCCGGGGAGCGGGAGGATCGCCGGGGAAGGAAGGGAGGGTGCATTGCATCCTTCCGCTGTTACACAAAAGAAGGAAAAGGAACTGCAATCGATACATTTTTTGAGAAAAAGACGCAGCGGCTGATGCATATCGGCCGCTGCTTTTTTCTCACGCTACCGCCCGCTGGTTTCGTTCCACAGGAAGCCCATTTCGTCGGTGGAGTCGTCGACCAGCTGGGAGAGGGAGACGCCGGAGCTGTGGCCGCCCTTGAGGGAATAGTGCAGCAGGATGGGCCGGTCGCTGGCGCTGGAGGCCTGCATGAGCGCGGTCATCTTGCGGGCGTTCATGGGATCGACGCGGGTGTCGTTGTCGCCGGTAAAGAACAGGATGGCGGGATAGTCGCCGCCCTTCTTCACGTTCTGGTAGGGCGAATAGGCGCGGAGGTACGCGAAATCTTTCGGGTTATCGGAGCTGCCGTATTCGGTGGTCCACAGGCGGCCGAACTCGAATTTCTGGTAGCGCAGCATGTCCAGCAGCGGATAGCCGCACCAGATGGCGCCGAAGAGGTCGGGCCGCTGGGTCATCGCCGCGCCCATCAGCAGGCCGCCGTTGGAGCGGCCGCGGATGGCGAAATGCGCGGGCGAGGTGTAGTGGCCGCGGATGAGATATTCCGCCGCTGCGAAGAAGTCGTCAAAGACGTTCTGCTTGTTCTGGAACATGGCCGCTTTGTGCCAGGCTTCGCCATATTCATCGCCGCCGCGCAGGTTGGGCAGCGCGAAGTAGCCGCCCTGCTGCATCCACCAGGCATATTCGGGATTCCACGCCGGCAGCATGGGCAGATCGAAACCGCCATAGCCGGTCATGAGCAGGCGCGTGGTGCCGTTGCGGGGCAGGCCTTTGCGGCCGGCGATGAACATCGGCACGCGGGTACCGTCTTTTGAGGTGAAGAACACCTGCGTGACCTGATAATGCGAGGAAGCAAAGGGCACGTGCGGCCGGGCGAAGATTACGGAGAGGCCGGTCTTTGTGTCGTATCTATAAATAGCCGGCGGGGTGATGAACGATTCGAATGTGTAGAAGCCGTACCGCGCGCCGGGCCGGCCGCGAACGACGGAGCCGGATCCGATGCCGGGATAGGGCAGCGTCCCGGTCCGCTTGCCGTCGAGATTATAGATCGCGGTCTCGGGTTTGACGTCGTGCAGGCGCGAGACGAAGAGCCGGCCGCCAACGATGCTGAAGTCGTCGATGACATCGCGACCCTGGGGGACGAGGGTCTTCCATGCGGCGGCGTCTTTGCCGGGAAAGGCTTCGACGATGCGCGAGTTGGGCGCCTGGTAATCGGTGAGGAGGAAGAAGCGGTCGCCGGCATCGATCATGCGGACATGGGCTTCGACTCCGTAGACCAGCGGAAGGAAGGCGCTGCCCGGCTGGCGCAGATCGCGGATCAGGATGTCTTCGCTGGTGGCCGGTACGCCATGGGCGACGCGCACGATGAGCCAATGATGATTGTCGCTGACGCCGACGCTGACCAGATCGAGTTCGCCGAGCTGTTTGCCGCGCCAGGCGCCGCCGAAGATCTTCGCATCCTGCGCGACCGGCGTGCCGAATTTATGAAACCAGACGTCGGAGCCCTGGTGGGTGAACCTGGAGTAGTAGAGGCCGCTGTGGTCGGGGCTGAAGCTGACGCCCATGTATCGCGCCGAGGGCAGAACGTCGGGCAGGTCCCTGCCCGTATGCAGGTTCAGCACGTGCACGGAGCCCTCATCCGCACCGCCAACGCGGACCTCAAACAGGAGCAGCGCGCCGTCGTCGGAGACATTCATCAGGCTGACCGAAGTGTTCTGGTCGGTGCTGAGCCTGGCGGCGTCGATCAGGCGGCGGTCCGCGCCCTGAAAGTTGCTGCGCATGTAGAGCGAGCCCTGGTTTTCGCTGGCGAGCTGTTTCTTGAAGAAGTATTTGCCATTGCGCAGCAGCGGCATCGAGTCCTGGTCCACGCGCAGCAGAGCGGCGAGCTGGCGATGGATCTGCGGACGGTTCTTAATCTGGTCGAGGTAGTGCTGGGTGTAGGCGTTCTGCTCGTTAATCCAGGCACGGGTCTGCGGGCTCTTCGCGTCCTCGAGCCAGCGGTAGGGATCCTCGACTTTAGTGCCGTGGTAGTCGTCGGTGACGGCATGCACGGCGGCGACCGGCGGAGCCGGCAGCGTGATGCCGTTGTCGCCGTGGATGGGATGGGCAGGATCCTGAGCCTGGCTGAGCGCCGGCCCGACCGCTGTCGCAACGACAACCAACAGAACCCAGGGCAGAAGTACAAAAGTACGGCAGTACAAACGAGACATGCAGTCTCCCTCAAATGAATGAGCATGGGATCGACCTGGCCCAGTTTATTCCTTTGGCGCGGCATCCATCCAGAAGGCGTGGGTGCGCGTGGAGATGCGGGCAGGAAATTCACGATAGACGGCGTTCAGCGCATGGAAGAGCGCTTTCGATTCCGCGTCGAGGCCGAGCAGGAGCGTGGAGCGGAGGATGCGCGTGAGGCGCAGGTGATTGTGGTTCATCGGCCAGAGCCAGTTTTGCGCGCGATCGCGAAAATTCGGCAGCCGCTCGACGGCGCTTCCCGCCGGTGATGTCACCCAGGCCAGTCCATAAAAGTGCAGCATGCGTTCGAAGGCCTGGTGGAGACGGTCGCGCAGGGCAGGGGTAGTTTGGAAGGCATCGATTGTGGCCGCGTCGAGCGTGGGCGCGCCTGGGTTGGCGCCGCTCCGCTCAGGCAGGGGAAAGAGCCACTGGATGAAGTCGTGCACAGCTTCGAGGCGGTCGTCGGACCAGGCCAGGATTTCAGTCAAAGTGCGCCCGCGGTCATCGCAGGCGCCGTCACGATAAAAAGCGAGGAGCGGGTGCGGCGCGGAGGAGGACGACATGGACGATCCTTTGGCCAGCGAGAAGACCCCGATCCGCCATCAGGGTCCGGATTCCGGTTCGGCGTTCTGGTGGGCCCGGAGGGATTCGAACCCCCAACCAAGGGATTATGAGTCCCCTGCTCTAACCGTTGAGCTACAGGCCCCGCTGTTTCTCTATCTTACTGCCACACAGCCACTTACACCCACATCAATAGGACCCGTCGTTTTCCATTTGAGCACTGGCGCCGGTTCTGGTGCCGGTTGCGTTTTGAATTCCAGCGAACATCCAGGGCGATTTTCAGTGCTCGAACTGATGTTGCCACCGATCACGATTTTCCTTCCCTGGGGTTCGAAACCCGGAGTGTAGACTGAGCCGCATGCGTGCGTTCTGGCCCTTGATTTTGATGCTGATGGCTCCGTTCGCCGCCGGACAAACACGGGTCTCCTCTGCAAATCAGAAGAACACCCGCGATTCGCTCCGACCTGTTCACGATGCGCTCTTCTCATCGTTTATCTCCCTAAAGGATACCCTGCGATCTCGTCGCCACAGGGGCTCCTGGACTGCTTACGGCTTCAGGCCGCTGCCCGCAGCAGGTTGAACAGTTTCGTCTCTCAGCACATAGCTGTGGCTCTGCTGCTGCCTCTTCAGGTTGCGGCTGTGAATCTCCTGGAGCCGAGACACGAGCTTTTGCGCTTCAGCTCGCTGACCGAGGGTGCGGCGCGCGATGATTTCCCGATAAAGGGCTGTTTCATCATTGGGATCGGTGGTAAGAGCAGCGAGAGCCGTTTCGAGAGCTCGTTGCGGCTGGTTCGCCTGCAGGTAGAGCACGGCGAGCAGATCGCGCGCCGGGACATATTGCCCATCCAGAGCGACCGAGCGCTGCGCAGCGGCCAGTGCATCGGTCGACTGCTGCCTGGACTGCGACAGAGCCTCCGCGTAGAGATACCAGAGGAGGCTGTCGTTCGGATGCTGGTGCGCCTGCTGGCGGAAGAGATCCACGGAGGCGGCGAATTCGTGCTGCTGGCTCTTCATGATGCCTACGGCGTCCGTGGCCAGGGAGAGCTGCGGCTCGAGCCGATGCGCCTGTTCAAAATCAGCGATGGCCTTTTCCGTTTTTGAAACTTGTACCTCGAGCACTCCGCGAGCGACATAGAGCGGGGCGGCGTCCGGTAACTGGCGGATGCCGAAGTTCAGCATATCAATACCGACGCCGGCGGAACTGTGATTGAAGGCAATCTCAGTGAAGTTGAGATAGTTGTCGAGCTTTTGCGGATCGAGCACGATGGCGGAGCGCAACAGCTGCACTGCTTTCGGCGTATCGCCTGCCTCCTCGGCAATCTGGGAGCCGAGCACCAGCGCGGTTTCGTTGCTGCCGGACTGGAGCAGCGGCTCCAGCGCATCGAGGGCCGGCTTGGGTCGTTGCAGCTTCCACAGCACGATGGCGAGGTTATAACGAGTGGTCTCATCGGGATGAACAAGTAGAAGCTGGCGGTACTCCTCGGCGGCATGGGCATAGTCTCCCGTTGCGGCAAGACAATACGCGTAGCCCTGAGGCATTTCAGGATGCGTCGTGAACAGCTCTCGACTGGCCTGGTAATGTGGCAGCGCGGCCTTGCAGTCCCGCTGCGCGCGGTCGAGGGTGGCGAGCATGGCGTGCGAGGTCGCGTCGTCGGGACGAATGGCGAGGATACGGCTGAGGAGCCGGGTGGCATCGGGCTGGCGGCGCGCGTACTCAATCTGCGCTGCGCCTTCGAGGGGTAGAAGATCGCTGGGACACGACTGCAGAGCGTGCCGGAAAGCGTGCAATGCCTCGTCGGCGCGTTGCAGGCCGCTGAGCGCCATGCCGCGCAAAGAAAGCAGACGGCAGTTGCGCGGTTGGGTTTGGAGAAGAGTATCGCTGTCCCGGAGGGCCTGTTCGTATTGCTGGGTGCGCAGCAACTGCGCGATCTGCGGGACTGTCGCCACCTGCGCGCGTGCTGTCAGAGCGGCAACCGCCAGGGTCCATGGAAAAATGAAGCAGAAGAAACGACGCAAAAGCATGGTCTTGTGTGTGCGGATTGACTTCACTCTACAGGATCGCCTCTGCGACCAGCGATTCTGGCAACGCGAATCATGTAGCGCAAACAGAACCGGGCGCACCGATCGGCGCGCCCGGAGCAGGGACGGCAGTGTTAGAACTCAAAGCGCGCGCCGAGCTGGCCCTGACGCGGGATCTGGGTGCTGGTAGAGGTGCCGAACGAGGAGCCACTGGCGGCGTCGATATTCACGCCGTTCAGGTTGACGCGATTGAAGAGATTGAAGTAGTCGATACGGAGTTCGAATTTGACACGCTCCGTAATGTTAGTGATCTTCTTCAGCGTGGCGTCTGTTTCGGCAAATCCGGGATTGCGGAACTCGTTCACCTGTTCATTACCTTCCTGTCCGACAGCGGGAAGGGTGAAAGGCCCGCAGCTGTTCAGGTTCGTGCCGGAGCAATGCGGAAAGACGCCGGTGATATAACTGCGCCGGCTGCGCGACATGTGATAACTGCTTACGTCGGGGAAGTCGTTGTTGTCGCCATCTGCATTGAAATCGCCGCTGTCGGGACGGAAAACGACGGTGCCGCTGGGGTCCTGTGCGACATCGAGAGCCGCGCTGGAGGCTGCAGTGAAAGGCAGACCTGACTGCAGGATCGTCGTGGACGCGACCTGCCACCCGGATGCGACTCTGCCCAGAAAGCCATGGCCGCTGTTCACGCCGGGAAGGAGATAGCTCCATGCCAGCGAAAAGCGGTTGGGTGCGTCCCAGGCCGAGGGTCCGTAGAACCGGCTGAGCGGATACTCAATCGGATAGTTGCCAATAGGAAGTGCGCCAGAGTTGTCCTTTGAGGATGCGCGCGTGTAGGAGGCGTCCACAAATCCGCGGCGGGAGAATCGACCCTGCACGGCGAGGATGAGGGCGGAGTAGTTCGACCAGGGCCCGTTAAAGGTGTAGTTGATGGCCCCGAAGCTGGTATTCAGGCGCGTTTGCGTGCCGGAGCAGGTGGCTGCCTGGCCCTGTCCGGTGGGTGTGCAGGTGAGGTGCTGCAGTAGATCCCCTGCATAGACGTTGACATCTCCCGAGAAAGAGTTACCGAAAGAGCTGCCGCCGCCGTACTGCAGGTCGCCGGAATGCTGGCCGACATAGCTCGCGCTGGCTACCATTTGCTGGGTCAGCTGGTGCTCCACGGCGACCGACCACGTTTCGGTATAAGGAGATTTCAGGTTGCCATCGACTCCGCCAACCGCAATCTGCTGACCGGGCAGCCCACCTTTCGCGTCGAGCGGAGCTCCCTGAAAGGCGGGATAAGGAAAGCCGAAGGGATAGGTGTTGCTGGTACCGTATCCGAAGATCGGGGCTGCGGTGGATCCGTTGTTATAGAAGGTGGGCAGCACAAATCCAGGGGGATTGCCCTTGAGGTTATTCTCGGCATTGCCCAGCGTGACCCAATCGCGATAGATGCCGTAGCCTCCGCGGAGGACCCAGTTGCCGTTGCCAGTCAAATCCCATGCGAGGCCACCGCGAGGACTGAAGATCCAGTTCATCGACTGGTTGTAAACCTGCGACTGCTGGCGGCTGACGCCATTCGCCACCTGCTCGGCCATGGTGGAACCGGTGCCGAGATGGAAGTTGGCCAGCGGTGTGTCCTGGATGGGATACGGGTTCCCGAAGTCGTCGTAGCGTAACCCGTAGTTGACCGTAAGGCGGCGATTGGCGCGCCAGGTATCCTGGGCAAATACACCGTGCGTGGTCTCGGCATAAGCATACTGCCCCGGCATCGGCTTGCCGGTAACCGGATTGTAGGAGAGGCTGCTCTCCGAGTAGGGATTGTTATTGATCAGATCGATCATGTTGTTGAACTGGAAAGTCGGCTGCGCATAACTGGGAGCGAAGAGCGCCAGATCGTCGCCGTGCCAGCCTTCGTAGCCGATGCTGATGGCGTGCGTGCCATGCAGCCGGGTAAGAACATCGCGCCAGTGGTAGTTATGCTCGGCATATTGGCCATCGGCAAACCCGATGCCCCAGCCCACTCCGAGATTATTGACGTTCACCACAGGGACGGAGAGCTGCCCTGTGGCAGACGACGTTCCCTGCAGGTAGTTATAGCCAAAGAAGGCCTGATTAAGCGTGTTCTGCGAGAACGTGTGGGTCTCGCTGCCCTGGGCGGCGATGACCGACGAGGGGTTGGTGGTATTGAATGCGGGACGAACCGAGGGGCCGCCCTCGTTCGTCGTATCCCGGAAGAGCGTTCCGTAAAGGCGGTCCTTATTGAAGTACTTGTCGATGCGGATGTTGTACTGTTTCGAATTGTTGAAGCTGGAGGAATTGAAGTTGCCGTTGTCGAAAACCGCCGTGCTGCAGGGAATATTGTCGGTGCTGGGAGTCGCGCAACCGGTGTTGCCGGCCAGGTCCTGCGGGCCGAAGGTATCCAGCGCCGTGGACGCGACATTGGTGGTGGTGGCGCCGGTGGGCTGATACTTCGCCATGAGCTGAACTTCAGGAGAATTGGGCTGAGCCTGTTGAGCAAAGGCGACGAAGGCCGGATCCTCGTAAGTTTGAACCGCGTTGCCGTTGGAGGTGAGCGCGAGATAGGGCTCGATGCTGAAGAAGAAGAAGAACTGGTGGTGCGGGATCACCGGGCCGCCCAGACCAAAGGAGAGATTGGTCGTGTGGAACGGGGCAATCGGTACGGAGGGCGGTGGTCCGAATTCACCGCGGGCATTCAGCCCCTGATAGGTGTAATAAAGGGCGCCGAAGCCGTGGTAGGCGCCGGTGCCGGATTTTGTGGTCATGACCGTCTGCATGGAACTGGTCTTGCCATAGTCGACGGTATAGGTATTGGTCTGGACAGACATCTCCGCAAGAGCGTCCGCATTGGGAACGAGGCTGAGGACGCCGGGGTTCACGTCAATGTTGATGTCGAGCCCGTCGAGCACATACTGGTTGCCGTTATTGCCGCGTCCATTGGCGCTGTAGTCCGCGTTTTCGGTGAAGAAGTTGGTATAGCCCGCGGAGCCAAGACCTGTGACTCCGGGGGCCAGACCAATTAACGACGTTGGGTTTCTCGCAGCCAAGGGAAGGGACTGAACAGCCTGGGAATCGATCGTCAGCTGGTTACGACTGTCCGACGTATCGAGGAGCGGGCTCTGCGCGCTGACAGAGACCGTGGAGGCGACCTGGCCGACGGCCAGGGTTATGGGAACATCGCGATTCTCCGCAGTGTTGAGAACGAACTCCACCTGGGAGGTCGCGAATCCGGTGGCGGAAGCGGAGACCCGATAATGACCTGGGGCGAGGCTGACAAAGAGAAAACTGCCGGTTGGATCCGATGTCTTTGTCTGGGTGACATTCGTGTCTGTGCTGACCAGCGTGACAGCGGCTCCGGAAACGGCATTGCCGTGCGGATCAAGTACCGTGCCCTGCACGCTCGCCGAAAACTGGGCAAATGCCGGCAAGGCGCAAGAGAAGACGGCGAGTGCCAAGGGTGCTACGAACTTCCTCAAATTCATGTAGTCGGTCTCCGAAAATGCGGACGGGGCCTGAAACGCAGGATCTTCTTAAAGGTGCAGGGGAATGCTCTGAGGATTCGGTCTCCTGCAGTTTCCAAGACGGTAATTGTTTCGGCGGAGGTTCGCATGAACCAGGGTGACCACGGGAGGATAGTACAAATGGACTCTCCTCCATCAGCGGGCGGAAGGCTCTGCAAACGTAAGGGTATAGAGGCCGAAATTCGTGAGTTCCACCTGCGCGCCCGGGCCTTCGCGATGGACGGGGAGCGACTGTTGCTGCTCGTCGTCAATCGCGCGGAGGTCGAGCGGACCGCTGCCGGAGAGCGTGACCCGGATGCGCGACTTATCGAGAAAGCGGAAGCGGATGCTCAGAGAATGTCCATGCCAGGGGGTGCGCTCGACAGCATATTCCCTGCCCGGCGCAGCCAGCGAAGCGGGAAAGCCCGGAGCGAGGATCGCACGGTGCGGATTGTCCGTCTCGCGCAGGCCAACGAGGTTGCGGACGAGGTGGGCCGGCATGACGGCGCCCCAGCCGTAGACTTCGCCGCCAAACGCACCGTGAGCGCCCCACACTTCACAACTGACGCCCGGCCAGCCGAGGCGGGGATGCTCACGATCAGGCGATGTCACGGAGCGGCGGTCCATGGAGGGATAGATCCGGTTACAGATCGTCTCCACCAGAGCAGAGGCCAGCTGACGATCGCCGGAGGCCCACGCGGATTCAAGGAAGGGCAGCGCGAACGACGACCAGTCCAGCTGATTGTCGGCACTGGATTTGGGATCGTCGGCCTGGGCAAGCAGGCTCTCGTACATTTTGTGCAGCGTCGGAGTCAGCAGCTTTTTCTGTTGATCGGTCGCCATGCCGCAGAAGGCAGGAGAGGCCTGGGAGGGATCGCGATCGGCATTGATGACCAGCTTCATCGTGCGGGTATCGAAGTCGTGGAACCAGTCGTCTTTCCAGAGTTGCTGAGTCTTGCCGGCGTACGTCTTCTCGACGCCGCGCCATTCGGAGACGCTGGCGTGGTCTCCCAGCAGCGGGGCGAAGCGAGCGAGGATCGCGCCGGCCTGGGAGGCGGCGGCCTGTAACTCGACCAGGGGCAGGAACTCGACCAGCTCGCCGCCGGTGGGTTGCTGGATCTGAAACCGGCGGGAGGTGTCCATGCCGGTTTCCCAGCTGCATTTGCCGACGATGAAGCCCTGGGCATCGGCGCGATGTTTGAGCGTCCAGCGAAGCAAAGACGCGAGGCCGGGGTAGAGCCGGCGCAACCAGGGCAGGTCATGGGTGCGATCGAAGATCGACGCGGCGCAGAAGAATGGAAAGCACCAGGAGATGGAGGTGCCGCACTCTGAGCCGTCGGTCGCCACCATATTCATCACGCCGTCTTCGCGCATGCAGGGGATGTTGGGTTCAAGTGCATCCAGAAACTGGCCGACGAAGACATCTTTGGCCATCCCCGGGTTCGCGTAGCTGAGAGCCCACATATCGATGGAAGTTTCGGCAAGCACATTGCGCGGGGCCTGGATCTGCATCGCGTCCCATGGATGCCGGTATGCGCCGATGGGCCGACGAACCATGGTGCGCAGCGTTTCGAAATCGTAGACCCAGCCCCGCTTCCAGGTCTCCGGCCAGTCGCCGGTGAGTACGGGGGCCGAACTCCAGAAGGCGGCGTCTTCGGCATGGCGGAGCCCGAGTTCGCGCTGCGCTTCGGCGATGGAGGTTCGGGCGGTGCGGCGCAGTGCGCTGAGATTGGGCGCGCGCTGCATCACGACGATGGCTTCGGTGCGCGAGTCAGGCGGGATGCTGAGGCGATAGCGCATGCCGCCATGCAGAGGGTCGGTGCCATAGGCCGCCTGCGCTCCG
Source organism: Acidobacteriaceae bacterium (assembly GCA_036269135.1). Classification (GTDB taxonomy): domain Bacteria; phylum Acidobacteriota; class Terriglobia; order Terriglobales; family Acidobacteriaceae; genus Palsa-343. The sequence goes on from DATASQ010000059.1 coordinate 17,648, forward strand.
CTCTTCGGTTCCGGGGTGAGCCATGTGGCGCGGTCGGCTTCCTGCGTGGAAAAGAAGTGCTGCTTGCCGCGGATGGAAGCGACGATCCCAAAAGCCATTCCGCCGGCGAATCCATGAGTCCAGAGCAGGTCCTGCTCTGCATCGAAACCGCCCGTGATGCCATCGCCACCCCACCACTGGCTGCCGCCAAGGACATACGTATGGGCGGCGAGCCACTCGACAGACTGGGTGTGTCCGGCCTGCTCCTCAAACTGGATTTGCGCGGCGATGCAGTCCTCGTTCACCTGAAAAAAGCTGCATGTGACGCGCACGCCGCTTTCCTCGAATGCATAAACCAGAACATTCTTTGTGTGATGCGGGGAGGAAAGCTGGCCGGCAGCGAAATCGCCGGGCGAGAACAGACTGCGGTCGCCGATACGGAAGCCAAGCGCCAGCTCGGCAGTATAGATATTGTTGCGATGGAAATCGAAGTATCCACCCGGGCCCGCGGGATAGTAGAGGGCGAAGCCGATGCCGGGAACCGAGCGAAGCACGCCGCTGGGATGGAGATCCCACGTATGCCACGGATTATCGAGATAGCCAAAGGGCGTGTAGTCACCGCCGGGAAAGGCCGTTTGTGCCTCAAGCCCGGCGGCCGGCCGTGGCACCGGTGAGCCGGAATGGTTGCGGGAATCGCCGAGAGCGTGGGGGGTGTGGAGAGCGGCGGAGGTGGCCGCCAGCATGGAAATGAAGTCCCGGCGATTCACGTATCTCCTTTTTGATCGATGAAGAGGGAGTCTCGTCAGCAAGCGCACGAGGGTTGCAGGGCGCGACCGTTACAGCCAGGATGGATGCGACCATGCCGCAACTGCGGGAATTATAATGAACCGTTGCCCGGCCCGAATGGATCGCGTGGATCATGCGCGCCTGGTAGAGATGGACCATGCGCCGCGGGCCCCCCAGGCTGCTGAATCGAAGAGAGCCAGGACAATGACAGGACGGGAACGCTGTGACACGCCATCCACCGCAGCGCCTTCGCCGGACAGGACAGACCCGGATTGGAAATCGTACCAGGGAAGCGTCGCGCTGAGCGGAAACACCCGCTCCTGCGAAGCCGTGTTCGCCATCTTAGCTGGGCAGCGGGCGGTCTTCTGCTCGCCCTGTTGACGGGATGCCGTTCCGATCCGCCGACCATCGCTGTCATTCCCCGGACCACCGGCATATCGCTTTGGGAGCCGGAGCACGCGGGGGCAGAAGATGCAGCGCGCGGACGAGGGTACCGGATTTACTGGAATGCGCCCACGCGTGAGGATGACGTGCAGGGGCAGATCGCGCTGGTAGAGCGGATCATCGATCAGGGATATTCGGGGCTCGTGCTGGCCCCCGATCAAACCCTGGCGCTGATGACACCGGTACGCAGAGCGCTTTCGAAAAACATTCCAGTGGTCATTGTCGGATCGCCTCTGCCCCTGCAGCCGGGAGGCAAACTGACGTATATCCTCAGCGACGACGCCGCGGCGGGACGCATTGCCGCCCAGCGCATGGGCACCATCCTGAAAGGGAGGGGAACGGTGGCCATTCTCGGAATCGATCCGGATATTGCCGGCGTGCTGGAGCGGGTGCGTTGGTTTGAGAAGACTCTGGCGCAGGAGTATCCGGAGATTAAGGTCGAGGACAAACGCCCGGGTCTCTTCAGTGTTCCCTACGAGCAGCAGACCGCCGAAGAGATACTGTCGAATCGTCCGGAGCTGAGCGCGATTCTGGCGGTGACGACCGATGCCACGCGGGGCGCATATTCGGCGCTGGTAGAGGCGCACCGGGCAGGAAAGGTCAGGCTGGTGGGCTTCGATCAGGACCTGCTGATGCCCCTGATGACCGGGGAAATGGATTCGGTGGTCGCCGAGGACACGTATCAGATGGGCTATCGGGCGATCGAAGTCCTGGCGGACGAGCGGGCGGGTGAATTAGTGCCGAAGCTGATCCACTGCGAGCCGCGCCTGGTGACGAAAGAAAACCTGGAGACGCCGGAGATCCGCCGGATTTTGGGACTGGTGGGGAGATAGAGCACGGTGGCAGCGCGAGGCAAGGGGCGGCGGCTAATCCTGATTGTGCTGGCGGTGTGTTTCGTGGCCGGCCTTGGAACAACGTCGGCCCTGCTGTACCTGCACGGCTCCGCACGCGGGCTGCCGTACCGCGATTCCTTTGCAGCGGGAAAAGCGGACGAGTGGAAAGCTTATGGCGGTACATGGGCGGTTTACGACGGGGGCATGCGCAACGATTCCGATGAGCGCGGGGCGAAGCTGATGACGGGGTCAGCATTCTGGACGAACTATGTGCTGGAGGCGGATGTCAAGCTGCTGGGTGAGGACGGCGATGCCGGGCTGGTGATCCGGGCCAGCGATGCGGAGGAGGGCGTGGACTCCTACAGCGGCTACTATGCCGGTCTGCGCACACGCGACAACCGGCTCACCCTGGGCCTGGCCGACCACGGCTGGGAGGAATACGAGGATGCATCTCTTCCGCACCGGGTTCAGGCGTTCCAGTGGTATCACCTGAAACTGCTGGCGTACGGCTGCGATGTGGTGGCCTCGGCAACCTACCCGCTGCAGGGTGGAGACACGACCACGGCGGGGGTGCACGATCGCGACTGCCTGACGGCAGGCGGCATTGGGCTGCGGTCGTACTCCTCGGGAGGCGTATGGCGCAACGTACGCGTGCGCGCGGCCAGCGATGCGGATCTCAACGCAATGCTGGCGGGACAGGCTCTTCGGGAGATCACCAGCAATCAGCCTTACTGGAACGGCACTTCAATCTTCGGGTCGGGATCGCTGCCGTCGCATGTGAATCCGGAACCGGCTCCGGCGCAGGCCGCCGTGCAGCCGATCAGCAGTCTGCGTACGGCGATCAGTTCGCAGCCAGTCATCGCGACGGTGCGAGGCGTGGTCACCCTGGCTTCTCCCGCGCTGTACGTTCAGGACTCGACTGGAGGCGTGGCGGTGAAGGCCGACTCCAGTTCTCCGCTGAAGGTAGGCGATGAAGTGCTGGCAAGCGGAGTGGTGAACCCGCGGGATTACAGCGCCACCCTGGATCGAGCAAAAGTGCAGCTGCTGTGGACGCGCAACCCGGTCGCGCCGATCTCGTTGACCCCGGAACAGGCCGCCACCGGCTCGTTCGCCGCAATGTTCATCGAACTGGAAGGGACTTTCACCGGCGCGGCGGAAACGCCGGAGGGCGCACCGGTGCTGAACCTGACGGCGGGCCGACAGGCCTTTCGGGCGGTGGTGGAGAATTCACGAGGCAACGCTCTGGCGGCCAGGCTGAAACGGGGGAGCCTGCTGCGCATGCGCGGCGTCTGCGTGGTCGACCCAGCCGACACGCATAACCTCACTCCCTTTGTTCTGCTGCTGCCCTCGGCCGACGACGTGGACGTATTAGCCGGACCACCCTGGTGGAACACGCGCCACATCGTGATCATCGGGTTCGGCGTGTTGCTGCTGGCCTTCGTTGGACTCCTGATCTACAGCACGGTGGAGAAATGGCGGCTGAAGGCGGTGGCGGAAGAGCGCGAATTGCTGGCACACGAGATGCACGATACCCTGGCGCAGAGCTTCGCCGGACTGGGGTTTCAGCTGCAGGCCATCCGCAACCGCATGCCGGCGAATATGCCGATGGTGCAGGAACAGCTGGACCTGGCCTGCGATCTGGTGCGGCACAGCCACGAAGAGGCGCGGCGGCAAATCATGATGTTGCGCGCCGAGTCCCCCGAGCGGGCCGGACTTGCGCCTCTGCTGGAGTCCTGTGCGCGCCATATGCTGGAGGGCGGCGATGTGGTGGTGGAATCGCTGCAGGAGGGAGAGTGCGGAGCCATCCCTCTGCGGATCAACGACACGCTCTTTCGTATCGGGCAGGAGGCGCTGGCCAACGCGGTGCGACACGCCCGTCCCACGCGCATTCGGATTGTGGCGCGGTGCGCGGATGAGTCCGTCGTTCTGACGATTGAAGATGACGGACGCGGATACGAGCAAGGCAGCGAGGGGAGGGGTTTCGGCGTGCGCGGCATGCGCCGCAGGGCCGCAAGCATCGGGGCAAATATGACCATTGCCGCATCGCCGGGCAAGGGCACCCAGGTAATCGTGACCGCACATCTGCCGCGGCGCGGTACGCTAAGCATCTGGACGGCCCTGTTGTGGAAGCGGCTGCGAGGCCACAGCATTTATGAACAAACCTGATAAGCGAGCTACGAGAATCCTGATCGTCGACGATCACCCGGTGATCCAGGCCGGTTTGATGAGTATGCTGGCGACTCATCCCGAGGTGAAGGTGATGGGATCGGCCTCCAGCGGCGAAGAGGCCCTCGCACGTATGGAAGAGGACATGCCGGATATCGTGCTGCTGGATCTGCGCATGCCGGGTATGACCGGCATCGACGTCCTCCGTGCCATGCGCGAGAAGAAGGCCAGCGCCCGGGCCATTATCCTGACCAGCTTCGAAACTGATGAGAACATTTACCGGGCAATTCAGGTGGGCGCGCATGGCTATCTGCTCAAGGACACTTCGCAGCGCGAGATGCTGCAGGCGATTGCGACCGTGCATGCGGGGAGGAAATATATTCCCGGGCAGATTGCGGCCCGGCTGGCGGAGCGGATGATGCGATCCAGTCTGACGGCGCGGGAACTGGAGATCCTGAACATGCTGTCCAAAGGGCTGACCAACAAACAGATTGGGAGAGTGCTGAATATCAGCGACAACACGGTGCGCAATCACGTGAACAGCATTCTTGAGAAGCTGGAGGTGGCCGACCGCACCGAAGCGGTCACCGTGGCCATCCAGCAGGGCATCATCCAGATCGACAGTTAGCCCCGAACGCGCGGGCAGGCTTCTGCTGGCACTGCCTCCACATAGAACATCTGGACTATGTGGGAGATTGCAGGAGTGGGTAGCATCAGGCATCAGGAACGGGAGACTGCCTGGCGCGTGAACCTGCCCTCGCCCGAAGTTTTGGATGAACCGTGCCACCGGCCGAGGCGTGCGGGAAAGATCCGTTCCGGGTGGGGCGCGCTTCTCTGCGTGTTGCTGGCGGCTTTGGGCGCGCACGCGCAGGACACGGCGTATCCTCCGCAGGACGCGCAGATAGCCGGCCCTCCCAGCAAGGCGGATTTCCCTGCATGGCTGGCGGATGTGCAGCACTGGCGCCGCGAGCGCCTGATGCGCGTGGGCTACGACGGCACGAACTACACGCGCCCGGAGCTGAAGTGGACCCAGCGAAACTTCATCTGCGTGCAGATGATGATCGAGGAGCAAACCTTCTTCGATCCCACCAGGGGCGTCTACACAGTGGATGCCTATCTCGACCGGCTGAAGCAGGAATTTGGCGGCGTCGACAGCGTTCTTATCTGGGATACCTACCCGAACCTTGGAGTTGATAACCGCAACCAGTTTGATCGCCTTCGCGACATGCCGGGAGGAATTGAGGACGTCCGCGAGGTGGTGGCCGCCTTTCATCGTCGGGGCGTGCATGTTTTCTTTCCGGAGACTCCGTGGGACATGGGCACGCGCAACGAAGGCGTTCCCGACTGGACGGCGCAGGCGCAGCTGATGAAAGCTGTCGGCGCCGACGGGTTGATGGGCGACACTCTCGACGGCATGCCCTATGCCTACCTCAAGGCCTCCGACGCGGTGGGACATCCGCTGGCCCTGCATCCGGAGGGGATTCCGCCGGACGAAACGCTGGCCTGGAACGAGATGACCTGGGGTTACTGGAGCTATCCGTTCATTCCTATGATCAGCCGTTACAAATGGCTGGAGCGCCGCCATATGCCGATGCTGGTCAGCGGCGGGCTCCACCACATTCCCGAGATTCAGGCAGGTTTCTTCAACGGCGTGGGTGTGTCCGATCAGGAAGACGTGATTGGAATCCACGATGGGTTCACCGCGCGCGAACTCGAAGCGCTGCGACGCACCACCCGCATCAAGCGCACCTTCGCGGATGCGATGGTGAGCGCCGAATGGGAACCGTACACGCCGACTCTGCAGTATGGCGTTTTCGCCGGCAGGTTCCCCGGAAACACAGAAACAGTGTGGACGCTCATCAACCGGAACCCCTATGCGGTGGGAGGTCGTCAGATCGAGGTGCGGTGGCACTCCGGCACGCACTACTACGACCTGTGGCACGGCGAGGAACTGAAGCCGGAGATCAGCGGATCGATCGCCACCCTCAGCTTTGCCATGGGGCCGGATGGATTTGGCGCAGTTCTGGCTACAAATTCTGCTGACCTGCCGCAACCCTTGCAGGATCTATTGGCGGAGATGCGTGCGGCCGCCGCCAAACCGTTGTCCTCTTACTCCGACGGCTGGCAGCCACTTCAGCAGCAGATCGTTCCCATCGCGCCCGCGAAGGCCGATGCCGAAGCCCGCAGGGACATGGTGCGGATTCCAGGCGGGGCCTTCCGGTTCCAGGTCCACGGAATCGAAGTGAACGTGAAGGACGATGCGGGGCTGGATGTGCAGGAGCCCTGGGAGAGGGTGCCTCGGCGATTTCACGATCACGTGATGACGGTGCCTTCGTTCTATATCGATCGGTACCCGGTGACCAACTCGCAGTACAAAGCTTTCCTGGATGCGACGCGCTATCATCCGCGCGACGATCATGATTTTCTCCGCGACTGGCATGACGGAACCTATCCAGAGGGCTGGGGAAAGCGACCCGTGACGTGGGTTTCTCTCGAGGATGCGCGCGCCTATGCCCGGTGGGCAGGCAAGCGCCTGCCGCACGAGTGGGAGTGGCAATACGCCGCGCAGGGCGCCGATGGACGAATCTATCCCTGGGGCAACCAGTGGGATGCGGCGGCGGTTCCGGTTCCCGATCAGGGGCGCACGCTGACCGGCCCCGCTGAAGTGATCGCGCATCCACAGGGCGCAAGCCCATTCGGGGTGATGGACATGGTCGGCAACGTGTGGCAATGGACGGACGAGTTTGATGACACGCATACACGTTCCGCGATTCTGCGCGGCGGCAGTTACTACCAGCCGCAGGGTTCGATGTGGTATTTCCCGCAGGCGTACAGGCTGGATGAACACGGCAAGTATCTGCTGATGGCACCGAGTATCGACCGGTCCGGGACCATCGGATTCCGCTGTGCGGCCGACGCAGATGAGTGAGGAATTTTCGCACAGGGCGACGTACAGCTCTGCGGCGAAGAGGGTGGATTCGGTGTATTTAAAGTCGAGGCGGACTTTTCTGAAGGGCGTTCTGGCCCTGCCGGCCGCGGGAACGCTGTCGCGTTTCAGCTTGTCGTCTTCAGCGAGCGGCACGCGCGAGCGGCTTCCTGTGCAGACGCCGCAGGGTGAGCCGGGGCGGATCGAGAATGTCTACGTGAAGTTCCTGCCCGGCGAGCGCGAGTCGCTGGAACGGACGCCGCGCCTGATTGCCATTCACCCTGACGCGGCGGTGTTGGATTTTGACGGCACCCAGCGCCGGTTAGCCATGGGTGCCTCCAGCGAGGGATGGTCGCTCGCGGCCCTCATTCCCTGGCTGAATGGGACGCCGACGGCTGTCCTCGAAAAGCACGTGACGCATCGCGGCGCGCTGGTCTATCTGACCGTAGACGGAGAAATCGCGCGCATACCGAAGTTCGTTGGAGACCTGTCGCAGATTCGGCCGCGCCCCGTCCGCCCTCCGAAGGGATTGCAGTTCGAACGGCCTGCGCGATACGTTCCGGGGCCGGATCTCCTGGGCAAGGCGGTGCTGGAAAGCAACAGCGATCCTGAGTACGAGAATGTTGCCGCGCTGGGCGAGGAGTTCATCGGGTGGACCCTGGTGGCGAACGAAGAAGCTGGACCGCAGCGGTCGCTGTGGCTCGAAGCCGACGGGACCTCGCGCGAACTGGGCAGTGACGTCCAGTCGCTGTGGGCGCCGGATATGACCGGGCGTATCTTTGAGCCCCAGCGCCTCCTTCCCTCCGGCTATCTCTACGACTACGTGCATGGCTACAGCAAAAGAACCATGCTGGGCGGCTATCTGCCCGCGGCGGATATCGGCGTCTGGAATCCGGAGTACGAAACCGGCTACGAAGTCATGATGGTGCTTCCGCCGGGCGAGGACGCGCGGCCCATTGCTCGCCTGCGGGCCATGGTGCCGGTCGCTGGTGGCGATGGACTCATTCCCGATGGCGACAGCAGCGCGCCGCCGAAACCTCCGGCCGGGGAATCGGTCGACCGCTACTGGAATGGATCGGCTGCTGATTTCTTCACGGCGGCGGTCAGCGTGTGGAACCGCTGGCATCACTTCTTCGACGACCGCATGCACGTGGAGATTCCGGATGAGTGGCTGCTGCAGGCGGCGCGGGGCGGCATCGCCCTCTCCCGCTCCAGCTATCGCGGACTCGAGCCGACCTATCAGATCGGAGAGGGGGCCTACACCAAGATCCCCGAGCGCAGCCACGCGCTCTTTCCCGTCGCGCATTACGAATTTGTCTGGGCGCATCAACTGTGGAATCTAACGGCGGAAGTGGAGCCATACTTCCAGTTCTATCTCGACCGCTACATTCTTCCCAACGGGGATTTTCTCTACAACACCCAGGACCAGGTGGAGGCGCCGCTGAATGTCGGAGTCTTCCTGGAGAACTCTGCGCGCGCGTGGGATTATGCGCGCGACCTCGATGCTCTGCGCAGACGCATGCCGATCCTGCGGCGCATGGCGGAATACGTCCGCGGACGTATCGCGTATTCGAAAAGCCATTTCCCACCGTCCGATCCGCGGCATGGCCTGGTGTGGGGCTCGCCGGAAGCGGACTTAGGCGATCCCAGAGACGACTACCCGGAATCGCATCCCTTCTATTACCAGAATGCTGCGTGGACCTGGCGCGGCTTCCGCGAGCATGCGCGTGCGCTGGCTTCCGCGGCCGCAGTGCACTCCGATCCGGCGCTGCTTGAGGAATCGCAGATCTACGCGGCGTGGGCCACGGAAGTGCGCACCGACGTGGAGGCGTCTCTGGCCAAGGTGCTGGCGGCGCGCAATCCTGAGATGAAGCAGACGGGCATCACGCCCTTCACTCCCTTCGACACCGATCGCAAGCCCACTGACCTTTCGAGCTATGAGAACCATCGGTTCATGGAAGACTGGTGGACGAGCGACTGGGGCGATCCGGAACTCGACTTCGGCCATTTTCGGCACCGGGAGATTGCCGGTCTGCAGATCCTCGGCATGAATACCGACGGCGCGTATCCGCGCACGTCGAACTTCATGTCCCATGGCACCCTGGCCGGACGCATTCGTCAGGACGACTACCGGCCCTTCCTGCTCGCGCTCTATGCGCTGTGTTGTTACACGATGGATTCGGGCACCCGCTATTCTCCGGAGGACGCCATGCTGCCGGGCGGCTATCCCGGAGACGGCAGTCCCTATGGGTGGTCGGCGGTTGTGAACAGCGAGTTGCAGGCGGCTTTGGGTCTGCGCTGGCTTTTGTGCTACGAGGAGCACGACCGAGACATCGTTCATCTGCAGAAAGCCGCACCGAAATCGTGGTTTGAGCCCGATGAGCGGATTCATGTGGAGAACTGCCCTACCCGCTTTGGATTGATCTCCTGGACGACGACTGCATCGAACGCCGGCGGCTGGAAGGTGCGCCTCGCGCTGGAACAGCCCTTTTCTGCGGATCTGCACCTGCATATTCATCCGCCCGATGGACGGTCGTTGCAAAGTGCTTCCGTGGGCGCCGTGGAGAAGGGCCGGATCGTGTTGCCTTCGGCACTGCTGGCCCATGCCACCACGCTGGAGATCAACATTTCCTGACGCACCGAATTCCTGGCCGGGCGTCTCGTACGCTGGTACTCGTCCACGCAAATCTTGAATGGCTGCGTGGACTGAAATGAGAACGATGTCCTGGTGCCGGTTCTGGTGCCGGTTCGGATTTCAAGCCCGCGCGGATCGGGGCGCGCCAGTGCACGCCCAATTAACATCTTAAGTTGATGACTGCAGGAGGCTGACGCGAATTAGTGCAGCTCTCTGCGGCTGCACACCGAATGGTGCAAAAGTCTGCCGGCGCCATTATGAGTCCCCTGCTCTGACCGTTGAGCTACAGGCCCGGCTGTGGTCTGTCCAACAGTACTGCAGAAGCGGATTGGACCGACCCATCAGCCGCCATACACCATCGGAGTCAAACGATGAGATTGACGGAGTACGGATTCGCGGGAGCCTGTGGCGGATCGACCAGCCGAGATGACGCGCCGCCGGAACGGGCAGAAGCATAGTACTGCACCGTCCCATCCTGCTGCGAGAACGGCCCCAGTTGCACTGTATAGACGTTGCGTCCAGCATGCTGGGCGGCGTGCGTTTCCCAGTCGGTTTGTCCTTCGCGGCGAAGATGGAGGCGCACGTCGGCGGTATCCGGGCCAGTGCCGGGCGCGACGATGAACAGTCGCAAGGCCTGTCCGGGACTTAGCAGCGATGGACGGGTGGGAATGAAGACGCGCGCAGGATTGGCCGCGTCGGGTGTGGTTGCCGCCAGGTAGGCCTGATCGACGGAGGGCGGCAGGTCGTCGACGAATTCGCCCATGGAGAGCCGTAGTCGCTCGAGCGCAATGCGCACGAACTTGTTCTGCATGGAGCTGAGTTGTCCCTGGCCGTTCCGGGTGGCGATGATGTCCTGAAAGTCGAGCATGGTTTCGCGCACCTGCGGGGCGAGGGCCAGCCAGAGGGGCACGCCCTTTTCGAGAACGTGCGCGCGGGCCTGCGTGATGTTGCCGGCGGCGCGCAGCTTGACGGCCTCGTCCAGGACGATTCCCAGCTGATGCGCTTTTTCGTAGGCAGCGCAGTAGGGCACCATCAGGCCGACGTATCCGGCGAAGTAGCCAAGGCGGTCCCGTTCGATCGGGGACTGAGCCTCGGAGGCGAGCTCCTGGAATTTTCGGGCAGTGGTCTGTTGCGTCTGAGATAGCGCAGGATCCGCCTCGAACTTCTCATAGAGAAATGCCTGATCGTAATCGCCGGTTAGCTCGCGGGTAACCGCGTAGCCCTGGCTGGTGCGTTTGCCGGTAAAGGTAGAAGCAATGGCATGGCCACTGTCGCAGTCGTTGAATAACTCAGCAAGGCGGCGCGCGCGATCGCCGCCAGCCATAGCGGAACAGAAGTTCTGGTAGTGCGCGGATGCAGTCAGCTGCGGGTCCCAGGCGGCGCGGGCGAGATAGGTTGCGGTGGGATCGACGATGCGGTGACGCCAATGGATGCCGAGCACACCCTGACAGCCGAAGTCCTGGGCGCGCTTCATGTCCGTTTCAAAGCGGCTGGCACGAAACTGCGGAAGCCACATGGAAGGGTCGTCTTCGAGCCAGGGAATCGGCCAGCGTTCGCGGTCGCCGAGCCGGGAGAATGCTTCGTTGACGGGATCCCAGCCGAGGGAGTCGTTGAGAGAGGAAAAGATAATGTCGCCGGGAAGACGTTGATGCAGCGACTCGAAATGATGCGTGACGAAGCCCCAGCCGGAGACCACGAGCTTTTTGTTCGGGGCATGGCGGCGCAGGAAATCGTGAGCCTGGACAAACGGGGTGACCGACAGGGGCACCTCTTCTTTACGGCTCTCCCAATTGGCGTTCTCGTCCTGCCAGAGCCAGACGTCGTCGATCATGGGATAACGCTCGAGCAGGTCGGCCAGCCTGCGTTCGAGCAGAGCTTGTCCGGTGCGGGACTCGATCAGGCCACCGGGGGCGGAAAGGGCTTCCGGCGGCAGAGCGGCCACGATCTCCGCCGGGTTGTGATAGGGTTCAAAGCCAATGCCGGTACGGATGCCTAACTCCGAGGCGAAGTTAAAGGCACCGCGCATCATCTGGGTAGTTCGGTCGGCGATGTCCCAGTTATCGGCGCTGAGGCGCGTGGCATCGGCGCCAAAGGTTTCCCGATCGAAGAACTGGGGCGCGCCCATCTTGAAGGTCGAAGTACGCTGCGGCAGATAACCCCAGCTGCGCATGGTCGAGTCTTCGAGCGCCGCGCGATGGCCGCTCCCCGCAAAGTCGAAGGAGAGGTAGGATTCGGCCATCGGTCCCGGGACGTTTTCTGTATACACATGCATGCCGAACATGTTGAAGCGCATGCGCAGCATGGCGGCAAAGTAAGCCTGGTAATCTTCGGAGTTATAGACGCTGATGCAGTTCAGGAAATCGGGCCACGGGAGCAGACCCCGAACGGCAAAGCGCGGCGAGGCCGTCCACGGCTGGTTGTTCTGCGGAAGCAGAAGCGGCCTGCGATCGATGGGGACCGTCGTGCCATCGATTCCGAAGACGAGCCCCTGGCGCTCCAGGAAGTCGAAGACGGAGTAAAGAAGAGCCTGTTCGCTGGCTGCGCGGAGCGTGGCTCCAGTGGAGGAAGCGGCAATCTCATAGTCCTGATCGCTTTTGAAAGAGGAAGGATCGAGGGTGAGGAACAGGACCACGTCGCCCGGACGTGAGTCGCCTTCGGACTGGCGGATCTCGCGAGCGCTCTGGAGAGAGCGAAGACCCGACAGCAGTTCACGCTCGGCGAGGCGAACCTTTTTGCTCCCGGGCGCGCGCGTCTGGATGACGATGCGTTGCGGCTGGGTAGTTGCTGCACCTTCCAAATGCGACGGCAGCATGGAAGCTGCCGTCGCGAGCGCACCGGACTTAAGAAAATCCCTTCGATCCATATCTCGTGTTTACCCCTGGCCGAGCTTGAGAGTAACTTCCGCAGGTGCTGCGCGTGGCAGCCTCCTCAAAAGAGGAACTTGGCTGCCAACTGCAGAACGCGCGGATCCTGTGCCGCGGTGACCTGTCCAAATCCGACATCGGTGAAGCTGGTATCTAATGTGGAGAATTGAGTGTGGTTGAACGTGTTGAACGTTTCGAGCCGCAACTGGAAGGTCGCTCCTGCCGGGCTTTCGGTCACCGCGAACGATTTGAACAGCGCAAGGTTGAAGTTATTGATACCAGGACCGACGACGGAATCCTTTCTGGCGTCGCCAAAACCCTGATTCGCCCCTCCCGTCCACGGCGCAGCCGGAGCAGAGAAGGCTGTAGTATCGAAGAATTCTGTCTGAGTTTTCGGCCTGGATACCGATCCAGAGACATTGGGACGGTTCGTGGTGCCGCCCCCCAGGCCCAGCACATCAGGAGAGTAGGTAATGTTCGTAGGCACGCCGCTCTCCTGCACGTTGACGTCGGAAACCTCCCAGCCACCCAGCGATCGCCGCACGAATCCATTTTGAGCGTGAAGGAAGAAGGGGAGATTGTAGACGAAATTCACATTAAGGATATTACGACGGTCCAGGCTTCCGGAGCCGTAGTCGTAACGAAGGTTGAAGGGGTCCGAAACCATCGTTACGTCATTGGTCTGGATATCGAGCTCGTGAGACCAGGTGTAGGAGACCTGAAGGCTCAGCCCATGCTTATCCCTGACCTGCAATCCGGCCTGTAAGGCATTGTAGTTTTGGTTGGTATTGTTCGAGTAGCGATTGATGCTGGAGAAACCGGGGTAGATTCGAGCTAAATTGGCATTGTAGGTGCCGCTGGCGACTCCCTGTCGATAGGGGCTGTCCAGGGGCAGCGTGTTGATGTTGGCGCCGATGTCCTGATGCCAGCCCTGGGTTCCCACATACTGCACAACCATGATCGCGGAAGGCGCCAGCTCATGCTGGAGGCCGAGGCTGTACTCGGCCGTGCCCGGGTTGGGGTAGTCATAGGCGAGCGCGGCCATCGACGCCGGGAAATAGGGAGCGGGTGAGCTTGCACCGGTGAGCGCGCTGACGGAAGGATTGGAGAATTGCACGTTCGTAGTGGAGGGGACAAAGGCGAGCGGCGTGTTGGTTTCGGTCGGATATACGTCGTTCCCCTGAATGCGCTCGTAGAACACACCAAAGCCGCCGCGCAGAACGGTTTTGCCATCGCCCAGCAAATCGAGCGCGAAGCCAACGCGGGGCTGGATGGTGAGCCAGTAGTTCTTTACCAGGCCGCGCGGAAAGCCTCCAGCGCCTGCCAGCTTGACCCCGTTCATATAGAACGGGGTTTTCGAACCGGAAGGAATGCTGAAGCCGGGGCCGCTGGTATCGAGGCTGCCGTCCGGGTTAAAGATTGGCGCCTGCGCGGGGTCATAGTCGCCAGGAACAAAATTGGCGATTTGATTGTTGCGCTCCCAGACATGAGGGAAGGCGTCGTAGCGGACGCCGAGGTTCAGCGTCATGCGACGGGTTACATTCCAGTTGTCGTTAGCGTAGAAAGAGGGCGTGCTGTTGACCAGGTGGCGCCTCCCCTGGTAGTTGAGCTGAGAGTAAGTGCTGGCCAGGCCCAGTAGGAAGTTGATGTAGGCATCTCCGGAATAACTGGGCGTGCTGAAGCCATAGGTGCCCTGGGTCTCTGCCTGGAGGCCCATATTTTTCGTGAAGCGCATGAAGGAGAAGCCAAACTTCATATTGTGCCTGCCATGGGTCCAGGAGAGGTCATCGCGCTCCTGGTAGTCCTGTTGCGCGTCCTGCCAGGGGTAGTAGTTTGAACTCCAGTTCGTGTTGTAAGGGCTGCCGAGATCAATTTCGGGAAGGCGGTTGAGGGCGTTATTCCCGGGAAAGTAGCTGGTGGCGGTCCAGCCGGCAGGCTCGGCGTAAATGCCGGTTGGGGCCAGGGTAATAATGCTCCCGTTGTAGTCGAAGGAAGTCTCGTTGACGAGGGCTGGGGAGATCACCTGAGTGAGTTGAATCACAGCGCTCCACGCTGGATTAGCAAACTGGCTGCCGACGGTGGGATAGGAGCTGTCGCTCCACAGAGCAGGAATATTCTGCTGGGAAACAGAGTCGTGTATGTAATGTCCCATCAGCTGCAGCTTGTCGTTAATTCTGTGGTCGATGCGCACCAGGTCTTCGCGCACATTGGTGGGCTGCTTGAGGGAGGTGATGAATGAGTTGGAGCCATTACTGGCGTTGGGTTTGGGAATGGCGCCTGTGCCCATGAACAGAACCGCATTCGGGTCGATCAGGTTCGCAGGGATGGTGTTGTTGGGAAAGGGCTGGCCGGGGACGAGGCCATCCTGGGCATATAGCGCGAGTTTGGCCGGATCGCTGGTGGCCGGCACGACCGGCACAATGCCGTTCGCGGGCGGCGTGTAGGCCAGAGGCGCGCCGGCGGCGGGAAAGTCCGAGGCGGGAACGGTGGGGGTCACGGTCGGATTGCTTCCCGTCACCAGGCGGCGCCATTCCTCGTTGACGAAGAAGAAAGTCCGGTGAGAGCTGTCGTCATAAACGTGAGGAATGAGCACAGGACCACCCAGATTGCCGCCGAAGATGTTGAGGCGCAGTTCCGGCTTGGGCTGCCCTTCCAGATTTGAGATGTAGTTGTTGGCGTCGAATGAATCGTTGCGGTTAAACTCCCAGAGGCCGCCATGCAGCCTGCTGGTGCCCGATTTAACGGCCATGGTGATCGTGCCGCCTGACGCGATCCCGTAATCCGGGCTGTAATTGCTGTCCAGTGTCCTGAACTCGGCAAGTGCGTCCAGCGAGGGAAGGATGGTAAAGCATCCGCCACAACCGCGGTCGTAAATCTCACCGCCGTCGATGATGTAGACGTTGTGCCCGGGACGCGTTCCTTCAAAGCTGATGCTGGAGCTGCTGCTGAGGGCATTAATGCCATTGAAGCTGGGCAGGCTGTTCGAAACACCCATGCCGAGCGCGGCCAGCTGCGTCACGTTGCGGCCATTGGTAGCCAGTTGTGTGACCTGTTTTTCCGTAATCAGATCGCTGACGTCATTGGTCTCCGATTGCAGCTGCAGCGCGTTAGCCCGGACGGAAACCGTCTGGCTGTTGCTGCCGACCGTGAGATGGAAATCTTCTTTCACGGTCGATGCTACGTTCACAACAATGCCGGTCCTGCTTGTGGTTTTGAACCCGGCGACCTTGACCGTCAGCGTATACGTTCCGATATGGAGATTCGGGATGGTGTAGATGCCGGCAGAATTGGAGACTGTCGACCGAACTTCGCCAGTAGCTGCATTGGCAAGGGAGACGGCTGCGTTCGGGATGACAGCTCCGCTGGGATCGGTGATAAGGCCGGTAATCTGAGCGTTCTCCTGTGCTCCTGCAGTCGCAACCAGCCCGGCAAACAGCAGAGCTAAACTCATCAGGCAAACTTTCGCTTTCATCATAGTGCCTCCCGAAATGTAACTGAACGTGTGCTGCCAGATGGTTCAGCGGCCGAACGGAACACAGACCATGCCTCATTGCGTCGAATCGCACAGGCCGCGCGAGCCCGGGAACGGCAGCGCTGCGGCAACTTGTCCGCCAAAGGCCGGGGCCCTGGGGAACGAGAGTACGAACGAATTGACTTCGGTACGGTGATCATGCCGTTGTATGCCGCAAGGCCTGTCCCGGGCCACCGCGCCGAAAGAGGCGCAGGTGGCCCTGTTCCGCGGGATGCAGGATCTGGGGAACCCCACGACAACGGGGCCCATCATCGGCCATCGCAAACGACAATGACAATGATTGAGAGGCCAAATCTTTTGTCTGTCATGAACGTGGACGGGGGAGCGTCAATCGGGTGAGCGACCGTGATGGGACGGCAGAGAGCACCCGGGCGGCGCCGATTCGCATGTGGGCGGCGGTCAGGTCCTGGCAGCCTGCCAGAGTTGCTTACGCCAGGTGCCCGGGCTTTTTCCGTAGGCTTCTTTGAATTTGCGGGAGAAGTGAAAAATGCTCACGAAACCGCATTTTTCGGCAATGTCATTGACCGACAGGCCAGTCTGCCGGAGCAGGTCGGTCGCGATTTCGAGACGGGCGCTGTATAGCTGCGATATGGGAGTGGGCTTGCCGCTCAGGCGGCAGATTTTGAGGAGATGCTGCCGCGAGACGCCCACGGCACGGGCAATGTCGTGCAGCGAGAGATGTCGGGCATGCTGCTCCCAAATGAACTGCTCCATTTTGGCGAGGAGCGCCTCGGCTTTGGTGTTGGAAGCATGGCCGCTGCGCACAGCCAGCGCAAAGTCGCAGAACAGGGCCAGCCCAAGGCCGAGATAAAAGCCATCCTGCAGCGGCTCCTCGGTGGCGGCGGAGAGTTGCGCCCTTCTGCTCATTTCCAGCAGACTAAGCATTCTGCCAGCGAAGGGTATAGGCCCGCGGTAGGTTTGGAATTTGCTCCTGAGGTGCCGCGGGACGGCCCGGGGGGCGATGGCGCACCAACTGTGATGGGTTTCACGATCGGGAGAGAAGAGGAAATGTTCGCGCTGTCCGGGACTCAGCAGGATTCCATACCCCGCAGCGACATGGATGGATTCATGGTCGAGCCGCAAATCGAGATAACCCTGGTGAATGACGACCAGCTGATAGTCGTGCTGGAAACGCGGTCCGCAGGCTCCCCCTGGCGCATAGAGGATATCGCCAATCACGGTGGCTCCTCGTCGCATGCGGAGGTTTTCCCTGCGGATGTTGCTGAGCTTCTCGACCTTAGGCGCTTGAACCATATAGATGTTCCAGAGTCTGCGTCTCCGTCTAAGGCGGCGTGCGGACGGCATGGCGCGAAGATGAGATTAATTCACATGGTTCATCTCCGACAACTGTTTGAGCTTTTGAGTCATTGCTAAAGAGAACAGGATGGTCAGAGAATCGAAAAGCCGTGGTCGCCAGTATTGCGCTTTCCGCCTTATCGGGAAGGAATCGCGCACCGTGCATTCAGGAAACGCTCGAGGCAATGGAAAAGGCAGAACACATGGGTCAACTGACTGGGCGAACTGCCGTCGTGACGGGTGCAGCCAACGGGATCGGACGCGGGATCGCAACGCGACTGGCGCGGGAGGGTGCGGCGATCGGCATTCTCGACCAGGATGCTCCTGGTTGTCACTCTCTGCTTCGCGAGATCAGCGATAGCGGGGGACAGGCCATGGTGCTGGTCGCGGACGTCAGCGACGCCGTCGCCATCGAACGCGCCATCCGGACGCTGGCAGAGAAGCTGGGCCCTCCAACCCTGGCAGTTCATTCGGCGGCTATCATGCCGACGGGCACCATTCTGGAAACCGACGAGCAGGAATGGGAACACGTATATGCGGTGAATGTGAAGGGAGCCTATCTGCTCTGCCGCGAAGTTATCCCGCATATGCTGCGCGCCGGGCGGGGCTCTATCATCTTCATGGCCAGCATCACGGGGGTTAACGGACTGCCGGGACTCGCAGCCTATTCCAGCACAAAGGGCGCCCTGATCGCGCTGAGCCGCGCGCTGGCCATCGACCATGCGCGGAGCGGCATCCGGGTCAACGCGGTGGCGCCGGGAACCATCGATTCCCCAATGTTGCATGGGTTCGTGGCAGCCCAGGACAATCCGCAGGAGACGCGACGGGTTTTCGATGAAGTGCAGCCGCGCGGACGCATTGGAACGATCGAAGAGGTTGCCAATGTGGTAGCCTTCCTTGCCTCTGATGAATCTTCGCTGATCAGCGGCGCCACCCTCGCCGCCGACGGCGGAATGAGTATTAAAGGCGAACAGCCGCGGATGTAGAGCAGCCATGACGAAGATTACCGGGTTGAAGACCGTTGTCGTCAATGCCGAAATGCGTAACTGGGTATTCGTCAAAGTAGAGACGAATGTTCCTGGACTTTTCGGTTGGGGCGAGGCTTCTCTGGAGTGGAAAACGAGGAGCGTGGTGGGGGCTGTCCAGGATTTCGAGCCGATGGTGGTGGGCGAGGATGCCACGCGGATCGAACATCTGTATCAGAAACTCTATCGCCAGTCTTTCTGGCGGACCGGAGTGATCGGGCTGTCCGCTATCTCGGCAATTGAGCAGGGTTGCTGGGATATCCTGGGGAAATCTCTCCAGCAGCCGGTTTATAAGTTATTGGGAGGAGCGGTGCGTGACAAAGTACGCATGTACACGCACCTGGGGGGCGGAGATATGCGTGCGGTGTACGATTCGCAGAACAGCGCGGATCCGGCGATGTTTGTCGATCGCGCGCTTGAGGTCGTTGCCCGCGGTTATACGGCCGTTAAAGTTCTGCTGACCCCGCCCACCGAACCGCTGAACAGCATCGCCGGCTACAAACAGGCAGAGCGCATTATGGGCGCACTCCGTTCTGCGGTGGGCGACGATGTGGACATCATGGTGGACTGCCATGGACGCCATTCTCTGGGGAATGCGGTGGAGTTTTGCCGCGTGCTCGCGCCCTATCGGCCGCTGTTTGTGGAGGAACCGGTACCTCCGGAAAACGTGGACGTTCTGGCCGAGGTACGCCGGCTCAGTCCGGTCCCGATCGCCACCGGCGAACGGCTGGTAACTCGATTTCAGTTCCGCGAGCTGTTCGAGAAACTGGCCTGCCATGTCATACAGCCGGACCTTTGCCACTGCGGCGGCTTGTGGGAAGCAAAGAAAATCGCGGCCATGGCTGAGGTTTACACCATGGGCGTCGCACCTCACAATCCGCTCGGTCCGGTCGCCAATGCCGCGGCGCTGCACTTTGATCTGAGCACGCCCAACTTTCTCATCCAGGAAGACATGCTGACGGATGTTCCATGGCGATGGGAGGTGGTGGAACAGCAACTGGAGTCGAAAGGTGGCTACTGGCTGCCCTCCGACGCGCCGGGACTTGGCATTGAGGTCAACGAAGCGGCAGCAGCGCGGCATCCGTTTGCGCAGGAGGTTATGCATTCCACAAAGGTGCGCGCGTACGACGGCGCGATCCTGGATTGGTAACGGATATGGAGATCGCACCCGATATTCACATGATTGCAGGGCTGGTGGGCACACGGCCGCTGCAACTCTTCCTGCTGCGTGGGCAGGGGCAGAGCGTCCTGCTGGATACGGGCTGCGCCCCGGACCCGGAGCAGATCATCTTTCCCTATCTAAGTTCCATTGGCATGGATGCGCAGGAGACAGGGATGGTCATCAACACGCACTGCGACATGGATCACTGCGGCGGGAACCGTTCCGTCAAGCTGGCTAACCCTGCAGTGCAGATCACCTGCGGGGTGCTGGATCGGGAGCTGATTGAAAATCCCCAGGTGATGTGGGCGCGCCGCTACAACGCTTACGACGAGAAGCATGGCATCCATTACGACGACGCAACCCGGAAGTCAAGCTTCGAGGCGATGGGAGAGCCGCAGGCCGTGGATCGCACCTGGCGGGGCGGCGAGCGGATTAATTTGGGCGATGGCTGGGAGGTAGAGATCCACCATGTCCCCGGCCACTCGAAGGGCCACCTCGCTGTCTTCGATCCGCGAAGCCGGACGATGTTGAGCGGCGATGCCGTGCAGGGAGCGATGTATCCGGATATCGATGGCCATCCGGTCCTGTGCCCAACTTATCTGGAGCCGGCGAGTTATCTGGCAACTGTCGAGTATCTCGAATCGCTGCCGATTGCATGCCTTGCTACCTGCCACTGGCCGCTGAAGAGAGGACCTGCGGTCCGCGAGTTTCTGGCTGAGAGCCGCGGCTTCGTGCAGCGAGCCGAGGAGGCGGTGTTGGCTCAGCTGACCCGGAATCCTGCAGGTCTGACGTTGCGTGAGTTGACGGCCCGGTGCGGACCCGTGCTGGGCTCCTGGCCTCGCGCCGTTGATGGCGAGTTGGTGTACGCGCTGGCCGGCCACCTGGAGATCCTTCTCACGCAAAACCGGATCACCGAGGCGCCGGGGACAAGGCCGGCTGTCTTTCAACTGGCGAGCCCATGATTAGCGGCGTGTAGCTGCTTTTTTGAGGTCCAACACTTGCTGGCTTCTGTGTGCCTGTCGAAAAAAGCGGCCTGATTGTTACGTATGAATAACGATCGAACGTCTCACCAACTGCCATCCACCAGCGATCAGAGGCTCACCGGCTTTGTTCTCCGAGTTACCCTCGTCGCTGCTCTGGGGGGCCTGCTCTTTGGGTACGACACCGCCGTCATCTCGGGTGCCATCCAGTTCCTAACCGGGCATTTCCGATTGAGCCCCGCGGGAACGGGATGGGCAGCCAGTTGCGCTCTCGCGGGTTGCGTCGTCGGATCGGCGGCGGCTGGAGCGGTCGGTGACGTCCTGGGGCGAAGAATGGTGTTGCTGCTGGCAGCTGTTTTGTTCCTGATCTCCGCCCTGGGAACGGCGATGGCTTCCAGCTTTTCTGTGTTCATAGCTTTCCGCATTCTGGCGGGCGCCGGCGTAGGCGCAGCTTCGATTGCGAGCCCTGTTTACATCGCCGAGATGGCGCCACCGCGCTGGCGGGGATGGCTGGTCGGCACGAACCAATTCGCCATCGTGACCGGCATGCTGCTCATCTACTTCGTCAATTACCGAATCGTACGGTTGGGCAGCGAAGCATGGAATGAAGCGAACGGATGGCGATGGATGTTTGCCTCAGGAGCGCTGCCGGCGCTGACCTTGCTGGCGCTCCTGATGACCATTCCGGAGACGCCCCGCTTTCTGCTGACGCGGGGACGACGCGCCGAGGCTGCGCGAATTGCAGGAAAGATCGGCGATGAATCAATCTCCCTCGATGACATGCCGGAGACTGGCGCGGAGACACGCAGGAAAGAAGGCCTTTCACTGCTGCGGAAGCCGATGGCGGGACTCGTTCTCATTGGACTGGCGCTGGCAGTCCTGCAGCAGATTACCGGGATCAATGTGTTTCTGTATTATGCTCCGGAGATTTTCAGGGCTCTCGGCAGCGGCACATCGACCGCCATGCTGGAGACTGTAGTGCTGGGGGCGGTCAATTTGGGGTTCACGCTGGTGGCTATGTTCACGGTGGACCGCGTCGGCCGCAAACCGCTTCTCATGATCGGTGCGTGCGGCATGGGAGGCTGTCTGATTGCTACGGGCATTGCTTCGCTGCGGCAGGGATACCCTGGCTGGGTCCTCGCGGCGGTGCTCGGGTATATCGCGTGTTTTGCGCTGTCGGTGGGGCCTGTGACCTGGATCGTCCTGTCGGAGATCTTTCCGCTGAAGATCCGAGCTCGTTCCGTGGCGGCGGCTTCGCTTGCGTTGTGGACGGCCAACTTTCTCGTATCCCAGACGTTTCCGATGATGAACAGCAGCCCGCTCCTGCAACATTATTTCCATCGGGCCTTCCCCTTCTTTCTGTATGCCGCATTCTGTCTGGCGGAGGTGGTCTTCGTCTGGAAGTGGATTCCTGAGACGAAGAACCGCACCCTGGAAGAGATCGCCGGGACGTGGGCTCTGCAGCACGGTGAGGCTGGCTCCAGGTAAGGTCTCTTACTGCCAGAACAAAAGCGGTCCGTGCAGGACAGGAACGACGCGCCCAGCAAGGCGCGCAACAGGTGTCGATGAGGGAGAATTCCTCACACTCGACGCAACGTGAAACGTTTCTCCCGGCGACGCGCTCTCAGTGCAGTTCGAGATGTCTCCAGTAGGAGTTGCCGACGTATCGGTGGGGCAACAGGACCAGATCGTAGAGCCGAATGACGACGCGCTGGTTGCGGTAAGCGGAGAGATCGACGCGGATGGGCTCCCAGTGCCGGTTCGCGGGAGTGGGCGCAGTACCGTCGTAAGGGCCGCCGTCGATAACGCGGTCGAGGAGTCTGGCATTGTTCACGTAAATCTCCAGATGCCAGGCCGCACCCGGATCGGCGCCGGCATCGAAGGTGAGCCCAGGATCGGCGCCGAGCATAACCGTGCGCGTGAGCAGCGCTCCCCGGACCTCATCCCGCGGCCACACGGCGAGGGTGTCGCCGTCGAGGTAGGTGTCGCCGCGAATGCCCGCCAGACCTCCGCCCGCGCCGCCATATCCGGCGCGCTCGAGCGTCCAGTCCGGATTCCACCACTGCATCAGCTGGGAGAGATCGAAAAGCTCCGCCGGCTGCTGCCGGGGCTGTTGAGTGGGGATGATCAGGCCGGCGCCGCGCATCTGCGCACCTTCAGACGCGAGAATCTTCTCGCCGATGGCGACGGTCCTCTTGGCGAGGCCGGAGATGCTCTCGTCGACCGGCGGCGTAAGTTTCAGCGGGCCCATGGTTGCGCCATAGATGCGGTCGTGCAGCTGAGCGACCGCTTCGGCCGGCAGGGCCTTCATGCCGTGCATGGCCGCGATGACCGAGGCGGAATTGGCCCCGTTGCAATCGGCGTCGGCGAAGTCGGCCGCGGAGAAGACCAGGTCTTCGGTGCGAGTGAAGTCGCCGCCGCCAAACCACACCGCGGTCGCGACGATTCCGCCATTCACGACGGCGTTATTGGTGGCGGGATACTCGATGCCCCACCGTTCATTGATCGCGCGGAAGATCGCGGCGGGTGTGCTGCCGCCTTCGGCCATGGAGATGACCTGGTCGAGGCACTGGCGGTAGGGCGAACGCGGCGAAAGCAGCTGCGCGGCCCCGCGGACGATCTGGTGCGTGTCGTGCTCGACGAAGCCGAGGCTGATCATTCCTGAGATGAAGACCGCGCCGTCGGTGCCTTCGGCATAGCCGTTGATATGCGTGAGACGTCGCGCCATGGCGGCAGCAGCGTTGGGCCGGCCCGGGTTGAGGATGCCGTAGACATCGCTGCTGAACTGCGGCCCGATGGTCCACCATAATTTGTTGTAGCGCGGACTGCCGGTATCGGGCGGCTGAATGCCCTTCTTCAGATTGATGAGCGCCTGCTCGCTCGATCCCCAGGTGCCGGCGTTGTTCTCGAGCCACTGCCGTCCCAGTTGCTGCACGGTCATGTGGATGCCGTACTTCTCGAAGGCGCGGATGGCGACCATCTCGTAGTAGTAGTCGTCGTCCACCGTCGCATAGCCGGGCAGCGGCCGCAGCGGGGTATGCGCGAGGACCGATCTGACCTTGTGCTCGAAGAGCAGGCCGGTCCACTGGCCGATCATCTGCCCGGTCCAGATGGCCTGGGCACGGTCGAGGTACTCGGCATGGGAGAGGACCAGGGTTCGCGTAGGATTCGGAGGCGCAGCCCTCGGAGTGGCCGAAGCGGTTGCACCCGCCAGGGCGAGCGCCAAAAGCCCCACAGTCATTCTGCACATGATGCGTACCCCACAACGTTGCTCTTCGTATCTGGTTGAAGACCCGGCTCAGCGGGCAGGTTCCGGTCGGAAAACTCCTTCCCTGCCTCAAGCGTTGCCAGGGATGGCTGGGCGGCCTGTCGTCCAGCTATCGAATTGTAGAAGAATCCGGCATCGCAAAAACGAGTTACGGAGTCGCCCCTTGATTAAAGTGCCGGTTGCGCAACTCTCACAAGTGGTCTCCGCGGACTTGATACCGCGAAGCGGATGGCGCTGAGAGGTTCCGTGGGAAAAAATCAGCGAGAACTTGTCGACGGCCTGAATCTCCCGATCGTCGCGCCTTCTCGAATCCATGCTTCCGAAAACAGATCGGCCCGGATGGCCTGACGACGATCGGTATACGCCACCAGGATCTTTCCATCCGGCAATTGAAGGATCGAGGGATAACTGAATTCTTCTCCGGCCGATTGCTTTGGGGAGTGGCGGCCGGCGGAGGCTTTGACATCGCCGCGCTCCAGATCGCGCACGCTGATCCAATGTTCTCCATTGTCTTCCGACAGAGCGACGGAAAGCGGAACCCGCGGAGCGGTGCGGGGCTTGTGATCCGATACGCCGGCACTGCTGTTGTTGAAAGCCATCACCAGATGACCATCCCTCAACCGGATCGCCTGGATCGAGGAGTTATTATTCGGCAATTGCGTAGGTTGGGGCGGAGCCCAATGACAACCATCGGAGGAGGTCGAACGATAGATCCAGTCGGCGAAACGGCTGCGGAAGAAAGCGATATAGGAATGATTGTCCGTCCTGACGATGCTGGGCTGCACCAACCCGCTGGAATCGGGGACTCGGCATTCCTGCCAGGTCCTGCCGGAGTCGTGGGATATCTTGGTCACTGAATAATTACTCTCTGCTCCCTTAGTGATTCCGGCGCTCGGCGTGTAGTACATAGGCAAAAGCCAGGCTCCGTCTTCCATGATGACGATGGGCTGGCGCGTGAAGGAGCCGGGCTTGGTAAAAAGCAGTTTGGGTTGGGACCACGTATAACCGTGATCGTCGGACCCCAGGCGCAACACCTGCGCGTCGGCCTGGCCGTTGCCCGCTGACTGCGACGTGTGAAACAGCCACAGGCGGCCGTCGGGCGCCTGGAACGGCACCGGATTCTGATAGGACTTGCCCGCCTGCCGATCGATCAGAATCGGCTTCTGCCAGGTCATCGACCCACGCGACAGACGAGATACAACGATCCCAACCTCCGAGTCCCCCTCCGCGGTGCCGGAGAACCAGAAGCAAAGCACGTCGCCATTATGGAGGTGCAATAAGTTGGCGGCGTGTGAGGAAGCGTAAAGCGTGGGCAGCAAGGCTGTCACCAGGCCGGGTTGAGGAGCCTGGTGGAAAGCCGAATTTCCGAGCGGCCCGGCGCCGAACACGAGAGGCGATAAGCCCACAAGAAAGGGCAGAGAGCAGACGAGCGCACGAAGGGCATCAGGCATTTTTCACTTGCTCCCTCGCGATGCTCCGGGGATGCTCGGCGCGGATCACAGCTCACCTATGACGAAAACGGCTGCTTCAGTCGAATCCTGTACACGAAGGCGTCACGACAGGGCTGCGTCTTTGGGGTTGTCAGTACCAGGGCGTCCGGCGTGAACTTCCAGCGTATCGGCTCCTCGCTGCCCAGCATCTCAATCGACGCGATCTCGGACGGGTACAGCCCAGGCCACGTATCGCCATGCGGTACAAAGCTGGTGATGGAGGCTCGGTCACCGGGCCACGCGAGCAGCGTCGCGTACAGGACATCGTCACGGCAGGTGAATCGGATGTCGGCTGGCGTGTAAGTCAGTGCGTTGTTCTCATTGAACGGTCCATTTTTCGCGAGGTGTGTGGGGCCCTCACCGGCGCGGAGCCAGGGACTGGTGCCATAGATAGCCTCGCCGTTGATCCGCAGCCACTCGCCAATGCCCCGCAGCCGCTCCTTCGCCTCCTCCGGGATCGTGCCGTCCGGCTTCGGACCTACATTGAGCAGGAGAAACCCGTTCTTGCTCACGCGATCGACCAGGCCGGTGACCAGCTCATTCACTGATTTGAAGCCGAGCCCCTTTACGTAGCCCCAGCCGCTGCCGGCGTCGATGGTCGTATCGGTTACCCACTCCGCGTATGTCATATCGGTTTCCTGCCCCAGCTCTAAGTCGTAAACACCGACGCCGGGCGTGAAATCATGCCACTTATAGGTAACGGTCACCTGCTTGGTGTGGGCAGCCGCTCGGTTAAAGTAGTAATCGACAAATTGCTTCTTATACCACTGCTGAATGAGTTGCAGACCGAAGTCGAACCACACCAGATCGGGATCGTAGTGGTCCACCACCTCGATGAGCTTCCCTTTCCACTCGTCGAGGAACTTCTCGTCGGGTAGCGCGCCCTTTGGGTGAATCTCGCCGTACAGTCCGGAGTACTTTGGATTGCCCACATCGTAGCGGCTGTCCCAGGTGGGAAAATAGAACCAGTGCGCGGCATGGTGAAAAGCCGTCATAAATTTCATGCCCTTCGCGCGGTAGGCCTTTTCCAGTTCGCCGACCACATCGCGCTTCGGGCCCATCTTTGCCGCATTCCAGGAAGAATACTTTGTATTCCACATGGCAAAGCCATCGTGGTGTTCAGCCACGGGGCCGGCAAAGCGCGCTCCCGCATTGTGGAATAACTCCGCCCACTCGTCCGGATCGAAGCGGCTGCCGGTAAACATCGGGATAAAGTCCTTGTATCCGAACTTGTCGAGCGGTCCATAGGTCGCGACGTGGTGCTTATAGTTGTCTGAAGTCGGATTGGTGTAGATATCGTGCGCATACCAGGTGCCGTTCTTGCCATAGGCCGGGACCGAGTAGATGCCCCAGTGCGTGTAGATCCCAAACTTACCGTCCCGGAGCCACTGCGGCGTGGCGATCTTTCGGAGCGAGTTCCAGTAAGGCTGATATGGCCCGGCGGCGGCGTCCAGCTGGTCCGCGGAGCGCGCGAAGGGCGTCGCCAGCGAGCCGGCAGACAAAGCAGCGCCGGACTTCAGGAGATCGCGTCGATTTAGAAACGTCATAATTGGTTTCTCCGAACAGGAATTTCAGTTTTGGGCGCGGCTTCCGATTACGGAACGGCGGTTAAGCGTTGTAGTAGACCTCGCGCATCATCGTCCAGGAGGCTTCCCCTGGCAGGGGAATCTGCATGGGATCGGTGGATTGCAGCCACTCCTGGTTGCGCGGCTCAGCAGAGAGCCGGGCCATGTCGCCGGCGTAATCCGAACCGGTGTATTCGTAATACCCAAACAGGTAATAGCGGTCGTCTTCCAGCTTCTGGAGATAGATGGAAAAGCTATGCATGTGATATTTGGTGAGCAGGTCACGCACGCCGTGGTTCGAAGCAGCGTGCAGCGCCTCATAAGCGCTGAGCCGGTCCGGCCGCACACCAATGACCATGCCGATCCTTCGCCGCCGCGGTCGCCGGCTGCGTCCGAGGAGGATGAGAGAAACGGCAGTTGCGGCAGCAAGGAATGCGATAGACCCGGGTTTCATAGACCTCTCCTCTTTGGCGGCGGATCGCCGGCGTCCTGCGACAACCATTGCGAGGGGAAATCCGGTGTGAGTCCCCAGCCGCCCATCGCAAAGTTCACGAACCCCAGCTTCAGCGCAGGGGAATCCGGCCGTACGCGAAAGTCCCGATTTCCCGGATCGACGAAAAGCGGATCGGCGAAGAGGGAGTTCTTATCCCAGCCAAGTCCCTGCCACCCGGCCAGGTCGTAACGGCGTGGGTTGCGCTTGCCATTTTCCGAGCGGAGTTGATCGACAACCGCCTGGAATTCGCCGTGCTCCGCCCAGAACAGATTGCGGTCGATCTCTTCGAACCAGGGGCCCTCCGCCGGCGGCGCGATCACGGAGTGAAACATCTGCGGCCACCAGGGCCAACCGCCCGGCCACTGAGCATCTCCGGGGTCCATCACGGTGATGTTGTTGTAATAGCGATCGTGATTTTCGTTGTTGCCTACATGAAAACATGGAGCGGCACGCGACTTATACCAGATATTGTTGTAAACCTCGCGAAAGGCGCCCTCGCGCCACTTAAAGCTAACTCCGCCGACAGAAATGTTGTTGTAAATTTTGTAATTCGACGCCCCATCGTCGAGGTCATAGCCCCATCCGGATTTCTCATTGAAGAAATTATTCCTGACGACCACGGGCTCCATCGCATCGACGAGCACGTCCCAGGCGTCGAGACTCCGATCTACTGTGTAGGGCGCATGCGACTGCGCCAGGGACCAGGCGCGATCCCGGCCCCATGCATTCAGCGGTCCGTGGTCGCTGGTTTCCCGCACAGTATCGTGCGTCTCGTTGAATTCGATCACGTGACCGCCCCAGGTGCTGTCCCCCAGGCAAAAAGCTGCACGCGGCATGTTGTAGACGAGATTGTGGCTAATGGTGATTCGCTTCGCCCGTGAGACGTAGACCGCGGCAACCTGCTTGCCGAAGAATCCGCAGTCGTGTACCAGGTTGTTGGTTGCGCGACATTCGTAGGGAAATGCGCGCTGCGTGCCGTTGGTCTGCTCCAGATCGCCGACAAAGCACATGGCGCTGTCGCCGGTTTCCGTGAACTTGCAGCCGGTGACCGAGAATTCGCGATTGTAGTTATTGACGAAGACACCGTTCCCGCCAATGGCGTCAAACCAGCAGTTCTTAATCGAACAGCGGCGCGTGCCATCAGCCAACACTGCGCCGCCGCGATGGATAGACCAATCGCTCAGCGAGGGGACATCGTAGCGATCCATGTAAGTCGTCGCGGTATGAGCAAACCGCATTCCCCGAACCGCGATATCGTGAACCGGCGATTCCTGGGAGCCGGCGAACTGAAGAACGCTGTCATGTTGGGATACTTCGATCAGCGCGGTACGCAGATCCAGACCTGCGGGTGGATAGTAATAGAGCGTGTGATTCGCCGCGTCGAGATACCATTCACCGGGCGCATCCAGCTCTTCGAAGACATTGTCAATGAAGAAACGTGAGCCTTCTCCCACGCGAGCGGGATGGCGATCCCACTTAGCGCCGATTTGCTGCCCGCCTTCTCCAAACCAGACGATGTGCGCAGCGGAGTCGACGCCCCGGATATTCCACTGCAGATTGCCCCAGTAAGCCTGCTGGAAGATGTGGATCTGCGCGCCCTCAGGATTGGACCACTTCTTCTGAGTGAATGTGACTGGATCGAAACAGACTCCACGCGACGCTTCACCGGAAAAGCTCATGTCCGCGTTCGGTCCGGCAAACGGGTCGTTCGCGTCTTTCGGAACCGACGCGGTGGCCGTGAGATATCCCGAGCGCCCGGGATTCGAGGGATCGTAGTTAGGAAACCGCGCCCGGATCTGCCTCTTACTGTTGACAAACAACTGCGTGAACGTAAGTCCGGGACGAACCTGTGTCTTCATGATGCCGTTGCCGTGCTCCATCCAGTCGCAGGTCAGCCGCTGTCCCCCGCTGAGAGTTACCGTGTTTCCGGCAACCGCTGCCCAGGTCACCGGCGCAGCCGGCGTTCCCGAATCCCTCGATTCGAAGACCAACGTCGGCTCCAGATAATAAGTGCCTTCGCGGATCCAGATGTGGAGCGGAGCGTTCCGCGAGGCCTGACGCACGGCCCTCTGCGCGCGCGCCAGGGTCGCAAAGGGCGCGTGCTCGCTGCCCGAGTTTCGGTCATCTCCCTCGCCCGAGACGAAAAAGGTCGTCTGATCCGGAGAGGGTGGTGGTTCGCGCTCTTCGCGCCGCCGCTCGAGCGCCGGTAAGGCGCCGGTTGTGGCCGCCAGGGCTGCTCCACTCGATAACCTAAGAAAGCTACGTCTCTTCATAAAATATTTGACTCCGGCCCACGCCGACCGATCAGGCGCTTCTTTCCCGTTTCACAGGCGATAGGCACGCCGCGCGGTAGCAGCGCAGATCTGCTCTTGTTCGTCCGTGGACAGTTCCGCGATGAGCGCGAGAAACGTCTCAACCCATTGCCGATAACTGCCGGCCACAGTCAGGACCGGCCAGTCCGACCCAAACATCAGGCGGTCGGGTCCAAAGGCCGTGAGAGCGGCATCGAAATAAGGACGTAACTGCGCGAGGCTCCACTGATGCCAGGCCGCCTCAGTAACCATGCCGGATAACTTGCAGTAGACGTTCTCCCGTCGTCCGAGTTCAACGAGGTTTTCTTTCCAGGGAGATAGGATCCCTTCGCGGATCCTTGGTTTGGCGATGTGATCGACAACGAAAACCTGCCGGGGATGCCTGTCGACAAAGGTGAGCGTTTGCGGCAGATGGCGCTCGAAAATGAGAACGTCGTAGACGAGGCCCCGCGCGTGCAGCAGGCTGACTCCGCGATTAAAGTCTTCGCGCAACATATAGGCGTCGTCCGGCTCGTCGTGCAGCACGTGTCGCACAGCCTTCAGCTTCGAATTGGCGGCCAACCGATCCAGCTGGCCTAAAATGTCGGGGGCGACCAGGGGCACCCAGCCGACGACGCCGAGCAACAAGGGGTGCCGTGCGGCCAACTCGAGCAGCCATTCGGTTTCTTCGAGCGTTTGGCGCGCCTGCACGGCCAGGGTACCGGTGACACCGGACTCCTGGGCGACCTTTTCAAGGTCAGGGACCAGAAAGTCGCGGCGCAGCGAGATCATTTCTGCGCTCATCCACGCATAATCCCGAGGGTTGTAGCGCCACAGGTGATGGTGGGCATCGATCAACACGCTAATAACTCCATTCCTGGTTGAGCATTGGCAGCAGGATTCGCGTCACTTCCTTCACCAGGGAGTGGTCGTACGGCTGCTCATAATCGGCAACATTGCGGCGGACGGCATCAGGCCGCGCGGTGCTGAACAGCGTCGTCGGCAGCTCGGGATTCTGACTGGCAAACTGCAATGCCAGCCGGCTGATGGAGGTTCCCTGCGACTTACAGAAGTCCGCCGCCTCACGGAACAGCGCTCGGGCCTCCGCATCAGCGGGATGCCAGTCGGCAGGGCCGCGCTCGGTGAGCAGACCCGACGCGAAGGGCGATCCGTTGATGATACCGATGCGCTTTTGCCGGGCGATGGGCAGCAGGTCCAGCAATTGCGTGTCGTTCAGGCAGTAATGATTGTGTACGAGCGCGGCATCGATATCGAACCCATCGAAAATTCGCTTCCACAAATCCATTGGATAGATACCGAAGCTCACATTACCGATGCGCCCCTCGCGTTTCAGCTCCTGCACGGAATCGTAGCCCTCGGTGAGGGCCCATTCGGTGTGCGCCCGATTCTGATACTCGATGTCGTGGATATGGATGATATCGAAGTAATCCGTGCCCAACCGGGACGCGCTCTCATCCAGGGACGCACGAATGCGGGCGCGTGAGTAATCCAGGGTGTCCTCACCATAACTACCCGGCTTCGTGTATTTGCCCACCTTAGTCGAAAGGAAATAGCGGTGTCGCGGAATGCCGCGCAGCGCTTTGCCGAGAACCGTCTCCGACAGAGTGGCCCCGTAGGCAGGAGCAACGTCGAAATAATTAATACCCAAATCCAGTGCGGTATGGACGGCAGCAATGGCTTCGGCTTCCTCCACAGGGTGGAAGACCCCGCCAAGAGAAGAGGCGCCAAAACTCAGCCGTGATACCCTCAGTCCCGTTTTGCCCAGAACGTTGTATTCCATGGTGCAGATAACCTTTCAGGAAGTGGGCTAGTCGATCCAGTTAGCCGCCGGTCATTGAACTCCCCACGGCCAGCAGCACGATCGCGGCGATAAGTACAGTGAGTCCCGCATAGAGCGTACGCAGGGCGCGCGCCGGCGCCCCGGCCCATTCGCGGGTAAGGAAGCCGAAGACGTTGGCGACGACCAGGGAGAATGCGATATTCACCGCCCATCCGACCGACGTGCCGAGGCGCCCGAGGTAATACGCGCCCATGCCGTACGGAATCGTCGCGACGAACCAGATCACACCCATCAGGACGCCGTTGCGCCAGTCGAAGCCGGCATCCGGTCCAGTGTTTCTGCGCCACGTCCCCCGCCGTATCTGCAGGCTGCCGAACCACAGCAGCAGAGCGGCGGCCGCTCCCCAGAAGACCGGTAGCCAGCTGGCCAGCGTGGCAAACACCGGACTCGCGCCAAGCTGCAGCGCTTTGTCTCCCACTCGGCTGGTAAAGGCAAACCCGAGGTTAGCGCAGGAGCTGAGAATCCCCGAGGATGCGCATACCAGCAGAGCTACACCGAACTTCCCGGGCTGCCCGTCCTTGCCCGCCTGGCGTTCGCGGAGCGCTCCAGCCCTGCCGCACACAGCAACCCCGACCACGCAGCCGGCGATTCCCGCCAAAATCACCGCACCGCCAGGGGTAAAGAGCTCCGCGCGCGATTTCACGACAAACGGCAGGATCGAACCAACCGCCGTGTTGATACCCATGATGATGGCAAACCCGACCGACATTCCGGCCAGAGTGACACCGTACCCGAAGAGGATGGATCCAATGCCCCAGCCGAAGCCGTACGCGGCGCCCGCCCAGACCGTCCCGGCGCCGGAGGCAGCAACAGCATGCGGCCAGTGAGGGAGCACCAGCGCCGCCATCAGGAGAGGCAGAGCCAGCATCATGGTGATCGTCGAGGGAATGTAGATGTTTTCCAGTTCGAATCCGCGCCGGCGTTTCAGCGGAACGGCCAGCGCTCCCCCAGCGATGGCGGCGATAAAGACCAGAGCGAAACCCAGAATCGTGGCGTGCATGCGAGAAGCGGCTTCCCTTCCTGGGTAGTGGCGCACTATCCGACCCGGCAACCGGTACCGAGCAATTGGTTCAGCCATCAGAACGTCGTAGCGGATTCTACGAACCCGCACGCAGAAACGTCAAGCCGGCGCGAAGCGGGGCGCCGCTCTCCTTACCGAGCCACCGGATCGATGCGGATCTGAACCGGCTGCGTCGCCGCCATGGGCAGGTACACAATCAGCGAATCGCCTTCGAGATGATGCTCGGTGCCAAGCCGCGGTGACGCAGCGGTCTTACGGCCGTTGACGGTCACGGAAACGCGTGCAGTCCCGAGCCAGTTCTCTATCACGAAGGCAGGATTCACCAGAGGATGAGCGGCGCTCGCGTCAATCGCCAAAACCGCTGCTGCCGCCGCTTTCGCCGTTCGGTGCACTACGAAGGCGCGC
Organism: Acidobacteriaceae bacterium; assembly: GCA_036269135.1. Classification (GTDB taxonomy): domain Bacteria; phylum Acidobacteriota; class Terriglobia; order Terriglobales; family Acidobacteriaceae; genus Palsa-343. The sequence goes on from DATASQ010000059.1 coordinate 50,670, forward strand.
TGCGCCGGATCGTACTCGATGCTTTGGGCATCGCCGCTCTCAATGTGCGCTGCGGGCGGGTTGAGCCACGATTTCGCCAGGGGCAGCAGGCCGGCTGGCGCATCGGTGGTCAGGCCGCACAGCAGCAACTTCGTCTCGGTGTCGGAGGTTTTTTCCCAGGGATCCCAGTAAATGTGCGAGAGCGAGGTGTGCGACGCACGGTCGGCGGCCACGGCCGGGCGCCCGCTGGAGCCTACCTGCGCCACGGGCCAGTGGTTCCACCATTCGAACATCGAGTAGCTCTGCTCGTCATTGTAGGTGTCGTGCGAGATGCCGCGCGGCCAGACGATCTGGAACGGATTCTCCCTGGATTTCAGATGGACGATCTGGATGTTCGCGTCCGCCGGCTGGTTCAGCGCAGCGGGACCCTTCGGGAAACTGAAGGAGTTCCCCGTCTTCGGCTCCCAGCGATAGGTCACCGCCTGGCCATCCATGTTCTCGAGGGTCAGAGCGTCGGGCTGAATGTTATCTTCGGGGCGCTGGCCCGGTCCATTGATGACGATCGTCTCCTGCCACTCAAATGGATAGCGGCCGATTCCCGAGCTCCACAACACCTGCTTGCGGACGGCCACTCCATCGGGATAGACGGTCCAGTACTCATCGGCCCAGTCGAACCAGCCGGTGAGCGGATCGGCGTGGGCTCCTTCATAGTTACGCGCCTCCGCCAGCGCATACCGCCAATGAATGATGGCGCGGGCGGGCGAAGATGCGACGATGCTCACGCGCGAATAGCGGCTTTGCTTGTCCGACATCGGCTCGCAATCGCCGGCTCCTGGGCAGCCGTGGCCCCAGGTTTCGAGAAACTCGTCGGTATACCACTTACCATTTTCCGTAACCCAGGCGGGTATGTAATTCGTACCCTGCCAAAAGACGAGCCGCATCGCCGACCGGTCGAAACGGACGACAACATCGGAATCCGGTCCGATCCGCCGCAGACGATCCCATACGGGTTCATAGTGGAGACTCACCATGATCGCACCGAACGGTCCGGGGCTGGGCGGACCTGCCGGCAGCACAGCGTATGGGATTACCTCGCCTGCGGGCGCATGATCTGCGGCTACATCGGCGTGGTCCTGCGCGGCTGAGACAGCATGACCCAGAATCTCCAGATCATCGAGATCGCCATCGAGTGAGTACATCACCGGATCTTCCGGATGACTGAGCCAGGCCGGAAAAGGAAGCTGCGGCGTGCGCACTCGGCCGACGAGCAGGTCCACGCGTGTAGCCTGCCACAATTCCCCACTTAGCTTTAAGTTAGCCGCCGGCGCTCCATCGAGGTAGATGCTCAGCCCGGAATTATCGTCCCAGACACCGGTGACATGCGTCCACCTTTTGAGAGGAAGGGTCCGCGCGGTCGCCACCCTTTGCCAGACGCCGTCGATAGATGCCTCCAGGCCAACGTGGCCGAATGCGTCGATCCCCAGAAAGTAGCCGACCTCCTGGCTGTTGCTTTGGTCGACGATCGGCACCCAATTCCATGGATAAGTGTTGAGCGCGACCCATGCGGAAATGGTGAAGGCATTAGCCAGCCTCGGTACAGCAGCAGCACTGCGCACAATGTGGGTGGTGTAGCCATCCAGTTCGAGCGCCGACCCCTCCACGCCGGGCACGCGGCGCCACAAGCCCTGAATTGCGTCATCGTGGTTGCCGGCAGAGTCGTGAACGAGGTCGCCCTTTGCCTCGTCAAATCTCCACACGATATCGCCCGCCGAATGACCCGGCGCATCCGTGTGGCTCTGGGCGTTAAGGGGCACGATGGCGGCGAAGCCAAGGCCAACAATCGGGGCGCAAAGCCACAAAGAAAGACGGGCGGGATTCATGAAGGCGATCCTCGAATTGGAATGAGCAGCCGGTACGCTCTCCGCACAAAACGGCTTCCAGGACATGCTGGTTCGGCCATTGCTGTCGATTCTTCCCATGCTCGCTGCGAGGGTACGGCTGGCCTTCATGCTTGTCAAACGCACGAGCATGGCGGCTCCTCGAAACGACCGCGATCTTACCCCGATTGAGGTATTTCCACGCCTTAACCCGTCGGGAATGGATCCGGATTCGCAGGGCGCGGAAGACTGATCGGCGCCCCCGGACAACAAGACGGTTGACACGGCTTCCTGCGCTTTGCTAACGTGACGCGGGTCGAGTGGTACAGCCTTTCCACTCGATGCTGCGGAGGCGCAGATGAACGACAGAATTTGCCGGGCACTCAAGATTGTGGGACTCGCAACTCTTTTCGCGCTCGTCGCAATGGCGGGTGCTTATCGGGCAGAGGGCCAGGTGGGGACCGCATCTGCGGCCCTGAATGGAACAGTCACCGATAAATCCGGCGCCGTGGTTCCGGGCGCGACGGTGACGTTGCGCAACACCCGCACTGGATTCGAGCAGGTTACGAAGAGCAATGGTACGGGCAATTTCTCTCTTGTGAATATCAGCCCGGGCAGTTATGAAGCCGTGGTCACAATGCAGGGATTCGCTACGACGCGATCGCCGGAGTTCAACCTCGAGGTCAACGAGACCACTACGATCAATTTTGCGCTGCAGGTCGGATCCGCCAGCACCACGGTCACGGTCGCGGCGAACGCCGTTCACCTGGAGACCTCTACCGCCGAACTGGGAACGGTGATCGGCAGTACGGAAGTCAATGCCCTTCCCCTCAACGGGCGTAATTTCACCGAGCTGCTTCTGCTCTCGCCGGGAGTAAGCCCCGTGAATGCGACCGAAAACGGCGGCTTCGGAGGCATCGGCAACCCCACCGGGACCGTGGTCCTTCCTTCGGTCAACGGACAAAACAATCGCAGCAACATGTATCTGCTGGACGGGATTAATAACTACGGATCGATTCGTGACACCTACGCAGTTCAGCCGACACTCGACGATATCGAGGAATTCAAGGTGCAGTCCCACAACGACGAAGCGCAGTTCGGGCAGGTCCTGGGCGGCATCGTCAATGTGGTGACAAAATCCGGCACCAACGACTTCCACGGCGATGCATGGGAGTATCTGCGGAACGACGCGATGGATGCGGCGAATTACTTCAACCCCATCAAAACGCCCCTGAAGCAAAACCAGTTCGGCGTCGGCATCGGCGGTCCGGTTCTGCTGCCTCATTACAACGGCCACAATCGGACTTTCTTTTACGCGTCGTATGAGGGATACCGCAACGACACCGCATCCAGCAACTTTTATCGCACGCCAACCAGCGCTCAGCTGTCGGGAGATTTCACTAACCTGACTGGCCAGGGCATTCAACTCTATAACCCCTTCAGCTCCGCTCCCCAATCTGCGTCCGAAACACCCAATGCGACCGGATACGATCTGCAGCCTTTCATGTGCGACGCCTCCGGTGCTCCGCTGCCCGCAAACGGCAGCGGGATTCAGCCAGCCGGAATGCCGTGCAACAGAATTCCAGCCAGCATGATCGATCCGGCCATGGTGAACTATGCGAAAGCGTTCTTTCCCACTCCTCAGACAATCGCCAATCAACCACAATTCAATGGTCTCGATACGACACCGAATATTACGAATCAGGATCAAGTCTCCGTCCGGGGGGACGAGCAGATCAATCTAAGTAATCGGATATTCGTGCGCTGGACATCAGCATGGGAACCCATCACCGGGTCAAACGGATATCCCGGCGCGGTGAGTGTCATTCACAATTCTGACTACAACCTGGCGGCCAACTGGACCCACACCTTTGGAACGCGGTCGGTTCTGCAGCTTACCTTCGGACGCGTGTCGGCGCAGAATAACCGTACGCCTTACTTCAAGAACACGCCCTCCGATTTCTACCAGAATTCCGGATTCGCCACCTATTTGTATAACCACCAGCCATTTGGCGGCCTTCAGGTCCCTTCAGCAGTAGTGGCCAATTATCTCGGCGCGGAAAACTACGTTGGCAGGCTCCATTACTCGAATATCTGGGAATATCGTGGCGATTACGCACGCACGGTCGGGCGGCACAGCATCCGTGTAGGCTCCAGTCTCGCCACCGACGGCTGGGAACAGCCTTTCTTCGGGTCCGAAAACGACTTTTCTCAGCAGCAGACGCAGGATGGGAATCTCGACTCGAACACCGGCGATGGCATGGCTTCAATGATGCTCGGGGTGCCCGGCTACTCTGAAGTCGACAACGTTTATTCCCTTTTGCACGGCGGCAGGATCATCGGCGTGTATGGCCAGGATCAGTGGCGGGTCAACCAGCGGCTCACTCTCAATTACGGCCTGCGCTACGATCTCACGGTTAATCCGCGCCAGGGAAAATCCTCCAACGGCAGCGATATTACCGGAGACTTTGACTTCAGCAACGGCACATATGTGTTGCAGAACACGGCTCCGGCCTGCTCTGCGAGCCAGGGCGCGCCCTGCATTCCCGGCGGCAGTCTTCCCGCCAACGTAGTCATCGCCAGGAACGGCAAGATCATCCACGATAACTACGATAACTTCCAGCCGCGGCTCGGATTCGCTTATCGCCTGACGACGAAGACCGTTATGCATGGCGGCTATGGCCGCTTCTTCGATAACTGGGCAGGCGTTACTGAAAATCAATCGAATTACACACAGACGTGGCCCAATATTGCCTTTGTGGGCGCCCCGGGGGGATTTAACCTATACGGTCCTCCTACCGGCCTCGCCCAGGATCCCTTCGGTTTCGGCAACGTCGGGGCGAGCCACATTCCGCCGGCGCCCTCGCCCTTTTCCCCTCTGAATACGAACTCCTACACGGATCCGAATCTCAAGAATGGATATTCGGATCAATGGAACTTTGGATTTGAGCGGCAGATGGCCACGGGAGTCGTGACTACCATCAATTATGTCGGTTCGCGCAATGCACGGATCGCCACAGCCGTTACGGCGAACGCCCTCACCAGTCCCAACGGCAATGCCCCGTATCCTGAAATTCCGCAGATGCCTTACACGGAGAACCTTTCATCGACGGACTACAACTCGCTGCAGGTCTCCTCGCAAATCCATCTTCACTCTGGATTCACATCGACGCTGGCGTACACCTGGTCGAAGGCTTTGACCACGGGCTGCGATGGATATAACTCAGGCTGCGAGATTCAGGACCCCTATAACCTCTCGATCGATCGCGGCCCGGCGGCCTATGATCTGCCGCAGATCTTCGCCGGCAGCTTCGTTTTTCCTCTGCCCTTCGGGACGGGCTCGCTGAAAGCCTCCAATGGGTTTGTGAACCAGGTGATCGGAGGCTGGCAGCTCAATGGAATCCTCAGCCTGAACAGTGGACCCCGCTACGACATTCAGGATGACAACGGAATTTCGGAAATCAATAATTTCTACGGATCTGAGCGGGCCGACGAAGTCGGAAATCCACATGCGAACACGAGCACTTATCCGCTAAGCAAGCTGAACCCGATCAACATCAACGCTTTCGCCGACCCCGCGGCCGGAACCTTCGGCACCATGGGCAGGAACAGCCTGCATGCTGACTGGGGCCGCAACCTGGATCTCTCGTTCTTCCGCTCCTTCCGCATTGAAGACAGCCGGAGACTGGAGTTCAGAGCCGAGGCATTCAACGTCACTAACACGCCGGTTTTTGCCGCACCGGATGCCTATCTCCCGGACGGCCCCGGCTATTTTGGAGTGGTGACATCGACGGCGAACACAGCGCGTCAGTTGCAGGTAGCTCTGAAGTTTTACTTCTGACCGGGGAATTTTGAAGTGGGTGCGAACAATGCGCAGAAGACCGGTCAGCGGCTGCGGACATGCCTGCGCAGGCCTGAATTTTCCTGGCCTACCAAACTGCGCGCGTCGGCGATGTGCTCCTGCATAGCCTTTCGCGCACCTTCGGCATCCCGCTCCCGGATGGCAGAGTAAATTCGGCGATGAAACATGAGAGGGTGCTCAATCGATACGCGATCGGATAACTGCCCCATGCTCATGAGAAGGGTCCGATGAATGCCTCGGAAGAGAAGATGACAGATCCGGTTCCCGCTGGCGCGGAAGATAGCCTCATGAAAGGCCATGTCGGCATGCAGCCGCTCGCGGGTCGTCTTGCTCCGTTCCATCCCCAGGATAGCGTTGCGCAGGGCGGAGATATCTTCGGCGGTTGCCCTCTCGGCGGCCCGTGCCGTCAATTCAGGCTCGATCATCAGCCGGGTTTCGAAGAGCTCATGCTGGGAGAGGTCGTCGAGGAGAACGAGGAAATCGATGGGCTCGTTGAGAATCGTCTCGGCGCTGTCGCTGAGGTAAGTTCCGTCCCCTACGCGCTGGGACAGCACGCCCATGATTTCCAGCACTTTGAGAACCTGGCGGACGGAAGCCCGGTTGACCCCGAAATCCCGGGCCAGCGTCCTTTCCGGCGGCAGTTTGGCTCCTGGCGCCAGGGCACCCGAAGCGATCAGGTTCTTAATGCGGCCGATGAGTCTGGCCGTGATTCGATTGTCGGGCCGTTCGCCAGGCGCCGTTGCGGTTTTGGCCATAAATCATCCCCCAGGCCGGTGAAAGGAATCCCGGGGCAAGGCCATCTTACACCGGGAATCGTCGTCCAAAGCTGCGGGAAGTGGTCCAGCATTACGAGAACTCCTGAGCCTAAATCATGTTGCATGCATACCGGAGTCACGTTGACGCACCTGTTTAGACGCCCATACAATGGCAGTTGTCGATTGGACGGACCAATGACACAGAGCGGAGATGCGAATTGAAGCAGATCATTCTGGAGGCGCCCGGGAGGTTCTCTGAGCGGGAGGCGGACCCGCCCGCAACCCCGCCGGGGCACGCGCTCGTCCGTATTGAGCGGGTTGGGGTGTGCGGCAGCGATTTCCACGCATTCTCCGGTCGCCATCCCATCTACACCTATCCGCGTATCATCGGGCACGAGCTGGCGGGGGTTGTGGTTGAGGCGCCGGTCAACGACAGGATGATTCGGGGCGGCGACCGCTGTGCGATCGAGCCCTATCTCACCTGCGGAACGTGTCGCGCTTGCCTGCAGGGAAGGAATAACTGCTGCGAGCGGCTGCGCGTTCTCGGTATTCATGTCGATGGCGGCCTGCAGGAGTTTCTTCCCGTCCCGGTGGATCTGCTGCACAAGTCAACCAGCCTTTCCCTCGATCAGCTTGCGCTGGTGGAGACGCTGGGAATCGGCGCCCATGCTGTCGATCGCAGCGGCCTGCAGGCGGGAGAGAGCGCTCTGATTGTGGGCGCGGGCCCCATTGGCATCGCGGTGTCCCAGTTCGCCTCCGAACGAGGCGCTCATGTTCACATTGTCGAGAAGAGCGCATGGCGGCGCAGCTTTGTGGAGCAGCTGGGATATCCGGCAACGGAGTCGGCCGAAGAGCGGCAGGCAGATGTTGTATTCGACGCCACAGGAAGCGCCGGCGCGATGGGCGCGAGTCTGGCCTTCGTCGCCACCGGCGGCCGCCTGGTCTTTGTTGGATTGACCCGGGATCCTGTGACCATCGACGATTCTCTTTTCCATCGCCGGGAGATCACCCTGCTGGCCAGCCGCAACAGTTTCGGTTTGTTTCCCCGCATCATTCGCCTGATTGAAGAGGGTCGGATCGATACATCGCACTGGGTGACGGATCGTCTGGCGCTCGGCGAAGTCGTCTCGCTCTTTCAGTCCTTGCCGGAGCGCAAGACGCTGATCAAGGCGATCGTTCATGTGAACGGAAGCAGTTAGGCGGGATAACTGGCTCACCGGAGCGCGGATCGCCCGCGGCCGCCACATCCTGGCTCGACTCATCAAAGGAAACACCGTCCCGCGTCTCCGTTTCTCACGAAGCAGACGCCCGCGGATGGAGGCGTCATTCCTTTTGGACCGGTCGGTCTTCGCGGCGACACAGTCCCTCCTGCAACTTCTGTGTCACAAACTGTGCCGGAGAACTCGGTGCCGGCTGCAGACGCCTCATGGTTCCATGCCAGCGCCATCTCCGGTGAGCACCCGCAGGCCGGTTTGTGATTTCCCTCGCGCCGATTGGGTGTAATTTCCACGCGCATGAGCGACATATTTTCGCGAGTTATTGAGAACAATTTGCACAAGCGAAAAAAGGTTGCTCGCGATCCACACGAAAGTGCCAAATTCCGTCAAATCGGGGGTTTACAACGCTCTCGAGTTCGGTAGGATACGTCCAGCAACCCACTGCCACTTTCTTCTCTTTCGCCTTCCGGAAGGCGCGGGGAAAATCTGAGCGGCGCATCCCTGCTCTGGTCTCACGGCCAGAGTGTATTCACGGCTCCTCCGAAGTGGACTACGGCCCACGCAAGACTCGGAACTGACCCAGATCCTGTGGAACCTGCTCGTTGCGCGAGCCGTTTCGACAGCGATCAAAGCGAAGATCCTGAGCACCTGCCAAGGTTGTTGCGTGCGGCGCATACCCCCGGCCTGTAGCTCCAACAGAACCCACTTCACCGCCGAAGGATAGTCCCCTTGAAGATCGCTCACAAGCTGTCACTTTTCACGTCCCTGCTCGCCCTGTCGGCGGTGCCCGCCTTTGCCAATCCCACCATCAGCAGCCCCGGCAACGGCGCGGATGTGTCCTCACCGTTCACGCTCTCGGCCGATGCCTCCACCTGCTCGTCGCAGACCGTCAGCTCGATGGGCTATTCGCTGGACAGCAGCAGCGACACGACCATCGTTCACAGCACCTCCATCGACGCGAAAGTTTCGGCTTCCTCGGGCAGCCATACCGTCCACGTCAAGGCCTGGGGCGACAAGGGCGCCGTCTGCGTCTCCGATGTCACGGTGACCGTCGGCAGCGTTTCGGCCAGCAGCGCGCTCACCGTCCCCTCCGGCGCCGAGGTCGTCAGCAACATCGAAGTCCTGACGAACTGGGAGGAGACGCATGATACCGGCACCACCGGCACTTCCAGCGGCTCAACCACCCTCGTCACCTCGCCTTCCCACAGCGGCAAGTCGCGCAAGTTCCAGACCAGCTTTACCGGCAATGGTGGCGAGCGTTACCACGTCTCCTTTGGCGACGACACCTCCGCCACCAACTTCGTCTACGACGCCTGGGTTTACATCGGCGGCAGCGCCGCGCATCTCGCCAACATCGAGATGGACATGAATCAGGTGATCCCCAACGGCGATACCGTCATTTATGGATTCCAGTGCGACGGCTGGAACGGCGTGTGGGACTACACCGAGAACGCCGGGACCCCGACCAAGCCCGTGGACAAGTGGGTTTCGACCGGACAGGCGTGCAATCCGCGCAGCTGGGGCGTCAATGCATGGCATCACGTGCAGGTTGCCTATTCGCGCACCAGTTCCGGCGTAGTGACCTACAAAACGGTCGCGCTCGATGGCAAGGTGCAGACCGTCAACAAGACCGCGGCCTCCGCGTGGGCTGCCGGCTGGGCGCCGACGCTGCTCACCAATCTGCAGATCGACGGCGACGGCAGCGGATCGGCGACGGTGTATCTCGACGAGCTGAAGGTCTCGCGCTGGTAGATGCGCAACTCCATCCAGGAATCCCCGCTTCCATCGGAAGCGGGGATTTTTCTTTGCGCGTCACTCCGCTCGCAGCGCCTGGCTGGGATCCACCCCGGCGGCGCGGCTCGCGGGCATCCAGCTCGCGGCCAGAGTCACCCCGACCAGCAGGGCGGCCGTCGCCAGCAGCGTGAGCGGATCCCACGACCGGAGCCCGTAAAGCTGGCTGGCGACCAGGCGGCCCAGCCCGAGCGCGCCGGCCAGTCCCGCGGCGATGCCGATCGCGGTCATCCACACCGCTTCGCCCAGCACCATGCGCAGCACCTGCTCCCTGCGCGCTCCCAGCGCCATGCGGATCCCGATCTCGTTGGTCCGGCGCGCTACCGAGTACGCCATCAGCCCGTAAACCCCGATGCAGGCCAGCACCAGCGCCAGAACGCCGAACCCCGTCGTCAGCTCGGCGAAGACGCGCTCGTTCATCAGCAGCTCGTCGATTTGTTCCTGCTGGGTGCGCACATCCATCAGCGGCAGATTCCGGTCCACCGATTGCACCGCCTTGCGCAGCGATGGCGTGATCGCCGCCCTTGCCATGCGCGTCCGCACTGCAAACGCCAGGCCCCAGTCAATTTCCGGAGCCTGCCGGTAATTCAGGTAAAAGATCGGCGGCGGTACCTCGCGCAGGCTCCCGTAGTGCGTGTCCGCGCAAACCCCCACAATCTCATAGGTGAGTTTCTCGTTCTTCGTCCCCGAGGTGACGAAGCTTCTCCCGATGGGATTCTCATGGGGGAAAAACTCTCGCACCAGCGCCTGGTTCACCACCGCTACCCGCGGCGAGGTCTCGGTATCGGTGGGCCTGAATCCCCGGCCCACCAGAATGGGAATGCGGAAGGTCCTGAAGTAGGCGTCGCCGACGGTGCTGTCCAGGCTCGCCGTATCCCCGTCCGGTCGTTCTTTCTCGCCCACGGGAATGAAGTCATCGTTCTCGTAGTTATGCGAGAGCGGGGCCACGGTGGTGGGCGTCACCGACTCCACGCCGGGCACCGCGGCCAGCCGTTCCGTGAGCTGGCGGAACAGCGCAACCTGTTTCGCCCCCGAATACTCGGAGAGCGGCGGACGCATTTCAAAAAGCACCAGATTCCTGGGATCGAATCCCGGGTCGACATGATCCAGGTTGACCAGGGTCCGCAGAAAAACCCCCGCCATGACCACCAGCAATGTGGAGAGCGCCACCTGGAAGGCCACCAGCGCGCGCCCGGAGAGACCCCGGCGGCGGCGCGTCGTGGTGTGTGCCGAATCCTTGAGCGTGCTGCTCACCTGCGCGCGCGTCGCCTGCCATGCCGGCCCCAGCCCAAACAGCAGACCGGTGGCGATCGACAGCGCCGCGTTAAAAGCAAAGACGCCCCAGTCGAACGAGCCCGGCAGCATTGCCGGATCGCCAGGGCCGGAGAACATGCGCAACAGCGCATTGCGCCCCAGGTAGCCCACCAGCAGACCGGCCACCCCGCCCAGCACCGAAAGCAGCAGGCTCTCCGTCAGCACCTGGCGCAGGATGCGCGCGCGGCCCGCGCCCAGAGCCATGCGCACGCTCATCTCCCGCTGCCGCGCTGCCGACCGCGCCAGCAGCAGGTTGGCCAGGTTCGCGCAGGCCAGCAGCACCACCAGGCCCACCAGACCCATCAGCATCATGAGCGGCTGCTTCATCGTCCGGCTCGCCTCGTTGAGCCCGCGGCTGCCGTCCGTCAACAGCAGCCTCGGCACGGACTCGTCCGCCTTGACGGGCATGGTCGCGCGGACCGCCGCCTGCAGCGCCACGTCCAGAGCCGCCTGCGCCTGCGCCGGGTTCACGCCCGGCTTGGTCCGCGCCATAATCTGCATCCACCACACGCGATCGCTGGTCAGCAGGGAGTCGGCATTCCGGTAGGGATACACCAGAGGCTGCGCAGCGAAGGGCATAAAGATCTCCGGCGAACTCTGCGTGCTCTTCGCGCCGGTGAAGCCTGGCGGATTGACGCCGACGATGGTCACGTTCACCAGGTTAACCAGCATCGTTTTGCCAATCACCGCCGGCGAGCGGTTGAAACGCCGTGTCCAGTAGCCATCGCTGATCAGCGCCACCGGCGCGGCGCCCACTTTGTCATCCGCAGGACCGATCGCGCGCCCCATCTGCGGCTGCACCTCCATCTGCCGGTAGAAATTCCCGCTGACCAGATCGCCCTGGACGACTTCCGCCTCACCGTTCACCGTCACGTTCACGCGACCCAGATTCTTGAACGCGAACAGATCGGCCAGATCGTGATTCTCCTTCCGCAGCAGTTCGTACACCGGATAGGAAAACGAGGTGCCGATGGTGCCGCTCGCGGTAGAGCTCTCGTCGCCCCACTCGCTGTGGACGGCGGTCTTGCGCCCGGAATGCCAGGAAAACAGCCGCAGCTCGCCCGGGTGCGGCACGTGCAGCCGGTCGAGCAGCACCTGTTTCGCAATGGAAAAAATCGCCGTGTTCGCGCCGATGCCCAGCGCCAGCGACGCAATGGCAATCGCCGCGAAACCAGGACTCTTCCGCAGCATGCGTACGGCATAGCCCATATCCCGCCGCAAATTTTCGATCGCCGCCCAGCCCTCCCACAGACGCACCGTCTCCCGCACCTGGGTCACGCCGCCAAACTCCCGCAGGGCCGCGAGCCGTGCCTCCTCCGGGTTCATCCCGCGCCGCTGATACTCCTCGGCCGCCATTTCCAGATGCGCGCGCAGCTCCTCGTCCAGCTCGCCGTCCAGCCTCCGCCGCCACACCAGCGCCGCGCACCGGCTCAGGATCATCCGCAATCCGCTCACCTTGTCCTCCCGCTCATGCCACTCTCCCGGCTCCCGGCTCCTCTACTGGCTACTGGCTGGTTTCAGAAACCGCGCCATGGTCGTCGCCACCCGCTCCCAGCTCTCGGTCTCTCTCTCGATTTGCGCCTTGCCCGTCCGGGTCAGCTCGTAATAGCGCGCCCGGCGGCCGTTTTCTGACGTCCCCCACTCCGCGCGAATCCATCCCCGCTGCCGCAGCCGCAGCAGCGCCGGGTAGATGGTTCCCTGGTTCAGGTGCAGCGTCTGCTCGCTGATCTGCTCAATCCGCCGCGCGATGCCGTAACCATGCAGCCTCCCCATGGCCTCCAGCGTCTTCAGCACCATCAGATCGAGCGTCCCCTGCAGAACGTCCGACTTCTCCTCGCCCACGCGTGCCTCCTGTTGCCCTTCAACAGATAACTGACTCTCCAGTAGAATGTCAACAGGGAAACCCGTATTGCCATAAGCGCCCCGTTTCGTCCGTCCCCTCCCCGACAGACGCGACGAAACTAAGGCGAATGGCAGAACTTGACGGCTGGGCTCCCTCGCAGGGCGGCCCAGCTTTATGGATTCTTCATCCCGGTTTCCTGTAATCTGTTGATTGCCCACCATGGGTCGTTTGGAGGTGTAGTTCTTTGGCAGAGGTTCGCGTGCAGGAAGGCGAGCCGCTTGAAAATGCATTGCGCCGGTTCAAACGCAAGGTCCAGCAGGAAGACATCATTAAGGAAGTCAAACGTCATTCCTTCTACCTGAAGCCGGGCGAGAAACGCCGCGTGAAAGAGGCGCTGGCGAGAAAGCGGAATCGCAAGAAAGCTCGTAAAGAGCAGGACTAGTTGTTTTCCCTCGGGCCGGTCTGCGCCGCTCCCCAGATCCAGCAGACCGCATCCTCTGCCGCTCACGTTTTGGGCGGCGCGGGGTCCCTCATTCCGGAGCCGTTTCAAATCCGGAGTGGGGCCTAGACACAGATTTCCGGAGGCGCGCTCGTCGCATCTTCGGAAGGGCATCTGGGACTCTCAATCCGGGCATGCGTGCCCGGACTGGGGCCAAGGGCCGGTCCGGTAACTCTCTCTCATCCGCCTCCGGGCGGATTTCCGGCATTACGCCGGGTTTGTTTTTGCCGCATTTCAGCCGCGGCTGAGCAGTTGCAGAGAACAGCCTCATACCGGTGCCCCCTGGGACCAGAATGCTCGGACTCCTCCGCAACCGCTCAATGGGCCCTGTCCAATTCAGAGGTACCACAGCCGGCAGTTCGGCTGTGTCGCAGGAAACCGGCGGTTCCTTCATGGACCGGCGGATGCGATCCGAATGCGCTGCAGGAACTGGCGCTGCACGGCGGATGCTTCGGGCGAAGGCGAGGGGAAGCGGATGGAGTTCGTCGATAAAATTCTCAAATGTGCCGATTGTGGGACTGACTTCGTCTTCACGGCCGGCGAGCAGTTATTCTTCTTCGACAAGCAGTTCAAGAACGACCCCAAGCGCTGCAAGCAGTGCAAGGCCAAGCGCGCTTCCGGGTCCACTTCGGTGCGTCCGGAAACCCGTACCGTCTGCTCGGAGTGCGGCACGGAGACCACGGTCCCCTTCAAGCCCACCCAGGGACGCCCGGTACTCTGCCGCAGCTGCTTCCAGCAGAAGCGGACGGTCGCCCAGCAGGCCAGCTAGCTTCCTCTCCGGCGCTGCCGGTCATGCTGGATGCGAGGCTCGATGGCGCTCCGTTCCCGCGCGGTGAGGGGTTTCCCAGGCCGAAGCCGCTCCTCAGGAAACCGCCAGCTCCCGGCTGCGCAACTTCATGCGGAGCACCAGGCTGACCACCAGCAGCGTGGGAATTGAATCCGTCAACCAGCGCAGGTCGGGAACCACGGCTCCGTTCGCCGCATAACTGAGCGCCTCGGCGACCGTGAGCAAAACATACAGCAGGACCCCGGTGCGCGGCATCCGCAGCAGCCCCACCAGCACCGCACAGCCGATCAGGTCGCCGGGCAAAATGACCGCCAGCCAGGGATTCACGGCGTAGCTCGCGGCAAATTCCAGCGCCGTCGGCAGCAGGTACAGCGCCAGTACGGTCAACCCGACCAGCACTCCCACGTGCATGTGCAAGGCTTCCCGCAGCAGCGGCATCTCCGGCCGCACTTCCCTCCCCGGCCGGCGCGCAGCCGGCAGGGGCGATGCACACAGGTGCGCCGCTTCCATCTCTTCCAGGGAATGCCGGTCCCACGCCGTACCCAGCGTCTGAAAGCACTGCATACAGATCACCTTGCAGCGGCCGTCCGGGTCGTAGCGGCGATAGAAACGGATCACGTTCATCGGAATTCAACCGCAGCCTGGAATTTTACTGGCGGGACAGTATCGAGACAGTATAGGGACGATCCACACCCAAAGGAAGACGCAGAGACCGGCACGGCCCCCGGCGAGGCGTGCGAAGCCGCACCCGGCCCGCCGGTGCCTCAGGCAGAAGTGCCTGTCGGCGCTCTGGATTGAAAGCCCGCGGAGCCGCGGGTCCGGCTCCTACCGCGCGCGGCTCTCGGCCAGTTTGCGCGGCTTCTTCTCCACGGTCTGGGCGGCCGACAGAGCCTCGATCTTCTTTTCGTTCGCCAGCCGCTTCTTGTCCTCGTGCGCGATCAGCATCGCCTCAATCTGCCGCAGCAGATCCTGCGTGTTCATCGGCTTCACCAGAACCTTGTCCGTCATGCCCGTGGCCATCCAGTCGGCATCCGCCGGAGGATACGCCGTCAGCATCGCCACGGCCGGCCGGTTCGGCGCCTTCTTCGCCGCCGCCGCCACTTCCTGTCCCGCCGTCTCGCTTTCCATGCGCAGATCGGTGATCACCATGTGATATTCGTTGGATTTCAGGCGCTGCTTTGCCTCCCGCGCGGAGGCCGCCGTCTCCACCTCGAACCCGCTGATCTCCAGCACCGCCTTCAGCGTCAGCAGGATCGCCACATCGTCATCGACAAGAAGAATGCGTCGTTTCATAAAAACTCCAGAACCGTATCGGGATCGTACAACAATTTGCCGGTGATGGGCTTGAAGGCCCGCAAAAACGGCGGCCGGTCACCGTCCTCGTCCCCGTTGTTACACTGAGCAACGTGGCAGAATATCACGTTGAAAACTTCGGCTGCCGCGCCAGCCGTGCCGACGGTGAGGCCATTGCCGCCAACCTGCGCCGCCGCGGACTCGCGCCCGCCCAGGCGCCGGATACCGCGCATGTTGTGATTGTAAATACCTGCAGCGTCACCGCGGAAGCCGACCGCCAGGCCCGCGCCTACATGCGCCGGGTCCGCCGCCAGAACCCCACTGCCCGCATTGTCGTCACCGGCTGCTACGCGCAGCGCGCCCCGGAAGAACTGGCCGCCCTGCCCGAAGTGGATGCGGTCGTCGGCAACAGCCACAAGTCGCTGGTGGCCGAAGTGGCTCTCGACCTGGCCGCTGCATCGAACCTGCCCGGCAGCCTCGTGCCCCTCAGTGCGCTCGTGCCCAGGGTGCTCCACGACGACAGCTTTGCTCACTCCGAGCTGGCCGCTCTGCCCTTTTCCCCCGACGCGCAGCAGACCCGCCCCAACCTCAAGGTGCAGGACGGCTGCGGCAATCGCTGCTCCTTCTGCATCATCCCCACCACCCGGGGACACTCGCGCTCGATCCCGTTGGCCACCTGCCTCGACAACGTGCGCCGCTTCGTGGATCAGGATGGCAAGGAAAGCGCCCGCGGCGGTGGGATGGAAAACGCCCGCGGCGGTGGCAAGGAGCTTGTCCTCTCGGGCATCAATCTCGGCCGCTGGGGCCGCGACCTCACGCCCACGCACCGCTTCGAAGACCTGGTCGCAGCGATCCTCCGCGCAACCGCGCTCCCCCGCCTTCGTCTCAGCTCCATCGAGCCGATGGACTGGTCCCCGGACCTGCTGTTGCTCTACCGGGAGTACGCAGCCGAGGGTCCGGAGCTGTCCGCTCTGCGCTCTCCGCTCTCCGCTCCCTTTCATCCCCGCTTAGCGCGCCATGCCCACCTGCCGCTGCAGTCCGGATCGGACACCATCCTGCGCCGCATGCACCGCCGCTATCGCCCCTGGCACTATGCCGAGCGCCTGTCTGCCCTTCGCGCCCTGCTCCCCGACGCCGCCATCGGCGCCGACGTCATGATCGGCTTCCCCGGCGAGACCGACGCCCTCTTTCAGGAGAGCTGCGACTTCATCGCCGCGCAGCCCTTCACCTATCTGCACCTCTTCCCGTTTTCCGCGCGCCCCGGCACACCCGCCTGGGAGCTCCACCGCCAACAGCCGGTCCCGGCCCGCGCCGTGCAGGAGCGCATGGCCACCCTGCGCGCGCTCATGGCGGAAAAATCCCGTGTCTTCCGCCGGCGTTTCCTCGGCCGAACCCTCTCCGCCGTCACCATGGACACGGCTCCCGACGGCCGCACCGACGCCATGTCCGACAACTTCCTCCGCCTCTCCCTCGCCGATCCCGCCGGCATCCCGATTCCCGCCAATCAGCTCGTCGCCGCGCACATCACCGCCCTCACCGCCGACGGTCTCGCGGGCGCCGTCGCGGCATCGGCTCCCCTCCAGTAATCCTTCGCGCTCCCAAAAAGCAATCGGTCCGAAATCAGGCCAGAGCCGCCGCCATCGACATCCGCCCGCCCCCGGAGCGCACCATGGCGTCAATCGCCGAAGCCTCCATCGGCCGCGCGAAGTAGTACCCCTGCCCGCACGGACACCCCATCGTCTTCAGCTCCTCCAGCTGCTGCGCGTCTTCAATCCCCTCCGCCACCACGTCCATCCCAAACGACCGCGCCAGGTCCAGAATTGTGCTCACGATCAGCCGCGACTCCTGATCGCAGGCAATCCCCTGCACAAACGTGCGGTCGATCTTCAGCGTGTCGAAGGGATACCGCTGCAGATAATCGAATGAGCTGTAGCCGGTTCCGAAGTCGTCGATGTGCAGCCCCACGCCCAGACGCCCCAGCGCCCGCATCGTCTCCAGCGCCATCGATCCGTCGGACAACACGCTGCTCTCGGTCAATTCCAGACGCAGAGAAGCCGCCCGCAGTCCCGTCTCTTCCAGCACCTGCCCTACACGCTCCGCCAGATCCGCCTGGTCGAACTGCCGCGCGGAAAGATTCACGCTGATGCGCGTGTCCTGCATCGCCTCGTTGCCGGACTGCTGCCACGCCACCATCTGGCGGCATGCTTCCCCCAAACCCCAGTCGCCCAGCGGCAGAATCAGTCCCGTCTCCTCCGCCACCGGGATGAACTCGCCCGGCGGCAGCAGGCCGCGGCGCGCATGCTGCCAGCGCACCAGCGCCTCGAAGCCGATGATCCGGCCCGTCCGCAGATCCACCTCCGGCTGATAATGCATACGCAGCTCGCCCGCCTGGATGGCCCGCTCCAGATCTGCCTCCAGCTCCATGCGCGCCAGCGCCTTCTCCCGCATGCCGCTCGAACAGCAGACCACCCCCGGCGGTTCCTGCCGGCGCGCCGCGGCCAGCGCGCTTCGTGCGTCGCTCACCAGCTCCTCCGGATGGCCGTGCCAAGGCGTGGCCTGCGCCACACCCACCGCGAGCTGCGGCGCCATGCGATGACCCTCCCACACGAAAGGCTGCCGAACCGCTTCCACCAGCTCCTCCGCCATCCGCGCTGCATCGTTGCGCGTGCGGGCTCCTTCCAGGCACACCAGGAAATCCGCCCCCACCACCCGCGCCGCCAGCGACGTATCCGGCAGCATGCCCTGCAGCCGCCATGCCGTTTCCATCAGCAGACGATCGCCGCCGCCGCTGCCCAGCGTCTCATGCATGCGTTCAAAGCGGTCCAGCGCCAGCGCCAGCACCGCGAAATCCCACTCCGCGCCCTGCCGTGCCCGATCCAGCCGCCGTTCCAGATGCTCCGCAAAAAACGCGCCGTTCGGCAGCCCGGTCAGCGCATCCGTCAGCCGGCATGCGGTGTTATCCATCAGCGATCCGGCCACGTGCGTCACGCGGCCCTCCGCATCGCGCGCGGCAATCCCCCGCGCCTCCACCCAGCGCCACTCCCCGCTGTCCTGGCGGACGCGGTGTTCGTTCTTCACCTCGCGCGCCGTGCCCGCCCGCAGCGCCCGCAGCTCCGCTTCAAACCCCGGCTTGTCCTGCGGATGCACCCGCTCCATCCAGGCATCCAGCCCGGCCCACGCCTCGCTCAGCCCCAGGATCGCTTTCCACCGGCGCGACCCCCACAGCCGCCCCGCCACCAGATCCCAGTCCCAGAACCCTTCCTGAGACGTCTCCAGCGCCAGCGCATACCGCGACCATTCCTCCCCGCTTCCCCCAGGTTCCTGCGCCATACCTCGCCTGTTCCAGGGCGGACATGATGCGCTCCGCCTCTATGCCGGGGTTATCGGCGCAGGGGGAGGCGCCTTGAGTGACGCAGGGTGCGTGTCCACGGTGAAGGCTTCTTCGGACGTCCCATAATGGATTCCGGCCGCCTCAGGACCCCGCCCGCTCCATCCAGTACTCCGTCCGCGCCCGCACCACCAGGTCGGGCCGGCCTTTTACCTCCACGTGCAGCGCGTGCAGCCCCGGCGTCGGCGCCGTGGGGCGGAAGCTCAGCACATACGCATTCGGCACGTCGTTCGACACCCCAATCAACCCCGCCTGCAGGCTCTTTGCATTCTTGAAGTGCACATACTCCCCGCCCGTCAGCCGCGCCACCGACTCGGCCGTGTTCCGCCGCAGACCATCCCGCGCCGCCACAAACGCCATGGTCGCCAGACGCAGCGGCGGCGCCAGCTGGCTGATGCAGTCCAGCACCTGTTTGCTGTAGTGGCCCTTATATTCGGCGTTCGCGCCCTTGCGGCTGAAGCACCCATGCGCCGGGCCCGGCTCGCTCTGATCGAGTTTCTCCAGCTCGTGCATGGAGGCCGCCCGCGTGCTCGAATAGGCAAAGCTGTACATCGCCGTGTTCGTGTCGCTGATCTGCCGCAGCGCCTCGGTCAGCGTCGTTTTGCTGCCCTGATCGATCGTCTCGCTGATCAGCAGAATCGCCCGCCGGTACTCCGCCGGCTCGCCCCGCAGCTCGTCGACCGCGAACGACAGCGCGTCCAGAATCGCCGCCTTCTGATCGCCCTCCGGCAAATGGCCCAGTTCTCGCGCGGCTTCGTCGGTATCGCTGGTGAAGGGCACCAGCACCTGCGGGATGCTGTCGAATCCGATCACCGCCACCCGGTGCCGCACTCCGCCCACCAGCGCGTCCAGAATCGCGCCCAGATGCTGGTAGTCCTCGCGATGGCTCACGCCCACTCCGCCGGTCTCCACCACAATGGCCAGCGCCAGAGGCTGCGAGTCCGTGTCGGCCTCCACGCGCACCGTTTGCGGCGCGCCATCGTCGGTCACGACAAAATCCTTTGCCGAGAGCCCGAAGACCACTTCGCCCTTCTTCGTCGTCACCAGCGTGGGCACTTCCACAAGATTCGTCTGCACGGTCAGCGTGGGCGGCCGGCTCTGGTTCTCCTGAGTCACGAGATCCTGCGCCTGGCTTGCCTGCGTGCCCGCCCCACTCCCCACAATTGCCAGAACCACCGCAGCCCACAGCCCTCGACTCAAGCCCGCTCGCCTCACGCCCCATCGTGTCACGTCTTCGTGCCGTTCGGCCACAGCAGCCGCAGCTTTTTCTCCGACGCCTGCACCACCGTATAGCTCGCGCCCAGCACCTCGCCGTCGGCTTCCACCAGCAGTGGCGTGGGGTACGCATTCCCGTTCAGCGGACGGCAAACCATTTTCTTCACTGCGACATATTGCGGATACGGCAATCCGCCCCAGCCCGCCTCCATCTGCGTTTTGCCCGTCGCCAACGCATGAAAGCTCGCGTGCGCCAGGCCCATCCGCCCCGTCGGCGGAACCCATGCCACCCGCAGCCACTCCGCCATGGGATCCCCGCCCGCACGCCATCGATTGATCTCCGGCACGTGCACCGCGATCGCCTCGCACGCCGTTTCCGATTGCCGGCTCCCATCCGGCATCTCCATCTCGAGGGTGAACGCCTGGATCGGATGCTCCACCAGCAGCCGGAACCCGCCCACGAAATAGGCCAGCCGTCCGCCCCGCCGCTTGCCCTGGCCGGTCGGCGCCAGGTTCATCAGCGCCGCGTGCACCCCCATTCCCGCCGCGATAAAAAAGTACCAGCTCCGCATCCGCTTGTGCCCCAGGGGATTCAGCAGGACCTCGCCCAGGCTCACTTCCCGCACCGTGGCATCCAGCAGCATCGCCGCCGCCGTCATCGGGTCCCGCGAGAGCCGCAGATTCTGCGCAATCACGTTGCCGGTCCCAAACGGCAGCACCCCCAGCGCCGCCTCCGATCCCGCCAGCCCCTGCATCACCTGGAAAACCGTGCCGTCGCCGCCGCACACCAGAAACGTGTCGAACCCGGCCGCCACCGCATCGGCCGCCTGCTGCCCCGCCGAGTGAGCCGACAGCGTTTCCTGCAGATGCACGTCGCTGCCATACCCGCTCAGCAGCTCCGCAATCTGCTCCACCGCCGCCCGCCGCTTCTCGTTGTGAATCAGCAGCGGATTCAGGAACATCATTACCCGGCGCATCGTTTCAGCCTGCCAGTTTAGTCTCCCCGCATATGTAAACAGTCCGTGAGATGCGGCCCATCCGTATCCGTCTGATCAACGGGTGCTCACGGTCCATCTGCCGTTCCCCAAGGTGCGGTATTTTAAGGACTACTGCCGACGCAGGTGTTTTCACCCGTTCTCTCTGTGTTCTCTGCGTCCTTTGTGGTGGATCTGGCGGCAACTGGCAAACCCCCATGCAGACCCTTCTGCGCAACGCGCTCCTCGTCGACGCCACCGCGCCCGAGCCGCGTCCCGGCCACCTCCTCATCGAGGACGGTATCCTTCGCGACCTCGACGCCCGTGCCGCCGACCCCGGCGCCGCCATCATCGACCTCGAAGGCCGCACCGTGCTGCCCGGCCTCATCGACTGCCACGTCCACGTCGTCGCCGGCCTGATGGATCTCGCCGCCAACGCGCAGCTCCCCGCCCCCATCGCCGTGCTGCGCTCACTGCCCATCCTCCGCGGCATGCTCCAGCGCGGCTTCACCACCGTCCGCGACACCGGCGGCGCGCCGCCCTCCCTCGCCGAAGCCATCGCTCAGGGACTCGCGCCCGGCCCCCGCCTCTTCACCTGCGGCAAAGCGCTTTCCAAAACCGGCGGCCACTCTGACGCCCGCTCGCGTTCCGACACCGCCGACCCCAACCGCTGGTCCGCCAACTTCGGCGCGCTCGGCCGCATCGCCGACGGCGTCGATGAAGTCCGCCTCGCCTGCCGCCAGATCCTTCGCGAAGGCGCATCCTTTATTAAAGTGATGGGCAACGGCGGCATCGCCAGCCCCACCGACCCGGTTCACTGGCTCGGCTACTCGCTCGCCGAGATGAACGCCATCGTCGACGAAGCCCTCGACGCGAAGACCTACGTCGCGGCCCACGTCTACACCGCCGAAGGCATCACCCGCGCCGTGGAGTGCGGCGTCCACTCCCTCGAACACTGCAACCTCGTCGATGCCGACGCCGCGCGTCTCGCCGCTCGGGCCGAAGCCGTCGCCGTCCCCACTCTGGTCACCTATGAAGCTCTCGCTCAGGACGGCCCGGCGCTCGGCCTGCCGCCCGCGTCGGTCGCCAAAATTGAAAGCGTCCGCAGAGCCGGCCTCGAGAGCCTCTCCATCCTGCGCGACGCCGGGGTCGCCATCGCGTTTGGCACCGACCTGCTTGGCCCCACGCACGTCCGCCAGAACGAAGAGTTCGCCCTCCGCGCCCGCGTTCTTTCAGCTCGGGAAATCCTCGCCAGCGCCACCACCGTCGCAGCCAAACTCCTCGGTGCGGAAGGACACCTCGGTGTCCTCGCGCCAGGCGCCGTCGCCGACCTGATCGTGGTCGAAGGCCATCCCCTCGACGACATCACGATCCTCGCCCACCCCGAGCGCAACCTCCGCCTCGTGATGAAAGAGGGACACATCGTTCACCGCAGCGGCTTCTAGCCCCGCTACTTCGCCAGCACCGCCTGCCCGGTGTGGAACGCCACGTGATTCGTTCGGCTCAGCACCACCGCCAGCCGGTTCCGCGTCGGATCCTTCGCGAAATCCTCCTCGCTCACCGAGGTGTGCTTCTGCAGCCAGTCCGCCGGCGTAAACCGCTCCAGCGCCGCCGTCAGCTTGCCGTTCACCTCGCTCCACGCCTTCCGCAGCTCGGTAGCCGGCACCGCATCGGGCAGCGCTTTGTCGGGATTCGTGATGAACGTCTCATCCAGCTCCGGATGCAGCCGCTCCCCCACACCGAGCAGCGTAAACAACCGATCGTGTACCGCGGTCAGATGGCCGAGGATGTAGTACAGCCGATTGCGTCCCGGCGCCACCGCCTTCTGCAGTTGCTCGTCGCTCAACTCGGCCAGCGCCTTGTCGAACCGCCCAGTCACCTGTTTCCACGACTGCAGCGCCGCGCCGCCAAATAAATTCTCGTTTGCCATCGAATACCTGCCTGTTGGGAATAGACCGCGTTCGTTAGATGTCCATCGAAACGTCTCGCTTCGGAAAAACCGAGCGTTTTCGCGCCCCAGTCGACCGGACCTCTGCGGATGTGATTGCAAAGCCATCAATCGGGTCCTGGGCAGGATGGACGCGCACTCCCCGCGCGCGGCCGGCAGCGCCGTGATCCCTACTGCAGCTTCGCGTATTCGTCTTTAGCCTGGCGATAGACAGGTATCTCCGGGTCGGCGCTCTTCCACAGCGTCAGGAAGTCCTTATAAGCGGCCAGCGCCCGCACCCGCGCCGCGTCAGCATCCGCGCCGCTCGCGTTCTTCGCCTGCAGCGCATTCGCCCGCGCCAGCCCCAGATGGGCCAGCGCACCGGTCCAGGAATTCCACACCAGACCCTGGTGATCCAAAATCTTCTGGAACTCCGCCCCCGCCTGCGGTCCCTGCCCCGCTGCCAGATACGCCTCGCCACGGATATAGGCCGTGTACAGGTTGTTGATGTTCTCGATCCACGCCACCTGCCCGTATTCCAGCGGCGGCAGCGCCGGCTGCAAATCGCTGATGGCCGCCGCCGCGTCTTTGCGGTTCAGAGCCAGTTGCGCCTGAATCGCCGGCAGCCACAGACCCTGCATCTGCGTGTCCTGCGGAAAGCGCTTGTTGAGATCCTGCGCCAGAGCCTGCGCGGCCGCGTCGTCGCCAATCATGGCGTCGGTCAGGGCGGCCTCTGTGGCCACGCCTTCACTGGCCGGAACCATCTTCAGTCCCGTGGCCGCCGACTTCCGCGCTTCCGCCGTCTCGCCGAATGCCGCCTCGCGCAGCGCGTCGTTCTCCCACCAGATGGCTCCGTTCTCGCGGCCGTCGTTCGCTACCGCCGAGTCCGCCGCCTGCTGGGTCAGACTTCGAGCCTTCTCCAGATGTCCCCCATAGGCCGCCGTATCCGACTCCAGCGACAACCCGAAATGCTCGACCACGGGGTGGGCTGTGAACCACTGCGCCTGCGCGGCCATCCCCGCCGCGTCGTTTTGCGAGAAGGCAAGAAAATAAAGCGCGTTGTGCAGCAGGAAGTCATCGAGCCCACGGCTGGCCGCCTGCTGCAGCAATTGCTGCGCCTCGCTAAACTGCCCCAGGACAATCTGGTAGTTCGCCAGGTTGGCGTAGGAGCCCACAAAGTCCGGAAGCAGCTCCGCCGCATGGCGCAACATGGGGATCGTCTTTTCGTACTCGCCCAGCGACCCGTACACCAGCGCCGCATCGTTGAGCATGCGCCCGTCGCGCGGATAGTTGGCCAGCAGTTCCTGAAACGCGGTCGCTGCCCGATTCAGATCGCCCGTCACTCCGGAATAATAGTTAGCGCTGATGATCAGCCGCTCGCGCTCGCTGGCGTGGTCGCGCAGCGCGAAGGCCTTCGTAAAATATTCGGCAGAGCGTGCCAGCTCGCCCAGGTTGCCGTAATCGTTGCCCACTTCCTCGTAGCCCATGGCGAAGTTTGGATCGAGCTGGATGGCGCGCTGGTGATACACCAGAGCCGCCTCCGATCCTTTCGTGTCGAATGCCTTGGCAGCCTCGCTGTACGCCTGCAGCGCCTCCAGCGACGACGTCGTCGCCTGCTCCAGCGGCACATCCAGTTTCTTCACCGTGCTGATGTTCTCGCCCAGCTCGCCGCGCAGCTTCGCCGCCGCGCTGCCCACCGCGTTCAGCACTTTCTCTTTGCCTTCCGCCGTGACCTGCTCCTGCACCAGCGGTTCGCCGCTCTCGCAGTTCACCGCCTTCAGGCCGATCACATATTCGTTCCCCAGGCTGGCGATCGATCCCGCGATATACGCCTTCGCTCCGGCCCGTTCGCACAGCTCCCGCGCCACATCCGGCGTCAGCTTCGCACTCCCCGGCAGCGTCATCAGTTTCAGTGTTGCCTGCACCTGCGTGTCCGAAAGCACGTTGAGAAACGGCGACTGGTCCAGCGCCACCGTCAGCGCCGTCTTCAGCGTGTCGTCGAAGACCGGATCGCCCGTGCTGTTGGCGAAATCCGCCACCACCACTGTGTCTTTATCCGTCAGATGGTGGCGGCTCGGCCGTTCCAGATAATAGACTCCCGCCGCAACCAGCAACAGCGCCACCACCGCGCCCCCCGCTATCGGCGCCCACGGCCGCTTTGCTTTTGGAGCCGGCTTCGCTGCAGGGCTGGCGGCCGCTGCACTCGCACTGTGCACACTCCCGCTGTGCCGTCCGCTGTCCGAATCCCGCTTCAGCCGCTGCAGGTCGGCGCGCATGTCCGCGGCATGCTGGTAGCGCAGATTGCGATCCTTTTCCAGCGCCTTCCCGATCACCGGATCGAGCCCCGGCAGCGCGTCCCGCTTCACGTCCAGCAGCGGCTCGGGATCCTGATACAGAATCGCCCCGCAAATATCGCCCGGGCTGCTGCCGTCGAAGGCCATCCGCCCGGTGGCCATCTCATAGAGCACCGCGCCAAACGAAAACAAATCCGTCCGCGCATCCAGTTCCTGCGCCCGCACCTGCTCCGGCGACATGTAGGCCACGGTGCCCAGCATCGCGCCGGGACTGGTCAGATGCGCTGCGTCCGACGCCGCCGTCGCGGAATCCGATCCCGCCCCGTCTCCCCCCGTCTTCACCGGCACCTTGGCCAGGCCAAAGTCCAGCACCTTGGCATGCCCGCGCTGCGTTACGAAAATGTTCGCCGGCTTGATGTCCCGGTGCACGATGCTCTGCCCATGCGCCGCGTCCAGCGCATCGGCGATTTCGACCCCCAGCGTGAGAATCTCGCCGGAGTCCATCGGCCGGCCGGCAATGCGGTGCTTCAGCGTCGTGCCGTCCAGGAACTCCATGACCATGAACACCCGTCCGTCATCCTCGCCGATGTCGTAAATCGTGCAGATGTTCGGATGGTTCAGCGCCGACGCCGCCCGCGCCTCCCGGCGGAACCGCTCCAGCGCCACAGGGTCGCGCGCCAGATCCTCCGGCAAAAATTTCAGCGCGACGAAACGCCCCAGGCGCGTGTCTTCCGCTTTATAGACAACACCCATTCCCCCGCCGCCCAGTTTGGCCACGATTCGGTAGTGGGAAATTGTCGTGTCGATCATTTCCAGAGCGGTCCGGGAAGCGCGAGACGCGTGGCCCGATGATACGGACGCGATCCACGCGCGTCAACGAATGCACACCCTCGCCTCCCGCCCGCTTCCTCTTCTCCGCGCCTGCTATCCTCCGCGCCACTCCACGCTGCCTGCCCAGTACCCTTTCGTACCCACGCGGCCGTGACCCTCAGCCCGCCCAAACGCATTTTCCGCCTCATCCCCCACCCCCGCAGGCGTATACCAAACCTGAACCTTCGGAACCCTGCGCCCCGGCACCCGTGACCTTCCTCACAGCCGCGCGTCTCACTTGCGGGCAGCGTAGAAAAGGGGAGAAATTCCCGACCCCATGATCGAATCCGACGCCCAGCTCGACCCGTCTCGTACCCGCAAAGCCAATCCCGGCCCCTTCGCCGCCGGCCTCGAGCCACGCCTGGCTTTTGCAGGCTCCCCACCAAAGCTCTCGCCCACCGCGCAGGTTCCCACCTTCGCCAGCCTCCACATCACCACCAAATCCCGCCTGACCAGCCTGCTCTCCCTCGCCACGCATGCCGTCCTCTGCGCCCTCATCGCGCTCTTCGCGCTCAGCCAGTGGCACATGCGCCAAATTCAGAAGAAGCTCATCGCCACCACCGTCGACGTCGCCCCCTTCATCCCCTCTTCGCCGCTCAAAGATGTCATGGGCGGCGGCGGAGGCGGCGGCAATCACGAGATCCTCGAAGCTTCCAAAGGCAAGCTCCCCAAATTCGCCAAAACGCAGATCACCCCGCCGCAGATCCTGCGTCTCGATAACCCGAAACTCCCCGTTGAACCCACCGTCGTCATGCCGCCCCTCAAGCTGCCCGACGCGACCAACCTGCCCGACCTCGGCATCCCGCAGTCGCAGCAGGTCACGCTCTCCCAGGGCGGCGGCTCCGGTTCAGGATTCGGCTCCGGCGAAGGCGGCGGCATCGGCTCCGGCCGCGGCAACGGCATCGGACCCGGTACCGGCGGCGGCTATGGCGGCGGCGTCTACCACGTTGGCGGAGGCGTTTCGAACCCCGTCCTCATCTATGCCCCCGACCCTGAATTCTCCGACGAAGCCCGCCGCGCCAAGTACCAGGGGGTCTGCGTCGTCGGCCTCATCGTCGACGTCAACGGCAATGCCCAGCGCGTTCACATCGTCCGCCCCCTCGGCATGGGCCTCGACGAAAAGGCCATGGAAGCCGTCCGCCAGTACAAATTCAAGCCCGCCGTCTACAAAGGCAAAGCCGTCGCCGTCGAAGTCAACATCGAAGTCAATTTCCGGATCTACTGAGCAGCCCCCTCGGATCACCCTACCCCTCCCGACTCCCTGTTCCCCGCTCCGTCAACCCTGCTACACTCCCGCCATCCCCCCGCCCTCTGCAAATCCTCCGTCCGAAAGAGGCCCTATGCATCGCCGCCGCTTCGTTCAGTCCGCCGCCTCTCTCCTTCCTCTCACGCTGATCGACCGCGCCCTCGCCGCCACACCCGCTGCTGCCCCCATCCTCGTCGGCGCACCTGAGCCGCACTTCATCCCCGCCGGACAGGACCGTCTCGGCGAGCATCACTCCCTCGGCTTCAGCACCATCGCCTTCAAAGTCCTGCCCCGCGAAACCAACGGCGGCCTCTTCCTCATCGAGCACACCCACCTCCGCAAAGGCGGCGGCCCGCCCCTGCATCTGCACTACGCCCAGGAGGAGTACTTCTACGTCATGGACGGCGCCTTCCTCTTCCAGATCGGCGACCAGCGCCTCACCCTTCACCCCGGCGACTCCATCCTCGGCCCGCGCCAGCTCCCGCACACCTTCACCGTCACCAGCGACACCCCCGGCCACATGCTCATCGCCTTTACCCCCGCCGGCCAGATGGAAGACTTCTTCCGCGCCGCCGAAAAACCCGGCGTCCGACTCAGCGATCCCGCCCTCTTCGCCAGCCACGGTATGAAAATTCTCGGCCCACCCCTCTCTCGATGAGCCATTCCCCGTAACCCGTAACCTGTAACCTGTAACCTGCAACCTGGCTCCTGGCTCCCAGCTCCCGTACCCTGTACCCTGTACTCATGCTCATCACCCTGCTCGACCTCGAACGCGAGCCGGTCTCCATCGACGTCACCCTGCCGCCCGGCGCCATCGACTACGGCGATGAGGCCCTCCAAACCAGCCCCCTCGCCGTCCACGGCCAGGCGGAGCTACTCCGCGAGCACCGCGGCCCCAAAGACGTCGTCCCCGACATCCGTGCCCGCGCCCACTGGTCCGGCGACTTCGAAGTTCCCTGCGCCCGCTGCCTTGAGCCCGTCCGCCACTCCCTCAGCGGCGACTTCGATCTGCTCTTCCGCCCCCTCGGCGTCGATGCCGGCCCCGCCGACCGCTCCCTGGCCGCTCCCGATACCGAAATCGGTTATTATCAGGAAGGCGGTCTGGTGCTCGAAGACGTTCTGCGGGAGCAGGTGCTCTTGTCCCTTCCCACGCGAACGCTTTGCGGCCCCGACTGCAAAGGACTCTGCCCGCACTGCGGCCACAATCTGAACACCGATCCCTGCCACTGTGAGGACCAGTCCTCCGATCCGCGGTGGTCGGCCCTTTCAGACCTGCGCAGCCGGCTCAGCCCTGAAGCGGATAAGGCCAACAAAGCCCCCCGCTAGAGTTTCCCGCGAGCCAGCGTGCCTCCGGCCGCCCCTCCGGGACCGAAAGGAATCTGCAATGCCGAACCCAAAGCGCCGCCACTCCAAACGGCGCACCGCTCTTCGCCGCGCCCACGACGCCATTACCGGCCCTGCTCTCTCCGAGTGCCCCAATTGCCACGAGCGCAAGCAGCCTCACCACGCCTGCCCCAGGTGTGGCTTCTATAAGGATCGCGAAGTTCTCGAAACCAAAGAGGCCTAGCCCAGCGTGCTCAACGCAACCGTCCGTCGCCGGACTCGAGGAGGCCCCCCACAACCGCCTCCCACTGCCGACGCGCGCGGCCGTTTTGCGTCAGCGCCCAACTCCAGGCCCAACTCCGGCCCCAACTCCAGGCCCAACTCCGGGTGCCCCATCCTTGTCGCCTCGTGCCGTTCGAGGCGACAGGGTGGGAAGCCCCGAATCTCCAACCGGCCCGTCTCCGCGCATGACTTTGCCCGTGCCTTGCAAGGTTCCCAACAACGCCATCCCTGCACCTCCGAGAACCCGATTCCCGTCTCTTAATCCAGATGCTCACTGACATCGCTCTCGACGCCATGGGCTCCGACAAAGCCCCCGAGCCTGAAATCCGAGGCGCGATTCTTGCCTGCCGCACGCTGCGCGTCCGCGTCCACCTCATCGGCCCCGAGCCCATCCTCCGCCGCCAGCTCTCGTTCGCCCTCGACGGCGAACGTCTCCCCATCGAAATCGTCCACACCGACGAGTTCATCTCCATGGACGAGAAGGCCGCCCACGCCGTCCGCACCAAGCGCAACAGCTCCATGCGCCTCGGCCTCAAAATGGTTAAGGACAAGCGCGCCGCCGGCTTCTTCACCGCCGGCAATACCGGCGCCGGCATGGCCACCGCCAAAATGGTCCTCGGCGCGCTCCCCGGCGTCGATCGCCCCGCCCTCGCCATCGTCATGCCCACCCTCGCCGGCTCGCCCTCCGTCGTCCTCGACGTCGGCGCCAACGTGGACTGCAAGCCGCAAAACCTCGAGCAGTTTGCCGTCATGGGCGAGCTCTACGCGCGTTCCGTCCTCCGCATCCCGCGCCCCCGCGTCGGCATCCTCTCCGTCGGCGAAGAAGAGAGCAAGGGCAACGAGCTCACCCGCGAGTCCACCGCCCTCGTCAAAAAGCTCCCCGTCAATTTCATCGGCAACGTCGAAGGCCGCGACATCTACTCCGGCAACTGCGACGTCATTGTGTGCGATGGATTCGTCGGCAATGTCGCCCTCAAAACCTCCGAAGGCATGAGCCGCCTGGTGAGAGAGATGTTAAAAGCTTCCCTGACCCAGACCGTGACCGCGCAGGTAGGAGCGCTGCTCTCCCGCAAAGCCTTCAACGCCTTCCGCCGCCGTCTCGACCCCTCGGAATACGGGGGAGCGCCGCTGCTGGGCGTGCGCGGCGTCTGCATCATCGGCCATGGATCGTCCAACGAGCGCGCCATCATGAACGGCATCAGAGTAGCGGCCGAATTCGCGCAAGCCGGCATCAACGATCGCATTGAAAGAGAATTCGCCTCCCGCCCCGCCAGCCCCCCCGACCCCGACCTCCAGCTGCCAGTCCAGTAACGAAGGTTGTCATCCCGAAATATTAGTTCGGTCATCCCGGAATACTAAGTTCGGTCACCCCGAAATATT
>DATASQ010000060.1:0-15286 GCA_036269135.1 Acidobacteriaceae bacterium
GGGAACATCCCAATTCCCCAAGCCTGTCATTCTGAGCGCACGGGGCCCCAAACGTCGTTCAGTTTGGGGGTGGTAAGCGAAGAATCCGCGGTTGTTTTTTCACCCTGCCCAGTGGGAACATCCCAATTCCCCAAGCCTGTCATTCTGAGCGCACGGGGCCCCAAACGTCATTCAGTTTGGGGGTGGTAAGCGAAGGATCCGCGGTTGCTTTTTCACCCTGCCCAGTGGGAACATCCCAATTCCCCAAGCCTGTCATTCTGAGCGCACGGGGCCCCAAACGTCGTTCAGTTTGGGGGTGGTAAGCGAAGAATCTGCGGTGGCTCTCCCCTGATCGAACAGGAAAATCCCAGCGTCGCCGCCGCCTCGAATCACTGAGCCGCCGTCTGCATCGCGCTCGCCTGGATATACACCCCTTCGGTCTCCATCTGGTGAGCATCCGCAGGGCTCAAACCCCATTCCTGCTCGGCCTCCGCGGCCGCCGGCGCTTTCAGAATGCGGCCCGTCACATCCAGCCGCTCGTGCGGAATCGTCGCAGGGACCGCCGCCGCCCCCTGATGATTTGCCGAACGGTTCAGGCTCCCCGCAGCCGCATGGGGCGGATTGTTGCCCATGCTCGCGCCCGCATTCGCCGAGGCGTTCGCCGCATTCACCGCCAGCATCGGCACCCCATTCAACCGCGACCCGATCCAGTAGGCCCGCGGACCCGCCTCCCGCTCCACCGGAACATTCTCCACCACAAACGCCTGGCCGACATAAGGCAGCTTGTTCGAGGCGCCCAGAATAGCGACGCCGGGCCCCGCCAGTTCTGTGTCATTCGTCGTCTGGACCGCGGCGTGGTGCCGGCCCCAGATCCATCCCCCCGACGTGCCCCACCCGAAGCCGACATACCAGATCCCGACGATGATGAGAATCCAGATCCACCAGAACCCAAAGCGCCAGCCGCTCGAAACTTCGCGTTGCGCGCGAATCGTCTCGAGATTTTCCAGCTCCGGTGCCCGATCGCACGGGGTTCCTGCGGAAGCGGTCTCTGCGGAGAAGCCATTTCTACTCACCTCTTTGTTGAAGATGTCCAGCCGGGCTCGTCACTCGGGTCGGCCGGCGCGTTGCCCGCCGGATGCGTGACCCCGATCGAAGCGTCGCCGTCCGGCTCCCATTAGCTGGGATGGACGCTTCCAGGCGTGCGATGTCCGAGGTTGCCCTTCCCGTAGTCGGGCGCGCGGAGTTGGCTGGATTTTCTCTGCCCGGATTTTCCCTGTCCGGATTCTTCCCGCGCGCGTTCCTTCTGTCTCCGCCTAATGCGTCGCCGGCGTCACGCGGCTTGCCTCGATATACACGCCTTCTTCTTCCAGCTGATTCACATCGTCATCGCTCAGCTTCCATGCCTGCTGCGCCTCGGCGCTGGGCGGCGCCTTCACGATTTTTCCCTTCACGTCGAGCATCTGCACTTTTGGCGCGGACGCGGAATCCGCCGCCGAGCTCTCCCCCGCGCTGACAGGCGTGGCGCTGGCCGGTGGCCCCACCGGTGAGCCCGCCGGCAGAATCAGCAGCATCGGAAGAAAACTGTGCCGGGAGCCGATCCACACCGCGCGCTCCCCCGACCAGTGATCCACGGCGACATTGCGGATCTGGAAGGACTGCCCAACATAATCCTGCCTGTTCGCGACTTCCAGAATCACCAGGCCCGATCCGTTCAGGTCGCCATCGTCATGGGCAACCGGCACGGCGACGTTGCGGTCCCCCCAGATCCACCCGCCGGAATTGCCCCAGCCAAACCCCGCGTACCAGATACCCAGGATCAGCGGCAGCAGGATCCACGAGTAGCCGTACCGCCAGCCGCGTCGTGCGGGAGTCTTCCCGGAAGCGGGCCGGTCGTCGCCTAGCGGTGGCCGTGTCGTGTTGGGGGGATCGGCCTCGGTCGAGACCGCTCGCCGCGGAGTTGCCATGGCGTGTACCTCGTCAGTTGGGTTCTGCGTCCTGCAAACGGGCCGGCATGCGCGGTCCATTGGTCACAGCAGACCTCGCGAAATCACTCTTGCACACGCCGAATGGAAATGCGATGCGAATTGTATTCGGGGGTTGCTCCGGCGTCATCCTGGCATCGAAGGGCATCCGCGCCTCCGCGATCATACCGTGCAGATTCTGACCGCCTCGCCCAGGCTGGTGAACGGATCGCCCGTGGGTAGAAATTCGTGAGCCACGTAGCCGCTGAATCCGGCATCGGCGATGGCCTTCATCACCGCCCCGTATTGAATCTCCTGCGTGGCATCGATCTCGTGTCGCCCCGGCACCCCGCCGGTATGAAAGTGACCGATCGCGCCGAGGTTCTGGCGAAGGGTGTCGATCAGATCCCCTTCCATAATCTGCATGTGGTAGATGTCGTACAGCAGCTTCACCCGCGGCGAGTTGACCTCCTGCATCACCCGCGCCCCCCACGCCGTATGGTCCGCCATATAGTCCGGGTGGTTGACTTTGCTGTTCAGCAGTTCCAGACAGATGGTCACCCCGGCCTCTTCCGCAATGGGTTTTAGACGGTTCAGGCCGGCAATCGTATTGCGCGCGCCTTCCTCATCCGACATGCCGCGCCGGTCCCCGGAAAACGTGATCACATTCGGCACCCCGGCCTTCGCCGCCAGCGGAATGTTCTTGCGGAAGGCAGCCTCGATCGCTGCGTGGTTCTCCGTCCGGTTAAGCGCGTCCGTGATGGTTCCGCCCCCGGCATAGCCCATCGTGCAGATCAGCCCGTAGCGGCGCGGAACTTCATACTCCGCGACCTCCAGCAGATCGATGCCGCGCAGTCCAAGCTGAACGCCCCACTGGCAAAGTTCGTCCAGAGACGTGCCGCTGTAGCACCATCGGCACACCGACTGCCGCAGCCTGCCGGGGCCGTGCCGCTCGGCGACCGTCTGACCCGGCAGAGTCGCTGTCACCGACAGCGCGGCTCCGGTCCTGAGAAAAGTGCGGCGCGAGGTGGGCACCGGTACAGACTACAGCCGGACCGCCCGCCCGAGCAGGGGTGATTTTGCCCGAAGGGGCCCGGTCGCGCATCCAGCCAATCTGCGCGCCCGCCCCCGCGCCCCGTTTTCGGCTCTTTTGCTCCTGTAGAATCGAGCGCATACTTTTTCCACCCACAATTCACTTCGCGGAGATGGCTCGAAGATGCGGAATTGCTGCCTGTTTCTCGCTGCGCTCGCCCTGGCGGTTCCTCTCACAGCACAAGATTCTCAGCCTCAGCCCCAGCCCGTCCCCATGCCGCCCCCCATCGCCACCCCGGCGGACACGCCCTACCCCGGCGCCATCACCCTCGATGTGAATCTGACCAATACCACCGATCGCATGGCCACGGTCCACGAGACGATTCCGGTCAAATCCGGCGAGCTGACCCTCCTCTACCCCGCGTGGATTCCCGGCAATCACTCGCCCACCGGCCCCATCCAGAAACTCGCGGGCCTCTTCGTGAAGGCCGACGGCAACCGGATCCCGTGGGTGCGCGACCGCGTCGACGTCTATGCGTTTCACGTTGAAGTGCCGAAAGGCGTGACCTCCCTCGATGTCGACTTCGACTATCTCTCGGCGATCCGTCCCCAGGATGGCCGCGTCGAAATCTCGTCCAAACTCGCCGACCTGGCCTGGAACACCGTCGTCCTCTATCCCGCCGGCCATTTCTCCCGCGACATTCACTTCCAGCCCAGCATCGTGCTGCCCGGCGGATGGAAATACGCAACCGCACTCACCACGGCTTCCCAGGATGGCGCCACCGTCCACTTCGCAGAGACCACGCTGAACACCCTGGTCGATTCGCCGCTGATTGCCGGCGAATACTTTAAGCGCGTCGACCTCTCGACCGCTCCGGACAACAATGTCCACCTGGACATCGTCGCCGACGAGGCAAAGGATCTGGAGATCACCCCGGAGGAGTTACAGGATCATAAGAACCTGGCCATCCAGGCACAGAAGCTCTTCGCGTCGCACCACTATAACCATTACGACTTCCTCTTCATGCTCACCGACGTGGTCGGCGGCCAGGGTCTCGAGCATCATCAGTCCAGCGAAGACGGCACCCGCGCCAATTACTTCACCGACTGGGCCGCCGGTGTCCGCGGCCGCGACCTGCTGGCCCACGAATACACGCACTCCTGGAACGGAAAATTCCGCCGTCCCGGCGATCTCTGGACGCCCAACTTCAACGTCCCCATGCGCGACGACCTGCTGTGGGTGTACGAAGGCCTCACGGAATACTGGGGCTACGTGCTCACCGCGCGCTCCGGCATGCGCAGCCCGCAGGACACACGCGACCTCATGGCCGCCATCGCCGCTAACTTCGAAGTCAGCCCCGGGCGCGACTGGCGGCCGCTCGTCGATACCACCAACCAGCCCACCATCTCCCAGCGGCGCCCGGTCAGCTGGGTGAGCTGGCAGCGCTCCGAGGACTATTACATGGAAGGCCTGCTGATCTGGCTGGATGCCGACACAAAGATCCGCGAGCTGAGCGGCGGACAGAAGTCCCTCGACGATTTTGCGAAACTCTTCTACGGCGTCTACAACGGCAGCTTCATCACCGACCCCTATAACTTCGACGACATCGTGAAGGCCCTGAACGAAGTGCAGCCCTGGGACTGGGCGAAGTTTCTCCGCGAGCGCGTCTACGAGTTACACCCGCAGGTGCCCGAGGGTGGCTTTACCCAGGGCGGTTACAAGCTCGTCTACAACGACACGCCTCCCTCCTGGGACAAACACGACGTCAACCCCCGCTTCGGCGTCGGTTTCTCCACCTCCCTCGGTTTCAGCGTCATGCAGGACGGCAACCTGGCCGGCGTGGAATGGGACAGCCCCGCCTTCAAGGCGGGCCTGGTCCCGGGCATGAACTTACTGGCGGTGAACGGGGAAACCTACACGCCGGACAAGCTCAAACAGGCCCTCCTCGCGGCGGAGAAGCAGACAACGCCCATCAATCTCCTGATCAAAGATCGCGACCAGGTCAAAGCCGTCACCGTGGATTACCACGGCGGCCTCCGCTATCCCCACCTCGAGCGCGTAGAAGGAACGCCCGACCGTCTGGACGCGATCCTGACGCCCGTGCAGTGAAGGAGAGTTAGAAACCGGAGTGCAGGAGCCGAGGTGGAACGACGGACGGTCGACGCTCGTTCCGCCTCGAGTTACCTCAAGTTAGCTGGAGATCGGCTCCAGGTCTTATATCAGGGCAAGCTTCAACGGGTCATCGAGAATAGGTGACTTACAAATTTCCCGATCGTCTGGATTGTCAGTACGACCGGGAATCGGGATGGCAGCACAAACCGTCTATCTCGCCTGTGCCAACGCTACCGCGTCGGCCCCAGCCGGGAATCGAAGCTGCCCAGTCAAATCGTTCGCGGCACGCCACACCGCCTCGGCCACATCGGACTCATTGGTCACCGCTGTGGGGTGTGCAAATCCAGCGAAGACAGGCTCCGCGAATGGCTGGTACGTTTCAGGAATTAGCCCGGCCATGCGCGCTCCTCCATTGCTTGCAAGCCTCGTTGTCGGGCCGTAGCCGGGTTCCACCAATTTAGCCTGCACATTGAAGTACTGGAGCTCGAAGGCAAGCGAACCGGTGAACCCTTCAATGGCCGCCTTGCTGGCGGTGTACGCGGCTGCCAACGGCATCCGTGCCAGCGTCACGCTTGACGTCACGTTCACCACGACTCCCGACCTCCGCGCGCGGAAGTGATGCAAAACCGCCTGGGTCATCGCCATCACTCCGAACGTATTGGTCTCAAACACCTCGCGGACGGTGTTCATTGGCGTGGCCTCGAAGGCGCCGACGAGGCCGATCCCGGCATTGTTGACGAGCACGTCGATGGGGCCGCACGCCTCGAGCACAGCAGCGATGCTCTCCGGTTTCGTTACATCGAGCGCCAGCACCTGGAGCCGGTCCGACTGAGGCAGAACGTCCGCGCGCGGCGTTCGCATGGTGGCGATCACGTTCCAGCCGTTCTCGTGAAAGTAACGGGCAGTGGCGAGGCCGTAGCCGGAAGAGCAACCGGTAATGAGTACAGTTTTCATGATGTTGTTTCCTTTCATGGGTTCGACAGGGAAGTGGTCCGGACGACACTCTGGCCAAAAGTCCGGATTTCGTTTTCGATACCGTTGAAGAATCGCATCGTTCTCCAGCACATGCATCGCACGATGGAGCGACCGCCTGGCCCCACTTTCGTGGCCACGATCGATAACCTGTTCGCTGAGCTGGATGTTTGCCGGAGAAGCTGCCGGCGACACCGGGCTTCACCAGGCCGGGCTTCGAGCCGATGACTCCCGAGCGCATCGAGTCGCATCCACGTCGAAAGCGTGACGTCCGGTGCGGCGAGCGCGGTGGACGCCCCGACGTACGTCTGCTGCTTCATCTTCGATTCGCCCGATGCGGAGTTGCTGGTGTCGCTTCTGCCGGCGCAGTGCATGTGCGCGACGCGGGGAGCACCTTACGGCACTCATGCGGCTGGTCGCGAGGAATCGAGCGGACGGAGGTCAGGCGCTGCGGTCAACGTCAGCCGCGGATACGCCTTCACGGGACGGCTGCGCGGGTCAAGCCGAGCGCGCTGGCTTCGGCTCAGCAAGCACCTTCAGCGCTGCGTTTGGCCGGCATGTGGGATCATCGCCGAGTCGCTACGCGCGCGCGTGCTTAAACATCGCGGTAGCGAACAATAGAAGCCTCTGTCACCAACACCAAATTCAGCCGGCGCCGAAGAGTGCAAAATCGCCAATGCGCTCTATCGATAGCGCAAGCAGCCAACTTCGGCAGCCCGCCGACCCTCTGCCGAGCTGTCATCCTGACGTTGCGCCGCGCGAGACGGAAGGATCGGCGGTTGCCTTTCTCCTGCGAGCCCGCTCCAAACTCCCACCGCCCCCAACCGCCCCCAACCGCCCCCCCGCGGCCAGGTTCACCCCACAGCAAGAAGCAAACTCTCCCTCACCCCGAATCGTCCAGCGAATCTCTCTCCGTCTCGGCCCGAAGTACTGCACATCGATCCGATTTGAAACGCCCGACCCTTCGCCGACCCGCCCTCACGCAGACTCCTCGGCCCCCGGGTCTCTCAGCGCCGGCATTGCCGCAAGCCGTTCCGTCGTGCGGGAGAGGGCCGCAACCAAGCGGACCTCCGCCCCCGAGACTCGCTCGGATTCGTCCTTGGGTTCGTTCCAGGAAACTTCGGGACACACGATCAGCCTCGTCTTCCGTTCGGCTGCTCGTGATTGTCGCTCGGCCAGCGC
This sequence comes from Acidobacteriaceae bacterium, assembly GCA_036269135.1. Lineage (GTDB taxonomy): Bacteria > Acidobacteriota > Terriglobia > Terriglobales > Acidobacteriaceae > Palsa-343. The sequence continues at coordinate 7,240 of DATASQ010000060.1, forward strand.
CCCCCGCCTGTTGTCAGGGCGACCCGGCGGCGGAAATCTCGCGGCCCGTTCGAGGTGTCTCTGCCTCTGAGATTTCTCGACGCGGATAAGCCGCCCTTACCGCTCCGTCACCCTCTCCAGCAGATCGAAAAACTCCGGAAACGAAATCGCCGCCGATTCCGCCCCGCGGATGAGCGTCTCCCCGCTCGCCCGCAGCCCCGCCACCGCAAAGGCCATCGCGATGCGATGATCGCCCCCCGCGTCGATCGTCGCTCCGTGGAGCGCCTGCCCCCCCGGCACGTCCAGGCCGTCCTCGAACTCCTCCACCTCCGCGCCCATCGCGCGCAGGTTGGCCGCCACCAGTGCGATGCGGTCCGACTCCTTCACCCGCAGCTCCTTCGCGTCGCGAATGCGAATCCCGTTCTGCGTGTACGGTCCAATTGCCGCCAGCACCGGCAGTTCGTCGATCAGCTGCGCCGACAGCGCGCCCGAAATCGCGGTTCCGGTTAATCCCTGCGCCGGCGCGTTCACCTGCACCGTGCCCACCAGCTCCTCGTTTTTCGTCTCGAGATTCAGTACCCCGATGTGCGCCCCCAGGGCGGTCAGCACATCCAGCAGCGTCGCCCGCGTCGGGTTCAGCCCGAGATCGTCAAAGATCAGATTGGATCCAGGGAAAAGGGCCGCCGCGCACAGAAAGAACGCCGCCGAAGAAAGGTCCCCAGGCACCGTCGCTTCAATGGCGCGGAGCCGCTGACCGCCGGCGATCGACACGAAATCCTTCGCCCGCTCCACCTGCGCCCCAAACGCGCGCAGCGCCAGCTCGCCATGGTCCCGCGTCCGCACCTCTTCGCGAACCGTGGTCGTGCCCTCGGCCTGCAGCCCCGCGAACAGAACCGCCGTCTTCACCTGCGCGCTCGGGATCGGCGTGGCGTACTCGATGGCCGTCAGCGCGCCGCCCTGCAGAGTGATCGGCGCATGGCCCTCGGTCAGCTCCATGCGCGCCCCCATCTGCGTCAGCGGCTTGCGCACCCGCTCCATCGGGCGGCGGCTCAGCGAAGCGTCGCCCACCAGCGTGAACGAACCTCTCTGCCCCGCCAGCAATCCCGAAAGCATGCGCATGGTCGAACCCGAATTCCCGCAGTCCAGAGAAGCAGCGGGCGCCTGAAACGCACCGCCAACCCCGGTGATCTCGACCGACTGGTCCTCGCGCCGCACCACCTCAGCCCCCAGCGCCGCAACACACGCCAGCGACGACGCGCAATCGGCGCCGGTCGAGAAATTCGCCAGCCGCGTCGTGCCCTCGGCCAGTCCCCCCAGCAATGCGTAACGGTGAGAAATGCTTTTGTCGCCGGGCAGGCGAAGGCTGCCCTGGATCGTCCGCGCGGGTCGGATGCGTCGTTCGGTGGTAACGGCCTGCATGAGAAAAGGTTACAGGGACCCGCGCGCACGGTACAGCGCTCCCGCTCTTGATTTCCCCCCAGGCGCTGTGCGAGATTCGGAATCGAAGTGATCGCCATCCTGACGGAGTTGTTCGCCGAAGAATATCGAGCCCTGCGGCCCCGCGCTCCAATGCCGCCCATCGAAGTCCGCTTCTACCGCTTCACCTCCCTCAACACCACCATCCGCCTCCGCGAAGGCCACATCCGCGTCAACCTCTCCGACTTGCTCGAGGGCGCCCCGCAGCCCGTCCTGCGCGCCATCGCCCACATCCTGCTGGCCAAGCTCTACCGCAAGCCCATCGATGCGCATCAGGCCCAGCGCTACCGCCGCTTCACCAGCAGCGAGGCGGTCGTCCGCCAGAGTGAGCGCATCCGCCAGACCCGTGGCCGCAAGCGCATCGGTTCCGCCCAGGGCCAGCAATACGATCTCGACGAAGTCTTCGAATCCCTGAACCTCCGCTTCTTTCACGGCCTCATGGGCCGCCCCCTCCTCACCTGGAGCGAAGTCACCGCCCGCCGCCTCCTCGGCCATTACGATCCCGCGCATAACACCATCATGGTCAGCCGCGTCTTCGACCGCAAAGGCACCCCCCGCTACGCCATCGAATACCTCATGTACCACGAGATGCTCCACCTCAAGCATCCCGTCCGCCAGCGCAACGGCCGCCGCTGTGTGCACTCGCCCGCATTCCAGCAGGATGAAAGACTCTTTCCCGACCTGGATCGCGCCAAAGCCTGGCTAAAAACGCTCTAACCGCGAATCAGTGCGGATAGTATTTCGCCAGGTTGTACTCGTTGAAGGCCACCGTTCCGCCGATCGCGCCCAGGTTGATCGCCTGCCCCGCCCGCGCCAGCCGTCGATGTCCGTGGCGCACCAGCGAACGATAAATCCAGTAGTTGACCGCCACGGTGCTCACCTCGAACGCGGCGAAGCCCGGGTGATTGTCCACCAGCGCCCTGGGCAGCTCCACTTCGTGAAATACGGTCGGCTGCGACAGCGCCTTCACCGTCGTCTGGTAGTCGAGATACCGAAACGCCGCCGCCGCTCCCAGCAGCGTCCAGTCCGTGACGGCCAGGCCAGGCGCCGAGGGCCGAACCGCCCGCGGCGCGACGGGAAGAACCACAGCCGACCCCGAAAAAATTCCGGTCAGCCCCGGCTCAGGAACAGCGGTGAACAGCGCCGGCTGACCGTACAGCGCCGGCGCCAGATACAGCGCCAGGAACAACAGCGTCTTGCGGCTTCTGAATCGCATCGCATCCAGGAAATCGGAAGCACGGGCGCGAAAGATTAGAGCGCTCTAATTCCGGGCAGCCCCCGCACGCCTCTTCCCTCCGCCTCCCCGGCGGCAGAAAGCCCCAAGCTCGACTAAAATGAACGAGGAACCCTTATTTTTCTTGACGGGAGAGGCGGTTTCCCATATCGGCGCGCGACAGAGGTACGCGCCGCCGTCAGTGACCGCCGAAGGAATTAATTTTGATCGGAAGTGACATTCTTACTAAAGTCTTTGGCACCAGCAATGAGCGGGTGGTCAAGCGACTGCTGCCTCAGGTGCAGGCCATCAACGCCCTCGAGCCCCAAATCCAGGTCCTGAGCGATGACCAGCTGCGCGCGAAGACCCTCGAGTTCCGCGCCCGCATTGCCGCCGCCCTCGAAGGCATCGACGACGAAGACGCCCGGGTCGAGGCCGAGAAGCAGGCCCTCAACGACATCCTCCCCGAGGCCTTTGCCGTCGTGCGCGAGGCCGGCCGCCGCGCCGTCAACATGCGCCACTTTGACGTCCAGCTGGTCGGCGGCATGGTGCTCCATCAGGGCAAGATCGCCGAAATGAAAACCGGCGAAGGCAAAACCCTCGTCGCCACCCTCCCCTGCTACCTCAACGCCCTCGCCGGCCACGGCGTCCACGTCGTCACCGTCAACGACTACCTCGCCAAACGCGACGCCGAATGGATGGGCAAGATCTACGAGTTCCTCGGCCTCACCGTCGGCGTCATCGTGCACGACCTCGACGACAATCAGCGGCGCAACGCCTACGGCGCGGACATCACCTACGGCACCAACAACGAGTTCGGCTTCGACTACCTGCGCGACAACATGAAGTTCGATCTCGCCGACTGTGTCCAGCGCGGCCACTACTTCGGCATCGTCGACGAAGTCGACTCCATCCTCATCGACGAAGCCCGCACCCCGCTCATCATCTCCGGCCCCACCGATCAGACCACCGACAAGTACGCCCGCGTCAACCGCATCATTCCCTCCCTCGAGCAGGGCGAGGAAATCGAGCAGAGCGCGGAAGTCAAGATCCTCACCGGCGACTACGTCGTCGACGAGAAACACAAAACCATCTCCGTCACCGACGAAGGCTGGGAGAAAATCGAAGGCCTGCTGGGCATCGGCAACATCGCCGACCCCGAGAACTGGGACCTCAAGCACCACGTCGAAACCGCCATCAAGGCCCATACCCTCTACAAGCGCGACGTGCAGTACGTGGTGAAAGACGGCGAGGTCATCATCGTCGACGAGTTTACCGGCCGCATGATGCCGGGCCGCCGCTGGTCCGACGGCCTTCACCAGGCCGTCGAGGCGAAAGAGAGCGTCAACATTCGCCGCGAAGACCAGACCCTCGCCACCATCACCTTTCAGAACTATTTCCGCCTCTACAAAAAACTGTCCGGCATGACCGGCACGGCGGAAACCGAGGCCTCCGAGTTCGGCGAGATCTACAGGCTCGAAATTGTCGTGATCCCGACCAACCGCCCCCTCCTGCGTGTCGAGAACGCCGACGTGGTCTTCCGCACCGCCAAAGAAAAATACTTCGCCGTTGCTGACGAAATCGCGCAGCTCCATGAGAAGCAGCAGCCGGTACTGGTCGGCACCACCTCCATTGAAAAGTCCGAGCTGCTCTCGCAGATCCTGGCCCGCAAAGGCGTGCGCCACGTCGTCCTCAACGCCAAGTACCACGAGCGTGAAGCGGAAATCGTCGCCCAGGCCGGCCGCATCGGCATGGTCACCATTGCCACCAACATGGCCGGCCGCGGCACCGATATTCTGCTGGGCGGCAATCCCGATTTCGTCGCCCGCCAGGAGCTGGTGAAGAAATCCCTGGCCCGCGCGATCTCCGCGGCTGAAGGCGCCATCAATCCCATGGCCGCGCCCGGCATGTTGCGCTTCTACTACCAGGGCCAGGAGTTCGAAACCTCCCAGGACAACTGGGACCGCGTCTATCAGGGCCACGCAGCCAGTGCGGCAACGGAGCACGACGCCGTCGTGGAAGCCGGCGGCCTCTTCATCCTCGGCACCGAGCGCCACGAGTCGCGCCGCATCGACAACCAGCTCCGCGGCCGCGCCGGCCGCCAGGGCGATCCCGGAGCTTCCCGCTTCTACCTCTCCCTCGAAGACGACCTCATGCGCATCTTCGCGCGCGAATGGGTTTCCACCCTTCTGCAGAAGATGGGCATGGAAGAGGGCATGCCCATCGAGTCGCGCATGATCTCCAACCGCATTGAAGCGGCGCAGAAGGCCGTCGAAGGTCAGAACTTCGAGGCCCGCAAACATCTCCTCGAGTACGACGACGTCATGAACAAGCAGCGCGAGGCCGTCTACGGCCTGCGGCGCAAGCTGCTCGAAGGTATCGATCAGAAGGAGCTCATCGTCGAAGATTACGTCCCCAACCTGATGAGCGATCTCCTCGACGAGTTTGCCGGCGAGCGCGTGCATCCGGATCAGTGGGACCTCAAGGGCCTGAATGAAAAGCTGATCGCGCAGTTCGGCTTCGACCTCAATGCCGCGGGCGTGGACCTGACCCAGATGACCCGCCACGAGCTGGGCGAAACCATCTTCGAGCGCCTCAAGGGCATGTATGAGGCGAAGGCCCAGCTCATCGGCGACCAGGCCATGCGCTTCCACGAGCGCATGATCATGCTCAGCGTCATCGACGGCCTCTGGAAAGATCACCTCCTGAACATGGACCACCTCAAGGAGGGCATCGGCCTGCGCGGCTACGGGCAGCAGGATCCCCTGGTGGCCTACAAAAAGGAATCCTTCGACATGTTCGAGGCCATGATGGAGCGCTTCCAGGAAGATACCGTGCGCTTCCTCTTCCTCATGAGAATCGTCGGTCCCGACGGGCAGCCGGTGGACATCGCGGCGCGGCCCCGCCCCGCGATTCCCGCGGCGCCGGCCGTGGCTTCCGCGGATGGCGCGGACGGCAACGGCCACCGTGCCCTCTCGGCTCCGCCCGTGCCTCTGCCTCCTTCCAGAACGCCCTCCACCACCATCGATGAAATCGAGAAGGAGTTCGAGCGCAAGAAGAAAAGGGAACTGGAGCACGCCCGCATGGCCGGCGCCGGCGACGCCTCCGCGCCGCAACAACGCCGCATGGGCGAAAAGGTGGGCCGCAACGATCCCTGTCCCTGCGGCTCAGGCAAAAAATACAAAAAGTGCCACGGCGCCACCGAAGCCTGACGGAACCTCGCGGAATTTTCTATACCCCTGAAGACCGTCATCCTGAGCGAAAGGGGCCCCGAACGCTTTTCAGTTCGGGGGTGGTGAGGGAAGGATCCGCGGTTGCTTTTCCGCCCTTGGGCCTTCGCGCGAACCATCCGTATTGCCGACGATCCACCTACAACGCGATCGGACCGGCCTTGCCCACGATTTCACCTTGGCGGCAGCATGGATCGGACGGGCCCCGAGACCTCCTCCCCTCGCGCGCTGTCATCCTGAACGAAAGGGGCCCCGAACGCTCTTCAGTTCGGGGGTGGTGAGGGAAGAATCTGCGGTTGCTTTTTCCTGCTTCCCGGATGGAACTCTGTCCCATGGCGGCTGCGGTGGCTCTCCCGCCCCTGCTCCCCGCCCGAAACTTCCGTATTGCCGACCATCCGGCAGCCACACTGATGTGTCGGGCGACAAGCCCAAATTCCCTGATACAAACGCTTCCGCCAGGAATCCGCCGCAGCCCATCCCTGAACCCGAGCACGCGGAAAGGATCTCGGACGCAACCCAGGTTGACATTAGTTAGATAATTAGCTAAATATAAATACATGAACCGGGTCTTCAAAGCTCTCGCCGATCCTGGCCGGCGCCGCGTCCTGCAGCTACTCCGCAAGCGGCCGATGTCTGCGGGTGAGTTGGCTGAACACTTCCCCGTCTCCAAGCCGACCATGTCCGCCCATTTCACTGTGCTCCAGGAGGCTGGCCTGATTGACGCGGAAAAAAACGGCAGAACCATCATCTACCGGCTCAGAATGTCGGTGCTCGAAGATGCCCTTCTCGGCTTCGCCGATTCGCTGGGCTGGGACATGAAGAATACCGAAGCAGACAATCCGGCCCAACTCAGCACAGAAACATCGCGCACGCCCAGGAAAGGAAACTGAACCATGTCCCTCAGAACCATTACGAACGATCTTGCACCGGGATTGCTCGCCCTCACTGCAGCTCTGGCCATCGGCAACTGGTGGCTGAGACCCGATCGCGCTTCCGCCTGGGCCGCAGCCCTCATCGTCATTGGCTGCATGGGCCTGGTCTGGTTCCGCGTTTCTCGCGCCTCAGCAAAGGATGGTGCCCGCGGCAAAAGGGAAGACGGGATCAGAGCCGCCATCGTCTTTGCCGCCCTGATGCTCCTCGTTTCGCTTGGCGACCGGCTCGCGATCGCGTCTGGCGCATCCAGCAGCCCCGATTTTGGGATGCGCGCCACCATGGCTATTGCGGGCGCTTTCCTCGCGTTCGCGGGAAACGCCATTCCCAAGGTGCTCACACCTCTCGGCAACCTGGGCTGCGACCCGGCGAGAGATCAGGCCGTGCGCCGCTTCGCCGGCTGGACGTGGGTCCTGGCCGGGGCCGCGGTGTGCGTGGCGTGGCTGGCGCTGCCGATCGCTCCCGCCCAGACAGTGACGTTCATCCTGCTCCCGGCCGCTATGGTGCTCACCGGCGTCCAGGCGATCCTGCCCCGAACCCGGCGGAAATCTATTTGACCTTCCAGAAGAAGGAGGAAAAATTATGTTCGCGCGACTCATGGGTCTCGAGGTCATCTCGCCCGCCGAATTGCGGAATCTGATGCAGAACGAATCCGTAACTGTGATTGACGTCAATTCGAGGCAAAGCTGGCTCCGTGCCCGAGTGCCAGGAGCCCTTTCCCTCGATCCCGTTGCTTACAGCGAAACTGATCTGCCTCCTCAGCGCGATTCCATGCTGGTGTTCTATTGTTCCGGCTTCCTTTGCCGCAAGGCGCCCAACGCAGCTCGCCGGGCAAGAGCCATGGGCCACCGTAACGTTCGTGTCCTGTCCGCGGGGATCAGCGGCTGGCTGGGCGCCTCCCTGCCAACCGAGGCTGGCGAGGCCCGGCGCGCATGAGATAAATCGAAACCCTGGCGGTAAGCGCGTCAGCAGCCACGAGTTCGCTGGCTACGTTGAGCTCCATCGCGTTATGGACGGATGACCGGCAAACCGGAAGTTTCTCTCGCCGGCCCCATCGCGAGGGCTTTCTCCGTCGCACCACGACGTAACCCCCGGCACTCCCCGCACTCCCCGCACTCCCGGCACTCCCCGCACTCCCCGCTCCCCCCGCTCCCCCCGCTCCCCGCACTCCCCGCACCCCCCGCACTCCCCGCACCCCCCGCACTCCCCGCACTCCCCG
>DATASQ010000061.1:0-105306 GCA_036269135.1 Acidobacteriaceae bacterium
GCGTGCTGCGGGACAAATATCACCTCGATGAGTCCAGCTCGGGCATCGTGACGCGCGAGGACATCGAGGATGTGGTGTCGCGTTGGACGGGCGTTCCGATTACGTCGATCAAGGACGAGGAGACGCAGAAGCTGCTGCGGGTGGAAGAAGAACTCCACAAGCGCATCATCTCGCAGGAGAAGTCCATCTCCGCGCTGGCGAGAGCCATTCGCCGCTCGCGCGCGGGCCTGAAATCGCCGCATCGCCCCATCGGCTCGTTCCTGTTCCTGGGACCGACGGGCGTGGGCAAGACGGAAGTGGCACGCTCGCTGGCGAATTTCCTGTTCGGCAGTGACAAGGCGCTGATCCGCTTCGATATGTCGGAGTTCATGGAGAAGCACTCGGTCTCGAAGCTGATCGGTTCGCCTCCGGGCTACGTGGGCTACGAGGAGGGCGGTCAGTTAACGGAACGGGTAAAGCGTTCGCCGTACTCGGTGGTTCTGCTCGACGAAATCGAGAAGGCGCACGCCGACGTTTTCAATATCCTGCTGCAGGTGTTTGAAGACGGCCAGCTCACCGACGGACTGGGCAACACAGTCGACTTCAAGAACACGATCATCATCATGACCTCGAACATCGGCGCTCGCCATCTCCAGCGCAAGCAGGGGCTGGGCTTCCAGAGCGATCGTGAGGACCTGGTCATGGAGAAGATCGAGGATCTCGTCAAGAACGAGGTAAAGCGGACGTTCAACCCCGAGTTCCTCAACCGCATCGACGAGATCATCCTGTTCCAGTCGCTGACGGACGCCGACCTGATCCAGATTCTCGAGCTGCTGGTGCAGCAGCTGAACGCGAACCTGGCACAGAAAGCCATCACCATCTCCGTTAACGATGACGCCAAGAAATGGATTCTCGAAAAGACGCTGGTGGACCGCAGCTACGGGGCTCGTCCGCTGCGCCGCGCTCTGCAGCGCTACGTCGAAGATCCGCTGTCCGAGGCGCTGATCGCTGGCGGGATCAGCGAACGGCCGGCGTTTCTTGAGGTCTATCTCGATAACAATCAGCTCTTCTATCGCCCCGTGGCCAAGGAGGGCGAGGAGAAGAAGAGCGAAGGAGTGCTGCTGGTGAATTGAACGGCAGGGTCGTATAGGTAAAGGCTGCGGAGCCATCCGCAGCCTTTTATTTGCAGAAGCGTCACACATCGCAATGTGTGATACTCTACACATCACAGAAGGCAACCGACATGGCGACGAATCTCGCGCTCGACGACAAACTGATCGATGAAGCCCGCCGTATTGGCGGACATGCGACCAAGAAGGAAGCCGTAACCGCGGCCCTCGATGAATACATCCGGCGGCGGAAGCAGCTTGAGATTCTGAAGCATTTCGGGACCATCGACTTCGATCCCGGCTACGACTACAAGAAGAATCGGAAACTCGACCGCATCCGCAACAGATAGCAATGAAAGTCCTGATCGATACGTGTGTGTGGTCGCTCTTCCTCCGTCGCCGGAACAAGGCCGCGCTGAATTCCGAAGAACAGAGACTGGCCGGGATGCTCAGAGAAGCGACCCAGGAAGGCCGTGTCGCGATTGTCGGACCCATCCGTCAGGAAGTGCTCTCCGGGATCCGGGATCAATCGCAGTTCAGAAAAGCCGAAGAGGGATTGCAGCCCTTCCCGGATGAAGAGTTGACGACTGCCGATTATGTGGACGCAGCGCGCTGCTTTAATCTGTGTCGGGACCGAGACGTCGAGTGCGGACCTGTCGATATTTTGATTTGTGCTGTGGCAGCCCGACGCCAGTTGAGTGTGCTCACGAATGATCGCGCGCTGATTCGTTGTCTCGATGCGTTAAGAATTCCGCATTCCTGACGCTCTACTCCACCCTGGTGGCCGTCACCTCGACCTGCATCCTGCCTTTGCTGTCCAGATCGTCGGAGGAATACACGACCGTCGCCTTGCCAATGGGAACGGTCAGGGTGGTATCCCAGGTATTCTGCCGGATGATCGGTTCCCCTACGCCGGCGATCTCCGTCTGACGAGCGATGCTGCTGACCTCTGCCCTGAGACGAAAACTGAGCTTGTCTCCCTGCTCGGCCGCGTTGCGGACATCGAGGTTCACGCCCAGGTCAATGTACTGAAACTGAGTATTCATCAGACTCGACCGGGCTCCGGGACCTTCATAAGAGCCCGTGGCAATCGGGACCCGCGACCCGGTCTTGATCTGTTGGTCCAGCCCGGTCCCGGTCACAATGGTTTCCTCATAGACGCGGGTGTTGGTTACCTTGCCGGCAGGATCGAGCTCTTCCACGGCGAAATGCAGGCGGTAGAAATTCTGCGGGTTCGCGGGGGCGGCCGGTTCCTGGGGATTCTGTGCCCGCGTTGCAAGCGGGAGGAGAGACAGCGTCAGCATTGCGGCGAGAGTGGCGATCGTTTTCATAATGGCTCCTGTTCCTGTTACTGATCCTGTTGACTACCGGCCTGCGGAGGCTGCTCGTGCAAGCCGGCGACGATGATCGGGTCATCCCAGTGCTTCTGATCCTCGATAACCGCCCGTCGTACTGCGGGCGGTCCGTGCTTTGCGAAAGCGGCCAGCGCCTGCTCTTCCGGGGTCAGAGGCCGGGGCGTCGGAAAGATCGCCAGCCTGGGCAATCTGGCCCTGCTCGCCGCCAGTTCCCGATGCGCCGGAGAGTGGCCGCACAGCGTTGTGCGGTGCGTGTCGGAAACCGAGGTCTTGCCGGCAGCCACATGGGCAGGCTGTGCCGGCACCGCCATCCCTGCCGGCGCCTGCGGCACCCGGGCAATTTCCGGCCTTCGGGACAAACCCATCCACCCCATCCACACAGCCGCCGCGATGATCACCACCGCTGCGGACACCGCCGCGGCCAGGATCCACCAACCGCGCCTGCGGCTCGGCTCCGCTCGCGCCCGTTCCATCACCAGCGCCAGGGCGATCCTCGGCTCCGTCGCCTCCGGCAGATTCACATAACTCTGCAGCGCCGCATCGATGCGCTTGTCAAGCTCATCCCGACCGGCGATTCGCTCATCGTCCCGCATAACGCCGCTCCTCCATCGCCGCCATCTTTTCGCGCAGCATCTGCCGCGCCCGCATCAGCCGGGTCCGCACCGTACCCTCCGGAATTCCCATCGCCGCGGCGATTTCCCGCGAGTTCATCTCCGCCGACAAGGCCAGCGGCTGCCGCAGATCCTCCGGCAGGCTGTCGATCAGCCGATGAAGGTTTGCCTCCCAGTTCGCCGACAGCGCGATCTCCTCCGGACCGCGCCCCCCATCCGCTATTTCCTCCGGCTCCATAGCGATCCCACCCTGGCCGCGAGGGGGCGTTCGCCGCGACGGCGAGTCGCGCACCCGATCCACAGCCGCGCGCCAGGCAGTCCGCGCGACATAGGCTCGCTCATCCCGCAGATCCCGCCACCCCTGAGCGCGCCAAATCTTCAAAAACGCCTCCTGCGCCGCATCCTCTGCATCCTGCGCCTGGCGCAGCACCGCCCATGCCACCCGGCAGGCAAATCGCCACTGGCGCTCGACCAGACCCGCGAACTCCGCCTCGTCTTCCGGTCGCACTCTGCGGCTCCTTTGGTTTTCCTGCCTCTCATGCGCAAGGACGGCGCCGGCGCGGCAACTGTTCAGTTTTTTTTTGAAGCTCCGCGGATTCTGCGGGAGTCTCGCCGCGGTCTGGCCTCGGGGCTCTTGCCTCGGCCCGCCAGAAACGCTAAGCTGGCGCGAAATCCCTTTCCCGCGTTCCCCGGAGGTGAACCATGGTCGATCCGCACACCCTGCACATGCTCACGGCCATGATGGCCGTCTTTCCCATCGTGGCCCTCTTCTTCATTGTGCTGTTCATGATTCCCTATTGGGTGATCTGGAAGAAGGCCGGCTTTTCGCCGTGGCTGAGCCTGCTGATGCTGGTGCCGCTGGCCAATTTCATCATGTTGTATGTGCTGGCCTTTTCGGAGTGGAAGGTGGTTCCCGTCAGCGAGATTCCTGCAATGCCGCCGCGCGTGTGAACCCGCGGCTCCCCGCTATCGATAACCCTTCGTGCGGAACCGTGCGATTGCCACGTAGAACGTGTTCGCATCCGTTCCAGGATTGTGCTGGCTGATGTTGGCGTTCGACAAATGCTGATACCGGTATCCGATGGTCACGTCCTGGCGAGCTTTGCGGAAGATGTGCATGCCGGTGCCGAAATCAATCGTGTACATCCACTGCGAGCCTTGCGGTGAGAGCACGCGCTGATCGAAATAAATGAACCCGCCGTTCGTGCTCAAGAACGGCTGGACGCGGCGCGAGGGCAAGAAATCGGACTCGAATCCCACCGGACTGACGCCGCTGCCGTAGCTGCGCTGGCGCAGATATTGTGCCGCCGGCTCCGCCCGGGTCGGCGTCGCACCCTGCACCGGCTCGTCCAGCATTGCCAGCGCGCTCATCTCCGGCGCATAGCGCATCGTCCAGTACGGGTGCTGCGTCAGCAGGTATGTGTAGCGCACATCGATGGGCATGTACTTCACATCTTTGGCGTAGCCCCAGATGTGCCCGCTTATCAGCGATAAGCCCCACCACGCGCCGAACTCGTGCGCTCCGCCCGGCCGCGGCCACACGGGCAACGGTTGCGCCGCACCTGAATTGCGCACACCTGAATTGCGCACACCTGAATTGCGCACATCTGGATTGCGTATCACTGCCGCCTCTTCCGGCAGCTCCGCCGACGATGCCGTCACCGTTCTCTCGCCTTCACTCGTCCTCTCGGGATGCGCCGCAAACGTCACCCCATCTTCGTAAGGCGGGTTGCTCCAGAAGCTCCTCGCCTTCACAACGCGATCGTCCCGATACCAGGGAGGCCGGAACCGCAGGATGTTGGCGGTGGCATGCGCCGGCTCCAGAAAACTGAGGCTCAGCAGGGCAAAGGGATTCCGGCCGCCCCCCTCGGCCGGCGCGACGACGTGCTTGTCGAGCGCATCCTCCGCCATCGTCCACAACCCGCCGCCCACCGGCGTGGTGACCAGTTCCACCCAGCCCGTCTCGTTGGTGGAATGCCCGGTGCCGTCGGGGATCGGGTGATCGCCGTTGTGGCCAATGGCCGCCTCCCCTGTCGGCCCCAGCTTCCATGCAAAGCTGTACACGGTGGAAAATGCCCCGGCCCGCAACAGCCGCCGCCAGTACGGCCAGGTATTCGACTGCTCCACGGTCATACTTTTAGGGTCATTCTGAATCCAGAGATCGTTCGTGATCGCCCCCATCATGGGGTGGCCGACATAGTCGTCGAGGAAGGGATTCTGGTCGCTCCAGACGTTCCAGCGCCATCCGGCTGCGGAATCGATCCACCGGTCGAACCAGTCCCCCTGGGTGGTTTCCAGCCGGTACCAGTAGCCGGTGTACAGATTGCCGGCGTCCTGGAATGTGTTGAAGAGGGTCGTGGACAGGATGAGCAGATGCCAGTGCACCCGGCAATGAGGAGAATGCGTCGCGTCCCGGGCGCAGTCTTCGAGCAGAGTACGGGACGGCTCCGAAGCGGCCGGGGCAGGCGCCGCAATCACTGAGCTCGAGATTGTGGGCAGCGGGGCATCGGGAAGAGCTGCAGCGGTGTTGCCACCTGAAGCGATCCTTTGTCCCGGCAATCCCGCGGCCAGCAGGACCCACGCCGTCCCAGTCACGACGCCGCACCTGAGACTGGGTACACGGGTGGAAGGGACCAACATCCTGGCCAAAAGGATCGCTCCTGACAATTGCAGAATGCCGAGCCAAACGGTGAGCCAGAGCCGGACCTGCGGCCCTGTAATGCCCGATCATGCACGCCCGGAAAGGCATCGTCAAGACAGGAGTGGCAGGAGTACCGTACCCGTCACGGAGGAGCCGCGGGAGTCGCGCCGCAACGAAAAAGGCAGCCCCAGCGGGCTGCCTCCTCGCGCCATCGTCCTGCGTTGGTTCAGTGCGCGCCGACCGCCCTTGGATTGGCCGCTTCCAGTTCGGTGAGACGTTTCGACAGCAGCTGCTCCAGCTGCTCCAGCGCTTTGCTGAAACCTTCGATGCCTTCCTTCAGCTTGTCGTGGGCCATCCGGTCGGCCGCATGCATCTTCTCGAACGTCGCCTCGTCGATATGCATCCTCTCGATGTCCATCGACTTCGCCTTCTCCGGATCCAGCTTTCTCGGCAGATCGCCTTCGGTTGAGTCCAGCTCCTCGAGCAGATGGGGAGAGATGGTCAGCAGATCGCAGCCCGCCAGCTCTTTGATCTCGCCGGTATTGCGGAAGCTCGCACCCATCACCTGCGTCTTGTATCCAAATTTCTTGAAGTAGTTGTAGATGTGCGTCACCGACTGCACGCCCGGATCGTCGGCGCCCTGATAGTCCTTGCCCGTGTCCTTTTTGTACCAGTCGAGGATGCGCCCTACGAACGGCGACACCAGCGTCACGCCCGCTTCGGCGCAGGCCACTGCCTGATGAATGCCGAACAGCAGCGTCAGGTTACAGTGGATTCCCTCTTTCTCCAGCTTTTCTGCGGCGCGAATGCCCGCCCACGTCGACGCGATCTTGATCAGAATCCGCTCGCGCGAGACGCCTGCGCTTTCGTACTTCTGAATGATCGACCGCGCCTGCTCCATCGTCTTTTCCGTGTCATACGACAGGCGGGCATCGACCTCGGTCGAGACACGTCCCGGAATGATGGCGAGGATCTTCTTCCCGAACCCAACCGCCAGGTTTTCAAACGCGAGCTTCGCCACCTTTGCGTCCTCGGCGTCGTCTCCCAGCTGCTTCTTTGCCTGCAGCAGGACGTCGTCCACAATCTTGCTGTACTGCGGCATCTGCGCCGCCGTGGTCAGCAGCGACGGATTCGTGGTCGCATCCTGCGGCCGCGCTTTCTCGATCGCCTCAATGTCGCCCGTATCGGCGACCACCGTCGTCATGGTGCGGAGCTGCGACAGCAATGTCTTTGCCATTGATTCCTCCTGCTCTCTCGATTATCCGGCATCCCGGCGACCGGCTGCATGGAACCGGCCCAATTCCCCGCGAAAATCTCGTGAACCTGCTCTTTATTGGATGCCCGGTCCCAGGGTTCGGCCTCAGTTGTCAAACCACAGGGTTTGCCAGCGTCCCGATGCCTTCGACGATGACCTCCACCCGGTCGCCCTGCTTCATCGGCGCGACACCCGCCGGCGTTCCCGTCGGAATCACATCGCCAGGCAGCAGCGTGATGGCGGCCGTAATGTGCCGCAGGAGGGCGGCAATATCGAAAATCAGATCTTTCGTCGTCCCGTGCTGCTTCACTTCCCCGTTCAACCGCGTCTCCACCGTCAATCCAGCTGCCGGATCGATCTCGTCGGTCACCAGGGGGCCCATCGGGCAAAACGTGTCGAACCCCTTCGCGCGCGACCATTGCCCGTCCGACTTCTGCAGATCGCGAGCCGTCACGTCATTCACGATGGTGTATCCGCGGATATAAGGCCGCACATCTTCCTCGGCTCCCAGCTGCGTCGCGCGCCGCCCGATCACCACTGCCAGCTCGCCCTCGAAATCGACGCGCTGCGAGAGCGCGGGAATCCGGATCGATTCCCCCGGCCCGATCACTGCCGACGGCGCTTTCAGGAACAGCAGCGGCTCCTTCGGAACTTCATTGCCCAGCTCCGCCGCGTGCTCGCGGTAGTTGCGCCCGATGCACACGATCTTCCGCGGCACCACAGGAGCCAGCAGTTGCGCATGATCCAGGGCCAGCGGCTGGAATTTTCCCTGCGCCGCCCGGGTCCACGGATCCTCCTCGAATGCCGGCAGCAAGCGCTCAATCCACAGCGCGCCGTCGCGTTCCACAACTTCGCCGTACTGCGGCGCGTCACTGCTTTGAAACCGGCAATATCGCATCGTCTCTCTCTATTCGGGCAATTCTTCCTGAACTTCTTCCGACCGCGCGCTCTCATTGCCGTCGCGATCCACCGCGCTCACCGCGTAGGCGTACCGGTGCCCCGGGACCACCGATGCGTCGCTATAAGAGGGCGCCACCACCGGCTTCGCTCCGGAGATCCGCTCCGCAGCCCCGCCCGCCGTCACGTCGCGCCGATAGACAACATACCCTGCCAGATCCGTCTCCGAATCCGGCAGCCAGGACAGGTCGATGGCGTGCGCCTGGGCGTCCGGAACCGCCGCCAGTCCGCGCGGCACCTGCGGGGGGAAGAGGTCCTTCGCGTCGAGCGTCGCCGCTGCCGAGGGAGTTCCCGCAATCTCCAGCGCATGCTTGCCAATTTCAATTTTCAGTACCCGCTCTGCCGTGTAGCGCCAGGTGTGATCGAGGCTGGCGTTGCGGTCCAGGGCCACGCCTGGGTCCTGGGGAGACAGGTCCACCTCCAGCGTTTGCTGCTCCGGCGCCGCCGCGCCCTGGGCTTCATTCGGCTTCGGCGCTCCCGCTACCTTCACCAAATCCCTGTGGATGCGCAGCACCAGTCCCGGCTGCGGCGCGGCCTTGTCCCAGCGCAGCACCACGCCTTCGGCTCGGGTTTCCGCGTGCATTCCCGTAACGGCAGGCGGCGGCGCTCCTGTAGCCACCAGCGCCGGATTCGACGGTCCGGCCGTCTTGCCCGCGTGGTTTTCCAGCTCCACAAAGAAAGCTACCGCCCGCGGCGCACCCGAGGTCAGCTCTGCCGGCAGCGGCAGCGAAATTTCCGCCGGCTTCTCCGGGGGGAACGTCCCATCGCCCGCCGCCCGGCACTGTGCCGCCGTCTTCTTCGTCGGGGAGTCCTGCGCCCATTGCCAGCAGAAGTGCGCTCGCTGCGGACCTTTGAGCGTCACCTTGTCGGTCGTTTGGCGCGGCATCGTCCAGTGCAGATGGACCTGGTCCCCCGCTCGCACCGCCGTCAGGTCCTTCACGGGAGCCGGCAGCCACAACGTCGGCGGCTGCGGATTGCCTGCCAGCGCACAGCCGGCCAGTGCCCCCAGGCACGCCGCCAGGGCCGCAAAGGCCAGCGGCCCTCGCCTCCAGCCATCGCTCCGCCGTCCCGCTCGATCCGGCCGCGCCTTTTGCCCGCTCTGTGGTTCGCCCGCAATCATGGAAAATTTAGCCTGGCAAAGCGCGCAGGGCTGCTCCGATCTCCGCGTCCTCGAAGCGAAAACCCGCCTCTTCCAGGTTGCGCGGCAGCACTCGGGCCGAGGCCAGCAGCGTCTCGTTCGCCATCGTCGCGCCGAACGCCATCCGCAGCGCTCCCGCCGGCACCCCCAGCCACGCCGGCCGATGCGCCGCTGCTCCCAGTTCCTTCATGAAGTCGGCATTCCTCACCGGATGAGGCGTCGTCAGGTTGAACGCGCCTGCCAAATCGTCGCTGTCCATCAGAAACAGCATCGCCCGCACCGCATCCCGGAGGCTGATCCAGCTCATCCACTGCTGCCCCGATCCCAGCTTCCCGCCCAGACCCAGCTGAAAGGCCGGCAGCATCTTCTTCAGCGCCCCGCCCTTCCGGCTGAGCACCACGCCAAAGCGCGCGTGCACCACCCGGATGCCTGCGGCTCTTGCCTTCTCCGCGGCTTTCTCCCAGGCCACACAGGTTTCCGCCAAAAAACCCGTTCCCGGCGCGCTGTCTTCGGTCAGCACTTCCTCGCCGCGATCCCCATAGATTCCAATCGCCGAGGCGCACACCAGAACCCGCGGCGGATGCCGCACCTGGGCCAGTGCCTCGCAAAGCGCCCCGGTGCTCCCTACCCGGCTGGCCACAATCTCCCGCTTCCGCGCCTCGGTCCATCGGCGCGCCACGCTGGCCCCGCTCAAATGAAGCACCGCGTCCAGTTCTTCCACCCCCATGGGATGAATCGCCCCATCCGCTTTGCCGGGGTTCCAGTAGATCGTTCCGCCCACCACGTCCCGATGATGGCGCACCAGGGTCGTGAGGTCCATGCCGCGCTCCTGGGCCGCGCGTCGCATCGCCGACCCGATCAGTCCGGAGGCCCCACTGATCAGAATCCGCTTCTTCTTCTCACTCATAACGACCTGAACGTTCAGCCTATCAGATCAATAGCTTAAGAATCATAAACTTATATCGAGCCGTTGCCGCCTGCTCCAGCTGTCTCACCCGGCGTTGAGAGTGCCTCTGCCTTCACCGGATGAAAAAATCGTTGGATGCGAAGAACACTTTTTTCGCTACACTCTACCCATCGCTATCAGCGGAAGAGGGGCAGCTATGGAAAACCAGCCTGAATCTTCCATCCACCACGACGAATTCGCCTCGCTTCCGGCGCCGTCCCCCGAAGCTTTCATTGCTGAAAAACGGATCGGCGAACGCATCCGGCGTCTGCGGCTCAAGCGGTCCATGGGGCTGGTCGAGCTGGGGCGCCACACCGGCCTTTCCGCCAGCTTTCTGTCCCAGCTGGAAACCGGCCGTGTCGTCCCCACGCTGCGCAATCTGGCTCGCATCGCGATGGTCTTCGGACGGGACCTCTCCTATTTCTTCGAGCCTGAGCCGCATCCGCTCTTCCGCGTGCACCGCCGCACGGAGCGTGTCCGCCTGCCGCAGTCCGGCGTCGAAGACCCGAGCTATTACTTCGAGAGCCTCGCCTACATGGTGCCGGATCGCCACCTCGATCCTTACTATGCCGAGTTTGTTCCCTCAAAAAGAGTCGGCGAGGTTCGCCCGCACGTGCACCCGGGCTACGAGTTCCTTTATCTGCTGCATGGGGAGCTGGAAATTCGCCACGGCGACCGCGCACACGCCCTGGAGGCCGGTGACAGCGTCTATTTCGATGCCGGCACGCCGCACGCCTACCGCTGCGCCGGAGTCGTGCCCGCCGTCGCTCTGATTGTCACCATGCACCAGATGACGCCGCAGCTGGCGGCTCCGCTGCGTTCAGTGGCGCCGGCTGCTGTGCCCAAAACTACAGCAGCCGCGGCAAACGCTGAGACGGGTTCATAGTCTCCCCGCCATCGCCACGCGCGGCCGTGCGCGGCACCGTGAAGTAGAAGGTGCTGCCCCTGCCCACCGTGCTCTCCACCCAGATGCGTCCGCCGTGCTGGCGGACGATGTTGCGGCAGATGGCCAGGCCCAGCCCCGTTCCGCCCATATCGCGTGAATCCGAAGCATCCACCTGCTGGAAGCGCTCGAAGATGATGTCCAGTTTCTCCGGCGGAATGCCGCGTCCGCGATCCTCGACCGAAATAATCGCTTCGGTAGCGCTCTGCGCCTTTGCCCGCAGGATGATGTCGCTGCCGCGCGGCGAGAATTTGATGGCGTTATTGATCAGATTGCCCAGCGTCTGCAGGATCCGATCCTCATCCACCCACAGCGTCAGCGGCCCCGCGTCGATCAGGAACTGAATGCCGGCCTTCTGCGCGTTGGGGTGCTGCAGATCCGTCGCGCGCCGCAGCAGATCCTTCGCGTCCACTTCCTGGAAGCGCATGGGCAGGCGGCCCGCCCCCATCCGCTCGAAATCGAGAATGTCGTTGACCAGGCGCACCAGGCGGTCGGTGTTCCCGATGGCCACCTCCATCATCTGCCCGCGCTTCTCCGGACGCTTCTCCAGCGCGCCTCCGGCAATCAGGCCGAGCGCTGCCCGCAGCGCCGTCAGCGGCGTGCGCAGCTCGTGGCTCACCGTGCTGATGAACTCATCCTTCATCCGGTCCAGACGCCGGCGCTCGGTCACATCCTGTACCGCAACGACCACGCCGGTCACGCGCCCGTTCGAAACCATCGGGCAGGCGACATATTCCACCGGAATCGCGTGTCCGTCCTTGTGGTGGAAGACCTCGTCGCGCGCGCGAATAGGCACGCTGGCCCGCCGCGCCGCGTAGATGGGGCTCTCCTCCATCCGGTACGGCGAGCCGTCGGCGCGCGCGTGCCCCAGCAGCGCCAGCAGATCCTTCCCTTCCATCTCCTCCTGGCTATAGCCCATCATGCGCGCGCCTACCTGGTTCACGAACACGATGCGCCCCTGCATATCGATGCCGTAAATGCCGTCGCCCACCGACTCCAGGATCGACTCCCGCTGCCGCATCAGCGCGTGCAGACGATTCTCCGCGTCGGTCTTCTCCGTTACATCGATGCCGTGCCCCAGCACGAACAGCGCCGTGTCCGGCAGATCGATCAGCCGGTTCCTCCACGCAATCGAGCGGATGCTGCCGTTGCGGTGGCGCAGGCTGATCATGCCCTGCTCCTCGCCCGTCGTGGCAATGCTGCGTAAGTAATTCTGGAACGCCGGCTTCTGCTCGTCGGGAACGTAATCCATCATCCGCGTGCCCAGCATCTCCTCGGGGCGGTATCCCAGGCTCTCCGCGGCGTTCGCGTTGATGGACAGGATGCGGCCTTCCAGATCGTGGGTGAAAACGATGCCCAGCGAGCCTTCGATCAGCTGCCGGTAGCGCGCCTCGCTGGCGTGCAGGGCCGTCGTCGCCTCCCACTGCTCGGTGACATCGATGCCGGTCATGATGATGAAGTTGATATCGCCGACGCCGTCGGTCAGCGCGGTCGTGGTCCACGCAATGCGCCGCCGCCGCGTGTCGCGCGTGAGCCAGTGCATCTCCACCGGCTCGCGCCGGCCTTCCTGCCGTGCCCTCTGCAGCAGATCGAACGCCTTGTCCCGCTCCTCAGGCAGAAACAGCTCCTGCGGGAACGACCGTCCGGCGAGCTCGGCAAAGGTGTAGCCGGAAATCTCCTCGCACGCGCGATTAAAGCGGACGATGCGCCCCGAGGTATCCACCACCAGCACCAGCGCGCTCATGGTGTCCAGCACCGCGGAGACGAAATTGCGCTCCACCGTGAGCGCCCGCTCGATCCGCTGCCGGCTGCGCAGCGACCGGTCCTGCGAGCGCGAATGGATCGAGTACTCCAGACGCATCATGATCTGCCGCGCCAGCACGCCCAGCGTCGAGGCATGCTTCCCCGTGAACTGATTGGGCTTCGACGACAGCACCGCCAGCGTGCCGATCGCCCCATCGGGCCCTACCAGCGGCGCGCCCAGATACGAGCGGCAGAAGATCGTCCGGGTCAGAGGAATGCCTCGCACCGGAAAGCGCGGCTCCATCGCCGCATCGGCAATCAGCAGCGGCTCCGGCTCCAGAATCGTGTACTGGTCCGCCGTGGCCAGACGCGGTATCTCCGGCGCCTGGAATCCGAAGCGCGACTTCAGCCACAGACGCTGCGCATCCAGAAATCCCAGGTAGGCGTACGGCGCTCCCGTCACGTCGGCAGCCACGCGCACAATCTCGTCAAACGCCGGATCGGGGGGCGTGTCGAGAATGTCGTATTCCAGCAGAGACTTCAGCCTCTCGGCTTCGCTCCACTGCGGGTTGGTGGCCACGTGACTCATACCTCTCCGCAAACTCCGGCACGCCTGCGGCCATCCAGGGGACGCGTGCGTCGCCTGCGCTGGTACAGCCGCGGTCGCTCGCGCCGGAGCGCCCCATGGGGGGGATCATGGGCATTGTTACAGAGATTTTCGGCCTCCGCCCTGCCCCGTTTGGGTGATATAAGTCCCTGTCTTTCCTATAGTTTACGGGTAATCAACGGAAGTAACTTCATGGCGCGATCGCGTCATCCCAAAGGTACCAAAAGAGTAACCCTGACGGTTCAGGGAGATCACTGGATTCGGCAGCAATCTGCCGGCGGCCCGGTATTGCTGGCATCCATCTCCACCTTCCAGTCGCCGTCGGACTGCCGTTTCCACACAGTCATATAGCGGCCGGTGGTCTTCGTTGTGTTCCCTTCCTGATCCTTCGCAACTCCTTCGTAATGGCCCCAGGTGAAGCCCATGCCTCCCGACGGCCCCATCCGCGCGCCCTCCGGCGTCCACGTCAGCTGGTAACTCTCCGGCGTCCACGTTGCCTGGGCCGCAATCGCGTCATGACCGACCACCGGAGCCTTCCCGTTGGCCAGGGTCACCGCGTCCGCAGCGAACCAGGAACCGAACGCGCGCCCCCCTCCTTTCGACGTATCGGCCGCGAATTTCGCTTCCAGCTGGTAGAGGAACTCCGCTCCCGGCGTCAGTCCCGGATCGGTCAGCGGATTCCCCACCGGACTCGCCTCAGGTTTGGGCGGCGGAGGCTGCAGCATCTGCGCTCGCAGGCCCGCGCTCAGCAGCAGGCCCGCACTCATCACAAACGTGGCGCCCACGTTTCGCATGGTTGGCAACATGACCGCAGAATAATCCAGTTTTGGGGCGTCGCGCTGCCGATGGAATTTTCCTGCGCAGGCGCCGCCGTACGCTATACGCTAGCCTGCGTATGTTCCTGCGGACCGCATCCCGTCCACGGAGTGTGCTGCTCCCCGTTGCCGCCGGCCTGGCGCTCTACGCCGTCGCCGCATCGGCGCAGGCTTTCGCCCCCGCCACGCGGCCCATCGCCGAAGCCCTCCGCGTCATCGGCCTGCTTCTGCTTGCGTGGGCGGCAGGGCGCCGCCGTTCGCTGACCGGGTGGATCTTCGTCAGCATGCTGGCCGGCATTGAGCTGGGCGTCGACGCACCGCACGTCGCGCTGGCCACCCGCTTCCTCAGCGACATCTTTCTGCGGTTGATTCGGGTCATCGTCGCACCACTGATCCTCGGCACGCTCATCACCGGCATCGCCGGCCATGCCGAAGCGAAGACGGTCGGCCGCCTCGGTCTCAAATCCCTCGTCTACTTCGAGGTGCTGACGACCCTCGCGCTGATCATCGGCGTCGTCGCCATCGACCTTTCCAAAGCCGGCGTGGGCCTCAACATGAGCGCCGCTCCGGCCGCGGCTGTTGCGCACGCTTCGCCGGCCGCGCCACCGCTTTCGTGGCAGCAGTTCCTCGTGCACGTCTTCCCGGAAAACATCGCCAGCGCCATCGCCGAAAATCAGATCCTGCAGGTCGTCGTCTTCGCCATCCTGTTTGGACTGGCGCTGGGCCGTCTGAGCGAGGCGAAGCGCGCGCCGATGATGCGGCTGGCCGAATCGCTGACCGAGGCGATGTTCGCCTTCACCAATATCGTGATGCTGACGGCGCCCGTCGGCGTCGGCGCCGCGCTGGCCTTCACCGTGGCGCAATCTGGGCTCGGCGTCATGTTCAACCTCGGCAAGCTGCTGCTGACGCTCTACATCGCCCTGGTGATCTTCACGCTCATCGGCATGCTCCCGGCAGCGCTGCTGGCGCGCATCCCCGTTCGCGGATTCCTGCGCGCCGTCGCCGAGCCCGCCACCATTGCCTTCGCCACCAGCACCAGCGAGGCCGCGCTGCCCCGCGCCATGGAGGAGATGGAAGCCTTCGGCGTGCCGCGCAAAATCGTCGCCTTTGTTATTCCCACCGGCTACAGCTTCAACCTCGCTGGATCGGCGCTCTATCTGGCGCTGGCCTCGATCTTCACCGCGCAGGCCGCCGGCATCCATATGAGCCTCGGCAAGCAGCTCGCCATGCTGGCCACGCTGATGCTGACCAGCAAGGGCGTAGCCGGCGTGCCGCGAGCCGTGCTGGTCGTTCTGCTCGCCACCTCGTCGATCTTCGGACTGCCCACCGAGCCGATCCTGGTGATTCTCGGCGTCGACGCATTGATGGACATGGGCCGCACGACCATCAACGTGGTGGGCAACTGTCTCGCCTCAGCCGTGGTCGCGCAGTGGGAAGGCGAATTCCGGACCGAGACACCCTCGCTGGAGGCGGTTGCGGCGCTGGAAGGCTAAATCGCATCCCGCGCCCGTCGCCGAGAAGAGGGTCGCCAGCTCGGGTCCCGTGCAGAGTCCAAAAGCGGCACTCGATCGGCGCGCGCGTCTCTCAGCCGGAGTTACTTCGTAAACGTTATCTGCCCGTAGATGCTCCGCCGAATGCCGACGGGAGGTCCGGGATCGTAGGAGAATTCAACATGGTGGGGCTGAAGGAGATTCCGGCCCGAGGCTGTGAACCGAACGTGATGGCTTAAGCCCCACTCGACTGTGGCATTCCCGGTCCAGTAAGACGCTACGTGGATGCCGGGCAGAGCGCTGGCGTAGCGGATCTGGAGATCCGTGCTGACCGATTTCGGCAAATCGAAATCGGTGCGGATCAGCGCCTGGTGCTCCGGGCTGGATCCCTGCACGGTGGGCGCGCTCCCGATGTCCTTTGAGTTGGTTCCCTTCTTCACATGCATCTCGAGAAAGGTATACGAACCACTCAACCGCCACCAGGGCAGCGGACGCCAGTCCGGCGCGACTTCCCCTCCCGTTGTCGATGCCACCAGACCATTGCCAAACTGCGCGGGCAACAGAAGATGCGTGGGAGCCGGATTGGTTTCGACAGCGAACGGACCCACCAGGTCTTCGCTGAAGGCGTCGCCGTAATGGTTGTAGAAGCTGGCGACATCGAGATAAAGTTTCGAGCCCACAAGGGTGCGATAGCCGAGTTCGTACCCGTTCATCTGCTCCGACCGGAAATGGGGATTCGCACTGAAGCGCGCGAAGACCGGCAAGCCATCGGCGTACTCCAGAAAACTGGACAGATTGAAATCCCGCTCGACGTCGGCAGGGGTGCGCAGCGCATGCGTGTAGGCTGCCCACAGCGTCTGCGTGGAGGTGGGTGTGTACAGCAGGCGGCCGCTCGGTTCACCGAGAACTCCGGTGTAGTTCGTCTTCAGGACCTTCGTCCCGGCAATGAATGCAAGCCGATTCGGCACCACCGAGATCTCGTCCTGAATGAATCCCTGGTAAAGCTGGTCGGTTCTCTGCGGTGGCGTAAAGGTGAGTCCCGAGAAGATCTGGGTTTCGTTGCCGTGGCTCGCGCGCACCGTGCCGCCCCACGAGATCTCCTGGCGAGACAGCGGAAAGCGATCGTTGAAATCGACATCGACGGTGTTACGAATGTCGCCGAAATTCAGCTCGTCGCGTGTGGCGTGGTCATAGTACGCCGCCAGCTCAAAATCCCGATCGTCGCTCTGCACTCTTCTCCAGCTCCACAGGATATTCCCGCCGTAGAGAGAAGCATCGCCGGAAAGGTCGTAATTGGCCGGCGGGCTGTAGCTGCTCGCCGAGGCTCTTTCGCCAAAATCCTGGCCGTAGACATCGCCCTGCAGACGATAGGTGTCGCGGTGATGGCGATCCCAGTCCATCCGGAATCCGCCCTGGCCGCTGTGCCAGTCGTCGTAGTTGTCGCCGTCGGCATGGTACTCGGGCGCCCACCCGAATCCTTTGACATAAACCCGATAGTTAAACCCCTGGCCGTTGCCGGAGCCGTAACGGGTATCGCCAAAGACCTGCTCGACATTGCCGCCCGCACCCGCCGCGAGCACTCCCCGGGTATCCTTCGCGTTTTTGGTGATGATGTTGATGACGCCGTTGACTGCATTCGGTCCCCAGATGGTGCCGCCCGGCCCGCGGATCACTTCAATGCGATCCACGTCCTGAATGAAGGTGTCCTGCGTTTCCCAGTAGGTGCCGGCCGTCAACGGCGTGTACACCGTCCGTCCATCGATCAGCACTAAAACGTAGCGCGAGAGACGGCTGTTGAAGCCGCGGATGCCGATCGCGTATTCGTCGCTGGTGATCCGCGCCACCTCCACGCCCGGCGCCAGGCGCAACGCCTCGGGAATGTTGGTGGCCCCGGAACGGCGGATATCGTCCTGCGTGATGACATAGATGGCCGCAGCCGTTTTCCAAACGGCCTCCGGCTCCTTGGAGACGGTGGTGACCTCGATGTTCCCCAGTTGCTGCAGGCTCAGGGTCTTCAGTTGATTTTGTCCGGCAGCGGGATGGGTTTGCCTGCAGAAGGCTGGAGCGGTCAGGAGCAGGCACGCAGCCAGGAGGAGGGACGGCAACACTCGCGGGCGAATGGCCTGGCGTCGGCACGGCAGTCCTGCTCCTGCACCTCGTCCCTGAGCCAACCGCGAGCAGGCCCCAAGCCAGAGACGGAATCGTGCGGCGGTTCCGCCTGGCTGAGCGAGCGAGGAAAACATCGACCTCCAATCCTCCGGTAGGGAAGAATGCCTGAGTGTGCGCCATCGTTGGACGCGGCATGGTGCAGCCGAGAATTAGGCGTTCGATGCCCTTCTGACGGGAAGAGTTGTCTGCGCGGGCTTTAGTTTTGCCGGAGAACCGGCCGCGGATCGTCGGGGGACCGCATGGTTACTGTTGGTTACCCGCCTGCTCTACATGGCATGCCGATGTCCGATGTCCCGTTGCCCACTTCGACAGCGTGGTATGGAACCGATGCAGGCGCAGATAGCGCACACGCAGCCCATCCACGGTGACCGGCATGGACTGGGGGTTCTTGGTGAGGTCGACGAGGACCAGCAGCGCCGCTTCCGCCGGATTGTCCTGGCTCTGCGTCACGCCCACACCGAAGATCGCCGGGTCGTTCATCAGCTCCGGCGCCACCTGCTCCTCAACCGATTGGGCCTGGGCCAGCTGCGCCGGGGTCAGGTGCAGTCCCGGCTCGAGAGCCGGCATGGTGGGTGCATCGCCCCGCGCGATCTTATCCGGATCGGTCACGATCACCTGAGTGCGCAGGCCGCTAATCGTCTGCGGCACGCTGGCTGTGGCGTGGTCCACGTAGACAATCACCACCGGATCGCCCGGACTGTCGAAGCTCTTCCCGGCCGCGGTGCCCAGGAGACCGTTGCCATGCAGGGTGTCCGCCGCCTGCTCGGCGATGCTCTGCGCGTGGGCGAGCGCATTGGTTCCGACAAACGGATCCGTGGTCGGCAGGGCGGGATCGTAGCGCAGGCAGGCAATCGGATGGGCGTTTTCGGTGCCCACCAGACGCAGCGAGGAGCCCCTCTTCGCGCCGAGCTCGTTCAAAACATCGCCAATGGGATTGGCAACGCTCAGCCCGTGGCCGTCGCCATCGGTGCCTCCGGCGAAGTAAAGGCCGATCGCCTCGGAGTTGCTGGCGTCGAGCACCAGCGCGCCGGAATCGCCGCTGTCCGTGAAGTGCGCGCCGCCAATCCCGATTTGATTTGTGAACGTCTTGGTGGTGTACGGTTCCGTCTCCGCACAGTCCTTGTAGTAGTCCACCTTCACCGTCAGGGCGACGGCGTCAATGCTGGAGCAGGTGAGGCCGGTGGTGCGGCCGCTCTTGGCGACATTCATGCCGAGATTGGCCGCCGTCAGGGTTTCGCCTCGGCCGGCCATCGGCGGAGCGGCGCCGATCGTTTGTCCCTGCTGCGGCGCGCCGAGTCCGAGAATGCTGCCCGTCGGATCGACCGCCCCCGGCGCGACGGCAGCCAAAGCGGCATCGACATTGGTCTCGTGCGAGGCCAGAGGCACGAAAGACTCCAGCGTGCCGACGGGACGCAGCGTCGATCCGGGCCGGTTGAGCGGGGTGCAGGCTCCATCGATGAGACCGGGCTGATCGATGGTGTCGCCCACGTGGCCCTGATCGCTTTCAGCCAGCACGTGATTGTTGCTGAGAATGAACTCGTTCTTCTGACTGTCCTCCACGAGCGCGCCGAGCGTGCCCCCGCAGCAGTCCGCCACGTACGAATTGCCCTTGCTGTCTTCCCACGTGTCGTAGTCGCCGTCGTTGCCGCCGGAGGTTCCCAGCAGCGCCGGATCGGTCTGGATGGACTGGTGGTTCACCGGATCGCTGACGATCCCCTGGTTGTTGAGCAGCACGCGCAGCGGCGAGGTGACGGCGCTCCCGTTGACCGAGGCGATGACGTAGACCGGCTGCCCGGGAACCGCGCTGGGCGCGGAATAGGTGGTGGCGCAGGTGGTGTAGTGGTCGGAGCTCCGCCGGCATCCCAGATCGCTCAGCGTGCCGAGGGCGCCGTTCGTCGATGCGCCGGCCCCTCCGGTCGTTGGCGCCAGGGACCATTTCACGCTGCCGGCGTCCACTTCGGCGATCTGCGCGGTGACGTCGGCGCTGGCTCCTGGAGTGAGCGCGACATTCTGCGGCAGCAGCGGCTGCACAAAACCCGGGTGCACCCTGAGGGTGAGCGCGGCGTTGTTCTTTGGATCGGCAAGGACTGTGGCTTCCACGCGCACAGTGATGCTGTCAGCGGAGAGCGAGCCGGGAGCCGTATAGAGCCCGGTGACGTCGATGTGTCCCTGGCCGAGCGTCGCGGCATTGGTACCGGAAACGATCTTCCACGCGACCGGTGCGGCCTCACCGGTGCTGCGAAACGCGCGCAGCTCGACCTGGCCGGTGGTGCCGACGCTGAGTGCCGAAGCGCTGAGGGTGAGATCGCCGCTGCCGGCGAGAGCGGGGCCGGTAACACTGCCGCAACCCACTGCGCCCAGCGCCAAAAACAACAGCAGCCAGCGACTTTGCAGAAGGCGGGTCATGGCATCAACAGCCTTTATCTTAGACGCCGGCTGTTGTGGCCACCCTCCCCCAAAAGTAAAAGGAGCGCAAAAATTCGCGCTCCTCAAAAAGATGGAAATCAGCCGTTTAGGCCGCGATATTCGACTTGCGGTCGTGCGCCGGAACCAGCTGGGGGCCGGTGGGGATCGGCACCACCCGGACTTCCCCTGCCTGGGCGGCTTTCACGCGGCGAACTTCCCACGGCGTCAGCGGGCGCATTTCCTGAGCCGAATAGTAGATCTGCTTGCCGCAATCGAGACACACTTTATAAGTGTGCGCGTCCAGCGTGAAGGGACGGGTGAGCCGCGCATGATTGCAGCCAAATAAAATCTCAGAGAAGAAACTGATGACCCCGCGCAGACAAATAGTGATGGCGTTCATGGAACTGCGCTCCTTTCGCACCAGTGGCAAGTTTGCACTTCTTCAGATGTCCGGCACAGCAAAAAAGTCACGCTTGATTACTAAAAATCCTAACTGGTTACGCGCAGGACCAGCTTGCCGAAGTGACCGCCGTGTTCCATTCGTCGCCATGCTGCGGCCGCATCGTGGAAGCTAAACACTTCATCCACTATGGGTTTCAGGTGATTTTGTCGAATGGCTTGATTCATTTTCTCAAAATGTGCCCGCGATCCCACATAAATCCCGCGCAGGCGAACCTGCTTGTGTAACAACCGGGGAATAACGATCGCTTCGGACGAATCGGTCAGGACGCCGATCTGGGCCACAGCGCCGCCGATGCGAACCGACGCGATGGAGCGCATGAACGTTCCGGCCCCGCCGACTTCGACCACCAGATCCACGCCGCGTCCGCCGGTCTGCTCCGCAACCCACACATCCCAGTCTTCGCGCTCACGATAACTCACCCCGGCATCGAGACCGACTTGCCGCGCACGCTCGAGTTTCGCGACGCTGCTGGAAGTGCCGAACACGCGGGCGCCGAGCATCTTCGCAAACTGCAGGGCGAAGATCGAGACGCCGCCGGTTTCCTGAATGAGAACCGTGTCGCCGGCTTTCACATTGCCGGCCTCGGCGACGGCGTTCCATGCCGTCACGCCCGCGCACGGCAAGGTCGCGGCTTCTTCGTAAGAGAGATGTTCCGGGATGAGAACAACGCCGTCTTCGCGCAGGACAACAAGTTCGGCCAGCATGCCGTCGACGTCGCCCCCCAGCGCGCCTTTGATCTTCGTGGCGTCGGGCTCGCCCTCGATCCAGTTCTGCATGAAGATGCCGGCCACTCGATCGCCGGGGCGCACGCGGGCGACGCCTTCGCCAATGGCGATGACTTCGCCTGCGCCGTCGGAGCAGGGGATGCGAGGCAAATGCATCTTCGGGTTGTAGCGGCCCTGCACCGTCATCAGGTCGCGGTAATTGAGTGAAACCGCGCGGACCCGCACCAGGATTTGGCCGGGCCCCGCCGCGGGGTCAGGCAGCGTCACACGCTCAAGATTGTCGATGCCGAACTTGGAAATGCGCCAGGCTTGCATGTCCTGACGGATGCCTGGCGACCGCCGCTGGATGCAGCATTACTCCGGTGCCGCGACGCGGCGTTCCGGCGGAGATACGATAGAGGTATGGCACGAGGATGGGAAAGCAAATCCGTGGAAGACCAGGTAGAGCAGCGAGCTTCCGAGACATCGGGCGGCGATGGAGCGCGCCGGAATGCTCAGGCGGCTGCAGCGACGGCTGACCGTCTGCGCGAGCGGCAGGCGCTGGAACTGCAGCGCGAGCGGATCCTGGACGAACGCACATCGAGCCCGATCCGCCGGAAAGCGCTCGAAGCGGCGCTGACCGAGATCGAAGCAAAGCTGGCGAAGCTGTAGCGCTAGCTCTTGCGATGGAAGACCAGGGAGTTGGCCTGGTCGGTCGGCGTCATCAGCAGATGGGCGACGTTGACGTGGGCAGCGCGGGTGGCGGCCCACACGATGGCGTCGGCCACGTCGTCGGGGGTCAGCGGGGTGATGTTCTGGTAGACCTTTGACGCACGCGCACTGTCGCCGCGGAAGCGCACTTCGCTGAATTCCGTTTCGACCATGCCGGGGTCAACGGAAGTCACGCGCACCGGCGTGCCCATCACATCCTGGCGGAGCCCATCGTTGATCAGCTTCACCGCGGCCTTGGTGCCGCAATAAACATTGCCTCCGGGATAGGCCAGCTCTCCGGCGGTTGAGCCGAGATTGATCACGTGGCCGCGTCCGCGCTCGATCATGCCCTTCACCACAGCGCGCGTGACCCAGAGCAATCCCTTCACGTTGGTGTCGATCATCTCTTCCCAGTCTTCGGTCTTCCCTTCCCACAGCTTGTCGAGACCGCGGCTCAGGCCGGCGTTGTTCACGAGGACGTCGATCGTACGCCACTCGCCGGGGAGGGCGGGGAGCGCCTTCTCCACGGCGCTGCGGTCGCGAACGTCGAGGGCGAAGACGTGCACCGCGGCCGCACCCGCGTCGAGCAGATCCACTTCCATGGCCTCCAGCCGCTCCACCCGCCGCGCGGCCAGCAGCAGGCGGGCGCCTTCGGCGGCAAAGGCACGGGCGCAGGCCGCGCCAATGCCGGCGCTGGCTCCGGTGATGAAAACAATGCGATCCTGCAGGCTGTTTTTCGGCATGCCCCTATCGTAACCGCACCGGGAGTCGCGGAGGCTCAGGCCGGCTTCTTACCGGCTGACTTTTGCAGCTGCAGATATCCCGCCGCCCAGTCCTCCTCCTTCATCCCGGCTTCAATGGCGCGATGGAAGTTCGCGAGGAACTGGTCCGCCAGCGGCGTGGGCACATGGCCCGACTGCGCCGCCTCGCGGAACAGGCGCATGTCCTTTTCGCCGAGAGCGATGGTGCCGCCCGGCTTTTCCGGCGGATTCAGCATGATCTTGCCGTACATCTCGTAGAACTTCGACTGAAAGAGCGCGTTGTTGACGGTCTCAAGGAAGACGGCCGGCTCGATCTGCATGGCTTCTGCGTAGACGAAGGTTTCCGCCAGCCCGGCGATCATGGAAGTGATCAGAAAATTGCCGCCGAGTTTCAGCGCATGCGCGCTCCAGGGATGCTCCGAGACGACGGTGAGGCCGCGGCTGAATTTCTCCAGCAGCGGACGCACCTTTTCGACCGGTTCCTTCGCTCCGCCCACCGCGACCCAGAGTTTGCCGGCTTCGGCAATGTGCGGGCGACCGAAAACCGGCGCGGCAACGTACTGCTGGCCGCGGCGATGGTGCTCCTCTTCGAGTTTCTTCGAGAGAGCGACGCTCAGTGTGCTGACGGCCACGTGGATCGCGCCCTTGGGCAGTGTCTCCAGGACCTTTCCCTTGTACAGAACGTCTTCCAGTGCGGGGTCGTCCATCACCATGGTGAAGACAACGTCGGCATCTGTCACGGCTTCCGCCGGCGTGGAAGCCACCTGCGCGCCATCGCCGGCCAGCGCTTCGGCATGCGCGCGGGTGCGGTTCCACACAGTCAGGCGAGTACCGCTCGTCAGCAGATGCTTCGCGATGGCGCTGCCCATCTTGCCCAAACCGAGAAATGCAACCTTCATGATTCGCTCCCGCAGAAAGTCTCCTCTCTCAGATGATCGAGGGCAAGCCTGCGATGCGCGCGGGGCAACCGGAAACCCCGGCCGCCGGTCCGGCCGAGCCTCGGCCTGTGCAGTTTGTTATGCTGGCCCCTGTGCGTGTTCTGTATGGCGTGCTGCTTCTGTCCACGGTGGTGATCGTGTGGGTCGCTGTCGCGGTCGCCCGCCACGTCGTGCAGCACCGCCGGGCCATCCGTTCCCAGCCCGAACAGCATGACGATCCTGTGTAAGCTCCGGAGTTACGAATGAAGGTCTTCGCCAGTTCTGCCCTCTCCGCCTCGCCCGTGCTCGCGCCGTCGCGCGCCCGCCGCATCGCCGAACGGACCGCCCTGGTCCTGCTGGGCACGCTGTTTGTCGCGGTCTGCGCGCACGTGTCGATCCCGCTCTGGTTCACCCCGGTTCCCGTGACGCTCCAGACCTTCGCCGTGCTGCTGCTGGCGCTCCTGCTGAGTCCGCGCTGGTCCGCCGTCACGCTCTGCGCCTATCTGGCCGAGGGCGCGGCCGGGCTCCCGGTCTTCAGCCCCGTCGGCGTGCCCACGCTGCTGCATCTCTTCGGGCCGACGGGCGGCTATCTGCTCTCCTACCCGGCCGTGGCCTGGCTGACCGGCAGCCTGTTCCGGCGCCTCCGCCGGCCGAATGCGCCCGGCTTGACTGCGGCTCTCGCAGCAGCGGCCGTCGGCGACTGCCTCATCCTTCTCTCCGGAGCCGCCTGGCTTGCGATTCTGACGCATCAGTCCGCAGCGACCGTCTTCCTGCTGGCGGTGGCGCCGTTTGTGCCCGGTGAAATCCTGAAGGTGATCGCCGCGGCCGGAGCCGTCTCTGGCCTGCGTCGCTTCCGCCGCTTCGCTCCCTCCCTACCGGAGTAACGCCGAACGTTTCTCCCCTGCAAAGCTACTTCCTGGGAGGGTTGGATCTTGCGGTAGATGCCGCGCAGCTACCCAGCAGGTTCGCGTCGAAGTTGGTCAGAGCAACGTCGTGCGCGTTTCCCTGCACCCCCGTTGTCAGCGCATCGACGGTCCGCGTGTTTGCTTTCAGCAGCAGATCCTGCACCGCCCGCCGTGCGCTACCGCTCCACCAGAGACTCTTTCAGCGCGACCGCGTGCGGCTCCGCCTCCTGCTGTGACGGGAGCGCCGGCACCACCCATTTCCGGTAGGCCCGCAAGTGTCCTCGCGCCGCCTCAAAGTACAAACGGCGCACCTCGCGCGTAATCGCGCCAATGCACCCGTCGTTCACCGGCCGATGATCCACGCGGACCACCGGCGCAATGCCCACCGCCGTCCCGGTCAGAAACAATTCATCGCAGACATACAGCTCGCTGCGGTCGATCGGCCGCTCCTGAATCGTCAGCCCGATCTCCCGCCGCGCCAGCTCCATCACCGAATCGCGCGTAATGCCTTCCAGCACGTTGTCCGTAATGGACGGCGTGATCAGCCGCCCATGCCGCACCATGAACAGGTTGCAGGTGGCTCCCTCGGCGACCTGCCCGTTCTCGTTCAGCAGCAGCGCTTCATCGAATCCCGCGCGCCGCGCGTCGTCGCTGGCCAGTGCGCTGTTCACATAGGCTCCGCAGATCTTGGCCCGGGCCGGAATCGCATTGTCCTCGATGCGACGCCAGGCGCTGACTCCGGCATGCAGGCCCTTGTCACTGGGCAAATAGTCGCCGAACGGCATCGCGATCACGGCAAAGGCGTCCTGACCGTCGGTCGCCACGCCGATCCGCTCCGAGCACTTGTACGCCAGCGGCCGCACATAGATGTCCGTGCGAAATGCATTGCGCCGGACCAGCTCGTTCGTGATTGCGCAAAGCTGCCCCGCCGAAGGAGGAACGTCGATCCGCAGAATGCCGCAGTTCTGCTTCCAGCGCTGGTAGTGGTCGAGCGGCCGGACCAGAAAGAGCTGGTGCTCTGCGTCGTCCCAGTACCCGCGCAGACCCTCGAAGACCCCGGTGCCGTAGTGCAGCGCGTGGGTCAGGATGCCGACCCGCGCCTCGCGCAGCGGGACGTATTCTCCCCCGAAATAAACGATCAGATTCGGATCCGCTTCAGCCTTCATGGCTCACCTCATCCAGCGACTCGCGCAGCAACTGCCGCCCCCGCGCGATCGCCCGGTCATCCAGCTCCAGCCATTTGGCGCTCTTCACCAGATGGCGCAGGCCTTCGTCGACACTCTCCTGGGTCAGCACGCCGGTGCATTCCAGCAGCGCGCCCATCATGATCATGTTCTGCGCGCGTGCGTCGCCCAGTTCGTCGGCGATATGCGTAAAAGGCAGCGCCAGCACATGCACGTCCGTGCGGTCGCAGCCGTCCGGCAGCCCCTCGCCGTTGTAGAGAACCCATCCCCCGGGCCGCACCGTCGCATAGAACTTGTGCAGCGAGGGTTCGTTCATCGCCACCAGCACGTCGGGGCGAACCACCAGCGGCGAGTCGATGGGATGCCGCGCCAGCCGCACATGGCAATTCGAAGTGCCGGAGCGCATCTCCGGTCCGTAAGAAGGCAGCCACGAGACTTCCATCCCCGCATCCAGCCCCGCTTCCGCGAGAACTTCGCCCAGCAGCAGCACTCCCTGTCCCCCGAAGCCGGCGACCCGCACCTGCAAATCGGACGCAATCGTTTGCACGCTGCTCGCAACCTGCCCCTCCGCCTGATCGCCGTTGGGCAGTTCGAGAATTTGCGCGATCTTTTCCCTCACAGGAGCCGCCGCGGGAGCCTGGCGCGCCTGCGCTTCGCCAGTGCGGTCGCACAGCACGCCCAGGGGAAAGGTCTTTTCCATCACGTCCTTCACCCAGCGCTGCGCGTCCACCGGCGACATCTTCCAGATCGTCGGGCAAGGTGCAAGGATTTCCACCAGCGAGAAGCCCAGTCCCTTGACCTGATTCTCGAGCGCCCTGCGAACCGCGCGATGCGCCTGCGCCACCTGCTTGTTGTCGCCAAGGCCGACACGCTCGATGTAAACCGGCGCCTCCAGCGTGGCCAGCAGTTCGCTCACGTGCAGCGGATAGCCCTCATTCGCGGCGCTGCGGCCCTTCGGGGTCGTAGTACTGATCTGGCCCAGCAGCGTCGTCGGCGCCACCTGGCCGCCAGTCATGCTGTAGATGCCATTGTTGACGAAGAGAACGGTGATCGCTTCCCCGCGATTGGCCGCATGAAGAATCTCCGCCGAGCCGATCGCCGACAGATCGCCGTCCCCCTGGTAGCTGATGACGATACTCTCCGGCCGGCTCCTCTTCACCGCCGTGGCCACGGCAGGCGCGCGTCCATGGGCCGCCTGCACGTTGCCCACGTCGAAATAGTAATAAGCAAATACTGAGCAGCCGACCGGACTGATCAGGATGGTCCGGTTCTGAATGCCGAGCGCGTCGATGGCCTCGGCGAGCATCTTGTGCACCATGCCATGCCCGCATCCCGGGCAGTAGTGGGTCTGGTGCTGCAGTTCATCCTTGCGCTCGAAGGTCGTGTAGAACGCCTTCGGCCGCTCATGGGCGATTTCGTACCGCACTTCCGGTTCGTTAGACATGGGCCGCCTGTTCCACTTCCGCATAGCGCTTTGCCAGTTGTTTCGTCAGCTCCAGCACATCTTCGTGTACCGGAACATTCCCCCCGACGCGGCTGGTGAACTCCACCGGACGGACGCCGTTCAGAGCCAGCTTCACGTCTTCCAGCAGCTGCCCCGTGCTCATTTCCACCACCAGGAAAACCTTCGCGCGCTCCGCTCGCTTCTGGAAGAACGCAGTCGGGAACGGGAACAGCGTGATCGGACGCAGCACCCCGACGCTCAGGCCCATCTCCCGCGCCTCCGCGGCCACCGCTTTCAGAACTCGCGCCACAATGCCGTACCCCACCAGCACCACATCGGAGCTTTCCGCGTACCATTCCTCCGCCCGCGCCTCGAGCCGCTCGGCAACGGTGTATTTCGCCTCGAGATGGCGAACATGCCTCTCCAGCTCGTCCGTGCTCAGATAAATCGAGCTGATCAGGTTCTTACGCGTCTCCTCGGTACCGGCGACGGCCCACTTCGGCAGTTGCGGCTCTGTGGCGGTCTGCGGAAACTCCACCGGCTCCATCATCTGTCCGATAAACCCATCGGCCATGATGACCACTGGATTGCGATAGCGATCGGCCAGCTCGAAGCCCAGCGCCGTCAGATCGGCCATCTCCTGCACCGAATGCGGCGCCAGCACGATCGTCTTGTAGTTGCCGTGCCCGCCGCCCTTCACCACCTGGTGATAGTCGCTCTGCTCCGACGCGATATTGCCCAGCCCCGGTCCGCCCCGCGTGATGTCGGCGATCACACAGGGCAGCTCCGCGCCCGCCATGTAGCTGATGCCTTCCTGCATCAGGCTGATCCCCGGCCCGCTGGAAGCGGTCATCACCCGCACCCCCGCCGCCGACGCCCCGTAGAGCATGTTGATGGCGGCCACTTCGCTCTCCGCCTGGAGAAAGATCCCTCCCGCCCGCGGCAGATACTCCGCCGCCGCCTCGGTAATCTCGCTTGCCGGCGTGATGGGATACCCGTAGAACCCGCGACAGCCCGCCAGCACCGCGGCTTTCACGATGGCCTCGTTCCCTTTCATTAACTGGCGGCTCATGACTGCGCTCCCTCAGCCGTAGCGCCGCGTGCGGGCGCCGCCAGCCGCAGCACCGTCACCGCTCCGGGCTCCGGGCACACCAGAAAGCACATTCCGCAGCCGGTGCAGCCCGCGCCCAGGTAGCTCGCCGTCCGATAGCCGTAGGGATTCAGCCGCTCGTTGAGCTGGATCGCACGCGGCGGACAGGCCTCAATACACAGGCCGCACCCCTTGCACTCGTCCGTGTCGATCCGCAGCGATCCGCGATCGCGTTTGCCGAGGTTCGTCATCGTGCCCTCCTCTTTGCTTCTCTTCTCAGACCAGTGCCGCAGCTGTTTTGCTTTCCAGGTAATGCGCGCGCACGGCGAAATCCTCCAGCTCCGCCTGGAACTGCGGATCGGCGATGGCAATCAGCGCTTCGGCGCGTTCGCGCAGCGTCTTTCCGTGCAGATACGCGATGCCGTGTTCGGTGACCACGTAATGCACATCGGCGCGCGAGGTCACCACCCCCGCGCCCGGCTCGAGAACCGGAACGATGCGCGAGACGCGGCCGCTTTTCGCCGTCGACGGCAGAGCGATGATCGGCACCCCGCCCTTCGAGCGCGCTGCGCCCCGAATGAAATCCAGCTGGCCCCCAAAGCCGCTGTACGGCTTCGTCCCCAGCGAGTCGGCGCACACTTGTCCCGTCAAATCCACCTGCAGCGCCGAGTTGATCGCCACCATGCGATCGTTCTGCGCCACTACGAACGGATCGTTGGTGTAGCAGATGGGCCGGAACTCGAGGGTGGGATTTTCATGGAGAAAATCGAAGAGCCGCTTCGTTCCCAGCACAAACGCCGCCACCGCCTTGCCCCGGTGCAATGATTTGCGATCCCCGTTGATGATCCCGGACTCCATCAGCTCGATCACCCCGTCGGAAAACATCTCGGTGTGAATCCCCAGGTCTCGCTTATCGTCCAGGCAGGTCAGCACCGCCTCGGGAATACCGCCAATGCCGGTCTGCAGCGTCGCGCCGTCCGGAATCAGCGAGGCCACATTGCGCGCGACCCGCAGGTGCATCTCCGTAAACGGCTCGGTCTTCAGCTCCAGCAACGGCCGATTCGTCTCCACAATGGCGTGTATGTGGCTCACATGGATGAACGTGTCGCCATGCGTCCGCGGCATCTGTTCGTTCACCTCGGCGATCACCGTGCTGGCGCAGCGTGAGGCGGTCAGCGTGCAGTCCACCGTGGTGCCCAGGCTCACGAAACCGTGCTCGTCCGGCGGCGACACCTGCATCAGGACCACATCCAGGGGCAGCTGTCCGCTGATGAAGAGCCCTTCGATCTCGCTCAGAAAGATAGGCGTGTAGTCCGCCCGGCCGGCGACCACCGCTTCCCGCACGTTGGCCCCCAGAAACATCCCGCGATGCCGGAAGCGTCCCTCATATTCCGGCTTCGTGTAATCGGCGGTGCCCAGCGTCATCATGTGCACGACTTCCACGTCCCGCAGCACCGGCGCGCGCGCCACCAGCGCGTTGACCAGAGGCGACGGTGTGCCCACCCCGGACTGAATCCAGACCCGGCCCCCGGAACGCACGGCCTCCAGAGCCTGTGCCGCGGTCCTGCGCTTACTGCGATAGTCGTCCTTCCAGGTCATCGGTCTCCTGCCTCCGCTGGGCGCCGAATCCAGCGGCGCATGATTTTTGGTGGAGCTAAGACCCATCGAATCAATGGGCGGTTCTCCTCGGCGCACTCAACGCACACCGAGGGCGCTCCACCTCCAAAACCGATGTACGTTACGCCTCGGCCGGGAGCCTTAGCAGTGACGACCGTCACCTGGAATGGAACCAGTCCAGAGGGGGGTACCGTCAGGAAATGGGGGGAGATGCACGCTCACGGCAATCGGAACTCGCGGAGCTGAGGGGGAGCCACCCCACCCGCGCCCATCAACTATCATCGCTTTCTAATGAGAACATCCTGTTTCCTGCTGATGGTTTTCTTTGGCCTCGCAGCGGCAAGCGGACAAGGAACGGTGCCGACGTTCCGCTACAGGGCGGGTCAGACCTGGGTGACACTGCCTGGACAGAACCCTGCGCAGGCCGGAACCGAAGGCCGGACCACGGTGATTCCCACGGTTCTGGTGCCGGTGCGCCTCGAGTTTGACGCGCGGCCCGTCGCCGGAAAGCCGTTCACGCTGGATGCCGCGGCCGATGTCCAGCCGTTGCTGCAATCGCCGGTGTTCGCGAACGCGCCCCTGGGCGACCAGGGCGCGACCCAGTATGTGGACGCGATGCTGCGCGCGACTCTCGGCAAGAATGCCGGACCCGGATGGCACACGCTGCTCGCGCCGCCCGAGGTGCGGCCCCTCACGGTGGAGATTCCCGCCGGCTTCGGCTACGTGCTCACGTCGAAGCAGACGGGGACGTCGCTGGGAATGGCGGACGCGGAATACGTCGAGCGGGCGATCTTCCAGTCCCTTGCCCATGAAGACGGCAAACTGGTGATCGTGGTGACCGAAAATACGGCCTTTTACACCTATGGCGACGCCACGGTCTGCTGCACCTTTGGAACCCACGGCGTCGATCCCACGACGGGAAATTCGTTTGTGCTGGCGTCGTATCTGGGCGCCGTGCCGCCGCTGGTGACCGAGCACGACGTGCAGCCGCTGACCGAGCAGCTCGCGGAGTGGGTCAACGATCCATCGTTCGATCCGCTGTTTCACGCAGAGTTCCGCAAGCCGCTGCCCCCGGGCGAGAACCTCGTTCCCGCGTGGAAATGGCCGGCGGCGGACGGTGGGGAGCATGATGGCTGCGGCGGAGAGAGTCCGTCGACGCGCTACGTGCTCCAGGGTCCGCTCGACACCAATAATCGCAGCGACTTGCCGGCCGGGCCCGCGACAGCCGTCCATGCAGCCGTCGGAACGTGGCATGTGGCGGACGTCACTCTGCTGGGGTGGTATACCGGCGGAGAAGGAGCGTACAGCTTTCCGGACGCGCAGAAGCTCCAGGCGGCGGCGGATCGCTGCCCGGCGCGGCCGACTCCGAATCCAGCCATGGTCAACGAGCCGGCGCCGCCGGCAGCGGTAGCGGCGCTGCCCTCCCAGGGAGCGGCAAACGGGCATGAGCTGATCGGCTACTGGACCGGCGATGGGCCGGGAGGAACGCTGCTCCGGCTGCGCGACGTCGCGCCCCAGTGGGACGTCATCCTGGTGGCGTTTGCGAACGTGAACCATCTGGCGCCGGAAGGCACGATGCAGATGCATGTGCGTCCAGGGCGGCCGGCGTCGATGGGCCAGCCGGAAGTCCCGCCGCTGGATCTGGTGCAGATGAAGGAAGACATTGCGTTTCTGCACAGCCGCGGCAAGAAGGTCCTGATCTCGCTCGGTGGTGGCGGAGAGTACTTCTCGCTGTCAGACAAAGGCAGCGTTCCCAACTTCGTGGATTCGGTGACGCAGATGGTCGAGGAGTATGGATTCGACGGCATCGATCTGGATTTCGAGTCGCCTTCCCTGATGCTCGATCCGGGAGACACAGACTTTCGGCATCCGAAGACAGCGTCGGTGGTGAATCTGATCGAGGCGCTGCACCAGCTGCGGGCGCATCTCGGGCCCACATTCATGCTGACCCTGGTCCCGGAAGGAACGC
The DNA here is from genome assembly GCA_036269135.1 of Acidobacteriaceae bacterium. Taxonomy (GTDB): domain Bacteria; phylum Acidobacteriota; class Terriglobia; order Terriglobales; family Acidobacteriaceae; genus Palsa-343. Next base: position 31,930 of record DATASQ010000061.1, read on the forward strand.
AGATCCCCGGCGCGTATGTAGGCTACGGCGGCCAGTTTGGATCCTATCTGCCGCTGCTGTGGGGGGTGCGGGACATCCTGACCTTTGTGGACGTGCAGGACTACAACACGCCCCCGTTCGAAGGCCTGGATGGTGAGCCGTACCAGGTGGGATCGGTGGATTACGATGCGGCGATGACAGAGCTCCTCCTGCATGGGTTTCCCGTGGACGGGCGCGCGAACGATTTCTTTCCGGCAATACCGTCGGACAAGGTGGCCGTGGGATTTTTCACCGAAGAGGTGACGCCGCGGCGGGTAAGCGGGGCGATGCAGTATCTGATCACGGGAAAGGCTCCCGCGACTGTGACCTATAAACTCCAGCAGCCCGGCGGATATCCCGGAATGCTGGGCGCCATGTTCTGGACGATCGATGGGGATCGGGAGGAGAACTATGCCTTTTCCAATCGGATTGGACCGCAGCTGCACGGTCTTCCATCGCAATAGGCGAATCAATCGGGCGAGAGACCCGCCCCTCGCCGTTGACGGATGCGCAAGTTCCCGCATTGGAGCCATGCGCAGCATCGGTGGTATTCGAGTTACGGAGGTTCGACATGTCTGAGGTTGCGACCATGGCGCCCCGGGTGAACGGAATCCTGGAAACATCCCTGTATGTCGAGAGCGCCGCCCGCTCGGCAGAATTCTACGAACGCGTGTTCGGCTTTGAGCCGCTGGAACCGGGCGCGCCGCTGAACGAGGAAACGCGCCTCTGCCCAATGCGTGCGGGCGATCGGAGCGTGTTGCTGCTGTTCAAAAAAGGCGCCCCCGGTAACACCGACGCCCGCGGCGCCATTCACATCGCGTTTGCCATTGCTCGGACCGATCTGCCTGCCTGGGAGACCTGGCTGGCGAAACAGGGCATCTCGATTGAGCTGCGAAAGACCTGGCAATACGGCGCGGAGGCGCTTTACTTCCGCGATCCGGACGGTCACCTCCTGGAGGTTGTGACCCCGGGTGTGTGGAGCATGTACTGACCGGCGGTCGTTGGCAGCATCGGGTGAACTGAGCAAAACAGCATCGCCCGGAAAGGCGTTCCGGTTAGGCATTGCCCGCCCGGGATTACACCGTCTGCTGAGTACCCGGCTGCGTGGGGACGCGCGCGTGGATCCAGGCCATCGTGAGCAGCATCTGAAGCCCGGAAAACAGCGCGAAGGCAGCGATCACGACGAGGGGGTTTCGTTCGTCGCCCACGCCCCTCGCAAAGCTGACCAGAAGAGCGGTGAAGAGGAGGGCGACGCCCGCGAGCCCCGCGATGGCGCCCTGCGCCTGTCTTGTTCCCGACCAGTGCCAGGCGAGATGGGCTTTTCCGATGCTGAGCATCAGCGAGTACACGGCGAGCAACCAGCAGGCCGAACGCACGGTCATCGGTCCGTAAAGAATCACGAAGACCCCGCCGGCCGCCGCAAGGGCGCTGCCGATCAGGAAAACTCTAAGACGCGGAGCGTGCCGGGAGCCGAGCCCAATATTGGACAGCACGTCGGTGATGGCGATGAAAAGCAACGATCCCGCAATCAGCAGCAGGGAGAGGACCGACCCGAGCAGCGTGAAGAGTTCGATGGTCATGGTGGCGCGGAGGGAAAGCAACACGAGCCCGACAACCAGCATGGCAATCCCCTGCGCCACCATGAGCCCTCTGCGTGTGCTGTCTTTCATCGCTCTCATGGCAAAGCACCCCGTAGGAAAGGGTGGCAGGAAGTTGGCCGGAGTGCAATGGCTGTCGCCGGCAGTCGCGCAACTCACCGGAGAGACGGAGAACAAACGGCCGAGGGCTGCCCATTCACGGCGGGCCGTCCGCACGCTCCGGATGCCGGTCGTCCGACCGGACGAGCACGGCTCTCCCTGCCTGGGTGGCTGGCGGCACGCGGAGAAAGCCCCGGCCTTGAGGCCGCCGAAAGCAGCGCCCCGCAAGGCAAGCGCTTGCGCCCAGCCCGCACCGTTCCACAAGCGTGTTAGCATGGGCACCGCGCAATCGGGCCCTTCCTTCCGGAACACACTTTTCTTTGTGGCGAACAGCTACCGTCATTCGTTTCTTCCCCCCGCAGTTACCTGAAAGACAACCCAGGGAGGGTCCCACGATGCCGATTCGTCATTTCGCCCTGAGCGCCGCCATAGCCGCTGCGCTCTCCGTAACCGCTTATGCCCAACAAGCCCCGGCCGGATTTCACACCGTCTACTGCGTGAAAGTGAAGCCCGGCATGGATGCTGAGTTTCATGCCGCCACCAGCGGAGACCTGCTCAAGCTTGCCCGCCATGACGTGAGTTCGGGAATGTTTTCAGCCTGGTACATGCTCGCAACCATCGTTCCCTCGGGAACTGAGGCGCAATGCGATTATGCGTTCGTCGAGTTCTACCCCGGTCTGCCTCCCGCCCCCATGAGCGACGCCGAACAAACCGCCGATCTGCACAAGGCCGGGATCGACAAGACTGACCAGCAGTTCATCAGCGAGCTCGAGGCCAGTGGGACCCTGGTCAGTACCAGCATCGTCCGAACCGCTCTCCAGGTCGGCGGCGCCAAAGAGGGCGATTACCTCGTCGTCAACGATATGCACGTCTCGGGCTCGGTCGGCGCCTGGGTCGCCAACGAAACAAAGCTCTGGAAGCCCCTCTTCGAGGACGGCGTCAAGGATGGCTCCGTGGACGGCTGGTCGGTCAACGTGCAGTTCATGCCCCGCGGCGCCAAAGATCGGGACATCACCTATACGGTCGACATCTACCCCAGCTGGCAATCCGTTTTTGACTTCTTCGGACACAATTTCGAGGAGCGCTGGAAAAAGGTCAATCCCGACGTCCCGATCGCAGACGGAATGGCGCAGGAAGAAAAAGTCGACACCATCGAGCGCACCGTCCTCTACCAGATTGTCACCGCGGTCCAGTCGAAATAACCCGGCAATCGGCCCTTACAAAGAACGCGCATGGCGTTCCGTCCTTCGCTCGGGCCCGGAGGTTCTGCAGCCAGTCAAAAGCTCTGTTCGTTCGGTTGGGAAACCGGATCCAACAGAGCTTTTGCTTTGCGGGTTTCCGGCTTTCGAGATGCGGCTTCAGCCCCTGAAGAACGCTTTCCGTAACTCCGCATAGCCGGTTTCCCGGACAACCACCGCGCCGCCCCACCACAGCTGTCATCCTGACGCGCAGCGGAAGGACCTGCGGTTGCTTCTTGCTTCGCTCTGTTCCAAACTTCCGGTTTGCCGGTGTTCTTCCAACATCAACGTGTGTATGAAAGGGCACGGCTTCAGCCGTGCCGCACTGGCACTCTTAAAGATCGGGCTTCAGCCCCTGAGGAATGCTGTCTGTAACTCCGCATAGCCGGTCTTCCGGACAACCACCGCGCCACCCCGCCAGGGCTATGTCATCCTGACGCGCAGCGGAAGGATCTGCGGTTGCTTTCTGCTTCGGTCTGTCCAAACTTCCGGCTTGCCGGTGTTACGGCCAAAGCACGAAGGAACGCGCTCGGCTGCATGCCAGCAAGTGGGAGCCTCCTGGAAGCTGGTGTCTGCTTGAACTGGCACTCGAATTCGCTACAGGAAGCGAAAGTTCGTAGAATGGGGCCGTCCTCCACAGGAAGAGCCAATGGAATGGATAAAGAAGAACTGGCCAACTGCCACGACGATTGCCTGTTTTGTGATTGTTGGCCTCATTGAGGCATGGGACCAAGCGACGAGCGGGTTACCACCGACCAGCCATGTTCCACAGTTGCCGGGTTGGGGCCGATTTCTGCCCGTGATCCTGCTCATAGTTGCCGTGGCAGCGTGGATGATAGACCGCCGTCGTCTGAAATCATCTGGTCAGAAGCTGGGGACTGCTTCGCAACCGCCAGGCATAACCTTGGGTATCCCGACGCTTTCCGGGCTTCTGGGGCAGAATCCCGCTGTCGACTTCGACCCGAAGAAGTATTTTGCTCTCGCCTATTACAGCCCCATCACCGCGGAGATGGAACGCAACATCAAGGCGATCGCCGACAAGCACTACCCCAACTCCAGAGAGGACTTCTATGTCCGTTTCATCGGTATTGGGATTGTAACGGTGCAACACGACTTCTCTTGGACGCTGATCTACGCCAGCCAGATCGATGCGATGAAGGATATGAATGCACGGGGTATCATTCCTATCGCTGAAGTGAAGAAGCACTATGACAGCGCGGCTGCTGCGAACCCGGCAACCTACGCGGCCTACTCCTTTGATGATTGGCTCAGTTTCCTGAAAGGGCGCATGCTCATCGCCGTGTATCCGAGCGGAATGGTTGAACTGTCCTTCAATGGGAAGGACTTTCTAAGGTACCTGGCACATGTGGGCTATGACCTTAGCATCAAGAGGAACTGAGCACCCAGGCCCAAAGGGCAGGGGCGGAATGTGCGGGGACGACAGATGGGCAAACCGCTGATAACGAGCGATGAACGGGAGGCATTAGAAAAAAAATATCCCTATCTGAAGGGCTTCCCCGAATTTCTACAGACTCTGGACGCCGAAAGTGATCGAGGGATGGTGCTCACCTCTTGTGCCATGCTGGACGACGCACTGGAACGGGCGATAGAGCGGAAGCTGCTAGCTCACAAGGCAGTAAAACAGCTAACGGACGGGTTCAATGCGCCCCTTGGAACCTTCTCGTCCCGCATTCTAGCGGCATTCGCGCTGGGCATCGTTTCTGAGCGGGAATATCTGGAGATGGAGATTCACAGAAGAGTTCGGAACAGGTTCGCCCACGATGTGCGTGCATCGTTCGAAGACCAACAAGTCATCGACTGGTGCAGAAATCTTGTCTTCTCCATTCCAGTACCCAACGCGGAGCCTGCCGCCCGCTATGCGACCTCCATCGTCCCTGTGATAATCGCCATGTTGAATCGGGCCGACGGCGGCGCGTCAGACCGATTGATCTTCATTCCTCCGAAGAATGAGAAGTGGTGAATCACCCAAGTCCGGCGGGGCAGATGGTGGCCGGAAAATACGGATGTGACAACAGCGCTCACATGTATTTCCAGAGCGCAGTTTCCGCATCGTCGGCGATACGGAAGTTTCGCGCAGATGACAAACGCTGAATGCAACCGCGGATTCCCCGGCTCGAACCCCCAACCCGCCGGTCATCCCGCAATTTCGTCCCGGCCGGCCCGCATCCTCGGCGCCCTGAGTCCGCTTACTTCAACAAAACCAGGCTGATCGCCAGCAGCCCCAGGGCGATCCCTCCTACCGAGAGGTAAAAGCGGGGCAGCTTCACCGCGGAGCCCAGCGAAATCCACCCCGTGTGCCACCAGATTTCCCCTGCCAGAAGGTCCGTGAGGCTGTCGGAGTAATACCAGTTCAGGACAAACCAAAGAAAGTCTTCGAACACACAAATCGCCAGAAACGCAGAGAAGAGAAACAGGCCATCGGCGACGGGGTGACCGGCATGCGGCCCAGGACCGAAGCCGCCAAGAACTCCAAATCGGTATTGGCTCCAGAGCGCAATCGGCAGGAGAACTCCAAAAACCAGCAGATGGTACGCGGTGACGTACGGTTTATCGATCCATCGGACAACGGCGGTTCCGGCCAGCAGCTTTTTGCCCCAGCCTCGTTCGTCCAGAGCCGAAGCCCATCCCCGGTCTCTTTCAATCACAATTTCAATCAGGGCCAGGATACCGCTCAACACCGTAACGTCAGCGCTCCAAACCGCAACCTTCCCGAATAGCAGCCACATATCGCCCGTTGAGAATAGCAGCACGGCACTGCGGGATGTCCCCTCGACTCGGAGTGGAGCGATGCATCACAAATTGTGCAAAAGAAGGTAATACCGTAAAGGTATTACCTTGCGAGGCCTGCAAAATCAGCAATTTGCCGCAGTCCACCCCCTGGGGGGGTGGGGGGTCAGCTGCCCAGCTCGTAGTCGAAGTCGTAAAAGTGCTGCTTCCCCTCGATGCGGATGTCCATCGATCCGCTCAGCCCAGCCAGTTCTTCGGTGCCCGAATCCGGCACCACCTGGATCGACAGTTCCGGATTGCCGCGGCTCATGGTGGCATGGTGCTGCAGCACAAAGCTGCCGCGCTTTCCGGCCAGCCTGCCCGTCACCCGCTCCATCGCCACATAGCCGCCCGAGCCCGTCGAACGGTCCAGCACGCTGAGCATCTCTCCCTGGCTGGTCGCCTCCAGATCGCCGCGGAACTGCTTGTCCAGAGCCATGCGACCCAGGCCGGCTGCCTCGGCCTGCGGGTTATCTGCCTTCTGAGGAAGCACTTTAACGTCGAAAGGTCCGCTGATCCGATTCATCATCGGGCCAGCATAGCACTGCGCCGTAATCGCTGTTAGCATCCAAGATTGCCATGAACAGGATCGCTCCAACCCTCTTCTCCACGATCGCTCTCGCCCTTGTGCTGGCTGGCTGCAACAGCGGTCAGAACCCGCCGGAAAACGCGCAGAACCAGCCCGCCGCCGCCGGAGACCCGGCTTCTGCGAATCTGGCTCCGGCCAGCGACACGACCGCCGCTCCGGCCCAGGAGAATCCGCCGGCTCCGCCTTCCGATCAGTCAGGCTACGATCAGGCGCCGCCGCCGGACGACTCTCAATACGGCCAGGATTATTCCGAGACCGCTGAAGACGTCGCTCCCCAGCCGCCGCCCGAGGTCCCGGACTACGATCAGCCGCCGGCTCCGGGCGACAACTATCAGTGGACTCCGGGCTATTGGGCTTACGCCTCGAACGGCTATTACTGGGTGCCCGGCGCCTGGGTCATGGCCCCCTTCGTCGGCGCCCTGTGGACGCCGGGCTACTGGGGCTGGGACAACAGCCGCTACTACTGGCATACCGGCTACTGGGGCACGCACGTCGGGTTTTACGGCGGCGTGAACTACGGCTTCGGCTATGGCGGCAACGGGTACGAAGGCGGCTACTGGCGCAACAACCAGTTCTATTACAACCGGGATGTCGTCCACGTCGGCGATCAGATTCACACCGTCTACAATTACCGCGTCGCGCAGCCGTTCAACAATTCGCGAGTGGCCTACAACGGCGGCCGCGGCGGCCTGAGTTACCGGCCGACCCGCCAGCAGGAGACAGCACAGCAGGAGCGGCACTTTGCTCCACTGCCCGCCCAGCACACGCTGGCGCAAACAGCCCAGCAAAACCGGGCCCAGTTCGCACAGCAGAACCACGGCAAGCCGCAGATGGTCGCAGAGAGCCGCCCGATCGACAGCGGCCGCAGTGCGCCCGCAGCACGTGCGGAAGACTTCCATGGCGCGCCCGCGATTCGCGCTGCCGCGCCGGCGGCGAATCGACCCAATGCCGCTCCGGTAAATATGCCGCGCCCGACGCCGGGACGTCCGGCGGTCCACAATGAGCCGCGGCCGGAATCGAGGCCGTCAACTCCGGCGGCCGCGCGTCCCGAGTCGCGGAGTCAGCCGGCACGTTCACCGGAAACTCAGGCACGGCCACAACCGAAAGCACCGACGGTTGCGCGTCCGCAGCCTGAATCGCGCCCGAATGAGCCGCGTTCCCAGGCACAGCCTCGCAGCGAGCCGCGGCCGCAGGCGAAACCGGAGGCGCGGCCTGCTCCGGAGCATAAGCAGGAAGCAAAACCCCACACGGAGAAGAAGCCTGAGGAGAAGCGCCCGCAGGGCTGAAACGAGGCGTCAGGCGGCCCGGTCGGTACGGATGCAGGTGCGGGCGAGCAGCTCGTGGAGCTGAAACGCCCGCTCCAACTGGCTCCTGACCAGGAGTTGCTGGCGGCGGCGATGTTCGGGATCAACGAGTTGCGAGAGCAGCCGTTCGTCCCGCGCCGCACCCGCCTCGAGATCGCGGATCGCGATCTCCATGGTCAGGCGGAAGCGGGCGCTGACGTGGAAGGGTTCGGAGGTGCAGAGCAGTGGCCGCGTGGTTCGCATAATTCCCGTCCGGCAGTTCAGGATCTTTCTTCTGTTGCCGATTCTAAGGAGGCGGGGCGATTTCGGCTACGTCACGCGGAGGCAGGCCCGCGAAAACTTTGGGCACCGGCCGTCTTGATTTGAGACAGCCGGCTGCTTTAGAGTTCGAGGTCCTTGCTCGTCACCCGTTCCTGCGCCTGTGCGACGAAGGATTCCAGCGGCACCGAGCCCTGATCGCCTTTGCCGCGCGTCCGTACACTCACGGCACCAGCGGATTCCTCTTTGTCACCCATCACCAGCACGTAGGGGAACTTCTGCAGGGTGAAGTCGCGAATCTTGGCGTTCATCTTTTCGTTGCGTGCATCCAGGTCGACCCGGAATCCTGCCTGCTGCAGCCGCTCCTGCACCGTCTTCGCGTAGGCCTGATGCCGCTCGCTGATCGGCACCAGACCCATCTGCACCGGCGCCAGCCACAGCGGAAACGCTCCGGCATACATCTCGATCAGGTAGGAAACCATGCGTTCCATGGTGCTGATGATGGCGCGATGGATCATCACCGGTCGCGGCTGGGTGCCGTCGGCGGCGTTGTACTTCAGCCCGAACTGGCTGGGCAGGTGAAAATCCAGCTGCACCGTGGAGTAAGTTTCCTCGTGCCCCATGACGTCGGCGAGCTGGATGTCGAGCTTGGGACCATAGAAAGCGGCGTCGCCCTTGCTCTCCCTGTATTTCAAACCGAGCGAGTCGAGCGCATCGCGCAGTTCCCGTTCGCCCAGCTCCCACATGGCGTCGTTGTCGACGTACTTTTCCTTGTTGGCGGGATCGCGCAGCGAGAGGCGGTAGCTGTACTTCGTGATGCCGAGATCCTTATAAGCGCGCTCGACCAGCTTCATCACACCGGAGAACTCATCCTTGATCTGCTCCGGGGTGCAGAAGATGTGCGCATCGTTCAGGGTCATGCAGCGAACGCGGCTGAGGCCGCTGAGCGCGCCCGATCGCTCGTAGCGATACATGGCGCCGAGCTCGGCCAGACGCACGGGCAGGTCCCGATAGCTGTGCAGTTTTGCCTCGTAAACCAGGATGTGGTGGGGGCAATTCATGGGCCGCAGCACCATTTGCTCGGTCTCGAGGTCCATGGGAGGAAACATGTCCTCGTGGTAATGCTCCCAGTGCCCGGAGCGAACGTAGAGATCGACCTTCGCCAAGCTGGGCGTATAGACGTGCTCGTAGCCCATCTGGCGCTCGAGACCGAGGATGTATTCCTCCAGCAGACGCCGGATGGTGGCCCCTTTGGGCAGCCAGAGCGGCAGACCGGCGCCGACTTCCTCGCTGACGGTGAAAAGCTCGAGCTCTTTGCCGAGGCGCCGATGGTCGCGGCGTTTGGCGTCTTCGATCCGCTCCAGATACTCGTCGAGATCTTTCCTGGCGAAGAAAGCCGTGCCGTAGATGCGCTGGAGCTGGGCGTTCTTCTCGTCGCCGAGCCAGTAGGCGCCGGAAAGGCTCGTCACTTTGAAGGCCTTCACACGGCCGGTCGAAGGGACGTGCGGGCCGCGGCAGAAATCGACAAAGCGCCCGTTGCGGTAAAGCGAAATGGCTTCGCCCGGATGCGTGAACTTCTCCACAAAATGGACCTTCATGAAGTCGTTGCCGGCTTTGAATTGTTGCAGGCCCTCTTCGCGCGGTTCGGACTCGCGGACGAATTTCTCATTGCGGGCGACGACCTCAGCCATGCGGCCTTCGATCAGCTTCAGGTCCTCGGGAGTAAACGGGGTGGGCCGCCAGAAGTCGTAGAAGAAGCCGGCATCGGTCGCCGGGCCGTGGCCCAGCTTTGTCTCAGGGAACAGCTCAGTAACCGCTGTCGCCATGACGTGCGCGGCCGAATGGCGCAACACCTTCAGCGCTTCGGGATCCCTTTCGGTGATGAGTTGCAGCGCAACGTCTTCCTGGAGCGGTGTGGCGAGATCGACCAGACGCTCTGCATGGGGGTTTTCGGCCGCATACATGGAGGCTTCGCCCGCTTCACTGCCTGCGACAGCGGAAACAGCAGAGCGCAGCGGCCGGATGCGGGCGACGACGGCCGCCTGGGCAAGACGCGGAGAGATGCCTTCGGCGATGGCCAGCGGCGTTGTGCCGGCAGGCACCTCGCGCACGGAGCCATCGGGGAGCTGAACCTGAATGGAACTCATATTCAGCAGGTTAACGGAGTCGGCGTCTTCGGACCACATCACCCGGGTCACACGGGTGCCGCGGCTGCGCTGTTTCGAACCCCTTCCACGGCTCCAGCGGCGCTCGGCTACTTCAGCCCGATGTGCGCGGCCATCCGGATGCTGCCCCAGTCCGCGATGTCGGGATAGGTTTCGAAGTCGGTTTTATAAGCACGTTGGCCGCCCAGCTGCTGCGGAGTCATTTGGTTGATTTTCTGCCACAGGGCCGGGATGACTTCCTGCGGCGGCCCCTTCTCGGACTGGATCACGGCATATTTGCCTGCCTGAATCTTCCTGGCGACAAAGCCGTCGGGCAGTTTATCCGCGGACGAAACGCGGACGCCGAGAGTGTAGTTGTATTCGCCGCTCGAATCGGAGGCATAGTCGCTGTAGACCACGACCAGATCGTCGCTGACGCGGTTGGGGACCTGGGAGAGCTTGTCGCCCTGCATCACGCCATCCCATAATTGCGGGATCAAACCCTGTCCGTTGGCTTCTTTGTCGTTGGTCGTGCGGACAGTGAGTCCCACAACGGTGAAACTGCCCTGCTGTTGATTCTTCACGGCCGGGGCCTCCGTGGCGGGCGACGCGGGTGCGGGGATACCGGGAGTCTGCGCGAGCAAGGGAAGGCCCAGGGCCAGCAGAAGCGGACAAGCATATCGAAGCATAGCGGAAACCATAGCAAAGCAGTATACCCAGCTGTGTCGCACCTCCTGAAGTTTTGGCGCGCTTCCTGGGACAGGGGGTCGCACTTTGGTCAGAGTACGGTGGAGTCCCAATTCCCCACTGTTGGCGAGCAGACAGGCGCGACAGTCTGCTGTTGCGGCCGCGGAGGCGGCTAAGATGAGAACGAATCTCCTCATCACAGTTGAGACAAGGGTCCGGTGCCGATCACTGAGCTGGGAGCAAGACGAGGCAGGACGGCGGCGACGACCCTGCTGGGGCTGGCGGCCGTCTGGCTCAGCGGGTGCCAGAATATCCAGAACTCGTCTCCGCCTCAAACCATGGTGCGGGTGATCGACGCTTCGTACAATGCCCCGCCGGTGGACGTGAATATAGGCATCACGCCAATTGCCGTGAACGTCGGAGCCTCGACCTTTACCAACTACGCCTTCCTGCCCCCGGAGAACGCGCCCGCATACGTATTTCCGACGGAAACCACCACGGCGACCGCTTCCGTGGCCGGCGCATTCCTGGTGGCGCAGCAGCATTCCGTGTTCATTACGGATACCAGCAGCGGCTATCAGGCCACTCTCCTGACGGATCAGGCCGCGATCCCGCCGGCCGGGTACGTCTCTTTGCGGTTTCTGCAGCAGGCAGTTCGAACCGGGGCGCTGGATATCTATCTCATTCCGAGCGACGGAACGCTGGCCGGTGCGAAGCCTCTGCTCAGCCGCATGACGACCGGAACAGTCTCGGGCTACGTGAACGTGCAGGCGGGCAACTACACGCTGGCGATCGCGCCGGCCGGGGATACCAACGCCAAAGACCTTTTCACCAGTGAGGCGCTGCAGTTCACCGCAGAGCAGGTGCGCAGCGTGCTGATCATGGATGCGGAGCTCACGACAAGTCCGCCGGTAACGATTGCGATTGGCGACGACCTGAACTGACGCGCGGCCAGCTGTCGGCGAATGGCGGTGGGGCCCTGAACATGGCATTCTGGTCTGGATGTACATCACCAGCCGGGATGCTCTGCTCGTCGTCGACGTGCAGAATGATTTCTGTCCGGGCGGAGCCTTGCCTGTTCCGGACGGCGATGCCGCGATCAAGACGATTCGGGCAATCGCGCACCGGTTCGATCACATTTTGCTCACTCAGGACTGGCATCCTCCCGGCCACTGCTCGTTTGCATCCAGTCATGAGGGGCGAAAGCCATTCGATCTCGATTCCCTCTCGGGCGAACGCTTGTGGCCGGACCATTGCGTGCAGGGAACACCAGGCGCTGACCTTCATCCGTCACTTCAGCTATTGATGGCAGAGTTACTCCTGCGCAAGGGATTCCGGAGGCAGATGGATTCCTATTCGGCCTTCTTTGAAAACGATCATTCGACGCCGACGGGGCTGGCCGGGTATGCGCGAGAGCGCGGACTACAACGGTTCTATTTCGCCGGACTTGCCTTTGATTTCTGTGTCGGCTTTTCCGCGCTGGATGCCAGGCGTTGCGGCTTTGAGGCAGTGGTCATCCGGGACGCCTGCCGCGGGATCGACGCCGATGGATCGGTGGCGGCGATGGAGACGCAACTGGCGCGTGCCGGCGTGGCGCTGGTGGACAGCGGCGACCTATAAAGCCAGAGCGCTTGCGTTTCTCGTATCCGAAGCGCCTGCATCGTGCGCATCGGCCTGCTGCCGCTCCGGGCAGACGCCCGGAATCAGCGCTTCGCAGCATTCCGGATCCATCTTGTGAGGAGCGTCGCGGAAAAGGAGCGCCAGTGCGTCCTCGTGGGTCATGCCGGGGCGATACGGGCGGTCTTCGGTGAGGGCGCCATAGACGTCGGCCACGGCAATGATCCGCGCTTCCAGCGAAAGCTGATCGGCGGTGAGACGGTGTGGATACCCGGAACCATCGAGCCGTTCATGATGCGCGCCGGCAATCTGCGCGAGTTCGTGAAAGGAGGCGATGCGGGAGAGGATTTCCTGGGTCAGGTGCGGATGCTCCTGAACCACCAGCCACTCCGATGCCGTGAGCGGGCTGGGTTTATCGAGGATGGAATTGGGAACGCGCAGCTTGCCCAGATCGTGCAGCAGCGCAGCGCGATTCACCAGTTGCTGCCGTTCGGGACTGAGACCCAGCCGACGGGCGATGCTGCCCGCAGCGGCGGTGACTCCGACCGAATGACGGAAGGTGAACGACGATTTGGCGTCCACTACATCGGCGAAAGCCTCACAAATCAGATCGACGTCGGCGGCTTCCAGGGAATGCACCTGATCCGGAGCGAGGTCGAGTGCGGCCGCCCGCGTCTCATGTTCCGGCGTCGTCGGCAGCGCATGCGCCCACAGACCGTGGCTGCGATGGAGGCGGGTCACCACGCGGACGAGGTCGGGATCGAACCAGCGGCCTGCCCGCTCGTGGAGCACCTGCAGAGCCCGGGCCATGCCCTGCTCCGTGGCGAAGACGTCCAGATGCTGGGCAACCGCCAGGATCCTGGAGGCCAGAGGGATCGCCTTGCCGGAGCGTCCTTCCGGATAGCCGCTGCCGTCCCAATGTTCGTCAAGCCCGCGCACCGCTTCCGCAGCGGTATCGCCGAGGCCGAGTTTGCGAAGAATGTGCGCGCCCCGATCGCAGCGGAGCGTGATCATCTCCTCGTTGTTGCGGTGCTGCGTGAGCCCGATGCGGACGATAGCGGCCGCGCGGCGCAGAGCGCCGGCTTCGGGAAAAACGTTGGTCCAGAGCAGCTTGAGGGTGGAGGCCTTCGGGTGCCCTGGCCGGGTCCAGTCTTCGAGCTTGACGCCCGCCTTGACTTGCCGCTCGTCGCCGCCCCCGATGATCTGGCATAGCCTGGCCGCATTGCTGCTGCAGCCAATGTCTTTCAGCAACAGCGCGTAATAGAGGTCGGCGCGTTGTTCCGCGGGGAGACGCAATTCTTCGGCGATGCGCATGCCGAACACACAGCTGCGCAGCGCGTGACCAGGCACGGCGCCTTCGGTGAGATCGAGGGCGAAGGAGAGGGCGGAGAGGATCTCCGCAAGAGAGATGTTCCGGTGGGTGTCAGAGGCTGGGAACGGAATGACCCGCGCTGGCGAGAGGACAGTAGCCACAAAATCTCCCTGGCGATCCTGCGAAAGGTTGAAGATAGCAGGATTGCCAGGAGCTGCAACTCCCACAAAAGTTGGGAGTTACTGCAGTGTCCTGGCCAGCTTCAGCGACTTTGCCCCGCCGTTTTGGCCTCCAGTTCGAGGAGTTGCTCTTTCCGTTTCACCCCCCAGCGGTAGCCCGTAGGCTTGCCGTCGCTGCCGATGACGCGATGGCAGGGGATCACAAGGGCCACGGGGTTCGTCGCGCAGGCTCGGGCCACCGCGCGCACCGCCGTTGGCTGCCCCAGGGACCGCGCCACCTGGCTGTACGTGCGAGTTTCCCCGCGCGGGATGCGACGGAGCGCCTCCCACACGCGCATCTGGAACGCCGTCGCGCGGAGGTCGAGAGGAAGGTCAATGCTGGCGGGATGAGTGGTGAACTGCGAGAGCACCGTCTGCAAACGAGGCTTGAGCCCAGGCTCAGGAAGAAGGGTCGCGGCGGGAAACTGCGCGCGCAGCTCGCGCGTGAGCTGCAATTCGCTGTCGCCGAGGATGACCGAACAGAGGCCCCGTTCGGTGGCGGCGATGAGCGTTTTGCCCAGGGCGCCGTCGCCGATCGCGTAGCCGATTTGCATACCCTTGCCGCCAGCGCGGAACTTGCCCGGAGCCATACCGAGCTGGGCATTCTCGTAGGCGCGTCCGGGGCCGGAGTAGCCGGCGTCGTAGATGGCGTCCGTCACCCGGGCTGTGCCGGTGGCGAGCTCTTTACGAAAGGAAGCGGCGCGACGCTGACGCTGGTATTGCGCGGGCGTGATGCCGAGCACGCGCTGGAAGGCGCGCTCAATAGTAAAAGGACTGCGGCCGGTCGTGCGGGCAAGCTCCTCAAGCGTAACCGGGCGATCCGTGCTGAGCTTCGCGGAAACGTCTTCGACCAGAGCGGCGTCCGCGTGGGGCAATTGTGGGCGGCAGCGGCGGCAGGGTCGATAACCAGCGCCGATTGCCGCGTTGGAGTCGGGAAAGAAGACCACGTGGGTTCGCGCCGGACGGCGGCTGGGGCAGGTGGGACGGCAGAAGACTCCGGTCGTTTTCACCGCGTAGACCATCTCGGCATCGGCGGCGGGATCACGGGCCAGAACTGCGGCCCAGGCCTGATCTTCGGGAAGCATAACGGCTGGCATCATGGTACTCGACTCCTTCGAAGAAGAGCATGACAGGCGCGTGGCGGACGGACACTCCGGAAATTGCGGGCAAACTGCCGGTGCGAATGCGGAGAGTCGGCCTGAGATGACCGGATCCGGTCTACCAGCGCCACCAGCCGAGCGGAAAGATGGCGTGCCAGTCAGCGCGGAAAAGCGTCAGCGCCAGGATGAGTGCAGCGAGGATCAGAATCCCGGCGGCCTGCTGGCGGCGCACTCGGGCCTGCGTCATTGGTCGCCCGGCTCGATGTTGTAGAGGAAGTAGAAGCGCAGCTCCAGAAATGGACCTTTAAACTGCTTCGGGAGCGGGGGGAACGGCGAGGCGCCGGTGATGCCGGCCCAGGCGGAGCGGTCGAGCGCCACGTCGCCGGAGGGGCTTTCCAGCTGCATGCTCTCCACACTGCCGTCCGGCAGAATGCGGAAGCGGATGAGGACCTTGCCCTGCTTGTTGATCGGTGCCCGCGCCTCTTCCGGGATCAGGGGGTACCAGGCACGCTTCGTATCCCAGATGACACGCTGGATATAAGGGCCAAAATCGACACCCATGGTGTCGCTGAGGATGTCGACCGCGCCCTGCATGCCCTGGTGCTGCGGATTCGCGCCCTGACCCATATCGCCGCCGTACTGGCCGGAGCGGCCCTGCATGGCCTGGCGCATCGCCTGCTGCAATTGCTGGTTAGGATCGGCGGCACCGGTCCGGAAGGTCGGCTGAGGCGCCATGGGCGGCGCTTCCAGCTTCGCCTGGTTATTCTGCGGCAGAGGCTGGGCGGGCGGTGTGGGCGGCTTTTGTTGCGCCACCTGGGGCTGGGGCGGCGCCGGCGCGGGCGGCTGCTGGGCAGGCGCGGGAGTCGGAACCGGCGGTCCGGCGCGGCGCATCGCTTCCAGCTCCCGCAGCGTCTTGCGGTCCAGCGTGGGGTGCTGCGACTCGGCGAGGCGATCCTTGTCGGAGATGACGTTCGTCGGCTTCGGCCTGACCTTCTTCAGCGCGTCGGGCGGCAAATCCAGGAAGGTGAGGTCCTTCTGGCGCTGCTTCATGACGACCGAAGGATCGACGACGCGAACGTGGTAGATGTACTTCGGCCCATAGATCAGATACCAGGCGATGACCATGTGGATGATGAGGGCGATCCACAACTTTTCGCGCAGGCTGGCCCAGCTGCGTGTGCCTTCCAGCTCGTCGATGACGTGCAGCAGATCGGTGTGGTCCAGACCCTCGTAGCGGCTGCGGCGCAGCACACGGGTCGGGGAGCCACCTGAGTCTTGTTGGGATTCCGCTGATTCGTCGGACTCGCTGTCGCTGGCAAACTCCTCCTCCAGCGGGTCGAGCGGCTCAGTTGGGGTGATACGAATCGGCATTCCGGGGTGACTTCAGTTAATGCGCGGCTGCAACCGGGCCCCAGGCTGCTGTCAGGCAGCGCTGCAGGGTGAAGCGGGAACGCCACGGATTCTTTCAGACTATTTTCTCATCAAAAGGGCGGAAAGCTGCCTGTTTGTACAATCGAATTCGTGACGTCCGATTCCAGGAACGCATCCTCCCGCAACGCGGGAGTGATCACGATCAGCGACGCATGCTTCCGAGGTTTGCGCGAGGACCTTTCCGGCCCCGCGGTGACTCGGACGTTAGACGCGGCGGGATGGGAAACAGTGTTGCACCTTACGGTTCCAGACGAACAAAGGGTGATCGAAGACGCAATCCGGAACGCCGCCCAGGCCGCGGGGCTGGTGGTTACCACAGGCGGAACCGGCATTGCTGCCCGGGACGTAACGCCGGAAGCGACCCGGGCGGTCTGCGACCGTCTGCTGGAAGGGGTGGCGGAGCTGATGCGGGCGGAGGGACGACGCGCGACCCCGATGGCGGTTCTGAGCCGTGGGGTTTGCGGCACGGTGGGCACATCGCTCGTGCTGAATCTGCCGGGCAGTCCGGCTGGCGCGGTGAGTTCGCTCGAGGCAGCGCTGCCGGTGCTGCCGCATGCCGTCGATCTGCTGGAAGGCAGGACGGAGCATCGCCTAGAAGGCGAAGGCGCGGCATCCGATGAGGCAACGAGAAGCACGAGAAAGGTTGAACGCTCCTGAAATCCCTCTTCAGCAAGTTCACCCGGTTTACCCACTGGATTCAGCACGTCCTGCTGCCCTTTGGGCCATGGGGAATTTTGCTGGCCTCGTTTATCGATTCGGCCTCGCTGCCGCTTCCCATCGATGTGCTGGTGGCCGGATGGGCCTGGGCGGACCGTCAGCACTTTTATGTCTATGCCCTGCTGGCGGCGGTGGGATCGGCGCTGGGCGGCCTGGTTCCCTTCCTGCTGGGGCGCGCCGGCGGCGAACTATTCCTGCTGAAGCGGATCGACCGGGCGCGGTTCGAGGCGCTCCGCAATCGGTTCGAGAAGCAGGAATTCCTGGCGATCATGGTTCCGTCGCTGATGCCGCCACCCACCACCTGGAAGCTGTTCGTATTCGCGGCGGGCGTATTCGAGATGCGCACCGTCACCTTCATGCTGGCGGTCTTTGTGGGCAGGCTGATTCGCTTCGAGGTTGAGAGCCTTCTGGTGATCCAGTACGGACCCCAGATCGTGAATGCCATCGGCGATCTGGCCAGGAGGCACCTTGTGCTGACTCTGGTGGTGCTGGCGCTGGTTTTTGGCGGGCTGGGCTGGTGGATTTGGCGGAAGCTGCGGCGCAGAGAACCGGGCTCGTCAGCCGGGGCCTGAGGGGCACCCCCCACCCCCCCTGGGGTGAGGGCCTCAAGAACTACTTTGTTTTCAATTCAACGAGGGTAATACCCTGAGGGTATTACCCTCGCTTTGCACCGTTTGTTATGCATCGCTCCAGGACGAAAAGCAGGCAACAGGGAGTCGGGAGCCGTCGTCAGTAGGGCTGGTTCTTCCAGATGAAGGGCACAAAGTCGTTCACCAGGAACCACGACAGCAGGAACATGATTGCGATCAGGCTCACGCCCCAGAAGAAGAGGCGGACGGGCAGGGTGCGCATGAGCGGCGGCACGGGTTCGGGGTCGAATTTCCGGTTGGGGATCTCAAACAGGAGGCCGCTGGCGAAACAGACGCTGGCGGTGAGCCCGAGGGTGGCCAATGCGGAGAGGAGGCGATCCTGCCAGCCCATGCCGGGAACAAAGAACGCGTGGACGAGCAGCACGTAGAGGGACAGGATGCTTCCGGTCAGTCCGAAGAATTTGGCAACCTGCAGCATGGGATTGCCTCGTTCGCCACCGCTTACCCGCGGATGCCTTTCAGGGCCGGATACACGCGGCGATAGCCCGCATACCCCTCAGCATACCGCTGGACGAGCTGCGGATCCGGCTGCATTGTCTCGGCAACGGTGATGCCGGCAGCACAGGCTGCTTCCAGATCCGTCCAGCCGCCGGCGCCCACGCCAGCCAGCAACGCGGCGCCAAAGGCTCCGCCTTCTTCCGCGGTGAGCCGTTCGCAGGGATAGCCGTAGATGTTGGCCTGAATCGTCCGCCACAGGGATCCGCGCGCCCCTCCGCCACCAAGACGAACGCCTTTTACCGGAATCCCGAGCTCGGAGAAGAGGGTGAACGTGTCCTTCAGCGAGTACGCCACGCCTTCGAGGACCGCACGGGTGAAGTGGGCGCGCGTTGTCGTCGCGGTGATCCCGACAAAAGCCGCGGTGGCCTGCGAGTCGAGGTGGGGGGTGCGTTCGCCGAGGAGATACGGGGTCCACAGCAGGCCGTCGCTGCCGGCCGGAACTTTGGCGGCGTCGGCGGTGAGCTGATCGTAGGTCTGGTCCGGAGCCAGCGTCTCCCGCAACCAGCGCAGCGACAAGCCGGCGGCCTGGGTCACGCCCATCACATGCCACCGGCCCGGTACGGCGTGGCAAAAGGTGTGCAGGCGTCCGTGCGGATCGCGCGTGGGCGCCGCGGTGGCCGCGAAAACCACGCCTGAAGTGCCGATGGTAGCGGACACTGACCCCGGTTGCAGGATGCCCATGCCCACCGCACCGGCTCCCTGATCGCCGGCTCCGGCGGCGACGGGCGTGCCTGCGGTCAGGCCCGTGAGCCCGGCGGCTTCGGAGCTGATCTTTGCGCAGATGTCTGGTGATTCGAACAGCTCCGGCAGCCAGCTTTCCGGAATCCCCGCGACTTTTGCGACTTCCGTTGACCAACGCCGGTGCGCGACGTCGAGCAACAGGGTGCCGGAGGCTTCGTGCACGTCGATGGCATACGTGCCGGTCAGGCGGTAGCGCACGTAATCCTTGGGACACATGATGTGGGCGATCTTCGCGAAGATTTCCGGCTCGTGATCCCGAACCCACAGCAGCTTGGTGAGGGTGAAGTTCGGCAGCGCGGGGTTCGCGGTCAGCTCGATCAGCTTTTCCCTGCCCTTTTCGCCGCCGCCGAACTGATCGTGGAGCCAGTCGCATTGCGGGCCGGTACGCTGATCGCACCAGATGAGCGACGGCCGCAGAACCTTGCCCTCTTTGTCGAGCATGACGGCGCCGTGCATCTGGCCGGTGAGGCCGACGGCGTGGATGCGTACGCCGGGAACGGCGGCGATGACTTCGTGGATGGCCTGCTGCGCGGCGCGCCACCAGTCTTCGGGATCCTGCTCGGCCCAGCCGGGGTGTGGCGTGCGAAAGGGCTGGTGCTCGCTGGAGGCAGAGGCGATCAGCTGTCCCTTTTCATCCACCAGGACGGCGCGCGTGCCGCCTGTGCCCACATCCAATCCCAAAAACACGGCTGCTCTCCAGGATAAATCGGTGTACTCAAAACACCCAACACTGTAGCAGAGACGCGGGGCTGTCCTCGAAGTTGATCGAACCACCTGGGGAAGCGTGTGCAGGAAAAGCAGCCCTCAGGGGCTAAAGCCCATTTGATTTTGCGTTGTTTGCGGCACGACTGAACAGGCTGCGGAAAAATTGCGCATCAGTGAGGAAAGCATCCCTCAGCGGCTAAAACCGGATCCATTCTGCGATCTTTATGGCACAGCTGAAGCTGTGCCCTTTCAAAGTGACGGTTTTTCAGCAAGCTGCGAAGCGATGGCCTGACACAAAAGCTCCGGGGCTGAAGCCCAATTCTCCTGGAGCGCCTTATTCCACGGGTTAAAAATCCGTGGCTTTCTCCGTTATGCCGCTGCGCGGCATCGCTGCGCAAGGGGCTGAAGCCCGCTCAGTCCTGGGCTTCTTGCGGCACGGCTGAAGCCACGCCCTGACACAAGAGCCTTGGCTTCTGGCGATTTTTCCGCAAGCTGTGAAGTCGTGCCCTGGTACAAAATCTGTTGCATAAATCTCGCAGCATTCGGTGTTTTCTTCGATTGCTCAAGACTTCTGCCTTTATTTTGTCTTGCCATCTGGAGGCAAATCTCATCGCCCGTGCGTCCGCGTCCCGACATTCGCTGCTCAATCCCCAACGAAAACCAAGTACAAGTGGACAGCTTGTGCGGCCTTCTCCGCCATCGCTCCAACAGATTGCAGGAGGTCTTCCTCTGCGGGTGTCTTTGCACTTCTGCTAAGAGTTGTCCACTCGTCAAGGAATCGCCTCATTTGAATGCGGTTGAACACCGTGTCGCCATAATGGTCGATAGACGCCAACATAGGGAATGCGCCGGGATCGGGCGATTCAAGCAACTGTCCAAGGAGATTTTTTTCGTCCGCAACGAAGCCAAGCTGCTCGCCCG
Organism: Acidobacteriaceae bacterium; assembly: GCA_036269135.1. Classification (GTDB taxonomy): domain Bacteria; phylum Acidobacteriota; class Terriglobia; order Terriglobales; family Acidobacteriaceae; genus Palsa-343. The sequence continues at coordinate 52,562 of DATASQ010000061.1, forward strand.
ATTCGGTGCGCAGTTCGATACACAGCCCCATACGACCCTCGTTGTACAAATCTTATATGTGCGGATAGGCCCTCAGTCTCACCGACGGAACAACGGTTTCGAGGGCCTCAAAGCCGAGTGGAGCCTGACACAAGACCGTACAACTATTCCTTAACGAACTTCGGGGACAGGCATCAGGCAGATTCACTTGTTCAGCCTTCGGGAGCGTCCTTGCTGATCCGCACCCGACACCGGCCTTCGAGCCACGAGCAGCGTTGGTTCACGCGGCGTTCCGGCTTCCAGGGAGCGACGGACCATGTAGGCCGACCGGCTGAGCCGCGCTGCCCGCGCTCGATGATCGATCTCGGCGATTTCGCTTTCGCGCGCTGTGATGTTGACGCGAACCGTCTTCTCCGGCTCGCTGACCTCGACAAGAAAAGCGACCGCGCCGTCCATCGCCGGATCGCCCCGGAGGTCATCCAGAGTGGACGGCTGAGGCAGGACTTCACCGTCTTCCAGCATGCCGGCAACATGCAGCGACAGAGCCTCCGCAGCCATCTTCCGCGCATTCTCAAGGCTTGTACCCGCGGTGATGCATCCGGGAAGGTCGGGGAAGCTTACGCCGTAATCCGACTTGCCGTCTTTGTGGAGATAAGCAATGTACTCCATGGCTTGTTCCTTCAGCGGAGTTTGATCCCGGCCTGCTTCTCGATGCTGCGCAGCGTTCCCAGGGGCACATCTCTGCGCGGTGCCGGAACTGTGACGCGTCCTGGTTTGGCCGGGTGTTTGAATTGCTTGTGGCTGCCCACCTGCGCCACCTCGAACCAGCCGTCTTCCTTTAGCCTGCGGATGATCTCCCGACTGTTCACGGTCGCAGCTTTCTTTCCATTATACACACCGAATACACACTGCCGGCTTCCGATTGCACCTGAGGACCTAGGCCATTCGCGCTTCCGGCAGAGTTAAGTTGTCCGCGGTGGGCAGACGCGTGTCGGTGACCGGTTCACTGTAGCGAATGGCGAAGTTTTCGACCCGATGCAGCGCAAAGACGGGTGAGCCGGCTGCCGTCTGCGCCTGGATGCGGAAGAAGTTCGCGTTCTGCACATCCTGAAGGACGATGGCCGGGCGCGCATCCGGGGCGATGGTTTTGATCTGCACGTTGCTCATGGAGAGGCCTGTGAGGTGGCGCACGTAGAACCCAAAGGCCGGCATGGGCCCGAACATGTTAGGGTCGGGATACTTCTGCTCATTCTCCGGCGGCTGAACACTTCCCTGCTGCGCCGTACCCCCGCCCTCGCACACGATGAGCACGTCGTGAATGTCGATGTCTTCGATCGATCCATCGGGCACACCGCTGAGAATGGAACAATAGGTCGAATCGGTATTCCAGCAAACGATGTTGCTGAACATGACGCGCCGGATGGAGCCGATCTTCGTCGATGCCGCGGGCCCGCGCAGGCGCGCACCCAGACGCACGAAGATCGGCGCCCGGACGATATCCCGCATGGTGATGTTGGTGATGGACACATCCTCGAGCCGGGCGCCGTCTTCGGATTCGAGGGCAAACCCCTGGCAGCCCTCGAAAATGCAGTTGGAGATGGCGATGTTGATGAAGCCGCCATTGGATTCCGTGCCGAACTTAATGCGGCCGGTGCGGGAAACCTTCTCGTCTTCGGCGAATTTCTGCCATGTGCCATCGAGGACCGTTCCCATGACCCAACAGCCCGAGACATAGCAGTTCGTGATGGTCACGTTTTCGGTGGCGCGGGCCTTTCCCAGGGCATAGGAACTCTTCAGGCAGATGCCGTCGTCCCAGGGCGAATTGACCGTGCAGTTCGAGACGCGCACGTTACGGCAGCAGTCGATGTCCATGCCGTCGCGGTTGGTGTCGATGAGCAGGTTATCGATGGTGAGATTGTCGACGCCGGTGGCCAGAATGCCGAACCATCCGCCCTGCAGGATGGCGAAGTCGCGCAGGAGGACATTGCGGCAGTTTTTCAGGGCGATCGACTTGTCGCCGATGCCGGGATTCTCCGCCCGCTCCGGCCCGCTCTCCGTCTTGGTCAGACCCTGGCCGTGGATCAGGCCGGCGCCGGTGATGGAGACATCGTGGAGGTCTTCGCCCCAGAGAAGGCTGTTGTGCCAGTGATTGTGGCCGTAATCCTGGTAGGCTTCCCACGGTGTATTGGGCTCGGCCGCATCGTAGTGGGCGCCGTCGGCGGCAAGGATGGTCGCGGCAATATCCAGGCGCAGCTCGACGCTGCTTTTCAGATGGATCGAGTAGGAGGCGTAGGTCCCGGCGGGAAACAGGACCGTGCCGCCGCCTGCCGCTGCAGCGGCTTCGATCGCCTTGTTGATGGCCGGGGTATCGATGGTCTTTCCGTCGCCCACGGCACCGAAGTCCCGGACCGAGAAGACGCCGGAGGTGTGAGCCGCCGGTGTTTGCGCCGGTGCTTGCGCCGATGCCGGCACCGCCGCTCCGAGGGCGGCTCCGGTAATGCCGGCGCCCGCCAGCCGAAAGAAATCTCTTCGTGTATCCGACTTTGCGCCCTGCATCTCTGCTCCTCGACCATCGCGCTCGCGAAACCCGGCGCTCGGCAACTTCACCTTACCGGAGAGCTCCGCCGGAAAGGAAATTGTGCCGGCATGGCCGCGGTAGTGGGATGATGAAAGCTCGGAGCCAGGCCCACCGTGCGCGTATCGCTCTTCATCACCTGCTACAACGACACGCTCTTCCCCGCCACCGGCAAAGCCGTCGTTCGGCTGCTGGAACGGCTGGGCCACACCATCGACTTCCCGTTCGAGCAGACCTGCTGCGGGCAGATGCACTACAACACGGGCTATCAGCAGGAGGCGCTGCCGCTGATGCGGCGCTTCGTCGAGATCTTTCGCGATGCCGAGGCGGTGTGCGTTCCGTCGTCTTCCTGCGTGGCGATGATCCGCGATCACTATCCGAAGATGGCCGCCGAACAGGGCGACCCGGGGCTGACGCGCGCGGTCGAGGAACTTCTACCCCGTGTGTATGAGCTGACGGAGCTGCTGGTGCATCGCTTCGGTCTTGAGGACGTGGGCGCGTACTTTCCGCATCGCGTGACGTACCACGCCAGCTGCCACTCGCAGCGGAGCCTGCACCTGGGGGATGTGCCCGTGCGGCTGCTGCGCAAGGTTCGCGGCATCGATCTGGTCGACTTGCCCAATATCGACCGCTGCTGCGGTTTCGGGGGCACCTTCGCCATCAAGATGGGCGATGTGTCGGCGGCTATGCTGGCGGACAAGATGAAGGATGTGGAGAGCACCGGAGCGGAGGTCATCACCGCTGTGGATACTTCCTGCCTGATGCACATTTTTGGCGGATTGCATCGCCAGGGCGCGGGCGTGCGCATGGCGCATATCGCGGAAATCCTGGCGCGCACGGAATCCGACGGGCGCGAGGCTGGGGACCTATGACCATACGCGTGGGCGAAACCGCGACGGCGCCGTCTTTTCAGAAGGCCGCGCTGCCTTTGCTGCAGGATGCGCAGCTGCGCAGGAACATCGGCCACGCTACGGACGTGATCCAGCGCAAGCGCGCTCACGTTGTCGCTGAGACGGCCGACTGGCAGGAGCTGCGCACGGCCGGCAATGCCATCAAGGCGCACACGCTGCGGCATCTCGACCACTACCTGCTGCAGTTTGAGAAGGCCTGCACGGCTGCCGGCGGCCACGTGCACTGGGCGGCCGATGCGGATGAGGCCAACCAGATTATCGCCGGCCTGGTGCGGCAGTACGGCAGCAAAGAGGTCATCAAGATCAAGACGATGACCACGGATGAGACCGGGCTGAACGAGGCGCTGGAGCACGCGGGGATTTATCCCGTCGAAACCGATCTGGGCGAGCTGATCCTGCAACTGGGGCACGAGAAACCTTCGCACATCGTCGGACCCTCACTGCACATCAATCGCAGGCAGGTGCGGGAGATTTTTCGCGAGCCGATGCACCTGCCGGATCTCAGTGACGAACCGGAGAAACTGACCGCCGCGGCGCGACGCTATCTGCGCGAGAAATTTCTCAGCGTCAAAGTGGGCGTCTCCGGGGCGAATTTTCTTATGGCGGACACGGGGAGCGTCTGCATTGTCGAGTCGGAAGGCAACGGGCGGATGTGTCTGACGATGCCCGATGTGCTGATCTCGCTGGCGGGCATCGAGAAGATCATTCCTTCTTTCCGCGACCTCGAAGTTTTCCTGCAGCTGTTGCCGCGGTCGGCTACCGGGGAGCGCATGAATCCCTACAACTCCGTCTGGACCGGAGTGCGGGCCGGCGATGGCCCAAAACATTTCCACGTCGTGCTGCTGGACAACGGGCGCACCGGCATACTGCCCGACCCGGAGGCTCGGCAAACACTGCAGTGCATTCGCTGCGGCGCCTGCCTGAACACCTGCCCGGTCTATCGGCAGACCAGCGGACTGGCTTATGGATCGGGCTATTCCGGCCCGATTGGCGCGATCGTCACGCCGCAACTGCTCGGGCTGCAGCATGCGCAGTCGCTGCCGTATGCCTCATCGCTGTGCGGAGCCTGCTACGAAGTTTGTCCGGTGAAGATCAATATCCCGGAGGTGCTGATCCATCTGCGGGGGCGTGTGGTGCGGGAGCAAAAGAGCGCGCTGGATCCTGAAGCCCTGGCCCTGAAGACAGTCGCGGCTATCTTTGCCAGCGGACGCCGCTTTGAGGCTGCGCAGCGCCTGGGGCGGATCGGCCAGCGGCCGTTTGTTTCGAAGGGCTGGGTGCGCGGGCTGCCTGGGATGCTCGGGAACTGGACCCGGGTGCGCGATCTGCGCGCCCTGCCGCCGCAGACGTTTCGCGAATGGTGGAAAGAGCGCAGCAAAGCCAGCGGAGGGGCGCGATGACGGACGCTCGCCAGGCAATCCTCGAGCGGATTGGCGCGGGGCTCGGCGCCGCCGGCGATCCTGTGGCGGACTATGCGGCGATCCCGCGTGACTACCTCCAGCACGGCCAGCTCGACAGCGAGGCGCGGCTGCATCTTTTCCTGGAGCGCCTGCGCGACTATGACACGAATGTTGTCGAGACGGGCGCTGCCTCCGTGCCGGAGACGATTCTGAGCATCCTGCGCGAAAGTGGACAAAAGAAGGTGATCGTTGCGGACGGGCTGTCCGCGCAGTGGCTGCCCGCGGAATTCAGGTTCGTCCCGGAAGGGCAGGCTACGGTGCAGGACCTCGATGACTGCGACGGCATTGTGACGCTCTGCTCGGTGGCGATCGCCTGGACCGGGACGATCGGGCTGACGCACGGTCCGGGCGAAGGAGCGCGGCGACTGACCCTGCTGCCGGATCGGCATCTGTGTCTCGTGCGCGCCGATCAGGTCGTGGAAACGGTCCCCGAAGCCATGAAGCGACTGGCCTCCTCGTCCACTCCTCTGCTGACGCTGATATCCGGGCCTTCGGCCACAGCCGATATCGAAATGACCCGCATCCGAGGGGTCCACGGACCGCGGACGCTGGACGTGGTGCTCGTTCGCTGAGGCAACGGAACTACTTTTCGGAACCGTGAAACTCTTCTGCACGCACCCGTGACCAACCGTGGGCCGGCTTGCCGTTTTGGGCCTCAAGTCCGCATCAACACAGGGTTTGAAGGCGTGTGCCTTCCGTCACATCTCACTGCTGATTGCACTGTTATGCTCTGTGGTTCCCGTGATACAGTTCCTGAGCGCGGTCGAGGGACCGAAGCGCGGGCAGCAAATCCAACACGCAGGGGAGGGTCTGTGTCGGTTACCGGCTGGGTAGGGATTGGTCTTCTTGTGAGCGTTCTTTCGCTCTTCGTCGGTTGGCTGTTCACCCGCATCGCACCTGGCGCCATCCACGGCGCGACCGGATTTCTGAAACGGCGAACGAGGACGATGGCGGTGGTGACGGGCCTGCTGCTTCCCGCAATGGCTTATGGTCAGGAGCACGGGGCGGGCGGCGAAGCCAACCTGCAGCTGCCGGATCTGAGGCAGGTGCAGTTTTTGGGCATGAACGGCCACAGCCTGCTGATGTTCGGACCCCTGGCCTGCATTCTGGGCATGATCTTCGGCCTCTTCATGTACGTCCATTTAAAGGGCCTGCCGGTGCATCGCTCGATGCAGGAGGTCTCGCAGCTGATCTGGGAGACCTGCAAGACCTATCTGATCGGTCAGGGTAAATTCCTGCTCCTGCTCTGGTCCTTCATCGCCGTCGTCATCCTGGTGTACTTCGCCGTGCTGCTGCACTTCAGCGCGGTACGCGTGATCGTGATTCTCGCCTTCAGCGTGCTGGGCATGGCCGGGAGCTATTTTGTCGCCTGGTTCGGCATCCGCGTGAATACGCTCGCGAATTCCCGCTCCGCCTGGGCTTCGCTGGGAGGCAATCCGTATCGCACATTCAGCATTCCGCTGAAGTCGGGCATGAGCATCGGCATGATGCTGATCTCGATCGAGCTGCTGATGATGTTCAGCATCATTCTGTTCGTCCCCGGGGACTATGCCGGGCCGTGTTTCATCGGCTTCGCCATCGGCGAATCGCTGGGCGCTGCCGTGCTTCGTCTGGCCGGCGGCATCTTCACCAAGATCGCCGACATCGGCGCGGACCTGATGAAGATTGTGTTTCACGTCAAAGAGGACGATGCCCGCAACCCCGGCGTGATCGCCGACTGCACGGGCGACAATGCCGGCGATTCGGTGGGACCAACGGCCGATGGATTTGAGACCTACGGCGTGGTCCAGGTGGCCCTCATCGCCTTCATCATTCTGGGCGCGAAGAATGCGGTCTCGGGCGTGCAGTTACTGGTCTGGCTGTTTGCGGTGCGCGTGGCCATGCTGGTGGCCGCGGTGCTGGGCTACTACATTAACGGGTTCATCTCGAAAGCGCGGTATGGCAAGGCGAAGGATTTCAACTTTGAATCGCCGCTCACTTCGCTGGTCTGGATTACGTCCATCGTGACCATCGCCGCCACCTATCCGGTCACCTGGATCCTGCTTTCCAACCTGGGCGGAGACCCGACCCTGTGGTGGAAGCTCGCGACCATCACTTCCTGCGGGACGGTGGCGGGCGCTCTCATTCCTGAGCTGGTCAAGGTCTTTACCTCGACCACGGCCCGCCACGTGAAAGAGGTGGTCGCGTCGGCGCGGGAGGGCGGAGCGGCTCTCGGTCTGCTTTCCGGGTTCGTCGCCGGTAACTTTTCCGCCTATTACCTGGGCTTCGCGGTCATCGTCCTGATGGCCATCGGGTATGGGGTGAGCACCCTGGGATTTGCCAGCATCATTCTTGCAGCGCCGATGTTCGCCTTCGGCCTGGTGGCTTTCGGCTTCCTGGGCATGGGGCCGGTGACGATCGCCGTCGATTCCTTTGGGCCGGTCACGGACAATGCGCAGTCCATCTACGAGCTGTCGCTCATTGAAAACCAGCCGGGCGTCGCTCAGGATGTGAAAAAGCAGTTCGGGGTGGACGTGGATTTCGAGCGCGCCAAGAGAACACTGGAAGCAGCGGACGGGGCGGGCAATACGTTCAAAGCCAGCGCCAAGCCGGTGCTGATCGGCACGGCCGTGGTGGGGGCCACGACCCTCATCTTCGCCACCATCATGGCGCTGACCAATTCGCTGCAAACGAATCTGGATAAGCTCTCGATTCTCCATGCTCCCTTTCTGCTCGGACTGATCACGGGGGGCGCGGTCATTTACTGGTTCAGCGGGGCTGCGACCCAGGCGGTGACCACCGGCGCCTACCGCGCCGTGGAATTCATCAAGGGGAACATGAAGATTGAAGGAGCCGAGAAAGCTTCTACCGAGGACAGCAAGAAGGTGGTGGCGATTTGTACCCGTTACGCGCAAAGCGGGATGCTGACCATCTTCATCTCGCTGTTTTTTGCGGCGCTGGCCTTCGCCTTCCTCGATCCTTTCTTCTTCATCGGCTATCTGATCTCCATTGCCTTGTTCGGGCTCTATCAGGCCATCTTCATGGCCAACGCGGGAGGAGCCTGGGACAACGCCAAGAAGATTGTCGAAGTCGAGCTGCACGAAAAAGGAACGCCGTTGCATGAAGCGACCGTGGTGGGTGACCTGGTGGGCGATCCGTTCAAGGACACAGCTTCCGTGGCCCTGAATCCGGTGATCAAGTTCACCACGCTGTTTGGGCTGCTCGCCGTCGAGCTGGCGGTTCAGCTTTCGGCTACAAGCCCGATCCTGACGCACGTGCTTGCAGCGATCTTCTTTCTTGTATCCTTCTTTTTCGTCTACCGGTCGTTTTACGGCATGCGCATTGGAAGCGACGGGCCTGCGGCGTCTCAATCCAGATCGGAGATCGGCGTGAGCACTGCCGGCGTCGGACGGTAGTCGAAAACCAAAGCACCTGGAGGGCAGGGAGACCGCAGTCAGGCGGCTTCCCTGCCTTCGCTGTTTCTGGAGCGGCTTCGCAACTGAAGCAGACGCACCTGGATGGCAAATCCCCTGATACCCTCGAAACATGATCAAGGGCATTACTTTTCTTCGCCTCGTGGACTCGCCGGCGCATTTTGACGACCTGGTGAGCTTCTTTTCCGCGCTGGGCTTTGAGGCGGGCCGCGGTTGGGACGATCCTCCTCCGCACGACGGCGCTTCCGGCGATTCCGGCGCGCGCGGACGGCCGTTTCTCGCGCCTCTGGGCAATCTGGAGTTTGTCGCGGGCAAGCTGCCTGCCCTCGGGTCCGATCTGTTGGTCGAAGTGACCGGCATCGACGATCTCCATCGTGTGGCAGAGCAATGGATCGCGAAACATACCGCAGGCGGCCGTATCGGCAGCGTGGAAGAAACGCACTGGCGATCGCGGTTGTTCACGGTCGAGGCGGTTCCGGGCTTCTCCGTCGCGTTCTGGGAACGGCAGGATCCGCTGCGCGGCAAGCCGATTGCGCTGGAAGGCGACCTGAGCGCCGCGGGCCTGCGTTTTGCCATCGTTGTCGCGCGATGGAACGCCGTCATCACCGACCGTTTGCTGCAGGGAGCGCTCGATGCCCTGCTGCGCAGTGGCGCGGCGCGCGAGCAGATCCGGATCGTGCGCGTTCCCGGCTCGTGGGAGATTCCCGCCGCGGCGCGGACGCTGGCCCAGAGCGGCGATTACGATGCCATCATCGCCCTCGGCTGCCTGATCCGCGGCGAGACTGCTCATTACGAGGCCATCTACAACGAGGTCGCACGCGGCATCGGCCAGTCGCAGCAGGACACGGGCGTTCCGCACTCTTTTGGCGTGCTCACGTGCGAGACGCTGGAACAGGCGCTCGATCGCGCCGGGCTGAAGAGCGGCAATAAGGGCTTCGAAGCGGCAGCCGCCGCCATCGAAATGGCGTCGCTGCAGGGCAAGCTGAGCGCGAAGACGGAGCAGGCGGTATGACGCTGGTCGGCAAGCGGCGCAAGGCGCGTGAACTGGCGATGCAGATGCTCTTCCAGGCCGATGTCGGCCGGCAGAATCCGGACGAGGTCCGCAAGACGTTCTGGCAGGCGCGCGAGGAACTCGATGCGGGAACGCGCGGCTTTGCCGAAGACCTGTTTCGCGTGGCCACAGCGCGCGGAGCGGAGATTGACGCGCTGCTGGAACAGTATTCGAAGAACTGGCGCGTCAGCCGGATGCCGGCTGTCGATCGCAATCTGCTGCGGATGGCGGTCGCCGAACTGCTGGGCTTTCCCGGCACGCCTTCGCCGATCGTGATCGATGAGGCGCTGGAGATCGCTCGGCGCTACTCGGCTCCCGAATCCATTGACTTCCTGAACGCAATCCTCGACGCCATTGCGCGGAGATAATCCCGCAGCGCTATTCTGGGGACGAATCTAATGAAGCTGCTCGCCTGGCTCACCGAAACATTCATTCAAACCTTTGGGATTACCCGTCCGCGGCCGGAGCAGCAGCGGACTGCGCAAATGGTGTTGGGCGGATTTCTGCTGACCTTTTTCCTGGTGGTGGTTGCGGTGATGGTGTTTCTGGTCTACGAAATCCATACCGGCAGCGCGCACTGAACGGCCGGCCGTTGACCGACCTGTCGCTCGCTACTCGCAGCGAAGCGCCTCTGTGGGATGCAGCCGAACAGCCCGCCGGGCCGCGAGACCGCATGCGATTGCGGAGCACGCCAGCAGCAGCCAAGCGGCCTCGAGCGTGCTTCCCCAGGCACCGCTCCGGTTGTTCATCCACACCGCCAGGGTTCTGCCCAGCGCCAGTTCTGCTGCGCCTCCGGCTGCGATCCCCAGAGCGACGCCGACGGCAGCGGCGCGGGCCGCGATCCAGAAGATATGGCCGCGGGGGGCCCCCAGCGCCAGCCGGATTCCAAACTCCGCGGTTCGCCGCGCCACGCTCCAAGCGACCACGCTGAACAGCCCCACGAGCGCCAAAGCCAGGGCCAGCCCTGAAAAGAATCCAAAGAGAATCGAGAACAGGCGCTCCCGGCTCCACAGCGCATCGTGCTCAATCGCCGCCTGCAGGTCGTACGAGCCATTGCCCACCTGCTCGTCGGCTTCGACGGACGCCACCGCCTCCCGGATCGCGTGCAGGTACGCCATGGGCTCGCCCTGGGTCCGAATCTCATACTGCGCATAGGGCGGCAGGAAGGTGGAGAAGGGCACGTAGACCGCCGGAATCACGGGGCGGTCAACTCCGTCATCCCGCGCATCGCCTGCCACGCCGACGATCTCCCGCCAGCCCGCGCTCTGCGCTGAGGCCGCCTCCAGCGGAGCATGCGACGCCAGATCGGGAATCCGCAGCTGTTGCCCGACGGCTGCGCTTTTGCTCAGATACTCCCGGGCAAAGGCTGCATTCACCACCGCCACGCCATCGCCGCGCGCGTTTTCCGCCTCATCCCACATGCGTCCGTGCAGCAGGGGAATCGCCAGCGTGGCGAAGTACCCGGGGCTCACAAATTCCACGCGCACATTCGGGCCGCCGTCGGGCTCGCCGGGCCGGCCCTCGATCTGGAATCCGTGCTCCTGTCCGCTGTACGGGGGCGTCGCGTCATTCCCCACCGCGACCGACAGCACTCCCGGCACGGCGGCGATCTTCCGTCGCACCTGCTCCACGAAAGCCACGCGCTTCGCCAGCGGGCTGATCCCGCTCCAGTCTTTCGCATTTTCGTAGTGCATCAGAATACCGGCCTGCATCACGTCTTTCGGCTGGTAACCGAGCGGCGCGCGCATCACCTGCAGAAAGCCCTGCGCGGCCATCCCCGCCGTGGCCAGCAGCAGAAGCGTCAGGGCGATCTGGGCGGCGATCAGGGTGTGAAGCCGGCGTCCCGCGCCCTGGGCAGCAATCCGGCGGCCGGCTCGCAGGCTTCCCGAAGCATTCACCTGGGAGAGGCGCAGCGCGGGCGCCAGTCCGAAGAGCAGACCCGAGAGCAGCGCCAGCCCCACCGAAAAACCCAGCACCGGCAGGTTGATCCGAATGACCGACTCGGCCGGGAAGACGCTCCGTTCCATTTCGAGCGCCAGATGTGCCAGCCACCAGGACGCTGCCGCCCCGAGCGCGGCTCCGGTCACGGAAATCGTCATGGCCTCGACGAGCAGCTGGCGCGCGATTCGCCAGCGGCTGGCCCCCAGCGCGCTGCGCACCGCCAGCTCGGGGCGGCGAGCGGCTCCCCGCGCCAGCAGCAGGATCGAGCAATTAGCGCATCCGATCAGCAGCAGCACGAGCACGCCGGCCAGCAGAAGAGACAGCGCGCGCCCGGTACTTTGCCGGTAGGGCACCCCAATCGGCTGCAGCGCCAGGCGGAACTTCTTTGGATAGACGCGTGGATTCTGCCGGGCAAAATCGTGCACCAGCGCGTTGAGCTGTGCGTTCGCCTGCGCCGCCGTTACGCCGTGCTTCAACTTTACCCAGGGGATAAAGAACCGCGGGCCCGCCGCCGTCTCGCGCAGCGTACTCCCCGGCAGATAGACGTCGCCCACACCGGTCGTGTCATCGAAGGCGAAGCTGCGGGGCATCACTCCGACGATGGTGTACACGATATGGTCGAGTTCGAGCGTCCTGCCGAGCACGCCGCGCGCACCCTGAAAATGCTGCTGCCAGAAGTGGTAATTCAGCACGGCGACCGGCTGCCCTCCCTGCGCAGCATCGCTCGGCTCGATCATCCGCCCCATTACCGGACGCACACCGAAGAATCGCCCCGCATTTTCCGTCAGGTACACCGCCAGCACATCTTCCGGCAGCCCTTTTTCGGTCAGCACCTCGCTCTTGTTGCGGAAACCCAGCAGGCTTTCGATGCACTGCGCTTTGCCGAACTCCGCGAACTGAGGCTTCCACAGCGCAAACCACCGCAGCTGCGACGGCTCATCTTCGTTGACAAGGGCCGGATTCACGATCCGGTCCGCTCCCGCATAGGGAAACGGGTGCAGCAGGACCGCATACATCAGGCTGAACATCGCCGTTGTCGCACCGATTCCCAGCGCCAGCGACAGCACGCCCACGGCGGCATAGGCCGGATTCCGCACCAGCGACCGCAGCCCAAATCGCACATCCCCGCTCAGTTCGTCGAAGGCCCCCAGCCCCACCGCGCTTCGATAGCGTTCCCCGTGAGTCTCCGGCTGTCCCATCTCCAGCCGGGCGCGCCGCGCAGCCTTGTCGGGCGCGAGGCCCTGCCGGACCAGCTCCGCCGCATACGCCTCTTCATGGAAGCGCAGCTCCTGTTCCGCCTCGTCCGCCAGGCGGCCCGGATGCATCAGCGCTTGCCACCAGCACCGCAGAGTCGTCGTCAGGCTCATATCTCCTCCGGCTTCGCGCGCAGAATCGCCGCTACCACGCCCGCCATATCGGTCCACTTCGCGGTCTCATTTTTCAGCTGCTTGCGCCCCGCCGCGGTCAGCCGGTAGAACTTCGCCCGCCGATTGTTCTCGGACTCACCCCATTCCCCCTTGATCCATCCGCGCCGTTCGAGCCGGTACACCGCGGTGTAGAACGAGCCCTGCAGGATTTCGAGGCGCTCGCCGGAAATCTGCTGGATACGCAGCAAAATGCCATATCCGTGTTGCGGACCCAGCGATGCTGCTTTCAGGATCAGCATCTCCAGCGCCCCCTGCGGCAGATCGACTCGTCTCGGCATGACACTCTCCTACGTGAGAAAGGAGACTACGCCGCGTTCTCCTATCTCGTCAAGGAGACGGATTCTGTCGCCGCATGGAGGTGCCGGGGGAGGCACGGCCGACCGGCTGCGGAGCAAGCATTTCCGGAGCGCCGCCGAGGCCTGCGGTCATCACCCACGTGGACGGGAAACCCGGCTCAATATCTCTCTTCCGCGTGAGCCAGCACGACGGCGGACTGTGACGAATCCTGTTCGTAATAGTGGACGAAGCGCTGTGGTTCCGCGGCCTGGCAGGCACCGAGGTTGTGCGCCCAGCGGTAGCCGATCGGCTGATACCAGAGTTCCGTCTCCACGGTGTAAGGGCCTGTGGAGCGGCCGGTCCGCACTTCGTAACGGATACGGCTGGAGCCGCCGGTGAATTCCGGATCGGCTTCCGCCCCGCCGACCGCCTGAATGTCAGGGCCGGCAGTCGCCTTGTCGAATCCCGAGGGCAGGATGCGATTGTCCTTGAGGTAATGAACGGCGTTGATGAGGCCGGTGGTGACGTGTCCCTGCTGGTCACCGAGGATGGACTCGAAGATCTCCACCTGATCCGGCCGGGTGATGGCGGGATGATGGCGCTCAAAGCGGAGCGGGTCGGCGTCGTTCACGTTGCCGGCAATGGAGCCGTCGGGGTTGAGATGGCCGGACTCAAAGATGACCCGGCCGCTTGCGTCGCGCACGATGACATGCAGCCAGGCGCGGCGCGACGGGTAGGCGGTGGGCAGCTTGTGCCCGGTGCGATTCTCCACGGTGACATCGAAGGCGAGCTGTCCCGAGGCGGCGGCGACTCTGGAGAGCTGAAGACCGGCGGCCTGGGTCTGGAGGAAAGTCTTCGTGCGCAGGACGGCCGCATCCAGATCCTGAGGCAGGGCCTTCACGGCCAGCTCGTCGCGATGCTGGTTGAGGAGATGCTGGAGAAGGAAATTTCCCCCGACAAAGGCATGCCGATGCATGCCGTCGCGCAGCGGTCCGTAAATCGCGGTTACGGCAATGGGCTGTTTCACAACCGGCATGTGGCAATCCTGGCAGCTTTGGCGGTTGTAGTAATCGCTGTGCTGCCACTCCTGAAAGGGCACCTGCTCAGGAAAACGCCCGATGACCTTGCCGTCTGCGCCCCGCGCCGTGGTGTAGAGGGTGTGACAGCTGCCGCACAGGCCCGAGTCGCGGATGTGCGCCGCGTAGGTGGGCACAAACCCCTGCGTGGAGCTGCGCATGATTTCCTGGTGACCGGCGTCCACGACGAAGGGGCCATATTCCGGGCGATGGTTGCGGTCTGTGACGGCGGCAACGACTACGTTTCCCACAAACGTCTGCGGCGTGCCCAGTCCCTGCTTTTCGATCTGGTGACAGACCGAGCAGGACACTCCATCGGAGGCGGGCGTGAATCGGCCGTGCGCCGCGGTGAGGGGAAGGCGGCTGAAGACCTGCGTTTCCCTGCCCTCGGCGCGGTCGATCAGGTGCTGCATGGGCATGTGGCAGGTGGAGCATTCATTCTGGATGGCAGCCGATGCGGCAGGATGGTCGATGGTTTCGCGGCGCAGGCTGCCCTGCCAGTAGGGATCGCGCCCGGCGTTAGCCATGACGCTGGCGGCCCACTGATAGCCGATGGAGACGTCTTCGCCGGAACGGGTCCTGAGATTGTTATAGCAGGCAACACAGCGGTCGGAGGTATGGAACATGTCATGAGCGTCAGGATGGGAAGCGGCGCGGACCCTGGGCACGCGGATCAGAGGCGCGAGCAGGGCGGCTGCCGCGGAGAACAGAAGAAGCATAGTGCGGGGGCGGCTCACTTCCAGCCCTCCCAGAAAGAACCGTCCTGCCAGTCCCACAGCACGTAGAAGGTGACCTGGGTGGAGCGGCCGGCGGTGTCGGTGAAGGGCCTGCGGACGCCGAGGTCCGCGCGAATATGCTGGCGTTTGCTGAGGGTCACCTGCATTTCCGGCAACACATCCCAGTCAGTTTTGGCTCCATTTATCAGGTCGCGGTTGCCGAGCATCTCGACCATGGGCGACCACTGCCGCCCCAGTCCGCGCAGCTGCGTCCAGGTTTGTCCAAACGCCGTGTTGAAGAAGAGGCTTTGCGGAGCGATGCCGGGATGGCGCGGAAGATCGGAGCCCATTTGAAACTGGATCCACGTATTGGTGGGGAAAAGCTGGTCAAAGGCCAGGAAGGGCTCAAAGACAGTGGTGCCGTTGCCTCCCAGTTTCCGGCTGCCGGTGGGAGGAAGAAGGCCGCCCTGCAGGGAGAGGATGGAGCCGGTGCGCAGGCTGGAGAACATCACCTGCTTCCAGCCGATGGTCATGTCGCCGGTATGGCTGTACCAGCTGCCCTGCAGCTTCTGGTAGTCCCAGGGCACGTCGATTTCAAGCTGGCCGCGAGGACCGATGGACTGTTCCTGGATAAAGTCGGTGGTCCAGCCCGGGCTGCCGGTAGCATTTGCCACAGTGGAGACGACAAATTCCCTTTCGGGATAGGCCTTTTCCGTGACCAGGGCTCGCGGCAGGTTCAGCTCGCCGCGCGGCCAGTGGGCATCGGTGCACAGGGTACGGAGATAAGCGATCAGGTCATCCATTTGATCGCTGCTGAGTTCTTTGTCGAAGGACGGCATGATATGCGAGTAGCCCATGCCGGGGCCGCCATACGTGATCACCGCCTTCCAGTTGGCGTCGGTTTCAGGAGTTGTGCCGCTGCACGCGGTGAAGTCGGGAAAGGTGTGCGGGCGTTTGAACTCCGTCTGTTGCTGCGGGGCGCCGTTGCCATCCACGCCGTGACAAGCGCTGCAGCCGGCGTTGAAGAGAGACCGCCCGTCGGCAACCTTCGGCTTATGCGAGCGGCGGAGCTCCTGAGCGCGGATACCGATGCCTGGGGCCGCCGTCAGGAGCAGGAGGATCAGCAGCGCCCGCTTGCCTTTGCCCGCCTGCCGGAACAAATCGGACTCCTCGATCGGGATTCGGTTTCAAGGTAAGGATACTTCGGCATTCACTGCGATGCGGCTTGAATGACGTGCGAGCACGGAAGATGGATGGTTAGTCATGATGCCGTAAGAAAGGAGAAACGTACTGCGCGCAAACTGCGCGAAATTCCAGTGGATTCAGGAGCGAAACCAATTCCGGACTCGGTCGGGGCCGGGAGCCTTCAGCCGAGGGATTGGCGAGCCGGGCAAGACCTGCGGGGGCTGCGGCGCGCTCAGGCGAAATTCCGGATGGAGCCAGCTCCTCTGAGGGGTGGTGACCCCGGGAAGACTCGAACTTCCGACACGCAGTTTAGGAAACTGCTGCTCTATCCACCTGAGCTACGGGGCCACTGGATGTCTCTGATTGTATCGCCTGGCGCACTCGCGCCAGGCTTGCGGCGTTGCGTGTCAGCCGCGCATCCCGGGCCGGATAAGCTATTTCCGCGTCAGGCGCAGCTCGATCATCAGGCGCTCGTTGCCTTTGTCGTCGATGAAGAAGTGGCGATGGAGGAGAACGCGGCCGTTGTCTTCCAGATGGGCGCGCGCGACCGTCTTGCGGCCAGGATCATCGGGATCGAGGGCCGTGGCCCAGAGGACGATGTTTTTGCCGTCGAAGGTGCCATCACTCTGGCGAATCGACATGGTGGTCTGTCGCGAGTCAAACCAGACGGTCGTAAAGCGATTGGTTTTGGAATCGAAGCCGGAGATGCCGGTGCCGGTCCCTTTCGTACCATCGGGATTGAAGAAGGTAAAATCCGACTCCAGAAACTTGCCGTCCTGCACCATGTACTGATGGCACTCGCCTTTGGAAATCCGGGGCGGGCCGTTCCTGGGAAAGAACGTCTTGACGACGTTCCAGTTCCCCACGAACTGCGCCAGCAGCTTTTGACCGGCGCCCGGCGCGTTGGGCGGCTCGTACTGATTGTGGGTTTGCTGGGCAGCGGCGGATGACGGGGCCACGGCCATCGCGGCCGTCAGCATGATGGCGACGATCCATTTCCTCATAGCGGGGCCATGATATGCGAAAAACGGGGGCAGAGCACGTCCTTCTTCTCATGCGGTTGCCAGGCGCGCGCGCGCGGGCATCCCGGGTATACTCAAATCCCGAATCCGTAAGCCGTACCCGGTGACTCCAGGCCCACATTCCGCTTTTGAGGAACACCTATGCTTCTGCTTGCCGCTTGTCTGATGGGCCTGGTCGCGGGGTCGCGTTCGTTGCTGGCGCCGGCGATCACGAGCTGGTTTGCCTGGATGGGCCTGCTGATGGTGGCGCATACGCCGCTGTCGTTCATGGCCTCGATCCTTACCATGGTTGTGTTCAGTGTGCTCGCGGTGGGAGAAATGGTGGTGGATACGCTGCCGCGCACGCCGAGCCGCAAAGCGCCGCCCGGATTCGTGGCGCGGATCATCAGCGGCGGACTGGTGGGCGCTGCCGTGGGCGCCGCGGGACACGCTCTCGTCGCGGGCCTGGTTCTCGGCGCGTGCGGCGCGGTGATCGGCACGCTGGGCGGGGCAGCGATCAGGGGAGGGCTGGCTCGGGCTTTCGGCCGCGATCTGCCCGCTGCGCTGCTCGAAGACGCTGCGGCCATCCTGATTGGCGTCTTTGCGCTTCTGAGACTGGCATGAACCCATCTTTCGACGCCATCGTGGTGGGAGCGGGCCAGGCCGGGCCGTCGCTCGCGCATCGTCTGGCCAGGGCGGGCTGGAAGGTCGCCCTGGTGGAGCGGCACCTGTTTGGCGGCACGTGCGTGAATACCGGCTGCACGCCGACCAAAGCCATGGTGGCCAGCGCCCACGCCGCGCATCTGGCGCGGCGCGGCGGCGATTTCGGCGTGAGCGCAGGGCCGGTGAAAGTGGATCTGCGCGCAGTGCAGGCGCGCAAGGAGGCGATTGTGGCGCCGTCGCGAGACGGAGTGGAGAAGAGTCTGCGCGAGGAGAAAAACTGCACGGTGTTTACCGGAACCGCGTCGTTTACTTCGCCCACGACGATGCGCGTTGGCGATGCCACGCTGGAGGCTGCGAAGATTTTTCTGAACGTGGGCGCGCGGCCCGCAGTGCCGAAGATGCCGGGGGTGGACACGGTTCCGTTCCTGACCAGCACGACGATTCTCGACCTGGACGAGCTGCCCGAACACCTGATCGTGGTGGGCAGCGGGTCGGTGGGACTGGAATTCGCGCAGATGTTCCGCCGCTTTGGGTCGGCAGTGACCGTGGTGGAAAGGAAAGCTCGGCTGGCTCCTCACGAAGACGAGGACGCCTCGAAGGTGATCGATGAGATCTTCGGGGCTGAAGGAATCGACGTGCGCACGGGTGCCAACTGCATTCATCTGGAGCCACGCGGGCGCGGCGCGACGGTGGGACTGGAGTGCACCGAGGGTGCTCCGCGGATTGACGGGTCGCATGTGCTGCTGGCGGTGGGGCGCACGCCGAACACCGATGACCTCGGTCTGGCCGCGGCCGGCATCACGCCGGATGGGCACGGGTACATTCCCGTGGACGACGAGCTGCGCACGAGCGTTGCGGGGATCTACGCTGTGGGCGACTGCAATGGCCGGGGCGGCTTCACGCACACGTCGTATAACGACTTTGAGATCGTGGCCGAGAACCTGCTCGACGGGGCGTCGCGCCGCGTGAGCGATCGCCTCTTCGCTGCGGCGACGTATATCGATCCGCCGCTGGCGCGGGTGGGGATGTCGGAGGAGGAAGTGCGCCGGACGGGGCGTCCGGCGCTGGTGGGCATGCGGCCGATGAAGCGCGTGAGTCGCGCGATCGAGAAGGGCGAGACCTTCGGCTACATTAAGGTACTGGTCGACGCGGAAAGCCGGCGGATTCTGGGTGGGACGGTTTTTGGCACGGGCGGGGATGAAGCGGTTCACTGCCTTTTGACCGCAATGTACGCGCGGCAGACGGCCGAGTTGCTCACGCATTCGGTGCACATCCACCCCACGGTGGCGGAGCTGATTCCGACGACGCTTGAGGACCTGAAGCCGCTGTAGGCCTACGCCTGTTGGGCAGGCGCGCTTGCGCTTGCCGGGGCTGCGGGGCGAATCTGAAGACAGATGCGCGCCGCTGTCCTGCACCATCCCGCCCCCATTGCCGATCGTCCGCTGGCGATCGAAGAGCGCCCTGTGCCTGTGCCAGGTCCCGGAGAAGTGCTGCTGAAGGTCGAAGCCTGCGGGGTCTGCCGCACCGATCTGCACATCACGGCCGGGGAGCTGAAGCCTCTGCGCGAGACAGTGACGCCGGGGCATCAGATCGTGGGCCGGGTGGAGAAGCTCGGGGCCGGGGTCGAGTCCGTGAAGCGCGGCAACCGGGTCGGCGTCTCGTGGCTGGGCGGGACGGATGGGACCTGTCCGCTGTGCCGCAAGGGGCGGGAGAATTTGTGCGATCACCCCACGTTCACAGGGTATTCGGTGGACGGCGGCTACGCCGAGTACGCTGTGGCGCGCGCGGATTTTCTGATTCCACTGCCGGCCGATGCTGCTGCCACGGATCTGGCGCCGCTGCTGTGCGCCGGAATTATCGGCTTCCGCAGTTTGCGCGTGGCGGAAGCGGCGCCGGGGGACCGCGTGGGACTGTTTGGCTTTGGGGCGTCGGCGCACCTGGCGATCGAGGTATTGAGATTCTGGAATTGCGAGGTCTATGTGTCGACGCGGGGCGCCTCGCATCAGCAGCTGGCGCGGGAGCGCGGAGCGACGTGGGTGGGCGATGCCACGGAGCGGCCGCCGGTGCCGCTGGATTCCGCCGTGACCTTCGCACCCAGCGGCGACGTGGTGGTGGCGGCGCTGGCTTCGCTGCGCAAGGGCGGCATCGTGGCTATCAATGCCATTCATCTCGACCGGATTCCGGAATTCGACTACGATTCCCTGCTCTGGGGCGAGCGCCAGCTGCGCAGTGTGGCGAATATGACGCGCCAGGACGGACGCGACTTCATCGCGCTGGCGACGAAGATCGGGATTCGTCCGCGAACGACGGTGTTTTCGCTGGAAAAGGTGAACGAGGCGCTGGAGGCTGTGGCCGGCGATCGTGTGGACGGCGCCGCGGTGGTGGTGCCCTGATCCGCGGGTCTAATCTGTAACGATGGCGAGCATGAATCCGTCATAGCCTTTGCGGCCGACGGTCTGCAGAGTGGTTGCGGTGACACGGGAATTTCGGCGGATGGCCTCATTCATCGCGTGGATGCCGCGGGAACTGGTGTCATCGTTGCGCGGCTTGACGACGGCTCCGTCGCGGACAACGTTGTCGACAAGGATAGCGGTGCCAGGATGCGCGAGGCGCACAGACCACTCGAAATACGAGGCCGCGTTCTCTTTGTCGGCGTCAATGAAGATGAAATCGAAGGGGCCGGTGAGCTGCGGGAGGGTTTCGAGCGCAGGCCCGAGCCGTTGTTCCACCCGATGCGACAGGCCGGCGCGGGCGATGTTGTCGCGGGCTACCTTCAGGTGGGTGGGATCCGCTTCGAGAGTCACGAGGCGGCCGTCCGGGGGCAGCGCGCGAGCCAGCCAGATAGTGCTGTAGCCGCCGAGCGTGCCGATTTCGAGGATGCGGCGGGCTCCCTGCATGCGAGCCAGCAGATGCAGGAATTTCCCCTGGGCGGGGCTGACGGCAATGTCGGGCAGGCCTGCGGCCTCGCTGGCTTTCCGGGCGGCGTCGAGGATCGGATCGGGCGGGATCAGACGATCTTCGACATAGGCATCGACCTTCGTCCATCGAGGATTGCGCAGTTTCAGGGGCACGCGACAATTCTCTCAAAGATCGGTTCAGGCCGAAACCAGCTCGGAAAAATCGGCGATCTTCGAAAACGCACCCAGGACTGTGCCGATCAACTGCAGCCGATTATCCCGAAGGGATTTGTCATCGACCATCACCATAACTTTGTCGAAGAACAGATCCACATGGGGCCGCAGGGTTGCGATCCTCTCCAGCGCCTCGCGATACTCCTGTTTGCGCTGTAGTTCCTCGACGACGGGAGCCAGCTGCGCAGCGGCGGTGTTCAGAGCCTGTTCCGCGGGATCCTGCAACAAATCCTGACTCACAAACCCAAAGTCGATACCCGGATTCAGGAGTCCCTTTTCCTGCGCCTGCCGGAGGATGTTCCTGATGCGTTTGAAGGCGGCGGCAATGGCCGCCAGATCATCCGATCCGCGAACCGCGGTCAGGGCCTCGGCGCGGGCGATGGCATCGCGCATGTTGTCAGAGCGGACGGCGAGTACCGCGTTGACTACGTCGTAGGCGAAGCCGCGCAGCTCGCGCAGCCAGAACTCCAGGCGCTCGTGGAAGAAGGCGACGAGCTTTTCCTTCGTCGCGTCGTCCAGAGCGGCGGGGACAGCGTGGAAAAGATCGGAGCGAACCAGAGGCAGCCCGGTCTCGGCCAGAATCTTGACAATGGCGTTGGCGGCGCGGCGCAGCGCGAAGGGATCCTTGGAGCCGGTGGGTTCGAGGCCGATGCCGAACATGGCGACGATGGTCTGAATGCGATCGGCAATGCCCAGGACCTGGCCTTCGACGGTCGGGGGGATGGGGTCTTCGATGGCCGCGGGCGAGTACTGCCAGTAGATGGCCTGGGCGACGGTTTCGCCGAGTCCCTGAGCCCGCGCGTAGAGGCCGCCGACGATTCCCTGGAGTTCGGTGAACTCCTTCACGAGTTCCGTCGTGAGATCGGTTTTGGCCAGCGGCACGGCCTGGCGCAACGCGCTTTCGTCCACCGGGACGCCCCGGCTGCCCAGCAGGTCAGCCAGCCGCTCAGCAATGGCGAGGTTGGCCTGGGTCTTGTCCCAGTAGCTGCCCAGCTCCTTGTGGAAGGTGACCGACTTCAGCATGTCCACGCGGTCTTCGAGAGGCGTCTTCTGATCCACGCGCCAGAAGAAACGCGCGTCGTTGAAGCGTGCCCGCAGCACCCGCTCGTTGCCGTGGCGGATGACATCGATGCCCTTTTCTTCGGGATGCGTGTTCAGGACGGCGAGGAAGTACGGCTCCAGTTTGCCCTGGGCATTCTCCACGGCAAAATATTTCTGGTGGTCGCGCATGACCGTGACCAGCACTTCTTCCGGCAGCACCAGATACTCGCGGTCGAAGCTGCCCAGCACCACCGAAGGCCACTCCGTGAGATGGGTGACCGTTTCGACCAGGGCGGCGTCCTCGCGCCAGCGGCCGCCGGGCACGCTGCGGGTCTCGAGGTCGAGCGCCTTGCGGATACGGTGGCGGCGCAGCTGCACGTCGGCCGTGACGCTGGCGGATTCCAGCACGCCGAGGTAGTCCTCGGGATGATCGATGGACAGGGGCGCATTGCCGTGGAGGATGCGATGCCCGAAGGTCTGACTGGAGGACTGCACGCCCCCGAACTCCACGGGGACCACGGCGTGATCCAGCAGCGCGACGATCCAGCGCACGGGGCGCACGAAGCGCTCCGGCTTGAGCGGCCGCCAGTACATATTTTTCGGCCAGTAGAGGGCGGCCAGCTCGGCGGCCAGCAGATCGCGCAGGACCTCAGAGGCACCGCGGCCTTTCTGGAGAGCCTTCGCGGCGACATACTCGCCTTTGGGTGTGTTGATCTTTTCCAGCGCCGCAACGTCCACGCCGGCCTTGCGGGCGAAGGCCTGACCGGCGGCGGTCGCCTGTCCGTCCTTAAAGGCGACGCTCCAGGCGGGCCCGGTCAGCTCCCGGGCCGCATCCGGCTGCCGCGGCAGAACGCCATTGACCTGCACGGCCAGGCGGCGCGGCGTGGAGTAGCTGTGGACTTCGTGCTTCTCGGCCAGCAGCCGCTCCCGGCGCAGCAGTTCCACGACGCGTTCGGTCAGCTCGGCCTCGGCGGCGGCAATCATGCGCGCCGGTATCTCTTCCATCCCTGCTTCGAACAGTAAGTCTGCCATCGGGCTACGCGGCCTCCGCTCGCTGTTTTTGTGCCGCGTACGCTTTGGCGACGCCCACCACCATATTGCGGATGCGCGCCATGACGGCGACGCGCTCGGTTACGGAGATCGCTCCCCGCGCGTCCAGCAGATTGAACAGGTGCGAACATTTGAGGCACAGCTCATAGGCGCCCAGCACCGGGAAGCGCCGCAGGGCCACGCGCAGGTCCTCGTCCGGCGGCGGGCTGGCCCCATCGTGGACCAGGCGATCGTGGATCTTCTCGTGACGCTCCGCGGCTTTCTCGGTGCGGAAGGTCTTGTGAAACTCATCCAGCAGCGCCTGGCATTCGGCCTCGTACAGACGCAGATGCTCCCAGAGCTTGCCGATATCCGCCGCCTCGAAGTTATAGACGGAGAGCTGCAGCTCGTCCTGCAGGCGAATGTCGCCGTAGGTCACCGCGCGCCCGGTTTTGGGATCGCGCGCCCAGACAATGTCGTAGATCGAATCCACGTCCTGGAGAAACGCGGCGATGCGCTCCAGACCGTAGGTGATCTCGCCCGAGATGGGATCGAGGTCCATGCCGCCGCACTGCTGGAAGTAGGTGAACTGGGTGATCTCGAGGCCGTCGAGCATAACCTGCCAGCCCACGCCCCAGGCGCCTCCGACCGGCCACTCCCAGTTATCTTCTTCGAACTTGATGTCGTGCTCGCGCAGGCGAATCCCAATCGCCTCCAGCGAGTCGAGATAGATGTCCTGGATCTCCGCCGGCGGCGGCTTCAGGATCACCTGCAGCTGGGTGTGCTTGTAGAGGCGATTGGGATTCTCGCCATAGCGCCCGTCGGCCGGGCGGCGCGAGGGTTGGGTATAGGCAATGGCCACCGGATCCGGCCCCAGCACACGCAGAAACGTGTCGGGCGACATGGTGCCCGCCCCCACCTCGATGTCATAGGGCTGAGCCAGCACACAGCCACGCTCCGCCCAGAAATTCTGGAGGCGCAGCAGCAATTCCTGAAAGGTCAGCGCCTGCGTCGCGACCCGTACATTCGATGCAGAACCAATTGCAGTCAAAGGCCACCTAAATCAGAGAGAAAGTGCTCTTTCGATTCTATCGGCACCTGCCCTTTGCTGCATGACCCACAAGGTGTATCCGCCTCGGACAACCGTACCCGCGGCGGCGGACTCCATCTTCGGGTGACCGCGCTTCCGCTGACCGCCCCGGGCAATGTGCGCATCGGCATCTCCGGCTGGACCTACCCGGGGTGGCGGGGCGTTTTCTACCCGGAGAAGCTCCCCCACCGGCGGGAGCTGGCCTTTGCCGCCCAGGCCTTTCCCACCATTGAAATCAATGGCACGTTCTACTCCCTGCAGAGGCCCACGAGCTTTGCAAAATGGGCCGCTGAGACCCCCGACGGGTTCGCCTTTGCCATAAAGGGCTCGCGCTTTATCACGCACATGAAGAAGCTGCGCCAGGTGCGGACCGCCCTGGCCAATTTCCTGGCCTCGGGCGTGCTGCAGCTCGACGCGAAACTCGGCCCTTTCCTTTGGCAGTTTCCGCCGCAGTTCCCGTTCCACGCCGACCTTCTCGACGAATTCTTCGGTTTGCTGCCGCGCGATACGTTTGCGGCGGCCGAGCTGGCCGGCGAACACGACGCCCGGCTCAAGGGCCGCGCGTTTCTCACGCCCGTCCGGCGGCGGCCCTTGCGCCATGCGATTGAGATTCGCCACCCCAGCTGCATTGCGCCGGAATTCATCCGCCTGCTGCGCCGGCAGCGAATCGCGCTGGTCTGCGCCGATACGGTGGAATGGCCGCGCCTGATGGATGTGACCGCCGATTTCGTCTATGTCCGGCTGCACGGCTCAAAGCAGCTCTACGCCAGCGGCTACGACGATGTAGATCTGGATGCCTGGGCGCAGCGGGTGGCGGCGTGGGCGCGGGGAGGTCAGCCGGCGGCGGGCGCCACGCATCCAGGGGTTCCGCCGTGCGAGTACGCATCCACGCTGGCGCCGCCGAAGCGGCAGAAACGGGATGTCTATGTCTACTTCGACAACGATGCGAAGGTGCGCGCGCCCTTCGACGCGCAGGGGCTTATCACGCGGGTGAATCGGCTGCCGGGCAGGTGATCGTCAGGGTCCGGCGGCAATTTTTTCGGTCTGGCGGGACATGCGCGCGGTCCGCTCGACTTTCTCCCAGTTGAAGGGCCGTCCTTCGACCGCCCGCTTGAGCGTGCGGAAGAGAACGATCGAGAAGAGCTGCCGGTAACAGAACCGCTGCAGCCAGACGTGCGGCAGCAGCCAGATATCGCCCTTGTTGGCGGGGTGGCGGGGCTCGAGGCTGAAGGCCAGCGCCGATGTCACGAAATCGATGAGCAAAAACCCAAGGAAGTAGACGACCAGCTTGTCGAAACTGGCCGAGCTGGTGGTTGCGGGGTGGTAGTGCCGGTCGATCAGGTACTGAATCACGCCGGCTGCGAACATGATGTCGATAAAGGGCGAGACCAGGGGCAGAAGGATCTGAAAGACGAGAATGTTCGGCAGCGCGAAGAAGCCCATCGCGCGATTGGTGCGGGCGGCGGCGCGATGCTTGAAGACCGCCTGCAGAATCCCGAACGACCAGCGGAAGCGCTGCCGCATAAGGCTGCGGGCGGTGGCCGGCGCTTCGGTGAAGGCGAGGGCGCGGTCGTCGTAGATCACCTTGTAGCGATGCTCGAGCAGGTTCATGGTGAGGTCGGCGTCTTCGGCCACCGTGTTCACCGGATAGCCGCCGGCGGTTCTCACGGCCGCGGTTCGCCAGGCGCCGATGGCCCCGGGCACCACGGTCACCACGTCGAGCAGGTCCATGGCGCGCCGCTCGAAGTTCTGGCTGGTGATGTATTCCAGAGCCTGCCAGCGCGTCCACAGGTTCACGCGATTGCCCACCTTCGCGTTGCCGGCAACGGCGCCCACGCGTTTATCGGCGAAGTAGCGCACCAGCCGCCGGACCGCGTCGGGAGCAATCACGGTATCCGCGTCGATGCCGACGAACACCTCCTCATCGACGTGCTCGACGCCGAAATTCAGCGCCTCAGCCTTGCCGGCATTCGGCCTGGTGAGGACCAGCAGCCGGCCCTCGGCAATTTCCTTCGGATAGGCATCCCGCGCGGCGTCATAGGTGCGATCCTGCGAGCCGTCGTCGATGACGATGACGCGAATGTGCGGATAATCCGAGTGCAGCACCGATCGGATGGTGCGGACGATGACCTTCTCCTCGTTGTAAGCCGGAATCAGCACGGCGACGGGAGGCTCGCAGACACCGGGGGGAATCCGCCGCTTGCGCAGCCGGTCGATCAGGGCGAAGATCCCGATGAGCACCAGGCGCGCGCTCATCAGCACATCGCCGATGAAGAAGATGTCGACGACGAAGTGGGCGAAGAACGCCATGAAGAAGAACGCGACCGAGTCAATGCGCGCCTGCCAGCGCATTTTCGGGGCAATGGGCGGCATTACCTCCGCCGTGGTTTTGCCCATCAGGTCGGAGACCTGGACAAACCGATAGCCCTTCGCCCGCAGGGTGGTGATCAGCAGGGGCAGGGCCGCCACGGTCGCGGAACGGTTGCCGCCTCCGTCGTGCATGAGGATGATGCTGCCCCGCATCCACGGGTGCGTCTTCATCTCCTCCAGTTGCTGCAGGACGCTGCCGGTGATCTCCTGGGGTGACTTGCGGGGGTGCTCGTTCCAGTCGTCGGTGTCGATTTTGTCGCCGATGATGGTGTAGCCCATCTGCTGGATGCGATAGGCGGGCGCGGCTTCGTCGTTGGTATCCGGCTCCTGATCGATGGAATAGGGCGGACGGAAATAAAGCGGCTGCACGCCGAGCTCCGCGGCAAACAGGCGCTCGGTCCAGTTCAGCTCCTCCTGCAATTCAAAGGGGGGAATGTCGCTGATATCGGGATGGGTGTAGGTGTGGTTGCCGATCTCGTTGCCGTCGCGCACGTATTGCTTCAGCAGACCGATATTGTTCTGAGCCTGCTCGCCGATGACCATGAAGGTGGCGTGAACGTGGTACTTGTTCAGGACGGCCAGGACTCTGGGCGTCCAAACGGGGTCCGGCCCGTCGTCAAAGGTGAGCGCCAGTTTATGGGGGTCGTAGCCGTACTGCTGGATCATGTACGAGTGCGGCAAGCGGACCATGTCCTCGTCGATGACGGTGAAGTTGTCGGCGTCCATCTGAACGGTGCGCTGGCCGGTCTGCGGAGGCGCGACGATGCGCAGAATGTCGCCCTCGCCTTCCGTGTCCACGTTGGCGCCCGGCGGCACGGTCTGCAGCTGTTCGGGAGCGTCTTTTGCGTTCGGGCGGTCCCAGATTTGCCACAATGACGGGTCTTCTTCGCCCAGGCGCCAGAGGGCAAAGGTGCGCAGGCCCATCTGTCGCCCGGCTCGCAGCTCGTTGAGCGCCGTCACCCCGTCCAGGAACCAGACTTCGTGACGCAGGTGGGCGTCCTCGTCGTCGTAGGCAAAGTGCGGATTCAGCTCGTCGCCTTCCAGGTGGACATTGGCGCCGGCGTCGGCCGCCAGCTGCCAGGCGTCCTGGACGGTCAGGTCGTCCACATCGACGACCTTGCTGGAGGGCTTTTTGCCCTTTTCGGGCAGCGACGTTGCCCAGTCAAAGCCGTAGTTGCCGATGCCGCAGATGACCTTCTGTTTCGGCACCAGCTTGAGGACGCGGGTGAGGTTCGCTTCGAACCATGGTTCGCCCGCCACCGGGCCGGGGCCGCTGGTCTCCTCGTGCTGGTCGTAATTCATCAGAATGATGCCGTCGCTGTTGTGTGCGACTTGCTTCATGAAGGCGTCATCGGCTGAAGCCTGAACATTCACGTAAATCTTTAACTTTTTCTGGCTAAGATCCCGGTGCAGCTCGCCAATCCACTCCGCATAAAGGGTTTCGTCCTGTTCCGGAACCAGCTCGAAATCCAGGCAGATTCCCCGATAGGACGGGTTGGCGGAGAGAAATTTGTCGAGCTGCAGGTGCAGCCGGTCGCGGGCCGCCCGGTTCTGCAGCATCTTGCCAATGATGTCTCCGGTCCATTGCTGGGTCAGAGTGTTGTAATCGTTCAACATGGGGAAGACGTCGGTGTCTTCCTTTGCTGCCTCGATCACGTTCTTCACCCGGTTTTGCGGGTCCACGCCGTGGACGCCCGACGCATCGACGACATCGTAGAAATGCACAGGAAACAGAGGGGTGGAGGCGACCAGGTTTCCGTCCGGGGTGACCACGTGCAGCCAGTCCGGGAACAGCATGTCGATCTGATGGATGTGCGCTTTCAGCGAGGAATAATCCGGCTCGTCATTCTCATAGAAGGCCGCCCGCAGCCCCTCGTCCTGATTCAGGACAATGTCCACGGGATGGCGGCGAGACCTGCGGCGTTCCGGATGGGCGGCGAGCCTGCGCGCCAGGGCCGGCTGCCTCTTCTCCTTCAGCGCCTTATAGTTCGGCTTATGGGCAGGCAGCAGCAGCTCAGGCAGCGTTTGGCGGGAGAGCACGCTGAAACCAAAGACCACGAGCACCGCCGTCAGTCCGATAATGGACAGATCGGTGACCCGCCGGAGAATCTTCCGGCGCCGTTGCTTCGGGTCGTAGAAAACCTGTTTCATCATGAAATAGCTATAACTTTCATCCTACGACAGGCACCGCGCTGGGCTTCCGGGTTTCCCGGCTCGCTCCGCCCTGCTCATTCCTGAGACGAACCTGCCGCGGGCTGCTTTAATAAAGCCAATGTCTCGCATGAGCCCGAAAGCATGGATGCTGCTCGCGCTGGCTTTGTCAGCCGGAGCGGCTCTGCGCCTCTGGTTCATCCACGCCTACCCCGAGGTCCAGGGCGATCCGCTGATTTACGGCGACATCGCGAAGAACTGGATGCTGCACGGCATTTATGGGCTGAGCGGCGGCGGCGCCGCTGCTCCAGGCGCGCCCGCTTCCGAACAGATCGCCGGAATTCATCCCACCCTCATCCGGCTGCCCGGCTATCCGCTCTTCCTGATTCTCTGCTTCCGCCTCTTCGGCATGGAGCATTACCACGCGGTCATGTATGCACAAACCGCGATTGATCTAGCCACCTGCCTGCTGATCGCCGGCTTCGCCCGACGCATCTGGAGCTCCCGTGCCGGATGGTGGGCATTGTGGCTGGCCGTGCTCTGTCCTTTCACCGCGAATTTCGCCGCCGTGCCGCTGACGGAGACGCTGGAGCTTTTCTGCACCGCCCTGGGCTTCTATGCGCTGGCCCGCTTCCTGGGTGCGCCCCGCTGGAGCTGGGCCCTGGTACTGGCGTTTGCGTGGAGCTACGCCACCCTGCTCCGCCCGGACGGCGCGCTGTTGCCGGTGGCGCTCTGTCCGGCGATGGTCTTTTACGGAACCAAACGCTGGGGTCTGGCACCGATGATGCGGTGGGCGCTCACCTGCGGCCTGATTTCGATCCTGCCGTTTATCGCCTGGACGATTCGTAACGAGCGCACCTTTCATGTCTTCCAGCCGCTGGCGCCGCGCTACGCGGTCGATCCTGGCGAGCCTTCGGACCCGGGCTTTAACCGCTGGACAAAAACCGTCTGCGTCGATCTTGCCTGCACCTGGGAGGTCTACTGGAACATCAACTCCGACCCCATTGATATTGCTGACCTTCCTGCGCGGGCCTTTGACTCCCGGCAGCAATATGAGCAGACCCGCACGCTGCTCGACGAGTACAACCGCACCACCACGCTCACGCCCCAGCTCGATGCCGGCTTTGGCACGCTGGCTGCCGAGCGCATCCATAACCACCCCTTCCGTTATTATGTGGAGCTGCCTTTGGCCCGGTTGGCCGATATGGCGTTCCGGCCGCGCACCGAATTGCTGTGGATTGAGCTGCGCTGGTGGCAGTACAACCGCCACAATGCCGAGACGGAATTTTCCTATGCGTATGCGGGGCTGAACCTTGCGTATTTCCTGGCCGCTTGGGTGGGATTCCTGAAACGGCCGCCCCTGCGCGGCGCCATTTTCGTCTTTGTTCTGCTGCGCTGCGCCGTGCTGCTGACCCTGGAGGCGCCGGAGCCGCGCTATACCCTCGAGTGGTTTCCGCCGTTGATTGCGCTGGCCGCGGTCGCCCTCACGCGCAGGACCGTCGAGCCGTTCCCGACGCCTAACCGTTAGTCCGTTTATCTCTATTCCCTACTGCCTGTTCCCTGTTTCTACACATCGCCTTCGTCCAGATTAAGCTCTGTCACCTGAATCCGTCCCGTGCAGATCTTCATGGGTTGGGTGATGCCGAAGGTCCGGCGACTACCCGGAGCGGTGACCTGAATCCTTGCGACCCGCGAGCATGAGGCCCCGGTGGTCCACACCACCTGGAAGGCCGCGACGGCGTGCGGCATCAGGGTGACCGAGGGTGAAGGCCCCTTGCCGGCAGCCGGAATCTGTTTCCCGAATTCGGCCAGGACCTGGGTCGAGGTGACCCTCTGGGTGGCAATGCTGCCGATGCGCGCGCCCTGGGAATCCAGCAGCGCGACTTCCGGATAGCCGCCGAGGCGGCAGGCCACCGGACCGCGGTTCATGAAGGCCAGCTTCACCGAGCGGAAGATCCCGCTGGTGTCTCCGGCAACCTCTTCCACCGAGAGCACCTCGGGATCGCACGGACCGGCGTTGGCCACATCTTCTGCCGTGGCGCGCGGGATCAGCCGGGGGGATCCGCCGGCGAGGATGTAGGGGGCGTTGGGATTGGGATGGAGGGCGCCATCGTCGGGG
Organism: Acidobacteriaceae bacterium; assembly: GCA_036269135.1. GTDB lineage: Bacteria > Acidobacteriota > Terriglobia > Terriglobales > Acidobacteriaceae > Palsa-343. The sequence goes on from DATASQ010000061.1 coordinate 83,164, forward strand.
GCGATTCCGGCCGCTCCGTTGCGGGCCATATGGCCGGCGCGGGTCCCGACGCAGCCCACGCACACGCTGAGCGCGAAGCCCGCGATGACGGCCAACCACTGCGCTCTTCGCATGGAGGGGATCCTTCGTTCGGGCCGTTGGATGCGCCCGAACCCATCTCTCGTTGTTTGCCGGAATGCAGCCCGGAAGGGCCTGAACGTTAGAATCGACGTATGAAGCCTCTTCACGGTCAGGTGGCCATTGTAACCGGCGCGGCGAAGCGCATCGGGCGTGCTCTTGCCCTCGCTCTGGCCGAAGCCGGGGCTCACGTGGCCATCACGTACCGGGAATCGGAAGCCGACGCGCAGAAAACGGTGGCGGAGCTGGCCGAACTGGGTGTGCTCGCCGCGGCTTTCCGGGCCGATCTGCGCGATCCCGCGCAAATCCACACGACCATTGACGCTGTCGCCGATCGTTTCAGCCGCATCGACATTCTCGTCAACAACGCGGGGCGCTACGAAACCGCCGCTCTGGAAAGCATCACGGTGGAGCAGTGGGATGCGATGTTCGCCACGAATACCCGGGCGCCGTTCCTGACCGCGCAGGCGGCGTATCCGCATCTGAAGGCCGCCCGTGGCCGCATCATCAATATCGGCTCTCTCGGCGGATTGCATCCCTGGCCCACGCATGCGCATTACTGCACCTCCAAAGCCGCGCTCCACATGCTGACGCTGACCCAGTCCAAAGCCTTCGCTCCGGAGATCAGCGTCAACTGCGTGGCTCCCGGCATGATCGTCAACGGCGAAGTGGCCGAGGAGTACGAGCACTTTGCCCGCCGGACGCCCATGCAGCGCAATGGTACCGCGCAGGATGTCGCCGCGGCGGTTTTGTTTTTTGCCACCGGGCCGCACTTCATCACCGGGCAGATTCTGAGCGTCGATGGAGGCCTGGGCCTGTAGAGCGGCGCGCGGCACCCCCTCTCACCTTCCCGAAGCGGATGCCGATAACGGCGACAGAGTTCGGTTGCGGGAGAATCCTGAATGGCGATCTTTGCCTGGAGTGAATCGTACGGCGTCCATGTTCTGCAGATGGACGAACAACACCAGAAATTGTTTGAGATCATCAACGGGCTGGCCGAGGCGATGCGGGACGGCAAGGGCGACGACGTCGTGCGTGACACGGTGGAACAGCTGGCTGTCTACACCCGCACCCATTTTCTTCAGGAAGAAGCCCTGATGCGGAGAACGGGGTACCCGGGCCTGGGCGCGCATCAGGAGCAGCACCGCAGGCTGATGGCCGATGTGGAAACCTACAAGAAGTCCCTTGAACAAGGTCACTCGGCCAGCCTGGTTTCTCTGCTGAACTTCGTTCGCCAGTGGCTGGTCCAGCACATCCGGCAATCGGACAAGGCATATTCCGATCACATGAACAGTCACGGTGTTCAGTAGGGACTGCCGATGGGTTCCCCGGAAAGCGGCCTGCAAGCCGCAGGAGGAAGGCTATTTTCCGAAGAGCCGGGCCATCAGGCCTTTTGGTTTGGCCGCCTCATCCTCATAGATGTACACGCCCTCCGGCTCGGGCTGGGGGGGCAACGGCTGGTTATTGAAGGCAGCCCGCGGGTTCTCGACGCACAGCCGCTCCGCGGTTTCGGTGCCGAAGCGCTTTTCGACGCCCGCATACGCCGGCCGCAGCGCCGGACGCCGGCTCTCCAGATTGTGCGCGTCGGTGGCGATAAAGTGGACCCAGTTCCGCTCCAGAAGGTTCCAGGCCATGGCCTGCGCTCGCTTTCCGAAGCGGCCGCCGAGCGAAGCGGAGGTGATCTGCACCAGACAGCCGGTCCGCATCCACTCGAGCATGCGCTCCGGCTCCTTCTGCAGGATCGGATTCCGCTCCGGGTGGGTGATGATCGGACGCAAGCCTCGCACCGTGAACTCGTAAAACGTGTCGCCGATGCTCTGCGGGATCATGAACTCCGCAAACTCCACCAGCAGGTACTTACCCTGATTGATGGTGAACTTCGCCGGATGCTGGAGCGCATCTTCGATGTTCTCGTAGGAAAGATGAAAATCGCAGCCGAGGCCGAGCTGCACGTCGGTGCCGATGCGCGCCTGGATCGCCTCCAGACGCTCCCGATTCTTCTCCGGGTTGAACTCGAAGATGTCGTTGGCGTGCGGCGTACACACGATATGCGTGATGCCGTCGGCCGCCGCCGCTTCCGCCTGCGCCACCGAGCTATCCAGGTCTTTGGGCCCGTCGTCCGTTCCGTACAGCAGGTGGTGATGGATGTCGATCATGGCTGTTGCGCCAGTACTCCCACCAGCGATTCGAAAATCTTAAACCCATCCGAGGATCCCAGCAGGCCCTCGCTGGACCGGTCGGGATGGGGCATCATGCCCAGCACGTTCCGCCCCTCGTTCAGAATGCCGGCGATGTTTGCGAGCGACCCGTTGGGGTTGGCCTCGGGGTTGATCGCCCCCTCCGGGGTGGCGTAGCGGAAGACGATCCGATCGTGGCGCTGCAGATCGGCGAAGGTCGACTCATCGCAGAAGTAGTTCCCTTCCATGTGCCCGATGGGGATCTTCAGCACCTGGCCCTTCGAGAGGGTCCGGGTAAAGGGTGAGTCGTTCGTCTCGGTTCGCAGATACACCTGCTTGCAGACATACTGCAGGCCCGCATTGCGCATCAGCGCCCCGGGCAAAAGACCGGCCTCGCACAGGATCTGAAATCCATTGCAAATGCCCAGCACCAGGCCGCCGCTGGCCGCGAATTTCTTCACCGCCTGCATGACCGGCGAGAAGCGGGCAATGGCGCCGGTGCGCAGGTAGTCGCCATAGGCGAAGCCACCCGGAACCAGAATCACGTCGCAGTTTTCGAGGCTGGACGAGTCATGCCAGAGGAAGACCACGGGCTGGTGGGCGATGGCAGCGACCACGTTATAAGTGTCGTGATCGCAGTTCGATCCAGGAAAGACCAGAACGCCAAATTTCATGTCTGTTTCAAGGTTAGCAGGTACACCGCACCCCTTAAACCTGGTTTCCTGACGGTACACGGCCAAGCCAACCACCGAACTCCGCGAGCGCCCGCTCGCACTGGATCCGGTGCCGCTCCCGCTTGTCCCGCACCTTACGGCGAGTCTCCTCGTCGAGGGGTTCGAGCAGATCGAAAGTAATGTTCGCCGGCTGAAAACGCCTGGGGTCGGCCTCCGTGACGTACCGCACCAGCGACCCCAGCGCCGTCCCCCGGGGCACGGGTTCCGGCGCTTCGCCGCGCGCGAGGGCCGCGGCGTACATCCCGGCCAGCATGCCGGTGGCGATCGACTCGGTGTAGCCTTCGACCCCGGAAATCTGGCCCGCAAAGAAGACCGCGGGATGCTCTTTCATTTGCAGGAGGCGGTTTAGCACCTTTGGAGCATTGATGTAAGTATTGCGATGGATCTGACCGTAGCGCAGGAATTTAGCTTGCTCCAATCCTGGGATCATACGAAGGATCCGCGCCTGCTCGCCATACTTCATGTGGTTCTGAAAGCCGACCAGGTTATAGGAGTCCGACCGCAGATTCTCCACACGCAGCTGCACCACCGCCCAGGGGATCTTCCCCGTTCTGGGATCGCGCAGGCCGACCGGCTTCATCGGGCCGAAGCGGAGCGTGTCGCGCCCTCGACGGGCCAGCTCCTCGATGGGCAGGCAGCTTTCAAAATAGTCGAGCTTCTCCCACTCTTTCGCCTCGACGCTCTCGGCGGCTAACAGCGCGTCATGGAAGGCCTCGTACTCCGGCTGGGTCATCGGGCAGTTGATGTAGTCCGCCGTGCCTTTGTCGTAGCGGGCGGCGAGGTAGACCTTCTCCCGATCGATCGAGTCCGCCTCGACGATGGGGCTGATCGAGTCGTAGAACGCCAGGTGCTCACTCCCGGTTAGCCGCGCGATCTCCTGGGAGAGCGCCGATGAGGTTAGCGGCCCCGACGCCACAATCGTGATCCCGTCCGCCGGGTCCAGCCGCGTGACTTCCTCGCGACGGACGGTAATCCGCGGCTCGGCGGCGATTTTTTCCCCGATTAAGCGCGAGAATGCCACCCGGTCTACGGCCAGAGCATGACCAGCGGGCACCGCGCTGGCATCGGCACAGGCGAGCAGTGGTGACCCGGCCCGTCGCATCTCCTGCTTGAGCAGCCAGGGCGCGGTGTTCTCGCTCTCCGATTTCAGCGAATTGCTGCAGACGAGCTCGCCGAAGTCGGAAGTCTCATGCGCGGGCGTCATGCGCACGGGCCGCATCTCGCAGAGGTCCACCTCCACGCCCATCCGCGCGGCAACGAGGGCTGCTTCGGGGCCGGCCAGACCTCCACCAATGACGCGAATCCTCATGCCTGGTCCTGCTGATCCGCCAGGCGGGCCAGGGCCTCGTCGCCGAGCCGCATGCGTTTCCAGGCATCCATCGGGAGGGCGCCCAGCGATCTGTAGAAGTCGATAGCGGGGGCATTCCAGTCGAGCACGTGCCAATAAAGCAGGACGCAGCCGCGCTCTGCAGCGACCGCGGCCACTTTCTTCAGCAGAGTTTTGCCGATGCCCCGGCCTCGAAACCGCGGCCGCACAAACAGGTCTTCCAGATGCATCGAACGCCCGCGCCAGGTCGAGTAGATCGGAAAGAAGAGGGCGAAGCCGGCGGGCTCCCCTTCTTCCTCGGCGATCAGGCACTCGAAGTAGCGCTCAGCGCCGGGCGCGGGAAACCCATCCCGCAGCAACGCGGCCGCGTCCACCTTCACGGCATCGGGCTCGCGCTCATACTCGGCCAGCTCCTGCACAAACTGGAGAATCAGCGCGGCGTCGTCCGGCCGCGCCCATCGAATCGTGGTCATGAATTCCTCGTAAACACGAAAGCCCCGCCGGTCATCACTCCGGCAGGGCTTCGATACCAGCGAGTACGCTGTCTGCGAATCAAGTGTAGTTTACGAAGTTCAACATCGTTTGTCGAGCGGTGCACGGTGGGCAAGGGAGTCGAACCCTAATGCCTGATGAGGCCACTCGACCGTTTCGCAGACAGCGTCCAGTACCCACTGGCAATACCCACCAAACTCCGCCCGCGAATGTCAAACGCTGACAAGCTCCCTAACGACGGGCAAGTTACGATTGGCGCGGTATCGACTTGTGAATGCCCTGCGCAGGAGCGCCTGGTTCCCCTGATTTCGCTCCCTTCTTTCTTTCATCGACAGATTCCAGATCCGCCGAGAATCCCTCTGTACGCTGCACCCTGAACCCTGTACGCTGTTCCCAACTTCCAGGGGAAAGGCCTTCGCACGATGAATCCGCTGTCGCCGGTCGACGCTCTCTCTCCGGCCTTCAGCCGGGCCCGCACCATCCTCACCCGACCCAGCCCGTGGCCGGGCCGGCCCAGCCCCTTTCGCTTCTGGTTCTTTCTCAAGATCGCGGTGGTTGCCGCGCTTACCCAGCCGAACATCTACGGCATGCTGTTCGGCGTCTTCTTTGAGTTCCTGGCGGTCGGCAGCGGCGTTCTCGGCGCCCTGAGCCATCACGCGATCCACCCCTCGGCCCTGCATCCCGTTCTGTTCGGCGCGCTCGCTGTGGCTCTTTTCGTTCTGGCTCTGCTCGTGGTTTTTTTTGCGTGGGTCTGGTGCCGGCTCCGTTTCACCCTCTTCGATCTGGTGCTTTACCGGCACGGTCGCGTCGCGCGCGCCTGGACGCCGTATCGCTCCCAGGCCTGGCGCTTCTTCGGGCTCATGGTGGTTGTGGCGCTGGCGCTCCTGCTGCTGCTGGCCGTTACCGCCGGGCCGCTGCTGCTCCATCTCATCCTCACCGTGCGGCATATGAATCCGCAGCAGATCAATCGAGACCCCGCCTTCCTCTTCTCCACCATTTTCCCGATGTACGGGATCATGTTTCTGTTCATGCTGGTCGCGCTGGTCGCCGACGCTGTCACGCAGGATTTCATCCTGCCGCCCATGGCTCTGGAAGACGCGCCTCTGGGGCTCTCGTTTGCGCGTTTCTTCGCCTACCTGCGCCAGCGCTTCGGCTCCTTTCTCGGCTATCTGCTTCTGCGCTTCGTTCTCGAACTTGGCCTGAGCTGGATTGGCGGTATGGCCCTGATGGTGGTTCTCTTCCTGGCGGGGGGCACCGGAGTGGGCATCGGCGTGGTGCTCTTCCGCGCCTTCTGGCACACGGGACCGGGCGGTATCGCTCTGTTCGTCCTTTATTGCCTGTTCGCGGGAGCGATTCTTGTCGCCGCGTATCTCCTGTTGTGCATGGCGCTGTACGGCACTGTGGCGGTGATCAAAGAGTCCTACGCGATCTATTACTACGGTGGACACTATCCGCCGCTCGGCGACCGGCTCGATCCCCAGGAGACACCTCTGGCCACCTCGGCAACGCCACCGCCCGCCGCGCCGCTGCCGCCGTTCGAGCCACCCTCGATCATCGGCTGACGAGAAGCGCGGCTCGGGTGTTCCTCTCGTAACCTGGCCCGAGAAGGGGAAGTAAATTTCCTCTTTCCAATGCCGCCGTTTGGGTCCATGATGTTGTGCGTTCAAGAGGGCTCCTATGCCGCACGCCGGCATTCTGATCGCACCCTGGCTCCTGTTTCTGGCTTTCGCCGCTCCAGCCGCAGCGCAAGTGAACGGCCCGCCGCGGCCGCAACCCTCAGGCGCGGATCATCTCACCCTGGAGGAGCGCGGCGACCTGGCCATGATCCATCAGGAATATGTCGCCGCCATCGAGTTCTATCGTCAGGGGCCGCAGAATTCCGCCGACATCTGGAATAAACTCGGCATGGCCTGGCACCATCTTTTTGCCATGGATGCGGCGAAGCGCGACTACGAGCACGCCCTCCGTCTGCGCCCCGAGTATCCCCAGGCACTCAATAACCTTGGCGCCGTTTACTACTCGCAGAAGAATTACAGGAAAGCGGTACGGTACTATCGCAAAGCTCTGGCTCTGGATCAGAGCTCCGCCACGATGTACAGCAATCTGGGAACCGCTTATTTTGCGGAGCAAAAGTTCCAGGACGGCCTGGCGGCCTACCAGAAGGCCTTCGCTCTCGATCCCGGCGTCTTCAACGACGCCGATCACCTGAACGTGAGCGAGCCCCTGCCGGCCAGCGGTCGAGCCCAGCAGGATTACTGTATCGCCCGTATCTTCGCCCAGTCCGGCAAGACGTCCGAGGCTCTCGATTTTCTGCGTCGCGCGCTCGACGAGGGTTTCGAGGACCGCGGAAAGCTCTTCCGGGATCAGACGCTCGCCTCTGTGCGCGGCACGCCGGAATTTGCCCAGCTCATGAGCGAAGAGCAACTGCGTTAGCCGGTCCCCGGTCGCGCGCGCCTTCAGCCTTCCTTAAGCTGCGGTTGATATTCTCAGCGCATGTTTCGCTCGGGCCTCTCGGCACGGCTGGCGGCGTCTTTCGTCGCGGGCGCAGTGATGCTGTGCGCCCGGGCGGCGGCTGTGGATTCCCTGCCCCAGGCTCCGCAACCCACCGCTTCCCCTGCGGTGACCAACAGCCCGGCGCCCGCGATTACGCTCAACCAGGCGATGGCCCTCGCCGTCCAGAACGATCCAGCCTTCGCCACGGCCCGCGCGGCAGCCGGTTCGGCCCGGCTGGATGCCGCCATCAGCCGCAGCGCTCTGCTGCCCAATGCCGGCGCGAACGGAATCTACACTTACACCCAGCCCAGCGGCTTTGTGGACACCGGCGTTCCCTACGGCCTGCAACATCTCCCGGTCTTCGTCGCCAACGACTCTGTGCATGAGTACTGGGCGCAGCTCCTCGTCAACCAAACCATCAGTCTTCCCAACATCGCCAACTGGCGCCGTGCCCGCGCGGTGGCTGGGCAGGCCTCGGCCGATCTGGAAAGTGCCCGCCGCGACCTTCTCGTCCGCGTCGTCGCCGCCTATTTCGGCGTGATCGATACCGCGGAGAAGGCCGCCGTCGCCCAGCGCGCGCTGAACGAGGCCCAGTCCTTTGTGGACCTGACGCAAAAGCTGGAGAAGGGCCGCGAAGTCGCTCACGCTGACGTGGTAAAAGCCGACCTCAGCCTGCAGCAGCGCCGGCGGGAATTCGCTGACGCCACACTCGCCGCGGAAAAGGCCCGCCTGGATCTCGGCGTCCTTCTCTTTCCCGATCCGCGCACACCGTACACGCTTGCCGATCAGAATCAGACTCCCGCGCCGCTGCCCGATGAGGCCACGGTGCAGGCGGCGGCCGCGCAGAACAATCCCGACCTGCGCGGTGCTCTGTCCGCAGTCAGGGCGGCTCAAAATGAGGTTTGGGCCGCGCGCCTGGCATACCTGCCGACGATTGGGCTGAATTACACGTACGGCATCAACGCGCCGGAGTTGGCCGCCAATTCTCCAGGCGGTGTGCGCAATCTCGGCTACTCCGCCTCGGTGACGGTCAACGTGCCACTCTGGGACTGGTTCGCCACCCAGAACAAGGTGCGGCAGAGCCAGCTTCGCGAAAGAGCCGTTCAGGCGACGCTCACGAACACGCAGCGTCTGCTGATCGCTCAACTCGATGAGTATTACGGCGAAGCGCGCGTTGCCGCCGATCAGGTGGCCTCTCTGCAAACCAGCGTCGACACTGCGCGCGAGAGCCTGCACCTCACGCGCCTGCGTTATTCCGCCGGCGAAGCCCTGGCGCTGGAAGTGGTCGATGCGCAAAACCAGCTGGCTCAGGCCGAAACCGCCCTGGCCGATGGGCGCCTCCGCGCCGAGGTCGCCCGCGCCAACCTGCAAACCCTCACCGGAGTCCTCTCACAATGAAGACCGGTTCGCCCCCTGCCACGTTTCGCCCGGCTTCGCATGTTGCCCTGGCCTGCCTGCTCGTCTCTCTTCTCGGCTGCTCAAAGAAAGCAGAGCCCCAGCCCAGCGCCGTTCCTGTGGAGGCGGCCACTGCGCAGATCCAGCCCATTACCGAGCATGTGGTCACGGACGCGGTGCTGAGTCCCGTGGCTCAGGCTGCGATCTCGCCGAAGATCACGGCCCCGGTGAAAAGGTTTTACGTCCAGCGCGGCTCCCGGGTGAAAGCCGGTCAACTTCTCGCCACCCTCGACAACCAGGACCTCGAGGCCGCGGTCACTGATAACCAGGGGGCCCTCGATGCGGCCGAAGCCAATTACCAGACCGCCGTCAAAGCCCAGGTGCCGGAGGAGTACGAGAGGGCTGAGCTGGACCTCACCCAGGCCAAAGCCAATCTCGACCTGCAAAAGAGCATTGTGTCCAGCCGCCAGCAGCTTTTTGCCCAGGGCGCGATCCCCGGCCGCGATCTCGACACAGCCAGGGCCGCTCTGGTGCAGGCCCAGGCCGCTTACGACACCGCCAGCCAGCATCTCGCCTCAATGAAAGAGGTCAGCCGCGCCGCGGCCCTGCAAGCGGCTCAGGGCCAGCTGGAATCGGCGAAAGGCAAATATCAGGGCGCCGCGGCCGGCCTGAGCTACTCCGAAATTCGCAGCCCGATTACCGGCGTGGTCACCGAGCGACCGCTCTTCGCCGGCGAAACCGCGGCCGCGGGCACGCCCCTCATCACCGTCATGGATACCCGGGCCCTGCTCGGGAAGATCCATCTGCCACAGCCGCAGGCACAAATGCTCAGCGCAGGGGATCCCGCCACCGTCGAAGTCCCCGGCCTCGCAAAACCGGTGCCCGGCAAAATCACCCTGATCAGTCCGGCGCTTGACCCGGGCAGCACCACCGTTGAAGTCTGGGTCCGCATTGAGAATCCCCAGGGCTCCCTGCGTCCGGGAACCGCAGTCCGTGTCAACGTTGCGGGCCGAACGGTACCGAAAGCCCTGGTGGTTCCGTCCGTGGCCGTGATCGTCGCCAGTTCCGGCAAGGCCGCCGTCATGGTCGTCGGCAGCGACGGCGTCGCGCACCAGACTCCAGTCACCACCGGGATTGCGGACAACGGAGAGACGCAAATCCTCAGCGGTCTCTCCGCCGGGCAGCAGGTTGTGACCGCCGGCGCCGCTTCCATGGATGACGGGACCCGCGTCAACGTGGAAAGCGCTGGCGATGCGGACGAGAAACCCTCTGCGGACAAGGGGAGCGAGGACCAGTGAACGGCGGCTTTCCTTTGTCTCCTGCCGAGAGTTCCTTCTGGCTTCGGCCCTGGGCGCGCACCATCTTCTTTTTCACCATCGTGCTCGCTGCGGCTGGTACCTACCTTGCTTTTCACATCCCCATTTCGGTCTTTCCGCAGACCAACTTTCCCCGTGTGGTCATCGGTGTCGATAACGGGGTGATGCCGGTCGAACAGATGGAAGTGACCATCACGCGCCCCCTGGAAGACGCCGTCAACAGCGTGCCCGGCCTGCAGACGGTTCGTTCCATCACCAGCCGCGGCTCGGCGGAAATCGATCTCTTCTTTAGCTGGAATGTCGACATGTTCCAGACCCTGCAGTACGTCAATGCTGCCGTCGGCCGGGTTCAGCAGGAGCTGCCGCCTACGGTGAAGATCAGCACTAACCGCCTCACCTTCGCGACCCTCGATCCTATCGTCGGCTATGCCCTCACTTCTAATACGGTCTCTCAGACCCGTTTGTGGGAGATGGCGACCTACGACCTGAAGCCTCCCATCAACCGGCTCGACGGCGTCAGCGACGTGGTCGTCCAGGGCGGCCAGGTTCCCGAGTACCACATCATTCCCAACACTGCGAAGCTCATCGCGGCGTCGCTCACCATCTCCGAGCTCGTCAACGCCATTCAGCAGACCAACCTCGTCGAGTCGCCCGGCCTCTATACCGACCACCATCAGCTCATCCTCGGGCTGGTCGGCGATCAGGCCACGAACCTGCAGCAGCTCGCCAATATCTCTGTAAAGGCCACGGCGAGCGGTGTTCCTGTTCATCTCTCGGATGTCGCGCAGGTGATCCCGGCCACCGAGCCGGTCTATACCATCGTCACGTCGAACGGCCGGCCGGCGGTCCTGCTGAACGTCTTTCGCCAGCCCGACTCGAACACCGTTGCCGTCGCCGACGAGATCGATGGGGAAATCGCGCAGCTCCGCCATGCGCTGCCGCCCGGCGTGGCGATCGCTCCCTTTTACGACCAGTCGCACCTGGTCCGCGACAGCATCGCCAGCGTGCGGGACGCCATCCTGATCGGACTGATTCTCGCGGCCATCATTCTGGTCCTGTTTCTGCGCGACTGGAGCGCCTCTCTGGTCGCCGGCCTGGTGATTCCCGCCACCATCACGGTGACATTTATTGCCCTTTGGGCCATTGGGGAGAGCTTTAACCTGATGACCCTGGGCGGACTCGCAGCCGCCGTCGGCCTGGTCATCGACGACGCCATCGTGGTTGTCGAAAACATCGCCCTGCATCGTGAAGCCGGAGAGGATCGCATCGAGGCGGTTCGCAAAGCGCTCCGCGAAATCACCCGGCCGCTGGTGGGCTCCACGATCACGCCCATCGTCGTCTTCCTGCCACTCATCGCCGTCACGGGCGTTACAGGGACGTTTTTCCGGGCCCTTGCCCTCACCATGACGGTGGCTCTGCTCACCTCGCTCGCGCTCGCGCTGACGTGGACCCCGGGCCTTTCCCTGGTCTTTCTCCGCGGAAAGCCACGCCGCGCTCAGGTCGTCCCCATTGACACCGAACCGCAGCGCCACAACGATCTGATGGCCCCGGTTCTTCGCCTCCACGAGCGGGCTCTCCGCAGCGCTCTCGCGCGACCGCTGTGGCTCGCCGCCGCCTGCGCTATTCTCGTGCTCGGCACCTTCTTCGCCTACAAGGGTCTCGGCTCCGACCTGCTGCCTGAAATGGACGAAGGGGCGTTCGTGCTGGACTACATCATGCCGGCGGGCAGCTCGCTGCAGGAGACCAACCGCGTTCTCCTCCACGTCAACCAGATCCTGCACCGGATTCCGGAGGTGACCACCACCTCGCGGCGCACGGGCCTGCAGATGGGCCTCGCCGCCGTCACCGAGGCCAATACCGGCGACATCACCGTCCTGCTCAGCGACCATCGCAGGCGCGGCATCGACGCGGTGATGGAGGACGCGCGCCAACGCATCCACGCCGCCGAGCCGGAACTCGATATCGAGTTCACCCAGGTGCTCCAGGACATGCTCGGCGATCTCACCAACGCGCCGGAGCCGGTCCAGATCAAGCTTTACTCCTCCAATCAGGGACTGCTGAACCAGATCGCGCCGCGGGTGGGCGATGCCATCGCCAAAGTCCCCGGTGTCGTGGATGTGGAGAACGGCATCGATAACACCATCAGCGGCCCCGCCACCGTCTTCCAGGTCGATCCCGGTCTCGCGGCCCGCTTCGGCTTTACCACTTCGGAAGTCGCCACCGACGCCACGGCGATTCTCGATGGCCTGACCACGCCCGGGCCGCTCATTCAGAACGGCCGTCCCTATACCGTCCGGGTTCGCCTCGACGAGGCCCACCGCGCTTCGCTCGACGCCATCGAAAACACCATCTTCGTCAGCTCCACCGGCAAGCTCGCCACCCTGGGCTCGCTCGCTCACATTCAGCAGCTCCCGCCGCAGAACGAAATCCAGCGCGAAAATCTGCAGCAGATGGTCGCCGTCACCGGACGCCTCGAGGGCTCCGACCTCGGGACGGCCATCGCCCGCGTGAAAAGAGCGGTCGCCGCGCTCCATCTGCCCTCCAGCGTCCGCATCTCGTATGGCGGCACGTACCAGGAACAGCAGAAATCGTTCCGCGAACTTTTACAGGTTCTCCTCCTCGCGCTGGTCCTCGTCTTCGGCGTCCTGCTCACGGAGTTCCGCAATTTCTCCGCACCCACCTCGATTCTCGTCTCGTCGGTTCTTTCCACCTCGGGCGTCATCTTCGCCCTGCTCATTACCGGCACCACCTTTAATGTCGCGTCCTTCATGGGACTCATCATGGTCATCGGCATTGTCGCCAAAAACGGCATTCTCCTTCTCGACGCCGATCAGCGCTTCCGCCGCGCCGGCCTCTCGGCTCGCGATGCCATGATCCAGGCGGCCCGCCGCCGCCTTCGCCCCATCGTGATGACGGCGCTTGCCGCCATGACCGGCATGCTGCCGCTGGCTTTTGCCCTCGGCCATGGCTCGCGGATGCTTCAACCCCTCGCAATCGCCGTCATTGGCGGCCTTCTGATTTCCATGGCGCTGTCTCTCATCGTGACCCCCGCGGTCTACTACTTCCTCGCTCGCGAATAGCGCTGCAAAGATAGAGACTTGCGCCCTCTTTGCTCCCGGCGCGGATGCACGTTTTCCACAGTCGTCTGTTGTGGGTCAGTGGTTTCTGCGCTTAATTACTTTGTGGTAACGTGTTACCAAAGATCAGGCGGCACAGTGCCATCCTGCGGAAACCCCATACAACCAGGTCAGCCTGGCGCTCGACTAACCGTTTGCAGGAGCAGATTCGACACGTACAGGGCTACAACTCATGCTCCCAAATGCAATTTCGAATGGTTAGTACACTTGCCGGACTCGCTTTGGTTTCGCTTTCGCAGGTTCTCCGGAGGCCGCCGGATATTCGGGGGTCTTTGCCGCACGTCCTCTCAGCACCAATGGGAATGCCCTGCCCTAGTGTGTGTCCACGCTTGTACGCCCGCGTTCCACTCATCCAGGAGAATTGATGAGACCGTACCAACACCGCATACGCCCCTCCTCCCTGCTGATTCTGCTCACCCTCCCTGCCATGATTTTGTTCAGCGGATGCGGGGGCGCCTCCGGACCGGCGCTTACCGCCAAATCGCTTACCGCCATCGCAGTCACCCCCAGCAGTCCCAGCGTGACCGTCGGCGCCACACAGCAGCTCAAGGCCACCGCCACCTACAGCGATGGATCGACGGCTAACGTAACCGGCTCGGCGAGCTGGACCAGCAGCGCCGCGTCAGTGGCCAGCGTGAATGCAGGCGGCACAGTCACCGCTGTCGCCGCCGGATCGGCCACGATCACCGCATCGCTGGGCGGCATGAGCGGCAAGAGCTCTTTCAGCGTTACCGCGGTGGCTCCAAAGCTTTCCTCCATCGCAGTCACGCCCGGGAGCATCACCGTGAACGCCGGTGCGACGCAGGCGTTCACCGCCATCGCCACGTATAGCGACAGCTCCACGAAGAATGTGACCGCTACGGCGACATGGAGCAGTTCCGCCACTGCCGTTGCCACCATCAGCGCCGCGGGCCTTGCAACCGCGGTCGCTCAGGGATCCACCACCGTCACCGCGACGCTCAACGGAGTCTCCGGAACCGCCACTCTGACCGTCCCCGCGCCGGCCATACTGACCTCCATTGCCGTCACTCCGGCCAATCCCAGCTTTGACGTCGGCGGTGCGCAGCAGTTCACAGCCATGGCGACCTACAGCGACAGTTCCACGCAAAATGTCACCTCTACGGCGACATGGAGCAGTTCCAACACCGCCAACGCCACCATCAGCAGTTCCGGTCTGGCCACCGGCGTCGCCACCGGAACCACCACGATCACCGCCACACTGAGCGGGGTCAGCGGCAACACCACGGCTACCATCACCGCCGCGCCGCCGGGCGTCAACATCACCACCTGGCACGTCGACAACAACCGCAGCGGCCTCAATGCCAGCGAATCCCTGCTCACGCCGTCGAATGTGAATACCAGCTCTTTCGGCAAGCTCTTCTCCCTGTCGATCGATGGCTATGCCTACGCGGAACCTCTGCTGATGTCCGGCGTCACCATCAACAGCGCAAAGCACAACGTCCTTTACGTGGCGACCGAGCACGACAGCGTCTACGCCTTCGACGCCGATACCGGTGGCTCGCCGCTGTGGCAGGTTTCGCTCCTCCAGACTGGAGAAACCCCTCTGACTGACGGCCCCATCCAGCCGTTTGAAGGCGTCACCTCGACACCCGTGATCGATCCCAGCACCAACACCCTCTACGTCGTGTCGGCGCAGGTTGCCTCGGGTGGCTCCGGCACCTTCCGCCTCAACGCGCTCGACATCACCACCGGTGCTCAGAAGTTCGGCGGCCCGGTCACGCTCAACGTCTCTGTACCCGCGACCAACAGCGCCTCGGTGGGCGGCGTCCAGACACTCAACACTTCCTGCATCCAGCGCGCCGCGCTGCTGCTGGCCAACGGCAACGTCTATATGGGGTTCGGAAGCTGCCACAGTGGCTGGCTGGTCGCCTATAAGGCGTCCAACCTCACCCAGGTGGGCGTCTTCAACTCCAGCACCGTCCTCAACGGGGAAGGCACCTACGCCAGCGCCGGGGGCGTGTGGATGGGCTCCGGCGGGCCGGTCGCCGACAGCTCCGGCAACGTCTACGTCACCACCGGCAATGGCCCGTGGAACGGCACCAACGCCTTCGCCGACTCCGTGCTGAAATTCCCGCCCACGCCTGTCTCGGGGGCCAACGGCACCATGCAGCCCACTGACTATTTCACGCCCAGCATTTATCAGTACATGGACTGCAACGACTCCGATCTGGCCGCGGGCGGCCTCATCTTAATCCCCGGCACCACCACGCTCATCGCCGGCGGCAAAACCGGCACCATGTTCCTGGTCAACAGCTCCAACCTCGGCCATGAAACCTCCAACGATGCCGGCGCCATCCAGGAACAGGTCTGGGGCAGCGGCCTGACTGGCGGTGGAACCTATACCTCCGCTCCCTGCCCTGATTCCAACGGCAACTCCTACACCGCCAACATTACCTCGTACGAGATCTTTGGAACCTCGGCGTATTTCAACAACTACGTCTACCTCGGCGTGACGCCGACTTCGTCCACCGCCCCCGGCGGCGTTCGCCAGTTCGAATACTCCGGCACGCTCACGCCCTTCGCTGACACCACGCCTGCCATCAACCAGGGCACCCGCGGCACCAGCCCCTTCATCTCCGCCAACGGAACCAACAACGGCATCGTCTGGATGATCGACGAAGGCTTCCCGCTCCAGAACACCCAGAACGACCCCAGCAACCCGGGCACCACGCAACCGCCGACCGATGCTATCCTCCGGGCCTTCTCCGCCGACAGCTATCCGAACGAACTCTGGGACAGCAGCCAGAGCTCCGGGGACACAGCCGGGTACGGCATTAAATTCAGCTCACCCGTCGTAGCTAACGGCAAGGTCTACATCTCAACCGGACACGACCTCACCACCGTCACGAATCCTCAGGGCGAAATCGACGTCTACGGCCTGAAGTAATCAAGTCTTAGAAACTTAACGTGCGTCATTCGGGCGATAGCGCAGGCTCTCGCCCGAATGAATTTATATGAGGCCCCGCGCTGCCTCTCAACGAGATCATATGACCTTTGCAGTTATATGTCACCTATTCACTTGACATCGGAGTTAACCAGCTATATCATTCGCCTCGTTGTCCAATATTCGTCCTGTTAACTAGCTAAGTTTGCCACTCCATTAACTAAGGACAGAATGATATGACGACGAACACGCGATCGCCTCGACAGCTAGCATTCGGGGCGCTTTGGATACTTGTTGCGGGTTTTGCAGGTCAGGCACAAGCCCAGATCTACGTCAGCACACCAGCCTCAGGAGCGGTTGTCACATCGCCCTTTGTTCTAGAGGCTGACACCTCACAGTGTGAAGGCGAAGGCGTTCTATCGATGGGGTATTCCATTGACGGTGGTGCACTTACAACCGTTAGCGGAAACGAAATTCCAAATACCTCTCTGGCAGCTTCAGTCGGATCCCACACTATCAAAGTGACAGCTCAATCGTCGGATAATAAAACCTGTACACAAGACGTTTCCATCACCGTAAGCGCCACCTCAGCGCGCTCCATCATTCCGTCGAGTTCTGATTCCGTTTCAAACATCAACGACAGCTCTGACTGGAAGTGCGCTTGGGATAGCGGAACGGGATCGAGCCCGAATTATTCCACCTGCTCTTACGGCATCTATCCCTTCGCGCCTGGCGGTGACGGTCTGTCTCTGATGATGCAAGCAAATGCCCAAGCAAACTCGGGGTTGAGGTTTTCCGTATCATTCGGGCAGGATGATACCACTGAGAACTTTTTCTATGACGGCTACGTATATCTAAATTCGGACGAGATGTCCATAACTAATATCGAAATGGACATGAACCAAGTAATCCCCAATGGGGATACCGTCATTTATGGGTTTCAATGCGACGGTATTAGTAAGACTTGGGATTATAGTGAGAACTCCGGAACCGATGTAGAGTATAGCGGTCATTGGATTCACTCAGGTCAAGCATGTGATCCCCTGAAGTGGGCGCCGCTGGAGTGGCACCATGTACAGATCTACTACAGCCGCGATGCCTCAGGGGATGTCACCTATCACTCTGTGTGGCTCGATGGAGCAGAGCAAGACATAAATGGTACAGTGTATTCCGAATACACTCTTGGGTGGAGTCCGGCCACACTTCTGACGAACTTCCAACTTGATACGGGAAGCAATGGAGGCGAGCCGCAGGTCTACCTCGACCAGCTTACGATCTCACGGTGGTAGCCACGACCTCACCACCGTCACGAATCCTCAGGGCGAAATCGACGTCTACGGCCTGAAGTAGCGGCCGCCGAAGAGACAGGGGATGGTCCAACCAGGCCATCCCTTTTCCTTTTTTCTCGTCCTTCCTGCGTCAAGGGCTGCGCCGAAACACGCACAGTACTAAGGTTTAGAAATTCCCTGCCAAAATCCCGAAATTACACTTCTGCGACACGGCGTTCCGCTGCCGGAATGAAATCATCAGCGGAGGCATGCAGCAACTTCCGATCATCATTCAGGGCGGTATGGGAGCGGGCGTCTCCAGTTGGCGGCTCGCGCAGGCCGTTTCGCGCCTCGGGCAGCTGGGCGTCGTCTCCGGCACCGCGCTCGATCAGATCCTCATCCGCCGTCTGCAGGACGGCGATCCGGATGGAGCCATGCGCCGCGGCCTCGCTGCCTTTCCCATCCCGGCCATCGCCGAGCGCATCCTCCGCGACTATTTCATCTCCGGCGGCAGGACCGCCACCGCGCCCTACCGGACCACACCGGCGCACTCTAAAGACGAGCCGCGCGAGCTGACCGAACTCTGTATCGTCAGCAATTTTGTCGAAGTCTTTCTCGCTCGCGAAGGCCATACGAACCCAGTCGGCATCAATTACCTGGAGAAGATTCAGATCCCGCTTCAGTCCTGCCTCTATGGAGCCATGCTCGCCGGGGTGGGCTATGTACTCATGGGAGCGGGCATTCCGCTCAGCGTACCCGGCGTCCTCGATCGTCTCGCCGAGCATCAACCGGTGGAATATCCGCTGCATATCACCGGCGCGCACAATGGCGACGATGTGGTGATGCGCTTCGACCCCCGCGACTATTGGGAAACCCTCAGCGCAGCCCAACCTTCGCTGCGCCGACCAGCCTTCCTCGCCATCGTCTCGTCCAACACCCTGGCCACAACCATGCTGCGCCGCGCCAACGGCCGCGTGGACGGGCTCGTGATCGAAACCCGCACTGCCGGCGGCCACAACGCTCCACCGCGGGGCAGGCTCCAGCTGGACGCCCATGGCGAGCCCATTTATGGCGAACGCGACGCCATTGACTATGCCAAAATTCGCGACCTCGGCGCGCCCTTCTGGCTGGCCGGCGGGTACGGCTCGCCGTCGAAGGTCCAGGAAGCGCTCGCCCTGGGAGCCACCGGCGTCCAGGTCGGCACTGCCTTCGCCTTCACCTCCGAATCCGGGCTCCGCGACGACCTGAAACAAGCGCTGCTGGATAAGGCCATCCACGGCGAAGCCCGCGTCTTCACCGACCCGCTCGCCTCCCCGGCCGGATTTCCCTTCAAAGTCGCCCAGCTGGAAGGCACGGCCTCCGACGATGCCGTCGCCGCCGCTCGCCCCCGCATCTGCGATCTTGGCTTCCTCTCGGAAATCGTGCGCGCGGACGACGGCTCCCTCGTCCACCGCTGCCCCGCCGAACCCCTTTCTCTCTTTCTCTCAAAGGGCGGCAAAGCTGAGGATGCCGCCGGCCGCAAATGCCTCTGCAACGCCCTCATTGCCAACATCGGCCACCCTCAGGTCCGGTGCGGCCACCACATCGAGCCGCCCCTGGTCACCGCCGGCGACGACCTCACCGAGATCGCCCGTTTCCTGCCTGCAAACGCGACCACCTATACCGCGGCCGACGTCCTGAACGCCCTGCTCCCCGCCTGAAGGCCGGGCGCACGGATCTGTGCCTCGAAATCCTCAGTCCCCGGTTGATCAACCCGGGACATTCACGCTGTTCCCTGACTGACCTTCTATAGTGAAGCCATGCCCTGCGACGACCTGAGAGACTGGATCAAAGTCCTCGATAAAGCCGGCGAGCTGCGCCGCATCCGCGAATCTGTCGATCCGATCCTAGAAATCGCCGAGATCACTGACCGTGTTTCGAAATCGGGCTTCTCTCGCACCTCGAAAAATGCGCCGGGCGGCCTGGCTCTCCTCTTTGAAAACGTCAAGGGCCATCCCGGCGCGCGCGTCCTGATGAATCAGTTCGGCAGCGAGCGTCGCATGAAGCTGGCGCTCGGCGTCGATCCCGACAAAGGGTCCCTCGACGAGATCGCCGGCCGCATTCGCGCGCTGATGGAGATCAAATCTCCCGAGGGGCTTCTGGAAAAGCTGAAGATGCTGCCCCAGCTCGCAGCCATCGGCAACGTCTTCCCAAAAACCATCTCCGCCAAAGACGCGCCCTGCAAAGAGGTCGTCCTCCGCGACGATTTCTCGGTCCTGGATTTCCCCGTCCTGCAGTGCTGGCCGCTCGATGGCGGACGCTTCATCACGCTCCCCTGCGTCATCACCCGCGATCCGCGCACCGGTAAGCGCAACGTCGGCATGTACCGCATGCAGGTTTACGACGACCGGACCACCGGCATGCACTGGCAGCGCCAGAAGAACGCCGCGGAGCATCTCCGGGATCGACTGCGCGCCGCAGCCGGAGATGCGTCCTCGCGGGTTGAAGCGATGGCCGAAACCGCCGGCGGCACGGCGAACCTGGCCATGGGTACCATCGTCGGTGACAAATTAGAAGTCGCCGTCGCCATCGGCACCGATCCCGCCACCACTTTCGCCGCCATCGTTCCCGCGCCGCCGGAGGTGGAGGAATTCCTCATCGCCGGCTTCCTCCGTCAGGAGCCGGTCGAGCTGGTCAGGTGCGAGACGGTGGACCTCGAAGTCCCGGCGCACGCCGAGATCATCCTCGAAGGGTATGTCCGCCTCGACGAGCTGCGGGCTGAAGGCCCGTTCGGCGACCACACCGGCTTCTATACCGCCGCCGAAGATTACCCGGTCTTTCACATCACCTGCATCACGCATCGCAAGAGCCCCATCTACTCCGCGACCATTGTGGGCAAGCCGCCCCAGGAGGACGCGTGGATGGGCAAAGCCGTCGAGCGCATCTTCCTGCCGCTCTTCCGCCTCACGCTGCCGGAGATCGTGGACATCAACCTTCCGGTTGAGGCGGTCTTTCACAACCTGATGATTGTGTCGATTCGCAAGAGCTACGCGGGCCAGGCGCGCAAGGTCATGAACGGCATCTGGGCCATGGGCCAGGCTATGTTCACCAAATGCATCATCGTGGTGGATGAGGACTGCGATGTGCAGGACCTGGCCGAAGTCACATTGCGCGTCGCCAACAACATTGACCCCGAGCGCGACACTCAGTTCACCCTCGGGCCCATCGATTCCCTGGACCATGCCTCCCGCCTGCCCAACTACGGCAGCAAAATGGGCATCGACGCCACCCGCAAGTGGGTTGCCGAAGGGTTTACCCGCCCCTGGCCCAAAGAAATTGTGATGGACTCTGCGACAAAAGCGCGCGTCGACGCAATCTGGAAAACCCTGGGTATGGAGAATTAGCTGCTATGTTTACCCTTGACGGCATCCGCCAGTTCCACCGCTGGACCCATCAGAGCCTCGGCCTCGTCTTCGACCACCTTGCTACGCTGCCGGCCGACGACTATACGAAGGAGCTCTCCGGCTTCGGCTATCCATCCCTGCGCGCCCAGGTCATCCATCTTCTGGCCTGCGAGGCTCGATGGGTGAACCGCCTGCAGGGACTTCCGAATCAATCCTGGGAACTCGCCCGCTGGCCCGCCGTCTCCGACGCCCGCGCGCTCCGAGACGAAGTCACCCGGAAAACGATGATTTATCTTTCGAGCCTCACCCACCAACAGCTCAACGGCCAGACCACTCTGTATTTTCCGGATGGAGAGACCGCCGTCCGCACCCCGGCCCTCATCCTCCACCACGTCTTGACTCACGCCTTCCACCACAAGGGCCAGATCGTCGCCATGTGCCGGCTCCTCGGTCATCCCGCGCCCGATACCGACCTGAACAACTTCGAATAACCGCAGGGGCGGATCAGAGGCCTCGATGGCCACCGCCTCTCCGCTTATTTCTCCGAGCTTCCGGCTGCCGGCTCCCCAGCGCTGGCTGTTTTCACTTCAATCTTCACCAGGTTCCGTACGCTCCGCGCCGGCTTCCTGTCCTCGCTCACCACCAGCCGGAACGGGCCGGTCTTTGCGCCGAGAGGCTTCCCGTCCAGTTCATCCGCCACCAGCACCACCCCCGGATGAAAATCGGGATCGACTTCGCCCAGGGCCACGACGCTCTTGTAACCATCGGACCCGGTCGCCACCACGTACTCCGCCAGCGCCTTGCCCATCAGGTCCTTCCCGTGGGGCACACCCAGGTGTGCGAGCAGATCCATCAGCGGCACGCCTGCGTAGGTCACGTTCCTGTTGGCGTGATGGTCGAAGACCGTGACCTTCGTCTGCGGATACTCCGCGAGCGACGCCGCCGTGAACACGCCGCGCTGCCCCGGTCCCGCCTCAATGATCAGCACCGCGGACGGATTCACTGCCGCTGTCCCGGCGGACATCGGCGTTGAGGGATTTTGCGCCCGCACCCCGCCGCTCAACCCCATCACCAGCACCGCCATCATGCACCATCTCAATCCCCACATCGCGTCCTCGCTTCCGCCGAACTTACTCGTCACCTTAGGGCGTCATTCTTGCTCACCATCGTAATCCCCCGCCAAAATCAGCTCCTTCCCAACGGGCTCCGCCCGGTACACTGTAGGTGCATGCCACACCTCCAGGACCAGCTCGACGAGATCACCGCCCAGACCCGCAACCTGGTCCAGCCCGAACGCCTCGCCGTTGGCGAACGGGCCATTGAGGAGCTTTTTACCTCCGGCATTGAAAGCCGCCTGCTCCCCGTCGGTTCTCAGGCTCCCGGCTTCTCGCTGCCCGAC
>DATASQ010000062.1:0-117570 GCA_036269135.1 Acidobacteriaceae bacterium
AATTCGCAGACTCACAAGCTGGATTTCGCTTCCGACGCGAAGCCGGACAAAACGATCGCCCGGCTGATGATCCGCATGACGCAGACGATCAATCAGGACTACATGGTGAAGGTCAGCGACCCGGACGCGATGCCCGAGGACAAGCACGTGACCTGCGGGACCTGCCATCGCGGGCACCACATGCCGGAGCACTTTGTGCCGCCGCCGGAAGAGCACCACGCCGAGCCGCCGGCGGGGGGCGCGCCGCCCGCGCAGTAAGGCGATCAGAGCGAGGGAATCAGCAGATTATCGATGAGCCGCGCGGGGCCGACGAAGGCAGCGACGGCCACGAGGGCGCCGTCGCGGATGTGCGGCCGGTCCTCCAGCGTGGCGGGATCGACGACGCGGAAGTAGTCCACGCGCGCGGATGGTTCTTCGGCGAGAATGCGCAGGCCCGTTTCGATCAGAGCGGCAGCGTCGGCTTCGCCAGCCTGCACCTGGGCTTCGACGGCGCGCAGAGCGCGGCTGAGGACGAGCGCGTGGCGGTGATCGTCGGGGGAAAGATAGCGGTTACGGGAACTCATGGCCAAACCGTCCGGCTCGCGGACGATGGGGCAGACGACCAGCTCGAGATTGAAGAGGAGGTCGCGCACCATGCGGCGAAGGATGGCGACCTGAGCGGCGTCCTTCTGGCCGAAGAAGGCCTTGTCGGGCGCAAAAATGTGGAACAGTTTCGCGACCACGGTGGCGACGCCGCGAAAGTGCCCAGGGCGCGACTCGCCGTCGAGGCGATCCTGGATCTCTTCGACTTCAACGAAGGTCGTGGCGCCATCGGAGTACATTTCGGCGGTATCCGGAGCAAAGAGCAGGTCGACGCTTTGGGCTTCGAGGAGCCGGCAATCGGCTTCGAAGGTGCGGGGGTACTTCGAGAAGTCTTCGTTGGGGGCGAACTGGGTGGGGTTGACGAAGATCGTCACGGCGACCGCATCGCAGGCAGCTTTCGCCGCTCGGACGAGTGAGATGTGGCCGTCGTGCAGCGCACCCATGGTGGGCACCAGGCCCAGCGAGCGACCCTGGCGGCGGAGGTCGGCGACCGCAGCGCGTGTTTCGGCGATGGTGCGAACAATCTTCATGCGGAAGAGAGCGGGTGTCAGGATTTGTCGCGGAGTGCGGCGCCTTCGAGGGCCGCGGCGACATCCTTGGGCAGGTGATAGCTCTCGGCGTCGTTGGGGAAGGCGCGCTCCTCGACGTCG
Organism: Acidobacteriaceae bacterium; assembly: GCA_036269135.1. GTDB lineage: Bacteria > Acidobacteriota > Terriglobia > Terriglobales > Acidobacteriaceae > Palsa-343. The sequence continues at coordinate 1,233 of DATASQ010000062.1, forward strand.
CGGCGATAGCCGTCGATGGCGGAGCGGAAGAGGGCAGCCGCATCGCCATATGGGCGGACGAACTTCGCCGGAGAGGTGAAGCTGAGGTTGACGAGGTCGTGGAAGACAAGGATCTGGCCGTCGCAGTCGGGCCCGGCGCCGATGCCGATGGTGGGGATGCCCACTTCGGCGGTGATGCGAGCGGCCACTTCGCGGGGTATGCCTTCGAGGACCAGCAGGACGGCTCCGGCGGCTTCGAGGGCGTGCGCGTCGTGGAGCAGGGTGCCGATGGCGGCAATGGATTTGCCCTGCACCTTGTAGCCGCCCATTTTGTGGACGGACTGCGGGGTAAGGCCCAGGTGGCCGATGACCGGGATTTCAGCGGAGGTGAGGCGCTCAACGAGCTCGGCGCGGCTGGCGCCTCCTTCGATTTTCACCGCCTGGGCCCCTGCCTCTTTCACAAAGCGGATGGCGTTGGCCACGCCCGCGGTGAGGTCGAGGTGGTACGAGCCCCAGGGCATGTCGGCGGCGACGATGGCGCGGCGGACAGCGCGGCGGACGGCGCGGGTGTGGTGGAGCATCTCGTCCACGGTGACCGGCAGAGTGTTCTCGTAACCGAGGACGACCTGGGCGAGGGAGTCGCCGACCAGGATCAGGTCGATGCCGGCCTCGTCGAGCAGGCGCGCTGTGGCGTAATCGTAGGCGGTGAGCGCCGTGATGGGGCGGCCCGTCTGCTTCTTTTCCTGCAATATCTGGAAGGTGACCGGAGCCGGCCGGCTGGCGGCGGAGTCGCTGGTGCGGGGCTGCGTCATGCTCATGTTGTCTCCAGTGCGGCTCCTCCCGCGTGCAGAGGATGCCACCCGAACCTCTATCGACGATACGCCGGTGCGGGACGCGAAGACAAATTGGGGGGGACCGGTCAGCCGGTGAACGGCGTGGGCATCAGGAGGCGGCCGGAGCCTGGGCGGGCAGCGCGTTTCTGCGGCGCAGTGCGGGAAGGTTTTTCAGCTTTAACCACTGCTTTTCATAGAGATGCCAGCTGGTGAGGGCGACCGCCAGGGAGGCGGCAAAGCCGACCGCGTTGATGACGAGGACCCCGACGAATTCACTGGTGTGCAGCCGCAGGGCGAGTTGATCGCTGCTGAAGCCTGCCTTGGCCAGCACGGCAATGATGGGCAGATGACAGACGTAGAGGCAGTAGCTGTATTTGCCAAAGAAGCGGAGGAGAGGGGTACCCAGAGTCCGGCGGGTGCGGCTGCCGATGGGAGAGCCCATGGCAACGGCGATGCAGCAGGCGAAGAAGAGGCCATTGAGGGTAATCGCGAGCGTGTCCATGGAGAGGCTGGGGGCGTCGCCAGGGCCAGCCAGACAGTCCGGATTGAAAACGCGCACGGCAATGATGGCGCAGAGGGCGGGCAGGGCGAGCCGGCGCGCCCATTTCAACAGCAGCTTCCAGTCATCGGGATCGCGGAAGGCGAGAGCGACGACGGCTCCAAAGGCGAGTGCGTCGGCACGGCAGATGGTCCAGGTATAGGCAGCGACGGGCAGATGAATCTCAAAGAAGATGCCCCTGAGGGTAAAGGCGAGGGCCATGATGCCGGCGCAGACGGCGATGAGTCGGCGGCGCGAGAGCTTGAGAACCAGGAAGGGCCACACCAGGTAGAACTGTTCTTCGATGGCCAGGGACCAGAAGTGCTGGATGGGGTGGGGAATGGCGTCCCATCCCCGGAAACCTTCGTACCAGTTGATGAGATACGTCCATGCGAAGAGCTTTGCGGCGGGATTGGTGTGGATGCTGGCGCGCATGGCTGCCGAGACACCGTGATGGACATGCGCGAGCAGGAAGGGGACGATCACGAAGAAGAAGATCAGGGCAGCATAGTAGAGCGGGAAGATGCGAACCGTTCTTCGGCCATAGAAGACGCGGAAATAGTGACGGCTGGTGCGCGCGTCGTAGAGAATGCCGGTGATCAGGAAGCCGGAAAGGACGAAGAAGAGATCCACGCCGCTCCATCCCATGCCGGCGGCGTATGCGTAGAGGCGCAGCCAGAGGGGATGCCCGAAGCGGGTGGTTCCGTTCTCCCAGAAGTGAAAGAACATGACGAGGAGGATGGCGACGCCGCGGATGCCGTCCAGTACCGGAACGCGTTCACCGGAAGGCTCGCGCTTCCCGGAGGCGGGAAGGGCACGGTCGTCACGCGGTGCGGAGGCAGTTGACATGAACGCAGGGCTCCGTCGTCCGACCTCGGTCTGAGGACGGACCTCGTCGCGCTGCGAAGCCAGTCAAGGCTCCAACAGATTTTGAGCACGAGCGCCCGGTTCACCCCGCAAACAGGGGTCAACGACCGGAAGGTGGAGCGGGCGAAGGGAGTCGAACCCTTACCCGAAGCCTGGAGGGCTTCGATTCTGCCATTAAACTACACCCGCACCCTGGTTTTACCGGGAGATCGGGGTAGCGAACAATGACCCATTGGAAGTACTTCGATGATTCTTTCGTGAACGGAAGATGAGCGGGTGCGGCTGTTCGCGGGGGTAAGAGCGGGATAGGATGGGCAGATCAGATCTTCACATCCGCCTTGTCCATCGTCGCGGCCGGTGGGGCTCGTTTGTTCCGCGGCGGGCGGCGCAGGCAATGCCAACCGTTTATGATGGGCGAGGCTTTCCAGGCGAGCGAATCCAGCGCATGAATGACACAATTCTCATTACGGGAGGAGCGGGGTTTATCGGGTCGAACTTCGCTCTGCAGTGGTTGAAGCATGTCGGCTCTCCGGTGGTGAACCTCGACCGCCTCACCTACGCCGGCAACCCGAAGAATCTAGATTCGATCCAGCGCGATACGCGGCATCTTCTGGTCCACGGGGACATTTGCGATGCCGAGCTGATCGGCACGGTTCTGCGCGAGCACCGGCCGCGCGCCCTGGTCCATTTTGCGGCGGAGAGTCATGTGGACCGGTCGATTGTGGCGCCGGATGCGTTCATCCGCACGAACGTGGAGGGAACCTTCACGCTGCTGGAGCGGGTGAAGAGCTACTGGACGGGACTGGACGACGCGGAGAAGCGCGCCTTCCGATTCCTGCACGTTTCGACGGACGAGGTGTACGGCTCGCTGGGGCCGAACGATCCCGCTTTTGCGGAGACGACTCCCTATGCGCCGAACAGTCCCTACGCGGCGTCGAAAGCAGCGTCGGATCATCTGGTGCGGGCGTATCATCACACGTTTGGACTGCCGGTGCTGACGACGAACTGCTCGAACAACTATGGGCCGTTTCAGTTTCCGGAGAAGCTGATTCCGCTGATGATCCTGAATGCGCTGGAGGGCAAGCCGCTGCCGGTGTATGGGGACGGAGCGAATGTGCGCGACTGGCTGTTTGTCGAGGATCACTGCACGGCGATCCGGACGGTGCTGGAGCGGGGCCGGGTGGGCGAGACTTACAACATCGGCGGCAACAGCGAGAAGAAGAATCTGGATGTGGTGCACACGATCTGCGATCTGGTGGACGAGATGACGCATGGGACGCCGGGTACACGCAGAAAGCTGATCACGTACGTGAAGGATCGCCCGGGACACGACCGGCGTTACGCCATTGACGCGACGAAGATCACGCAGGAGCTGGACTGGCGGCCGGACGAACAATTCGAAAGCGGACTGCGCCGGACAGTTCGCTGGTATCTGGACAATCTGGACTGGGTGGAGAACGTGCGGACCGGCGGATATCTGCAGTGGATCGAGCAGAATTATGGCGAGCGACTGACAGGGGAGCGGCTGACGTAATGAAGGGGATTATTCTCGCGGGGGGATCGGGAACGCGGCTCTACCCGGTGACCCATGTGGTTTCGAAGCAGCTGCTGCCGGTGTATGACAAGCCGATGATCTATTACCCGCTGAGCACGCTGATGCTGTCGGGGCTGCGGGATATTCTGATCATTTCCACGCCCGAGGACACGGGGCGCTTTCGGGAATTACTGGGAGACGGGCACGGCTGGGGGATCCATATTTCCTATGCGGTGCAGCCCCGCCCGGACGGTCTGGCGCAGGCGTTCATCATTGGCCGGGAATTCATCGGGCAGGATACGTGCTCGCTGGTTCTTGGGGACAACATCTTCTACGGACAGTCATTTTCGAAACAGCTGCAGAAAGCCGCGCAGCTGACGCGAGGAGCGACGGTCTTCGCGTATCCGGTCCACGATCCGGAGCGGTACGGCGTGGTGGAATTCGACAACGCCGGCCGGGCGATCAGCCTGGAGGAGAAGCCGAAGGCGCCGCGTTCGCGTTATGCGGTGACGGGGCTGTATTTCTTCGACAATCAGGTAGTGGAGCTGGCGGCGTCACTGAAGCCTTCGGCCCGTGGTGAGCTGGAGATTACGGACCTGAACCGCCTTTACCTGGACGCGGGCACGCTGAACGTGCAGATCATGAGCCGGGGCATGGCCTGGCTGGATACGGGCACCCATGATTCGCTCTTTGAGGCAGGACTCTTCATCCAGACCGTGGAGCGGCGGCAGGGGTTGAAGATTGCGTGTCCCGAAGAGATTGCTTATCGGCTGGGGTACATTTCCGCGGAGCAACTGGAGAAGCTCGCGGAGCCTGTGCGCAAGAGCGGATATGGGCAATATCTGCTGGGCTTGCTGCGTGAACCCTACTTTGCCGCTGAGAGCCTGTGATGAAGATTGAGGAGACGGCCCTTCCGGGAGTCCTGCTGCTGAAACCCGCAATCCATCGGGACAGCCGAGGTGCGTTTCTGGAGACCTGGAACCTGCGAACGGTGCAGAAGGCCGGGCTGCCGACGACCTGGGTACAGGACAACTTTTCGATTTCGAAGAAGAACGTTCTGCGGGGCATACATTACCAGATCACGCAGCCACAGGGAAAACTGGTGCGGGTGGTGTATGGCGCCGTGCTGGATGTGGCGGTCGATCTGCGGCGGAGCTCGCCGCATTTCGGGAAGCATGTGGCGATTGAGCTGTCGGAAGAAAACAGCGGGATGCTGTGGATTCCGCCCGGATTTGGCCACGGTTTTCTGGCTTTGGCGGATGTCGGATTTTCGTACAAGGTGACAGAATATTACTCGCCGGCCGCCGAGCGAACCATTCGCTGGAACGATCCGGACCTCGCGATTCCGTGGCCGGAGAACGAGAACACCCTCATCATTTCGGGCAGGGATGCGGAAGGAGCCCTCCTGCGCGATGCGGAGGTGTTCGCTTGAGCCTCCCGGGCCGGGTGCTCATCGCCGGCGCCGCCGGTCAGCTGGGACGCGAGCTGCAACGCAGTTTTGCGGACTTCGGCGAGATCGTGGCGGTGGATCGGGAGAGCGTCGATCTGGCTGTTCCGGAACAAATCCGCTCTCTGATACAGCAGGTCAAGCCGAGCGTGATTCTGAATGCGGCGGCGTATACGGCGGTCGACCGGGCTGAGTCGGAGCGGGAATTGGCGATGGCCATTAACGCCGAAGCACCACGGGTGCTGGCCGAAGAAGCCCGGCAAAAAGGCGCCCTGCTGGTGCACTACTCGACGGACTACGTCTTTGACGGGACGAAGCAGGGGTCATGGATGGAGGACGATCCCACGCATCCGCTGAGCGTCTACGGCGCGAGCAAGCTGGCCGGAGAAGAGGCGATTCGCCAGGTGGGTGGGCCGTCTGTGATTTTTCGCACGAGCTGGGTCTACGGACCGCATGGGAAGAATTTCCTGCTGACGATGCTGCGCCTGGCGAGTGAACGCGAGTCGCTGAGCGTGGTTGACGATCAGGTGGGAGCGCCAACCACGTCGATAGCCCTGGCGGATGCGACCCGCACCATTGTGGAAGGGATCAGCGAACGGCGATTTGGCACTCCGGCATCCTGGGCGGGTCTGTATCACATGACGTGTCTGGGCTCGACGAGCTGGTGCGGCTTTGCGGAGGCGATTTTTGCGCGCGCCGGTGATCTGCTCGAAGGAAGACGGCCCGCGGTGAAGCCGATAACCTCCAGCGAATATCCGACGCCGGCCCAGCGGCCGCGAAATTCGGTGTTATCCAATGAGCGGCTGAAGGAGCGGTTTGGCCTCGCGCTTCCGGCGTGGGACGCGGCTCTGGACGGGGTGCTGGAGCGGCTGAAGGCGGAAGTGAAGACGAATTCCTGAGGGCCGAGTGCTCCTCTGCGGACAGTCCTCCGTCAAACAATCACTTCTGCGATGCGGACACGGCGGGCGCGCCGAAGCTCAGGCGCCGGCCGGCGAGCTCGTCGGAGATGGTTCTGTTGATCCGCCGCGAGATGGGATAAAAGAACAGCACCGCGGCGGTTGCAAAGAAGAAGAGGCCGGACCAGAGGCCCGCGGTGAGGCGGATGCCCTCAAGCGAGCGTGCGGTCTGCATGGCGTTCGCGACGTAGCCGTAGAAAGAGAAGAGCCAGCCGGCGATGGCGCCGCCGATGGCGAGTCCCACCCACAGAGCAAAGACAACCGCGGCGGTGACGGTGCCGGTGGCGCGGCGGCCGGTCTTCCATTCGCCATAGTCGGCGACGTCGCCCATCATGGCCCAGATGAGCGGGCCGGAGGTGCCATAGGCGAACTGGCGCAGGACTTCCGAGACGATGATGGGCACAGTGGCCGTGGCGGGAAGAAAGAGCACAGCCAGATTGAAGAGGCCGGTGAGCGCCATGCTGAGGATGAACAATGGCCGCTTGCCGATGCGGACGGTGAGGGCTGTGGAGACGGTGACGCCGGCGATGAGAGCGGCAAGCCCGAATCCATTGAACCAGCTGAAGAGCTTCTCGTTCCCGGCGACATATTTGAAGAAGGGCAGCATCACGCTGCCGCGCATCGCGATAGCGGCGAAGTAAAAAGTCGTGACGATGAAGAGGATCACCCAGGGGCGATTGCTGAAAAGGTCTTTGAGGTCCCGGGTGAGCGAGGTTTGCTGCTGCGGGTTGGGCTGGATGCGTTCCTTGGTCGAGAAGAACGCGACGATGAAGAAGATGACGCTGAGAGCGGAAAGCAGGCCCATGGTGATCTGGTAGCCGCGCCGGTCGTTGCCATGGCCGAAGAAGACGACCATGGGGATGGCGAGGCTCTGCACGATGAAGCCGGCGGAGTTGGCGAATATCTGGCGGTACGAGGCGATGCTGGTGCGCTCGTCGGGATCGCCCGTGAGGACGGCGGTGAGCGAGGCATAGGGCACATTGTTGACGGCGTAGATGAGGCGCAGCAACAGGTAAGTCGTCCATGCGTAGATGAGCTTGCCGGACAGGCTGAGGCTGGGCGTGGTGAAGGTGAGAATGCCGATGATGCCGAAGGGGACGGCGGTCCACAGCAGCCATGGGCGAAACTTGCCCCACTTAGTATTGGTGCGGTCGGCGATGATCCCCATGACGGGGTTGAAAGCGGCGGCGATGAGGCCGACGACGAGGAAGAGCGTGCCGGCTTGCCCGGCGCTGAGGCCAAAGGTGTCGGTGTAGTAGCTGAGCTGCAGGGCGAGCATCGCCTGGAAGATGAAATTGGCGGCCATGTCGCCGAGGCCATAGCCGACTTTTTCTTTGAAGGAGAGTTTCTGGATCATGGTCGCCTCTTCCTTTCCGGGCCGCCGCGTCAACAGCGTTATTTCGTGACCTGCAGGATGAGCTTCTTCAGATCGGCGTCGCGTGAGGAGGTGCCGATCATGATTTCGAAGTCGCCGGGTTCGACCGTATGCCTCATGTTGATGTCGTAAAAGGCGAGGGATCCTGGGGTGATATCGAGCGCAATCGTGACGGTTTCACCGGCCTGCAGGTGGACTTTTTTGAACGCCTTGAGCTCCTTGACCGGGCGGGTGACGGAGCTGACGAGGTCGCGGATGTAGAGCTGGACGACTTCAGAGCCGGCGCGCTTGCCGGTGTTGGTGACCTCGACCTGAACCTGCGTGGCGCCTTTGGCGGTGATTCTCTTTTTTGTCAGGCGTGCGTTCTTCAACTCGAAGGTGGTGTAACTGAGGCCGTAGCCGAAGGCGAACAGCGGCGAGACATCGTCGAACAGATAGCCGCGACGCGCCGAGGGCTTGTAGTTGTAGAAGACCGGCAGATGGCCGGCGGAACGCGGGAAGGAAATGGGCAGCTTGCCACCGGGGTTCACGTCGCCGAAGAGGACGTCGGCGATGGCGTGTCCGGTTTCCTGGCCGAGGTAGAAGCACTCGTAGACGACGGGCACTTTGGCGAACAGATTGGTGGCGGCGAGCGGGCGGCCGTTGAACAGGAACGCGATGACCGGCTTGCCGAGAGCAACCATGGCATCGATCAGCTCGTTTTGCCGGCCGATGAGGTCGAGGCTGGTGCGGTCGCCCATATGCTGCAGGTTCCACGCCTCGCGCGAGGTCTGCTCGTTGCCGCCGATGGCGAAGACGATGACGTCGGCCTTCTTCGCGACCTGGACGGCTTCCCTGATTTGGCGGTGGTCTTCATCGGGATCGCTGGCGACGACCGGATCCTGATTCCAGCTGCCGCCGAGGGTGATTTTGCAGCCTTCGCTGTAGAGGACTTTTGCCCTCTTGCCGATTTTGGCCTGGATGCCTTCGAGGACGGTGACTTCGTGCTTCGGGACGCCGCTGTAGCCGCCGAGGAGGGTGCGGTTGGCGTTGGGACCGATGACGGCAATCGTCTTGATCCTGGAAAGGTCGAGCGGGGCCAGACTGTTGTCGTTCTTCAGGAGCGTGATGGATTCGTGCGCGGCCTTCCGAGCGAGCTGGCGATGTTCCTCGCAGCCGACAACGCGCTCGGCTTCGGCGGGATCGACGTAAGGATCGTCGAAGAGGCCCATTTCGAACTTCCAGAAGAGCATGGGCGCGACTAACTCATCGAGTTGCGACTCTTTGAGGACGCCCTTTTTCACCAGCTCGACGAGATAGAGGTAGCAGTCGGGATCGGGCAACTCAATGTTGACGCCGGCGTGGACAGCGAGTGCGGCGGATTCCTTCTTGTCCTTCGCGACGAAGTGGCCGTGGGTGTCAGGGCGGTAGCCGAGCTCCCAGATGGCGTAGTAGTCCGACACAATGAAGCCCTTGAAGCCCATCTCTTTGCGGAGAACGTCCTTCAGCAGCCACTGGTTGGCGTGCGAGGGGATACCATCGACTTCGTTGTAGGAGGCCATGACGGTGACGGCGCCGGCTTCGCGAAGCGCTTCTTTGAATGTGTAGAGGAAGGTCTCGCGCAGCACGCGCTCCGAGACGTTGGCCGGGGCGCAGTTCATACCGGACTCGGGCTGGCCGTGGCCGACGAAGTGTTTGAGCGTCGCGAGGACGTGGCGCTGGTCGCGGAAATTGCGCTCGCCCTGGAAGCCGCGAACAGCGGCGATGCCGAGGCGGGAGACGAGATATGGATCCTCGCCGTAGGTCTCTTCGACGCGGCCCCAGCGCGGCTCGCGGGCGACATCGACGACGGGTGTGAGGGCCTGATGAGCGCCGCGCAGACGGGTTTCAAGCGCTGTCATGGTGAAGAGCTGCTCGACCAGCTCGGGATTGAAGGAGGCGCCCAGCGCAATCGGCTGCGGGAAACTGGTGCCGTCGGGCGCGGCGTGGCCGTGGAGGCACTCCTCGTGAAAGATCACGGGGATGCCGAGACGCGAGTTTTCGAGGAAGAACTTCTGGATGGCGTTGGTGAGATCGGCCATCTGGCGGGCATTGCGCCCACCGCCGGCATCGGAGGGACGACCCACCTGGCCGAGGCCGCGGCGATCACGGAAGGCTTTCTTCGCCTTCGCCTCGTCGAACTCGCCTTTCTCGTCGACGAGTTTCTGCGCTTTTTCCTGCCAGACGCAGAGCATCTGGGCGGCTTTCTCTTCGAGGGTCATGCGGGCGAGAAGATCTTTGGCGCGGCGGGCTGAGGGCAGGGTGGAATTCCTGTAGGCAGGGGACGCTTTGCGTGCAGAAGTGGCAACGGCAGACGACTGGGTCATGGGAATGAAACCTGTGCGTCGATCAGAGTAGTCGTCCGAACGCAGAAGAGCAATCGTAAAATCGATTTTCTTTGGGACTTAGACAGTCGTTGGGATGTGCCGACGGTGCTCCCCGGCGTGCGTCGTCCTGGAAACGGGCTCGGAAAGGTCTCCGATAAAATGAAGCTATGCTGCAGCTTTCCGGCGCAGGTAAGCGCTTTGGTCCCCGGCTTCTCTTTGAAAACGCAGACTGGCTGATCACCCCCAACGAGAAGACGGCGCTGGTGGGGGCGAACGGGGCCGGGAAGTCCACGCTCATGAAAATTCTGGGCGGGATGGACGGGCTCGACTACGGGTCGATGCAGCGGATGAAGGGGATGACGATCGGGTACCTGCCGCAGGATGGCCTGGCGCTGGCGGGCCGGACCGTCTTCGAGGAATGCCTGAGCGTCTTCGACGAACTGCGGGCGATGGAACAGGAGTTCGAGCAGCTCGCCCATCAACTGGCGGAGCTGGACCCGGAGAGTCCGGCGTACGAATCGGTTGCAGACCGCTACAGCCATGTCGAGGGCCGGCTGCGCCATCACGACTTCTACGCACTGGACGCGCAGGTGGGCACGGTGCTGACGGGTCTCGGCTTCGCGAAGGAAGACTGGACGCGGAGGACGGAGGAGTTTTCCGGCGGCTGGCAAATGCGGGTGGCTTTGGGGAAGCTGCTGCTGCAGAAGCCGGATCTGCTGCTGCTGGACGAGCCGACGAACCACCTCGATCTGGAGACGCGCAACTGGCTGGAAAACTACCTGGTCACCTGGCCGAATGGCTACATCCTGATTTCGCACGACCGTTATTTTCTGGACGTGACGGTGAACAAGATTATCGAGATCTGGAACAAGAGCCTGCACGTTTACCACGGGAACTACGAGAAATACCTGACACAGAAGGCGGAGCGGCGGGCACAGCTGGACGCGGCGTACAAGAATCAGCGCGAGCGCATCGAGCACCTTGAAGTCTTCATCAACCGCTTCCGGTATCAGGCGACTAAGGCGAAGCAGGTGCAGAGCCGGATCAAGGAGCTGGAGAAGATCGAGCGGATTGAGATTCCCCTGGAAGAGCCGGTGCCGCACTTCAGCTTTCCGCAGCCGCCGCCTTCGGGACGCACGGTCGTCGAGGTCTCCGGGCTGTCGATGCAGTACGGCGAGAAGCGCGTTCTGGAGAACGTGAACTTCACGATTGAGCGCGGCGACCGGATCGCATTGGTGGGTGTGAACGGAGCCGGGAAATCGACGCTGATTCGGCTGCTGTCCGGACAGGAAGTGCCGTCCACGGGCACGCTGAAGCTGGGGCATAACGTGGTGGCGGAGTACTTCGCGCAGGATCAGTACAAGGTGCTGGACGCCGATGCGCGCATGCTGGACGACATGAGCAAGGCGGCCGCGAAGGTTTCGGAAAAAGATCTGCGCAGCCTGCTGGGGTGCTTCCTGTTCTCGGGCGATGACGTATTCAAGCGGCTCGGCGTGCTGAGCGGCGGCGAGCGGAACCGGTACGCGCTGGCGCGGATTCTGGTGAGCCCGGCGAATTTCCTGCTGCTCGACGAGCCGACGAACCACCTGGATCTGCGAGCGAAAGATGTGCTGCTGGAGGCGATCGGGAAATTCAACGGGACGGTAATCTTCGTCTCGCACGACCGGTACTTTATCGACGGACTGGCGCAGAAGGTCTTCGAGGTAGAGAAGAACCCCGATGATCCGGCGCGTGGATCGCAGCTATTTGTTTATCCGGGAAATTACGAGGACTACCGCTGGCGGAAAGAAGGCGGGGCGGCGTCGCTGGCCGCCGAAACGGCTGCTGCCGCGGAGCCGGTCGCGCCTGTAGCGTTGCCGGTCGAGCCTGAACCGGAGGCGGTGGTCAGCGCGCCGGCAAAGCGGGTGAATCCGATTAAGCTGCGGCAGATGCAGGAGCGGCTGGCCGTGGTGGAGGCGGAGATTCCGCGGGTCGATGGATGGGTGTCCGAGACCGAACAGGCTCTCGGCGTCTATGTGAGCGGCGAGGAAACGCAGCGGCTGACCGAGGTGCTGGCCGCGCTGCGGGATCGGCAGGCGGAGCTGAACAGCGAGTGGGAAGAGCTCTCGATGCAGCTCGAAGAGCAGGGCGCGGTTAGCTAGCTGCCGTGTGGCGGGTTCCCGCGCGCAGGGCTTCGAGAACCCCCGCCGCCGTTTCGGGCGGCGTCCGGAAGGCAATGGCGAAGCGATTCCATGCATTGATGGTGTTGACGGCGAGGGTCAGATCGACCAGTTCATGCTCACTGAAAAATGAGCGCGCCTCGACATAGACATCGTCCGGCACATGGCTGTGCATCACGTCGGTGACGGCCTCGGTCCAGGCGAGGGCCGCGCGTTCCCGATCGGAATACCAGGGCGCCTCACGCCAGGCAGAGAGACCATGCAGGCGGTCGTCGTCGATTCCGTCTTCGTGCGCCTCGCGCCAGTGCATTGCGATGCAGAAGGCGCAGCCGTTCATCTGAGAAGCCCGCAGAAAGACGAGATGCAGCAGCGTCGGCTCCAGAGTTGTGGCTGTGCGCAGGTAGTGACCCGCCTGACTGAAAAAACGAAGGGCTTCGGGAGCGACGGCAGTATAGGCAAGACGCTGGGTCATCGGGTTCCTCCATGAAATCTGTGCGTCTGGATGTTAGCGGGAGCGCGGCGATTCGGGACCGCGGCTACTCGCTTTTCGTCTGCGAAGAGGAGGACGACCCCGACGAAGGGCTCGCGGAACCGGAGGAGGCCGGCGTTGCCGGTTTCTCTGACTTCTCGCCGGATCCGGAAGACTCGGCGGCTTTTCCGCTGCCGTCGGCCGACGCCTTCATGGAACCGCCGCTCTTCGGGGCGTAGTCGTTGACATACCAGCCGGAGCCCTTGAACTGGATGGCCGGCGCGGAGATCAGGCGCTCCAGGGGACCGTGGCAGAGCGGGCATTCTTTTTCGTCCGGAGCGCTGAAGCTCTGGATCTTTTCGAATTGATGACCGCAGTTTTTACAGCGGTATTCGTAGAGCGGCACAGAGGTGTCCTTCGATTCCTGAACGTTTCGGGTGCTTCCGGAGGCGGCGCAGGCGCCGACGGCGGCTGGGAACGGAGCAGCCCTGCTGCTATTTTACCGAGTTCTGCCAGGGGGATTGCCGCGGGGGCTCGCGTCCGGCCGGCAAGGAGTGCGCGGGCCGGGTGAGGGCGCTCGGTATAATCGGCGCAATCCTCATGGAATTGTGGCCTTGCGAATGACGGACGGGCACGCTTCGCGGAATGGGAGTCGCCGGACCGGCGGCAGCGGCTTCGGTCTGTCCCCGGGAGATGGGCGGACGTTGCACGCTCTGAAGACACCGGCCCTGATCCAGAAGTTCGTGGACGCGCTTGCATATCAGTACGGGAACACGGCGGCCTCGCCGTCGCGGGTGCTGCGGGAGCGCCAGGGGCATTGCCTCGAAGGCGCTTTGGTGGCGGCTGCGGCGTTGCGCGTGAATGGACATCCGCCGCTGCTGATGGATCTGGAGGCGGTCCACGATGACGACCACGTCATAGCGCTCTATCGCGAGCGCGGATTGTGGGGCGGGATTGCCAAATCAAACTTCGCGGGACTGCGGTTTCGCGCGCCCATTTACCGGAGCCTGCGGGAGCTGGCGCTCAGCTATTTCGAGCACTACTACAACCTGCGCGGGGAGCGGACGCTGCGTGCCTATTCCGGGGCGGTGAACCTGGAGCGCCTCGACCGCGAGGGATGGATGACTGCGGAGGACGACGTTTGGTGCGTGCCGGAGCTGCTGATCGCCGCGCGGCACTATCCGCTCTTTCCCGACAAAGTGGCCCGCGAGCTACCGCGGCTGGATCGGCGCAGTTTCGAGGCCGGCATGCATGGCTGGGTGAAGCACTGACCGAATGCTCAGCGCAGATGCCACAGAGCTCTGCGCCAGCCGGGGAAACTACTTCACAACGTCACCTGCCGCACGCCGGTGATGGCGGGGGCCGCGCGGAGTTCCTTCAGGACCGCGTCCGTGACTTCGCCATCAATCTGGAGGACGGCGAGCGCGGTGGCCGGAGCGGCTTCCTTGCCGTTGGAGCGGCCGAGGGCGAAGTTGGCGATGTTGATCTGGTGATTGCCGAGGATGGTGCCGATGCGGCCGATGACGCCCGGCACATCCTGATTGCGCAGGGTCAACAGCGTTCCCTGCAGAGGCGCCTCGATGTCGATGCCGTCCAGATGGAGGAGCCGGGGGGAGTCGCCGTGCAGGATGGCGCCGCTGGCCGAAATGCTGGTGTTGCCGGCGTGCAGGGTGAGGTGCAGGACGCTGCCGGCTCCGCCGAGGGGCGCTTCCTTCTTCTCCTCATGCAGGCGAATGCCGCGCTCGGCTGCGACGGAAGCAGCGTTGATGCGGTTGACCTGCTCGAGATGGCCGAGAACGCCGGCAATGGCCGAGTTACGAATCAGCTCGGTCTTGGTTTCCGCCAGGCGGCCGTGGTAGGCGATCTGGATGGTGTCGATGCTGTCCTTCGGGAATTGGGCGAGGAAGGTGCCGAGGCGCTCGGCCAGCGTCATGTAGGGCGCCATCTCCTGGTATTCCTCGTGGGTGAGCGAGGGCAGGTTGACGGCGTTCTGCGCGACGCCGGACTTCAGATACTCGCGGACCTGCATGGCGATCTGGATGCCAACGGCTTCCTGCGCTTCGGCGGTGGAGCCGGCGATGTGCGGCGTGAGAATGATGTTGTCGAGGGCGGCGAAGGGCGAGTTTTTGGGCGGCTCCTCGTGGAAGACGTCGAGCGCGGCGCCGGCAACCTGACCGGACTTGAGCGCCTCGGCGAGATCGGCTTCGACCACTAATTCGCCACGAGCGCAGTTCACGATGCGGACGCCCTTTTTCATGGTGGCGAGGGTGGTCCGATTGATGATGCCGGCGGTTTGCGGCGTGAGGCCGACGTGCAGCGTGAGGTAATCGGAGAGAGAGAAGAGCTCTTCGGCGGAAACGAGGCGGATGGCGTTTTCGCGCGCGATGGAGGCGGAGACAAAGGGGTCGTGGCCGAGCAGCTCCATGCCAAAGGAGCGGGCGCGGCGTGCGACTTCCAGACCGATGCGGCCGAGTCCGAGGATGCCCAGCTTTTTGCCGCGCAACTCGGAGCCCTGGAGGGACTTCTTTTCCCATTTGCCGGCGTGCATGGTGGCGTCGGCGCGGGGGATCTGGCGGGCGAGGGCGATCATGAGGCCGACAGCCAGCTCAGCGACAGCGACCGCATTGGCGCCGGGAGTGTTCATGACGACGATGCCCCGACGGGTGGCGGCCTCGGCATCGATATTGTCAACGCCCACGCCGGCGCGGCCAACAACGCGCAGCTTCGGAGCCGCGGCCATCAGGGCATCGTCCACCTGAACGGCGGAACGCACGACGAGCGCGTCGGCATCGCCGAGAGACTCCGGCAGGTTTTTCACCTGGTCATGCGTGAGAACTTCCCATCCGGATTCGGACTGAAATACGGCGAGCGTCGCCGGAGAGACTTTTTCCGCGAGAACGACTTTCATGGCTTCCTTTCGTGGATTGGGCCCGTGGATGCGCAGGTGGTTCAGGCGTGGACGGCTTCGGTTTCAGGCTTCTTCGCTGTGGGGGCGGTGCCACTGTGGTCGGCATAGACCTGCTGCGCGGCGGCCAGTGAGTGGCCGAAGCGGAATCCTGGCAGGCGCAGCGACGAGGCGGCGACCTGCTCGAGAGCGGCGAGGATCGCGATCGTGTCCATGTAGTCGAAGAGGCCGATGTGGGCGATGCGGAAGATTTTGCCCTTCATTTCGCCCTGGCCGTTGGTGACGATGGCGGCGAAACGGTTCTTCAGCTCTTTCACGAAGACGCCGGAGTCGAGGCCTTCCGGGGCGAGGACGGCGGTGGCCGCGGCCGAGGGTGCCGTGGGCGCGAAGAGCTGCAGACCGAGAGCCTGCATGGCGGCACGGGTCATGGCGGCGCAGGTTTCGGCGTTGTCGACGAGCGCGTCGCGTCCGGCCGCCAGATCGCCTCCGCCCTGGGCGGCGATGTAGTCCAGAGCCGCGCCCATCGCGGCGATGAGCGCGACGGCCGGCGTATAGGAAGACTCACCTTTTTGGGCGTTCTTGCGCTCCTTGCGGAGATCGAAATAGTAGCGCGGATTTTTCGAGGTTTCGGCGGCTTTCCAGGCGCGGTCGCTCAGGCTGAGGTACGCGAGGCCCGGCGGGATCATGACAGCTTTCTGCGAACCGCCGATGATCACGTCCACGCCCCAGCCGTCCACATCGAGATGCGACGTGCCGAGACCGGTGATGCCGTCGACGATCAGCAGAGCCTCACTCCCGGCTTGCCGCAACAGGCCGGCCATGGCCTGGATGTCGTGGCGCACGCCGGTCGAAGATTCCGTGGCCTGCACGAAGACAGCGCGCGTGTCGGGGCGCAGAGCCTTGCGAATTTCTTCGAGCGAGAACGTCTGGCCGTAGGGAACGCTCACCAGGTCCACCTGGCAGCCAAAGGCTTTGGCGAGGGATTCCCAGCGTTCGCCGAATTTGCCGGCGGAGAGAACCAGCACGCGATCCCCGGGCGAGGTCAGGTTGGAGACGGAGGCTTCCATGGCGCCGGTGCCGGACGAGGCGAGCAGCAAAACGTCGTTCTTCGTCCCCACAAAGGTCTTCAGTTGCCCCAGCACGCGCTGGTAGAGCGCGCGGAATTCCGGGGTGCGGTGATGAATATCCGCGGCGGCCATGGCAAACTGGGCTGCGGGCAGTAAGGGGGTTGGACCGGGCGTAAAGAGTCTGGTTTTACGAATCATGATGACGGCTCCCTCGCCCCATTCTAGCGTTCGGCTTTAGATTTTGGCCCCCCTTATAATGGGAGCCCGGGCGAGACGAGGGTGAATGCATGGAGCTTGTGAAAAAGATCGACCAGGACATGGTGGCGGCGATGAAGGCGCACGACGTGGAGCGCACCCAGACGCTGCGGATGGCGAAATCCGCGCTGAAGAACAAGGCCATCGATAAGCGCGGGGATTTGACCGATGCCGAGGCGCAGCAGGTCTTCAACACCATGATCAACCAGCGTAAAGACTCGATCGAGCAGTTCACGAAAGGGAACCGGCCCGAGCTGGCGGCGAAGGAAGCGCGGGAGATTGTGCTTCTCGAGAGCTATCTGCCGAAGACCGCCGGCGAAGAAGAGCTGAAGAAGATCGTCGAAGAGACGCTGGCCGGCGGGAGCTTTGGTCCGAGGGACATGGGAGCGGCGATGAAGGCGGTGCAGGCGCGCGTCCAGCAGCAGGGATGGCGTGCCGACGGGCGGCAGCTCAGCGAGATCGTCAGGGCGCGTCTCGGGCTATAGCGCAGCCGGACCGGGTTGCGCTTCAGGCGATTGCTCGCACCGAGGCTCCGGAGGAGAAGTCCTGATCGCGGCGACTCTCGTTTGGCAGGCCTTCGGCGCTGGCCGGCAGGAAAACCCGGAAGCAGGTGCAGGCGCGGCCTTCTCGGCCACGAATGCTGCGGAAGCCGATGCGCCCTTCGTACTTCTGCACAATCCCTTTGCTGATCCAAAGACCGAGGCCGGTACCTTTGGCCGACTTTGTCGTGAAGAAGGGCTGGAAGAGACGTTCGGCGTCTTCCGGCCGGATTCCATTGCCGGTATCGGTGACGGAGATGGCGACCCCACGCCGCTGCGTTTCCCAGTCGGTCGCATCGGCAACGCGCAGGCGGAGCGTTCCGCCCGAAGCCATGGCCTGAATGGCATTGCCGATCAGGTTCAGAAAGACCTGGCGCAACTCGCCGGGGAAGCCCCGGACCAGACCGGGAGACGCATATTTCTTCTGAAGAGCGATCCGATTGGCCAGAATCGGGCGCTGCTGCAGCTCGACCACATTGTCCAGGAGATCGGCCACCGAGACCGCGATGGGCTGTTTTGAGTCGCGGTAAAAGCTCAGCGTCTGCCGGGTGATGTGCGAGGCGCGCTGCAACTCCTGTTCGGCCATGGAGGCGTAATAGCGGGCTTCCTCGTCGAGCGACGGGTGATTGCGGAGCAGGTAGAAGGCGTTGGTAATGGCTTCGAGGGGGTTATTGATCTCGTGGGCAATAATGCCCGCGACCCGTCCCATGGCGGCCAGTTTCTCGGCCTGGCGAAGCGCCTCTTCGGCCTGAATTTGGGCGGTAATGTCGCGCTGAATTTCCAGCACGGCGCTTCCTTCGCGATTCAGGACCTTGCGCGTGGCGACCACCAGCTCCCGGCCATCGCGGGAGCGTACGGTTAAATTGCCGTCCCAGGCCTTGCGCGCGAGGAGCGCGTTCTCCGTCTCGCGGCGCGATGCGGGAAACGTGGTGCCGAGGAGCTGATGCAGATCGCGGCCCAGCACTTCTTCTCGCGGCCAGCCGTAGAGGCTTTCCGCACCGGAGTTCCAGAAGCGGATAACCCCCTCGAGATCGCGGACGATGATGGCTTCGCTGGCGAGCTCGAGCAGTTCGGCGCGCTCGCGATGATGCGCTTCGCTCTGGCGCAATTCCTCGGTGCGATCGGCGACGCGCCGCTCCAGTTCGCCGTTCAGACGCTCCAGCATGCGCGTCTTGCGGTGCAACTCCACAAAAACGCCAATCTTGGCTCGCAGCACTTCGGGGATGACGGGGACGGAGATATAGTCGACGGCGCCACGGCGATAGCCGTTGATCTTATCGGTGTCGGTGAGATGAACGCCGGAGATGAAGATGATGGCGGTCTTGCCGAACCGAGGATGCTCGCGAATCATGTCGGCCAGCTCGAAGCCATCCAGCTCGGGCATGCTGACATCCATGAGGACGACCGCGACGTCGGTCTTCAGCAGAACGTTGAGGGCCTCGCGGGCAGAGGCCGCTTTGATCAGATTCTCACCAAGGTGGCCGAGAATGACCTCGTAGCTGAGAAGCTTCGAGGGCTGATCGTCCACCATCAGGATGTTAACTTTCTCGTCTGCCGTCATCGATTGCTCCGAGCCCGAACAAACCTTTCTAACGATGGAGCCACATCCGGAGGGCCGAGAGCAACTGCTCGGTGTTCACCGGCTTGGCGAGATACTCTGATGCGCCCGCTTCCAGACACTTTTCCCGGTCGCCCTTCATCGCCTTGGCGGTAAGAGCGATGATGGGCAGGCGCCGCAGGGCGGGATTCTGGCGAATGACCTGCATGGTTTCGTAGCCGTCCATTTCCGGCATCATGATGTCCATCAGGACGATGGCCAGGTCGGACGTGGATTCGATAGTGGCGATGGCTTCGCGGCCCGTGCCCGCCGTCAGAACGGTCATGCCGCGACGTTCCAGCACACTGGAGAGGGCGAAGATGTTGCGCACATCATCGTCGACGATGAGCACCTTGCGGCCGAACAGAGCTTCGTCCGACTGATGCAGGCGGTTCAGCATGCGCTGCTTCTCCACCGGCATATCGGCTACGACGCGATGCAGGAAGAGGGCGGTCTCGTCCAGCAGACGTTCCGGCGATTCGACATCCTTCACCACGACACTGCGGGCCAACATACGCAGGCGGGAATCCTCCTCGGCGGTCAGCTCGCGGCCGGTGAAGACGACGACCGGCAGATCGATCAGCTTCTGGTTATCCCGGAGCTGGCCGAGAACATCGAAGCCGCTCATATCGGGCAGGCGGAGATCGAGCACGGCACAGTCATAGCTGCTGTCTTCAAGGCGCTGCAGGGCGGCGGTTCCGGAATCGACGACATCGATGTCAATATCGTCGTTCCCCAGCAGTTCGCGGATGCTGAGCTGCTCGGCTGGATTGTCCTCGATCACCAGCAGCCGTTTGCGCCGCGGCTGGGAATAGTCATGGATGCGGGTGAGGGCAGCTTCCAGATCCTCGGTGGAGGTGGGCTTGGTGACGAAGGCGAACGCGCCCCGGGAGAGCCCATGGTTGCGATCGTCGTCCAGAGTGAGCATCTGTACCGGGATGTGGCGGGTCCGCGGATCCTGCTTCAGGTGATTCAGCACCGTCCAGCCCAGCATGTCGGGAAGAAAGACATCGAGGGAGACGGCGGACGGGTTGAATTCGCGGGCCAGCGCCAGGGCCTCGGCGCCGCTCATCGCGACCAGCACCTTGAAGCCCTTGTCGTGGGAAAGATCGGCGATCACGCGCGCGTAGTGCGGGTCGTCTTCGACGATGAGCAGAACGGTGTCGGTTTCCGCGAGGTTCTCGCGATCGTCTTCGATACCGGAGTCCTGCTCTGACACGACAGGATTCGAGAGGAAGACGGGCACCGACGGAGAGGGCCGGTTTTTTTCCGACAGCGGCGGGGCCGTGGGACCCACATAGGTCTGCGGCACATAAAGAGTGAAGGTGCTGCCCTTGCCTGGAGTACTGCGCAGCTGGATTTCGCCGCCCAGCAGGCTGGCCAGTTCGCGGCTGATGGCCAGGCCCAGGCCGGTGCCTCCGTACTTGCGGCTGGTGCCGGCATCGGCCTGCTGGAAGGCTTCGAAGATGATGCGCTGCTTCTCCCCGGGAATACCGATACCGGTGTCGGAAACTTCGAAGGCGACCACAGATCCGGCGCCGCTGAGGACGGGATGATCCGGGCTCCAGCCGGATTGCGCGCTCGAGACGTTAAGACGTACACCACCCTGTTCGGTGAATTTGAAGGCATTCGACAGCAGGTTTTTGAGAACCTGCTGCAGGCGGCGAGGATCGGTGACGAGGCTGCGGCCAAGCTTCGGATCGCCCTTGACCTCGAAGAACAGCTTGCGATTCTCTGCCTCGTGGCGGAAGGGCCGGGAGACCGCTTCGAGCAGACTGCCGAAGAAGAGCTCCTCCGGCTCCACCGAGACGGTGCCCGACTCGATCTTGGAGAGGTCGAGGATGTCGCTGATGAGGTTGAGCAGGTCAGTGCCGGCGCCGTGGATGGTGCGGGCGAACTCTACCTGGCGGCCGCTGAGGTTGCCGTCCGGGTTCTCTGCCAGCTGCTGGCCGAGCACGAGGATGGAGTTGAGCGGCGTGCGCAGCTCGTGGGACATGTTGGCCAGGAATTCGGATTTGTATTTCGAGGTGAGGGCCAGCTCACGGGCTTTCTCTTCGAGGGCGCGGCGGGCCTGCTCGATTTCCTGGTTCTTGCGTTCCACTTCGGAGTTCTGCTCGGCGAGCTGCTGCGCCTTCTGCGCCAGCTGCTCATTGGTCTGCTGCAGCTCTTTCTGCTGGGTCTGCAGTTCGGTTGCGAGCTGCTGCGACTGCTTCAGCAGGGCCTCGGTCTGCATCGTCGCCTCAATCGAATTGAGCACGATGCCGATGGAGGAGGTGAGCTGTTCGAGGAAGGCCAGATGCGACGCGGTGAACAGGCTGAGGCTGGCCAGCTCGATGACGGCCTTGACGCGGTCCTCAAAGAGGACCGGCAGGACGATGATGTTGCGGGGGACGGCTTCGATCAGTCCGGAACGGATAGGCACCGCGGAGTCCGGAAGTTCGGTGATCAGCATGCGGCGCTTCTCCGCCGCGCACTGTCCGATGAGGCCCTCGCCCATGCCGATGCCGCGCTGATAACCGTCAGGCACGTTGGCGAAGGCGGAGAGCAGGACCAGGCCACCCGGCTCTTCGCTCTCGGTCTGGGTTTCAGTCTGGTAGATGACGCCCTGCTGTGCGTTGACCAGTGGCACCAGCTCAGAAAGCAGCATGCGGCCCACCGTGGCCAGATCGCGCTGGCCCTGCAACATGCCGGTGAAGCGCGCGAGATTGGTCTTGAGCCAGTCCTGTTCGGTATTGCGGTCGGTGGTGAGCCGAAGGTTGTCAATCATCGTGTTGATGTTGTCCTTCAGCTCGGCCACTTCGCCGCGGGCTTCCACCTGAATAGAGCGGGTGAGATCGCCCTTGGTGACAGCGGTCGCGACTTCGGCAATGGCACGGACCTGGTTGGTCAGGTTGTCGGCAAGCAGGTTGACGTTACCGGTGAGATCCTTCCAGGTACCGGCGGCGCCGGGCACGTTGGCCTGCCCACCCAGGCGGCCTTCGACGCCGACTTCGCGGGCCACGGTGGTCACCTGATCGGCGAAGGTGGCCAGCGTATCGGTCATGCCGTTGATGGTTTCGGCCAGAGCGGCGACTTCGCCTTTGGCGTTCACGGTGAGCTTCTGCTTCAGGTCACCGTTGGCGACGGCCGTTACGACCTTCACGATGCCGCGCACCTGCTCCGTGAGATTAGCGGCCATGACGTTGACGTTGTCGGTGAGGTCCTTCCACGTGCCGGCGACGCCCGGCACTTCGGCCTGACCGCCCAGCTTGCCCTCCGTGCCGACTTCGCGCGCCACACGGGTGACTTCGGCGGCGAAGGCGTTGAGCTGATCGACCATGGTGTTGATGGTGTTCTTCAGCTCGAGAATTTCGCCTTTCACATCGACGGCGATTTTGCGCGACAAGTCGCCGCGCGCCACGGCGGTTGTTACTTCGGCGATGTTGCGGACCTGCGCGGTGAGGTTGCCGGCCATGGAGTTCACCGAATCGGTGAGATCTTTCCATGTTCCAGCAACGCCGGGGACGTTGGCCTGTCCACCCAGCCGGCCTTCGGTGCCGACTTCGCGCGCCACGCGCGTGACTTCGCCGGCGAAGCGGTTGAGCTGGTCGACCATGGTGTTGATGGTCTCTTTCAGTCGCAGGATTTCGCCGGAGACATCGACGGTAATCTTGCGGGAAAGATCGCCGTTGGCAATGGCTGTCGCCACTTCGGCGATATTGCGGACCTGGCCGGTCAGATTCGAAGCCATGAAGTTGACGTTGTCGGTGAGGTCCTTCCAGATGCCGGCGACGCCGGGCACAGCCGCCTGGCCGCCCAGCTTGCCGTCGGTGCCGACTTCGCGGGCCACGCGGGTGACTTCCCCGGCGAAGGCGTTGAGCTGATCGACCATGGTGTTGATGGTGTCTTTCAGCTCGAGAATTTCGCCCTTCACATCGACGGTAATCTTGCGGGAAAGGTCGCCGCGTGCCACGGCGGTTGCCACCTCGGCGATGTTGCGGACCTGGCCGGTGAGGTTGCCGGCCATGAAGTTCACCGAATCGGTGAGATCCTTCCAGGTGCCGGCCACGCCGGAGACCTGCGCCTGCCCGCCCAGCTTGCCTTCGGTGCCGACTTCGCGGGCCACGCGCGTCACTTCGCCGGCGAAGGCGTTGAGCTGGTCCACCATGGTGTTGATGGTGTTCTTCAGCTCGAGAATTTCGCCTTTCACATCGACGGTGATCTTGCGGGAAAGATCGCCGCGTGCCACGGCCGTGGTCACTTCGGCAATGTTGCGGACCTGGCCGGTCAGGTTGGAGGCCATGGAGTTGACGTTGTCGGTGAGATCCTTCCAGGTTCCAGCGACCCCGGGCACGTTGGCCTGCCCGCCGAGCCGGCCTTCGGTGCCGACCTCGCGGGCGACGCGGGTGACTTCTCCGGCGAATCGGTTGAGCTGATCCACCATGGTGTTCAGCGTTTCCTTCAGCTGAAGGATTTCGCCGCGGACATCGACGGTAATCTTGCGGGAAAGGTCGCCATTGGCAATGGCGGTAGCCACTTCGGCGATGTTGCGGACCTGGCCGGTCAGGTTCGAGGCCATGAAGTTGACGTTGTCGGTGAGATCCTTCCACGTGCCGGCGACGCCGGGCACGTTGGCCTGGCCGCCCAGCTTGCCTTCCGTGCCGACTTCGCGCGCGACACGCGTCACCTCGCCGGCGAAGGCGTTGAGCTGATCCACCATGGTGTTGATGGTGTCTTTCAGCTCCAGAATTTCGCCCTTCACATCGACGGTAATCTTGCGGGAAAGGTCGCCGCGCGCTACGGCGGTGGTCACTTCGGCGATGTTGCGGACCTGCGCGGTGAGGTTACCGGCCATCGCATTCACTGAGTCCGTCAGATCCTTCCACGTCCCGGCCACGCCGGGCACCACCGCCTGGCCGCCGAGCTTGCCGTCGGTACCGACTTCGCGGGCGACGCGGGTCACCTCCGAAGCGAAGGAGCGCAGCTGATCCACCATGGTGTTGATGGCTTCCTTCAACTGCAGAATCTCGCCGCGCACATCGACAGTAATCTTGCGGGAAAGGTCGCCGCTGGCGACCGCCGTCGCCACCTCGGCAATGTTGCGGACCTGCCCGGTCAGGTTCGAGGCCATCGAGTTAACGGAGTCGGTGAGGTCCTTCCAGGTTCCGGCGACGCCCGGCACCTGCGCCTGCCCGCCCAGCTTGCCGTCGGTGCCGACCTCGCGGGCCACGCGGGTCACCTCGGCGGTGAAGACGCTGAGCTGCTGAATCATGGTGTTGACGATGTTGGCGGAGCGGAGAAATTCGCCTTCCAGGGGGCGCCCATCCACGTCCAGACGGACGGTCTGGGTGAGGTTGCCCTGTGCGACGGCCGCGATCGCCCGGGTAACTTCCGTGGTGGGGCGCATCAGATCTTCGATCAGCCCGTTGACCGAGACTTCCATATCGCCCCAGGCGCCGTGATGGCGGGGCACGCGAATCCGCTCGCGGGTTTTGCCCTCCTTGCCGACGGCCTGGCCGACGCGCTTGAGTTCGCGAGCCATCTGCTCGTTGGCGGAGACAATCTCATTAAAGTGGTCGGCAATCTTACCAGCCAGGCCCGTCCATGAAACCGGCAGGCGCACGCTGAAGTCGCCGTCTTTCATGGTCTGCAACCCTTGCAGGATGATCGGCAGATAATCGTTTGCTGCCGCGTCAGGGCCGGGGGCAGAAGGAGTTTTTTGTCCGCTTTTCTGTTTGGGCGCGGGCTGCGCGACGGTGGCCATAAAGCACTCCTGCCTGGTGATAACGACTGAGTTTGCTGCGGAGATGCACCGCGAGCTCAATGACCCGGGGTCGCAATCTGCAGCGGAGGCGCTAGAGAGATGCCGAGTTGTCCGGCAAGGGTTGCTTGCCGGGCCGCCGAATTGAAAACACCAGGCAACGGCTAAATTGCGCCCCCGAGGCGGTTGAATGAGCGATCATAAGAAACGAGGGTTTTCAACCAGGATGAACAGACGAAGGTTTCTGGCTGCTTCAGCGATGGCAGCGGCTGCGGGGCGATCCGGGCTCGCGCACGGCGAACGGAAGACGAACCGGCGATGGCTGCTGGTCGGCACCCAAACTCACAAAGACAGCAAGGGCATTTACGCGTATAACTGGGACCCGGCGACCGGGGAGCTGACGGGTGAAATGCTGGCTGCGGTGAGCGACAACCCAACGTTCCTGGCGCTCGATCCGGTGGCGAATTACCTTTATGCCGCGAACGAACTCGACAATTTCCAGGGGCAAAAAAGCGGAGCGGTGAGTGCTTTTGCGGTGGACGTCGCGGGGCACAAATTGCGGCCCATCAATCAGGTAGCGTCACTGGGATCCGGCACCTGCAACGTGTCGGTCGACCATATCGGGCGCGCGGCCTTCTGCGCCAATTACGTTGGCGGCAGTGCCAGCTCGTTTTATCTGCATCCGGACGGGCAGATCAGCGACGCCGTCTCCCATTTCCAGTACACCGGGCATGGTCCTAACCCGGAGCGGCAGGAGGGACCGCACGCGCACCGAGTGACCGTCTCCCCGGACAATCGGTGGCTGCTGGTCAACGATCTGGGACTGGATGAGATTCACGTCTACCATCTGGACCCCACCAATGCGAAGTTGACGCCCAACCAGCCGCCCGCGTGGCAGGCGACTCCCGGTTCGGGTCCTCGCGCCCTGCGGTTCCACCCCAACGGGCACATCGCTTATTGCGTCTGCGAGATGGGTTCGGTCGTGAACGTGCTGCACTGGGACACGCAGAAGGGAATCCTGCACGAACTGCAGACCCTCAGCCTCGTTCCGGAGGACTACCACGGGGAGACGGCGGGCTGCGACATCGTGCTTACACGCGATGCGCGTTTTGCCTATGCCATCAACCGCTTCTACGACTGCGTGGTGACCTTCGCCGTCGCGAAAGACGGAAAGCTGACCCTGCTGACGCGGAGTTCCTGCGGAGGCAAGGTGCCGCGGGATCTGACGCTGGATCCGACCGAGCGCTGGCTGCTGGTGGCGAATCAGGAGTCGGACAATATTGGGGTTTTTGCCCGGGACGCGAAGACCGGCAAGCTGGCGGAGACGGGAAAGAGCTATCCGCGGGTCAAACCGCAGTGTCTGGTTTTTGCCTGATTACGGACGGGATTTGGAAGCCATCACGGCATCCAAATCCGCGATCCGGGTTTGCAGGCTGAGCAGATCATCCGGGAGCAGGGGAGCGGTGGATTTCAGCTGCTCCTCCAGGCTCGCGGCAATCTCGCTGCCCTGCGGGAGCCCGAAAATGCCCAGCACGCCGGAGAGTTTGTGGGCAGCTTCGCGCCCGCGCTCGCGCGCCTCCTGGTCGAAGGGATTCGCGGTCAGAGCCTCACTCGCGGCGTGCAGCGCGGCCACGCGCTCCAGCAGGGTTGGACGGCTGTTCTGCCACAACTCGGCCAGTCGGGAGGCGATCTTTTCTGCCGCCGCTTCGTTCACGCTTCCTGCCAGCCCAGCACCTGGGCGATGTCCCTCGCCAGAATCAAAGGATCGAAGGGCTTGAACATGACGCTGGCCACGCCGAGGTCGGAGAAACGCTTCTGATCCGCCGCCTGCACTTTGGCGGTAAGCAGAATGACCGGGATGCCGGAGGTTTCCGGGATGGCGCGCAGCTCCCGAAACGTGGTTGGGCCGTCCATTCCGGGCATCATCACGTCCAGCAGGATGGCGTCCGGGCGAAGTTCGCGAGCCTTGGCAATCCCGGCGGCGCCGGAACCCGCGACCAGAACGTCCCAGCCCGCGACGGTTTCCAGGCTGAGCGCGGCCACCTCGCGAATATCTTCCTCATCGTCGATGATCAGAATTTTCCGTGCCATGCTGTTCCCCAAATGCGGTTCATGAATAGGTGTGAGCGGCTTCTTCGCCGCTGTGGGCGAGGGAGGCGCGATCGGGCAGGAAGAAGCGGAAGATGGTGCCGCGAGATCCGTTCTGCTCGGCCCAGATCCTGCCGCCGTGCTGGTGCATGATGGTGCGGCAGATGGCCAGGCCGAGGCCCGTGCCGCCCTTTTGACGCGAGTCAGAGGCGTCGACCTGCTGGAATCGGTCGAAGATACTTTCCAGTTTGTCGGCGGGAACGCCGCGGCCCTGATCGATGACGCTGACGGTAGCGCCGTCGGCAGTGCTCTTGAGGCCGACCCGCACGATCGACTTGGCCGGTGAGAATTTAATCGCGTTGCTGAGCAGGTTGGTGATCACCTGCAGCATGCGGTCGGGATCGGCCTCAATGGAAACGGGAGCCGACTCGAAGGCCAGATGCACATCCTCGGCCTCCGCCATGGGCTGCATGTTTTCAATACCCTGGCGGACCAGCTCCTCCAGCGCGATGCGGCGGAAGGTAAGAGGCGCGCGGCCGGACTGCATGCGCTCCAGATCGAGAATGTCATTGATGAGGCGGACGAGGCGGTCGGAGTTCGCCACGGCGATGCGCAGGAGGCTGGTGGCCTTTTCGCTGACATTGCCCAGCAATCCTGCGGAAAGCAGGCCCAGCGCGCCGCGGATCGAGGTGAGGGGCGTGCGCAGCTCGTGGCTGACCGTCGAAATGAACTCATCCTTCATGTGGTCGAGGGCGTAGCGCTGGCTGATGTCGCGGAAACTGAGAACGCTGCCGACCGGTGAGCCCTCTTCGACCATGGGCATCAGCGAGAATTCGACCGGGAAGCTGCGGGCCGGTCCACGGAAATAGACGTCCTGGCCGGAGGCGCTTTCGCCGGCCTGAAAGGCTCTGCGCATCGGGCAGGCGGCATCACATCCGGCGGCGGCGTGCAGGACATCGTGAATCTCCCGGCTGGTCAGCTCCGATTCGGCGCGTTCCAGCATGCGGGCGGCGGCGGGATTGACGAAAGCAATCCGATTCGATGAATCGACACCGATGATGCCGTCGGCCACCGAATCCAGGATAAAGGTCCGCTGGCGGTCAAGCTGGCGGACACGAGCCTCCTGTCCGGCGCGCGCCATGAACTGCCCGATGGAGCCGCACACGGTCTCCACCGTGGCCATCAGATCGGGATCCTCGCGCATGAACTGGCGGGAGAAACACTCGACCACCGCGATGACCTGGTTGCCGACGCGGACCGGGACAGCCCATCCGGAAAGATAGCCGTTGAGGCGCGCGACGCTGCGCCGAATCATGCTGGTGTTCTGGCGGATATCCGCGACCCAGACCGGCTTGCCGAGCGACCAGACCATTCCCGGAAGCCCTTCGCCGCGGGCGAGCAGCAGGGCCTGGGTATCGCGCAGAAACTCTTCACTGGACCGGCCCTTGGCGCACCAGGCGATGCGTGGACGCATGGTGTGCTGGGCTTCGTCCACCGACCAGAGAACGGCAAATTCGCAGGAAAAGGTCCCGCACAGGGCTTCCAGCACATGCAGCAATCCCTCGTCGAGCGAGGTGCTTTCGGCGATGATCTGGCTGACGATGAGCTGGATGCGCAGGCGTCGCTCGCGGCGGTTCTGCTGTGTCACATCGCGGAAAATACAGCGAACCGAGACCGGTCCGGACTCCTCGCGGCGGCAGCTCAGGCTGGCTTCGACCTCAACATTTTCGCCGACGGAGTTTTGGAGGCGAAGGGGATGGTGCTCAACGCGGACCCCGTGGAGAGCTTTATGAAAGAGAGCGGCGGTTTCTGCCTGGACTTCCGGCGGAAAGGCGGACTCAAAGCCGATGAGGGCCTCAAACTGTGCGGAATCCATGCCGAAGAGCGCCTGCCAGGCGGGGTTCACGTACAAATAGCGGCCGCGCGGGCTAAGGGTGGCGATCATCTCGGTGGAGTTATCGAAGAGGTCGCGATAGCGCTCCTCGCTTTCGCGCAGGGCGTGTTCGGCGCGCCGGGTGGCGCTCAGATCGACGGCAATCGTGACCAGACCTTCGACCGTTCCGGCGGAAGAACGAACCGCCGAGAGGTAAACCATGGCTGGAAACGTGGTGCCGTCCTTGCGCCGATAGCGCATTTCGAAGCCGCGGACGCGGCTGGCGGGAAAGCTGGCCACATAGCGGACATACGGCAGCAGGGTCGCAACGGTGTCCGGCGGGATGTCGGGCTGGTTGCGGGAAATGGTGAGTGAGGCGCCGAGCTGCTCACCCACGCGGGCCATTTCACTCTCGGGAAAGAGCTCCGCGGCGGAGAGCTGGCCAACCACATCGGCGGCGCGGAAGCCGAGCATGCGCTCGGCCGCGGGATTAAACAGCGTAATGCGTCCGGCAAGATCGCAGGCGATCGTCATCGGACCGGCGGAATCGAGAATGCTGCGGTGGAGGCGAGCGACCCGCTGCAGCTGGCGCTCGGCCTGGCGCTGCCGCATCGACGAGCGGAAGCTGGACAGAGCGATGGCAACGAGCAGCGCCTGCGCCAGCGTCCAGAAGGCGGCGAACCAGAAGATCCAGGGATGATTCTGGGTCGGCGCGCTGCCGGCGCGCGCCAGCACGAGAGCTCCAGCGAGGGAGAAGGCCAGAGCGATGACAAAAGCTCGGGTTACGGACCGGGACTGGGTCAGTCGGGTCACCGATGGGTTCCGTGGACCTTTAATTAAGCATTCCCATTATCGGGCAAAGGGATAGCGGGAGAGTACACGGGAATGCGAGAAGGTGCCCACAATGTAATCGGAAACCCGGGCGCATGTCGAATTGGAGGGCCGGCGCCGCACCGGAAGTAACCAGCGCGGCGCGCAGACTCATGCGGTGACCGGCTCGAGGATGCGGCTCCAGCGCCGTTCGGAGCGGCTGGCACCGGCTTTCTTGTGCCAGACATAGCCGGCGATGAGCGGCAGGGCAAGGGTCGCTTCGCTATAGACCATTTGTTCGTACGTGGTGTCGACTTTGCCCCAGGAACTGGCTTCCTTCAGGGTGCTGGAGGAAAGGGCTCCGTCGCGAACGTCGGCGACCGTGATCTGGATCGCGTACTTGTGCATCGGCGCTTCGTTACCGAGGATGTCAGCCGCAACCACGATGTCCTGGGCGAAGTTTTTCGGCACGCCGCCGCCAATCATGAGCAGCCCGGTGGTGGGATTCGCGATCTTGAGCTGGGTTAACTCATAGAAATCTTTCGCGGAGTCGATCGAGACTTTTGGCTTGTCCTGGCGCTTGTGCTGGTGAGCGACGAGGCCAAAGCCGGCCGAGCAGTCGCTGAAGGCCGGACAGAAGATCGGGACATCCTTCTGGTAGGCCGCGAGGACGATGGAGTCGGCGCCACCCATTTCCGGCGTTTTGCCATTGGCTTCGAGCCAGGCACCCATGGCGCGAATGAATTCGCGCGAGCTGTGGGGGCGAGGCGGCAGCGAGTCGGCGACCTTTTCGGTGGTTTCATCGCAGGCGCGCAGCTCTTCTTCATCGATGAGGGTGTCGTAGATGCGGTCGATCATCAGTTCGCGGAGGACGCCGTCCTGGGTGCCGGAGCGCATGATCTCGTCGGCAATGTAGTGCTGATAGCCGAGGGCCTCGAAGAAGTCCTGGTCGACGATGTTGGCGCCGGTGGAGACGATGGCATCGACCATGTTGTTGCGGACGAGGTCGACAAAGATCTGCTTGAGGCCGGCGGAGATCAGGGAGCCGGCGAGGCAGAGAATCACGCCGCAATCCTGGTCGCGCAGCATGCGCTCGTAGATGGAGGCGGCCCGGGCAAGGTCACGGGAGCTGTAAGCCATCGACTGCATGGCGTCGACGAGGGCGACGACATTGTGCTGGCGGATGTCGATGTGGCGAATCGGGTCTTTCAGGAGATCTTTTTTCGTGGTCATAACTTCACCAGAATAACAAGCCAGGACGGGCGTGAGGTTGGCCGTCCGTGAATTGGCCGAAACGGCAACGAAGACGGGCTGCAGGGGTCCCCTCCACCTCTTGCCTCAGGGATCTGACTGATTCTGCACGAGGTGGAGGGCAATTCCTGTCTCTTGATCCGCATTCCAACTGCGGGCAGCGGGACGCGTTGATCCCCCGCAAAAGCGGGATGGCCTGGCTTTCAAACAGCCCCGGCGATGCGAAGGGGATCGGACGCCGCGGTTTATGTGTCGTCGTAATCCTCGGTCAGGGATTCAAGGAAGGCGACGAGCGCCGCGACATCATCCTGGCTGATCGACATGCCGTTAAATTCGGGGGGAGGGTTCCGCATCTGCCCTTCGCGCGCCAGTGCCGACATGGCGATGTAGTGCTGAATCACATCGTTGAAGGTGACGGCGCTGCCGTTATGGAAATAGGGAGCGGAGTCCTGGAGGTCGCGCAGCACCGGCGTCTTGAACTGGGCGATGGTGGAGGCCAGGCCCTGATCGACGGAACAATCCTTGCCCGCGGCGCAGACGAAGCTCTTGAGATTGGCCTGAGGATTGGGAACATCCGGGTTCAGGTAGATATTCCAAAGGCCTAAGTCGGCGAACTCCGGATGGCCGGCAACGGCGGCGTGGCGCAGGTCTTCCGACGCGTTGGGATGATCCGGAGAAGCGGGCATGTACGCGTTGAAGTTGGCAAGACGCTGCGCGTTGGTGGGGACGACGAGCTGCATAAACGCGCCGGAGCCGATGGCGTCGTCGTACTCCTCCTGGGAGACCCCGTTGTTGTGGAAGACGAAGTCGGAGAAGTCGGGAGCCTGATGACAGGCGGCGCAGTTGCCCGCGTGCGCGTCCGCGGCATCGGGCGCGGCGGAGGCGAGAAAGATCTTCAGCCCCTGCAACTCCAGCGCGCCGAATTGATAGGGCTGCGCGTGATATTTGAAGGACCCATCCTGCGGCGTGATGTAAATGGGATTCGTCAGCGCCACGACCTGCTGGTACAGCCGCTGGTTGTACGCAGCTTTGCTCTCTCCGGCCAGCGGAGCCTGGGGCAGATGGTTCACGCGCAGGAAATCGTCGTAGGGCGAGCCGATATAGCGGCCGAACTCGTCACGCTGAAAGAGAAGATCCTTCATGTAGGTGGCGATGCACATCGCTACCTCATTCACCACCTGCATATCGGTGGCGGTCGAGACGTCGAGGCGCTGCGAGGTCGGAAGCAGGATGTCGCTGGTGATGCGCGGGTCGGTTCCCTTGAAGATGACCGCGTAGCTGAGGCCGTCAAGGCGGTCCGCCGCGAGCTGGCTGCTGCCGTTGTCCTGGCGAATGACCTGGGCGATGTGGGCGATGGCCTGGTTATATTGCGTGGGGAGCCAGCCGAAGTTGCGCCCGGTCATGGTGCCGATCACGAGATCCGCGCCCGAAGCAAACTCACCGTCGAAGTGGAGGAAAAGCGGGCCCGAGCGCGCCGTGAAGGAGTCCACCATCTGCATCGCGTTGCGCGGGGTGTGATCGAATCCGTTGGGCTGGGTGAGAGGCAGAGGGCTGCGCGTGGTGAAGTCGGAGTAGGTGCGGTTGCCGGCCCCGCTCACGCCCTCGAACTCGGTCACGAAGTGGCAGGAACGGCAGTTGATCGATTGTCCGGCAAAGGGACCGGGAAGCGGGCCGTTGAGCGTCTGGACCTGGGCGACGACCGGGTCGCCGGTGGTGAGGGGCGCGTTGACACCGGTCATGTGCGCGGCAAAGTATTCCGCAAAGCGCGTGTCGAGAAAGAGCGCTTCGCCGATGGAGTCGGCGGCGGGGGTGGCATCGGTTTCGGTCATCGCGGCGGGCGCCTCGCCGGAACCGCAGCCCGCGGCCACGATCCCGGAGATGAGGGCGCCGGCGACGATCAGGATGAACAGGCCCAGGATCCTGCGATGGCGGGTCACTTCTGCACCTCCGGCTCAGTGCTGTTCAGGCTTCGGATATAGGCGATGATTTGCCAGCGTTCCTGCTCGGGCAGGCCGGCCCAGCGCGGCATGCCTTTGAAAACTTCCCCGTTCTTCAGCAGCCACGCCAGATCGCCATCGCTGGCGCCGCGGATGCGATCGCTGCGCAGGGGCGGGCGGGAGTGCCGGCCTTGGGCCTCTTTGCCGTGGCATTTGGCGCAGTTGTCGAGAAAGAGATTGCGGCCCGCGGCAATCGCCTCGGGTGCGCCGGCGAGTGGATTGACGCGCTCGTGCTCCGCCTGCGGAACCTTCCTGAGCCACGCTCCATTCGCTTTCGCAAAACACACCGCCGACAGGCCCAGCAGAGCCACCGGCAGCCACAGCAGACGACCCTTCATTTCGACCTCCGAAACCAATCGCGGAATTGCTGGATTTCATACGAAGCGCCAAAGCGCCAGAGAACGCGGGCGGAATTGTCGTTCAGGCCCAGCTCAGGGGAAAACTTCAGCGTGAGCCCATGAGGCGTGTTGAGAGCCAGAGTGGGACCGGCATATTGCTCGGTCTGCTTGAGCCCGAAGTTGTAGCGGGTGCCGAGGCCGCCAAACAGCTCCGCGCCGGCCGAGAGGTTCTGGCGACAGAAGGCGCAGGAATGGCTGGCGGCTGTAACCGAAAGCGGACGCGCCGCTCCCAGCGCATAGCCGAATTCCCAGGACTCGTTTTCGTTCAACGCCTTCTCCGCGATGATGTTCTCGGAGAAATTCCAGCCTTTGGCGTTGCTGGACAGGATCAGCTTGCCTTCGATCGATCGCTCCACCTCTTTGCGGAGAGCGGCGTTCGCCACCTGCTGGGTGGTGATGCTGGTGTTGCCGGTGATCTCAAGGAAGCTCTTGTCGGCGGCGCTGGTGTCCTCGTATTCGACGTAGAGAACCGGGTTGATCCAGTACTCACGGGGAAGAGGACGGAATCGATTCTCAAAGCGGAAGCCGGTGAAGACCGTGGAGTCGTTGGCGGTGGTCTGACCCTGGAGATAGGCTTCCGAGGTCCACCATGCCGTGGTGCCGTATTCGAACTCGATCGTCGGCGCGAAGAAGCCGTTGGCGTTCTTCGGAGCCGCGGCAATGTTCTGGTTTTCGATTTCGAGATTGCCCGGCTCTTCGAGAGCCGAAGAGTAGGTGACAAAGTAGGGCGGCTCCTGCTGCGCGCGAGCGGTCAGGCTGCCGCACAGCAGCTGAGCCAAACCCGCCAGCAGGAGTCCCACGCCGAGCGGGGCGCGGGAGATTTTGGGGTAAAGACGGGATTCGCGAGGCACGTTCTTCTCCGAAACGCGGACTAATTTGGTCGGCAATAAAGGAGACTAAAACAGTCCGATATTAAGGTCAAGTCGTGTGCTCATGTTTTTACATGACAGCAATGTCATGAAACGGTCAGATCCGCGGGAGCCGGGAGCGGGGAGCCGGCCCGGATGGGTTGGGAGCGTGTCGACCTGGAACCAACCTGCCTGCGTCGACGTAGAGCCTCGTGTAACGGAGAGATCGATTTGCGGCGCGTGGCAGGGAGTGGCCTGTGGCGTGTCCGGACACTGGTGTCCGCAGACGGACAGGGAGGGGCTGCGGTTGTGGAAGCGAAGGGAATGCGATTCCCGTCTAAATGGGGCGGACCGAGGCGGCCAGAACGGCGGGCATAGTGGCCGTTGAGTTGCCTTCCACAGCAAGGGCCTCTGACTGCCGGGCGGGAGCCGGCGCGATGAAGCAATTTGCCGGATTCAAGCTGGACACGCTCAATGAGTGTCTGTGGCGCGGTGGTGTGCAGGTCACACTGCCGCCGAAGCCGTTTCTCGTGCTGCGCTATCTGGTGGAGCATCCGGGACGGCTGATCTCACACGACGAACTGCTGGACGCCTTGTGGCCCGAGACCTGGGTGCAGCCGCAGGTGCTCCGCACCTATGTGCTGGAGCTGCGCAAACTGCTGGGTGATGACGCCGGGCAGCCACGGTTCATCCGGACGGTGATGAAGCGCGGGTACTGCTTTGTGGCGGCGATCGAAGAGGACGAACCCGGAGGTGCGGTCGCAACGCAGGACGGGGAGGCGCGCGCCCGGGAGATCGTGGGGCGGGCCGAGGAGCTCGGTCGTCTGGCGGCGGCGCTGGCGGGGGCGGCGCGGGGACAGCGGCAGATTCTGCTGGTGGTGGGGGAAGCGGGGATCGGGAAGACGTCGCTGGTGGACGCGTTTTGCCGGGATGCGGGCAGAGTGGCCCGGGGGCAGTGCGTGGAAGGTTTTGCCGGTCGGGATGAGTACTACCCGGTAACCGAGGCCCTGCGCGAGTTGTGCCTGCGGGTGGAAGGCGAGGCCGCCTGCGCCGCGCTGGCGAGGCTCGCTCCGGGGTGGCTTGCAGGTGTGGGGCAGGCGCCGGCGATGCACGCGACGCCGCTGTTGCCGGCGGAGCGGAAGCCGGGCGATCTGTGTGCGGCTCTGGAAGCCATGGCCGCGGAGAAGCCGCTGGTGCTGGTTCTGGAGGACGTGCAGTGGGCGGATGAGGCGACGCTGCAGCTGGTGTCGGCACTGGCGCGGCGGCGGGCGGCGGCGCAACTGATGGTGGTGGCGACGTGCGGGTGGGGGACCGGGCCGGGGAGTGCCGTGCCTCTGGCCGTTGGCTCCAGGTCTCAGGATGAGGGTCGAATCACGCGAGCCGGCGAATCGGCGGTGACGGCGCTGAAGCAGAATCTGCTGGGCAGGCAGCTGTGTACGGAGATCGCGCTGGGGCCGCTGGAGCGGGCGGAGATTGAGCAGCTGGTGGGGCGCGAGTTGCACCAGAATGCGCTGCCGGCTGGGCTGGCGGCGTTCGTGCACCAGCGGTCGGAGGGGAATCCGCTGTTTGCCATGGCGATCCTCGAGCATCTGGTGGCGCGGCGGTTCCTGGTGCGCGCCGACGGGATCTGGCAAGTGCGCGGCAAGCTTTCGGAGGCGGAGCTGGATGTGCCGGAACGGCTGGCGCAGATGATCGAAGTGGAGATGGAAGGACTGAGCGCGGAGGAGCAGCGGATGCTGGGCGCGGGCAGCGCGATGGGGATCGCCTTTCCGTCGTGGGCGGTAGCGGCGGCTGTGGAGGAGGACCCGGCGCGGGTGGAGGAAACCTGCGATGCGCTGGCGCGGCGCGTCCATTTTCTCGAGCGCGCGGGACAGGACGAACTGCCGGATGGAACAGGTTCGGAGTTTTACGTGTTTGTGCACGGGCTGTATCGCGAGGTGCTGTACCAGAGGCAGGCGGCGGGGCGGCGGGCGCAGTGGCACAGGCGGATTGCCGACCGGCTGGGGGAACTGTTCCAGGGGCGCGAGACGGCCGTGGCGCGGGAGCGGTCGATGCATTACGAAGCCGCCGGCGACTGGCGGCGGGCCAGCGCGGCCCTGTCGGACGCGGCGCGGCATGCGCGGGAACGGGGAGCGACGGCGGAGGCACACCATCTGATGGAGCAGTCGCTGCGAGCCGCGGAACATTTGTGCCCAACCGAGCGAACTGCCGCGGTTGAGGCGATTCACACGGGAGTCACGAAAGCGCAGGAGGAAGAGGCAGCGTGGCAGGACCGCGAGCGAAACTTGACGAAATCTGGACGGAAACCTGACGACCGGAACTGGGGAGATGGAGCAGCATGAGCAGGAAGTCAGGAGGTAATTCTCATGCGACTCCCCAAACTGTTTTTGGCCTCAGCCGCGATGCTGGCGGTGGCCCTGACCACGGTCCCCGCCATGGCGGAAGCGCTGGTGGACGTGCCGTTCAATTTCACGGTGAATGGAAAATTTTGTCCGGCCGGGCGATACCAGATCGGCCAGGATGTGACGAGAAGCCTGGTGACCCTGCAGACGATGAGCGGGTCACGCAACTTTAGCTGGGTCGCCGGACCCGGAGATCCCTCCCCCTACGATTCACGGGTGGTTCTGCGGTTCGACGAGAGGAACGGCGGGCACGAACTGCAGTCGGTGCAGTTTGGGAGCTCGATCACGCGCCGGCTGGACCGGGAGCCGCGGCCGAACGAATACGTGCCGACCCAGGACATCCAGGGTCAGTAGCCGAAGAGGTCGTTACTGCAAAAACAAAAAGACGACAAGCTTACCTCCTTGGGGCCATCGCATCGGCGATGGCCTCGTTTTTTTGTGCCGGAGTTTTGGTGGATGCCCCCTGACGAATGCCCCCTGACGAAGCTGACGGATGCCGGGATGCATGGCGGGTCAGGCGCGGGCGGAATGCGGCTGGAACGGCGAAGCGGGAGCGGCGCCCCGGCGCAGGGATCCCCCCGGCTGCGGATCGTCGTCAAGACGGAATTCCAGGATGATGCGGTCGAGGTCGGAAGCGAGCGCGGCGAGGCCGTTGAGAGCCTCGACCGCTTGTTCGGCGCCGTGGCTGTTTTCGACCGAGAGGCGGGAGATTTCTTCGGCGGACTGCGAGATTTCGCCCGAAGCGGCGGTTTGCTCGGTAGCCGCAGAGGCGATGAGCTGTATCTGCTGCTCGACCTGCTTCGAGGACTCGATGATGGTCTCCAGACTGTGGCGGGCGCGGGTCGTTTCCTCGATGCCGGAACTGACGGCGCTGTTGCTGTCCTGCATGACCTGGAGGGTGGCCTGGGTTTCCTCCTGCATGGTGCGGATGGTGGCGGCGATTTCCTCGGTGGCGGAGCGGGTGCGCTCGGCGAGACGGCGGACTTCGCCGGCGACCACGGCAAAGCCGCGGCCATGCTCCCCGGCGCGGGCGGATTCGATGGCGGCGTTGAGGGCGAGAAGATTGGTCTGCTCGCTGATCTCCTGAATGACGCTGACCACCTTGCCGATTTCGTCGGAGCGCAGAGCCAGGGAGGACATTTTTTCGGAGGCCGACCCGGTGGCGGCGGCGATTTTCTCCATGGTGGAAGCGGCGGCCTGCATGACCGAGCCGCCCTGCTCGGCGGTGTCGGCGGATTCGCGGCTGGCCGAGGCGGCGTTTTCGGTATTGCGGCTGATTTCGCCGATGGTGGCCGTCATTTGCTGAGCGGCGGCGGCGATCTGCCCGGTCCTGGTGGACTGGGCCCTGGCGTTGGCGGCGGACTGGGAGGCGCTGCTGCTGATCTCCACGGTGGAACTGGCCAGGGTGCCGGCGCCGGCGGCGACGGATCTGAGGGTCTGGCGCACAGCGTGTGAGCAGGTGTTGAGGGCGATGCCGAGGCGGCCGATTTCGTCGGTGCCGGTGACGGCGACCTGGGTGGTGAAATCCTTCTGCGCCATGCGTTCGACCGCCGCAATGGCCACGCCGATGCGCGGGGCGATCAGGCGGTTGAGCTGGAAACCCACCCCGATCGATGCCAGCAGGATGGCCAGAGTGGTGAGGACGCTGGTCCAGGTTGCGCTGGTGCCGGCGGCAACCACGGCGCCCGTCTTTTCATCGATCTCCTTCGCGTTGACCTCGAAGTTCTTATTTGCGGAGTCCATGGCTTCGGCGTGGCCGCTGATCTGGGCGGGATCGACGATCACCTGGCGAGCCTGTTCCGTCCGGCCGGCGGCGAGGTCCGCCACTGCGCGATCCGTGGCCTCGACATAGCGCGCGAACGTGGAAGAGAACTGCTGGTAGACGTCGCGTTCCTGGGGGGTGGCGATCAGCGGCTCGTAATCTTTTGCGGCGGCGTCGTAGGCGGCCAGAGACTGCTGACGGATCTGCGTGTAGTGCTCGGTGCAGCTCGGCGCGGAACATGCCAGCAGAGCCAGCTCGGCGCGGCGAGCGCTGTTGGCGTTAAAGCGCATGGTGGCGAGGTCGATCAGGGAGGGAACATTGACGGTGCGCACGCGCGAAGCCATGGCGGTGATGCTGCGCATGGTGATGAAGCTGTACACCGCCAGGCCGGTGCAGAGCAGGCAGATGATCCCGAAAGCGACGGTGAATTTGCGGGCGATGGGGAGATTGCGGGCAACGGACATGGAGAAGACCTTTCCGGAAAATGACCCGGGCTGCGCAGGATGCATGCGGCCCGATACGCGAGCGGTTGCCAACGAGGAGATCATCGGCAGGGCCGGCGAGAACTTGACCGGTGCCAGTGAGAGATGCTGCCGCACGGCGATCCCTGTGCAGGATCGCCGTGCGAGGGGAAGTTGAGATTTACGCGGCGGCAGGCCGTCTTCTCTGCTGCGCGCTCAGCGGGCGCCGGAGTGGAAGAGAGCGTCGACGGGAAGGATGATTTTGAACCAGCACTTATCGCCGCCGAAGCGGTTCTGCACCAGGGTTTCATGCTGCCAGTCGGCCATGAACACCACATGGCTCCGGTTGACATAGCCGAAGCTGGGACCGATGGCGAGGACACGGCCGCGGCGGCCTGCGTCATAGAGGCCGGGAGCGGCGGGAACGGAGACGCCATTTTGGGTGTCGTCGGTGGTCTGCTGCACGAAGTAGCCGGTGGCACCGGCCATCCAGTTGCCGATGTGCTGACCGGCGGCGTAATCGGTGTGGAACTCCTGCCCGGAGTGGTATTGGGTCGCGCCGTTGGTGGTCTTGAGGTCGTACATCAACTTGACCGAGGCTTCCCAGCCGGATTTGGGCATATAGCTGACGCCGAAGAGGGGATCGAAGCCGGTGTAGTGGGCGCCGATGCTGGTGCGGGCGTCGTTGCGGTCGTAATAGCCGGTGGGAACGAAGATGTCGAGTCCGGCCACGGCGTGCCACTGCGGGTGATGCCAGCCCAGGATGAAGGGGTTGATGGTGATATCGCCGGTGTTGGTTTCGCTGGCGGTGCCGCCCATATCCACGGACTGGTAGACGAGGGGGACGATGACATGCACGCCATAGTCGGCGCCGAACAGGCGGAGGTGGGTCATCTCGACGTAGCGAAAGGCATTGAAGGTGGCGTTGACGGAGGGTGTGGAGCCGTCGAAGAGGGCGTTATGGCCGGAGCCGTCCTTGAGGTTGCCGGTGTAAACGCCGAAGTAGTTGACGTAGTAGTGGCCGGGCGGCGGGACGGAACCGGCGAACCAGTTTTCGGCGCCGTTGGGATACTGGTCGCCGCCTTCTTTGGCCCAGGCGGCCGGCAGCAGGGTAAAGGCGAGAAGCAGGAAAAGGGCCAGACCGTGCGCCATTTTCGATGCACAGGAGCGAGCGTTCATAGGATCCTCCGGTGGCGCCATGAGCTGGGCGCTTCGGGCTCCGGCGACGGCCAGGCCCCTGCGCGCCGGCGATTTCTCCACGGAAGGACACAATCGCCACGAGCCACACCGCCGTTATCGGCCGAGGGCAGGCGCACTTGAGGGGAAGCGCCGCTCAGTCGAGCGGGACAGGGAGCCAGGCTGGGTTGGTTCGGCCACAGGGAACGATTAGTCCGGGAGGACCATTTTCTTGCCGGCGAGATCGCAGGCGCGCCAGAGATACCAACTGGCGACGGAGCGCCAGGGGCGCCATTTTTCTGCGCGGCGCAACATGGCGTCCGGCTTCGCCAGCATGGTCGCGTCGAACGGCTTGCTCTTCGGCAGGCGGTTGAAGGTGAGCGCGAACCCTTTGCGAACGCCATAGTCGGTGACGGGGAAGACGTCGGGGCGGCCGAGGCGGAAGATGAGCAGCATCTCGACGGTCCACTGACCGATGCCGCGGACTTCAGTGAGGCGCTCGATGATCTCCGCGTCGGGCATGCGGCGGATGGCGGTGAGCGTGGGGACCGTGCCGTCGATGGTTTTCGCGGCGAGGTCGCGCAGGGCTTTGGTCTTCGAACCGGAGAGTCCGCAGGCGCGGAGCCGGTCGTCGGAGATATGGAGCAGAAGCTCGGGGGTGGGGTGCAGTTCGCCAAAGGCGGTCAGCAGCCTTTTCAGGATGGCTGCGGCGGCTTTGCCGTGAAGCTGCTGATAAATGATGGATTCGAGCAGGGCTTCAAAGGGCGAGTGCTGGCTTTTGAGCTTCACCGTGAAGGGGCCGGCGCGGTGGATGAGGTCGCCGAGTTTGGGGTCGGCGGCGGCGAGGGCGCGGCAGGCTTCCTCGGCGTTGTAGCGGACGGCGCGTCTTCCGTCGGTCATGGTGACCACAGGGTACAGGAGAGAGGAGCCGGGAGCCTGGAGGCAGAAGCCCGGAAGCAAATGCGGCACAAATCGCCGTCACCGGGATCGCGGAATCCACAGAGCCCGGCGCGACGGGATAAGGCATCGGGACGGTTACAGTTTCACGGGGCGGAACGAAAGAAAATCAGCGCCAGCACGGCACGGGGCGGGTTCGCGTGCGAACCGAGAGGGAGCCTGGCGAAGCGTGCGTGCGGGTTTACGCGGAAAGATTTTCTTGCATCTCAGAGAGGCACGCTTGCAGACAGCGTTTCGAGCCGCTATAGTTCTTCTTTCGAAATGTTTTGTGATGCAGATCACAATCGGATGTGATCCAGAACACAACCCAACCTCTTCCAGAGCACTCGGCCCGAGCGGTGAAATTCTGTGTCCTGGAACAGCAGCAAGGCACCTTCGGAGATACTCCGCACGCTTTCGCCTGAGTCCGCCGCCAGCTCCGCACCTCGCGCCGTTCTGAGACGAAAAGGGATGATCGCCGGCAACCGCAAGCCCACCTTTCAGCGATTTACCTGGCAGATTGATTAGGAGAAGCAGGACGCATTCATGCCGCAGATTTTTGATCGCAGCTCGAACGCGCTGGCCCGGATGAGCCTGATTTTGACCGGGCTGATCATCATCAGCCTGGGGCTGACCCTCGATGAACTGCAGCGGTCGCCATGGGTGACGCGGCAGGGCCAGCGGGCGGATCAGCCGGTGCCCTTCAGCCACAAGCATCACGTGGAGGGTCTGGGACTGCAGTGCCAATACTGTCACACGACCGTGGAGGAATCGAGCTACGCGGGGATTCCGCCGACCAAGACGTGCATGAACTGCCACGCGCAGATCTGGACGGACGCGGATTTGCTGAAGCCGGTGCGGGACAGCTGGGCGACGGGCGAGTCGATTCCGTGGACGCGGGTGCACGACCTGCCGGATTTTGTCTTCTTCAATCATGAAATTCACGTGAACAAGGGCATCGGCTGCTCCACCTGTCATGGGCGGGTGGACGAGATGCCCATCATGTACATGCAGAACTCGCTGCAGATGGAGTGGTGCCTGAACTGCCACCGCAATCCGGCGAAGAATCTGCGGCCGACCAGCGAGATCTACAACATGGCGTGGACCGGGGCGTCCGAGCTGAAGCCGGTGTGGTGCGCGGCCGAGGACATCTCGAAAGGGACGCCGACAGCGGAGAGCGTGACCTGCACGGAAGCGAGTCCGGGGGGAGCGGGGATCCAGATGGCGGCGCTCAGCCGGCCGCCGACCGGGATTGCGGCGCAGGTGGCGGGAACGGGCATTGGCAGCGAGGACACTATGCCGGAGAAGCTGCCGGCGGGGATGCACTACGTGAAGTTCACCAGCCAGGAAGCGCTGGGCAAGTTCCTGCTCCAGCACTACGACATTCGCCCGCCGCGTGAGCTGACGAGCTGTGAGGTTTGCCACCGATGAATGACAGCCAGGTTACAGGGCACAGGTTACAGGTTGCAGCTGCGAGCCCGGAGTCGGGAGCTCGGAGCACAGAAAAACCGATGAGCGAGGAAGCGACACAGCCACTGGTGCAGATTGAGCAGGGGAAGAAGCCGACGCTCGAGCAGGTGCGGGCGAAGCTGGCGAATCAGAAGGGCCCGCGCTTTTGGCGGTCGATTGACGAGCTGGTGGACGCGCCGGAGTTTGCCGAGCTGGTGAACGAGGAGTTTCCGTCGCAGGCATCGGAGTGGATCGATCCGGTGTCGCGGCGCAGTTTCCTGAAAGTGATGGGCGCCTCCATGGCGCTGGCGGGTCTGGCGGGCTGCACCAAACAGCCGGACGAGGCCATCATGCCGTACGTGAAGGCGCCGGCAGACCTGATTCTGGGCAAGCCGGTGTATTTCGCGAGCGCGTTTCCGTTCACGACGGGCGCGGTGCCGGTGCTGATCAAGAGCGCGGCGTATCGGCCGATCAAAGTGGACGGGAACCCGGAGCATCCCTACAACCGGGGCAGCTCGGATCCGATCACCCAGGCGACGCTGCTGGATATGTACGATCCGGACCGCTCGCAGCACATTCTGTACCGGGGCGAGACGCGGTCGTGGCCGGCGTTCCTGGCGTCCTTCCGGTCGATGCTGGCAGACAAGAAGGCGTCGGGCGGGCAGGGACTGTATTTCCTGAGCGAGACGGTGACGTCGCCGACCATGGCGGCGCAGTGGCAGCAGGGGCAGAAGAATTATCCGCAGGCGAAGTTCATCCAGTACGACCCGCTGAACCGCGATAACCACTACGCGGCGGCGAAACAGGCCTTCGGGCAGTATGTGGACGCGCAGTACCGGCTGGATCAGGCGGACGTCATCGTCTCGCTCGACGCGAATTTCCTGGGGGGGGTGCAGTACCCGGGGTTCCACATGCTGGCGCGCGATTACGCGAACAAGCGCAAGCTCGCGGGCACGGACGCGATGAACCGGCTGTACACCATCGAGACCGAAACGACGCTGACAGGCTTCAAGGCAGAGCATCGGCTGGCAGTGCGGCCGAGTCAGATGGCGGCCTTCGCGCAGGCCCTGGCAGCTGCGGTGGGTGCGGGCAATGCAGGCGGCGGGAGCTGGGCGGATCACGAGGCGAAGTATCTGGCCGGCGTGGCCGCGGATCTGCAGGCGAGCGGCGGGAAGTGCGTCGTGATCCCGGGTGAGATGGCTCCGCCGGAGGTGCATCTGGCGGCGTTCGCGATCAACGAGAAGCTGGGGAACGTGGGCAAGACGGTGGTGTACACCGACACGGTGAACCCGATGCCCTCGATTCAGACAGCGGATTTGAAGACGCTGGTTGCGGACATGAACGCCGGCAAAGTGGACTGGCTGGTGATTCTGAATGCGAATCCCGTATACGCGGCGCCGGCGGATCTGGATTTCGAGAGCGCGCTGAACAAGGTCGGGACGGTCGCGCATCTCGGCTCGCATCTGGACGAGACGGGCCTGGTCGCGCAGTGGCACATCAACGACGCGCACTACCTCGAGATGTGGTCGGATGCGCGGGCGTACGACGGCACGGTGAGCATCGTGCAGCCGATGATCGCTCCGCTGTACGACGGGCACACGGCGCACGAGATTCTGCAGTCGCTGCTGGATCAGCCGGATCTGTCGGCGTACGACGCGGTGCGGGCGACGTGGATGCAGAACGGCGGACCGCTGGCGAAGGGCGATGCCGAGTTCAACTGGCGCAAGGCGCTGCACGATGGATGGATCGCCGATACGGCCTTCACGCCGAAGACGGTGACGGCGAAGGGTGGGCTGGGCGCCGCGGCGGCCGCGGCGGGAGCGGACAACGGGGTGGAATTGCTGTTCCGGCCGGATCCCCACGTCTATGACGGGCGGTTCGCGAACCTGGGCTGGCTGCAGGAGATTCCGCGGCCGCTGACGAACTTGTCCTGGGATAACGCGGCGCAGATGAGCTACGCGACGCTGGAGAAGTACGGACTCCAGGAGAACGACGCGGTCGAGATCAGCGTGGGCGGGCGAAAGATCGTGGCCGGCGCGCTGGCGGTGCCGGGGCAGTCGGATGGCGTGGTGCTGGTGACGCTGGGGCAGGGGCGGCGCGTGGGCCGGGTGGCCGGCGGCGTCGGCTACAACGGCTATCGGGTGCAGTCGTCGGAGGCGCCGTATCAGCAGACCGGCGCGACGCTGCGGCGGACAGGCGATATCTACGACCTGTGCGCGCCGAAGAGCAACCATATCGATCAGCGCAGCGTGGCGCACGGCGGCGACGGCAGCGGGACGCATTCGCTGGAAGGCGACGAGGCGCTGGACCGGGGCATTATCCGGTACGCGACGCTGACGGAGTTCAAGGCCGATCCTGAGTTT
Organism: Acidobacteriaceae bacterium; assembly: GCA_036269135.1. Taxonomy (GTDB): domain Bacteria; phylum Acidobacteriota; class Terriglobia; order Terriglobales; family Acidobacteriaceae; genus Palsa-343. Next base: position 45,652 of record DATASQ010000062.1, read on the forward strand.
GCGCATGAGGGCGTGGCGCACTGGACGCCGGACCCGAGCGAGAGCATGTTCCCGGCGTACCGGTACGACAAGAACGCCTGGGGCATGTCGATCGATCTGAATTCGTGTGTGGGCTGCAACGCCTGCATCGTGGCCTGCTATGCGGAGAACAACATTCCGGTGGTGGGGCGGCTGCAGACCAAGATCGGCCGCATCATGCAGTGGATTCGGATCGACACCTATTACGAGGGCGATCTGGCGGCGCCGCGGGCGCACTTCCAGCCGATGACCTGCCATCAGTGCGAGAACGCGCCCTGCGAGCAGGTATGTCCGGTGGGCGCTACGGTGCACACGCCGGAAGGCCTGAACATGATGGTTTACAACCGCTGCGTGGGGACGCGCTACTGCTCGAACAACTGTCCTTACAAGGTGCGGCGGTTCAACTTCCTGCTGTACTCCGATTTCGAGACGGAGAGCCTGAAGCTGATGCGGAATCCGGAAGTGAGCGTGCGGAGCCGCGGGGTGATGGAGAAGTGCAGCTACTGCGTGCAGCGGATTGAAGCGGTGAAGATCGAAGCGGACAAAGAGAACCGCGATATTCACGATGGTGAGATTCGTACGGCGTGCCAGCAGGCCTGCCCGACCAACGCGATCATCTTCGGGAACATCAACGACAAAACCAGCCAGGTGGCGAAGATCAAGACGAACGAACGGACCTACGGGGTGCTGGCCGATATCAACACGCGGCCGCGCACGACGTATGTAGCCGGGGTTCTGAATATCAATGAGGACCTGGCGAAGTCGCTGGGAGAGTACACGAGTTAGCTGGGAGCCGGGAGCCTGGAGCCGGGAACAAAAGTTACGAGTTACAGGCAACAGGTTAAGGGTTACGAGTTACAGGCTATAGAAACAGGATTTTGGAGCGCATGGCGACCAAAGACGCACCCGTCAACAATCCGATGGTGGATCCGGTCACCGGAGAATACCGGGTCATCGCGCCGGGGCACACCTTCAAGTCGGTCACGGAGAAGGTTTCCCGCATTGTGCTGACGAGCCACACGCCGCTGGGGTGGTGGTTCGGCTTTCTGCTGGCGGGCGGCTTTGTCGTGATGCTGATGACAGCGGTGACCTGGCTGTTCCTGGAAGGCGTGGGCATCTGGGCCATCACCATTCCGGTGGCATGGGGCTTCGCGATTATCAACTTCGTGTGGTGGATCGGCATCGGCCACGCGGGCACGCTGATCTCGGCGATTCTGCTGCTGTTCAAGCAGAGCTGGCGGAATTCGATCAACCGGTTCGCGGAGGCGATGACCATCTTCGCCGTGGTGTGCGCCGGCATGTTCCCGCTGATCCACGTAGGCCGGCCGTGGCTGGGGTACTGGCTGTTTCCATATCCGAGCACGATGAATTACTGGCCGCAGTTCCGTTCGCCGCTGCTGTGGGACGTGTTCGCGGTCTCGACCTACGCGACCATCTCGGTGGTGTTCTGGTACATGGGCATGATCCCCGATCTGGCCACGCTGCGCGACCGCTCGCAATCGAAGTTCGGGCAGTTCGTATACGGGCTGATGAGCGTGGGCTGGCGCGGATCGGTGCGGCACTGGGTGCGCTACGAGACGGCTTCGCTGCTGCTGGCCGGCCTGGCAACACCGCTGGTGCTGTCCGTCCATAGCGTGATTTCGCTGGATTTCGCGGTGGCGCTGCTGCCGGGCTGGCACACGACGATTTTCCCGCCCTACTTCGTGGCCGGCGCGATCTATTCCGGATTTGCCATGGTGCTGACGCTGGCGATTCCGATTCGCAAGTTCTATCACCTCGAAGATCTGATCACCATCCGCCACATCGATAACTGTGGCAAGGTCATGCTGGCGACGGGGATGATCGTGGCGTATGGCTACTCCACGGAAGTATTCATGAGCTGGTACTCGGCCAGCCACTGGGAATACTTCATGATGTGGAATCGCATGTTCGGGCCTATTGGGTGGTCGTACTGGGTGCTGATCACGTGCAACATCGCGCTGCCGCAGCTGATGTGGATCCGGAAGTTCCGGTCGAACGTGGGGCTGATGTTCCTGATGTCGCTGATCGTGAATACCGGCATGTGGTTCGAGCGGTTCGTGATCGTGGTGACCAGCCTGACGCGCGACTATCTGCCGTCGTCATGGGGCACGTATCGCGCGACGCGCTGGGATTACATGACGTTTGCGGGAACGCTGGGACTGTTTACGTTCCTGTTCTTCCTGTTCATCCGTTTCCTGCCCATGATTCCGATGTCGGAGCTGCGGCTGATGCTGCCGCAGGCGAAGGTGCGGGAGAAAAAAGAACTTCTTCCGGAGGCAGGTGACTAATGCCACTTCCTGAGGGGCTGTACGCACTGTTGGCGGAATTCGATACGCCCACCGAGCTGGTGCACGCGGCGAAGGCAGCGTATGAAGCGGGCTATCGACGGATGGATTGCTACACGCCGTATCCGGTGGAAGAGGCGGCGGAGGCGATCGGTTTCCATCGCGACGAGGTTTCGCTGGTTTGCCTGATCGGCGGGTTGCTGGGTCTGGCGGCGATGTTCGGGCTGGAGACGTGGATTTCAGTGTGGTCGTATCCGCTGAACATTGCGGGGCGGCCGTACTTCTCCTGGCCGGCGTTCGTGGTTCCGGCGTATGAGTGGACGATTCTGTGGGCTGGACTGTCGGCATGTTTCGGGATGCTGGCCCTGTGCGGGCTGCCCAAGCCGTACCACCCGGTGTTTAACGCGCCGAACTTCCGCAACGGCGCGACCAGCGACAAATTTTTCCTGTGTCTGGAGTCGACGGACCCGAAGTTCGAGGTTATGGAGACGAGGGGATTTCTGGAACAGCAGGCGCCGGTTTCGGTGGTGGAGGTGGAGTATTAAGACGCCGGGGAACAGGTTACAGGGCACAGGGCACAGAGAGATCTGCGTGTCCCGGGGCGTCAGTTTGCGGACACTAAGCGTGGCGGGGGCTTTCGCGTTGCTGCTCTTCACGGCGGGCTGCCGGCAGGATATGCAGAACCAGCCGAGGATGTTTCCGCAGCGCGGAACGACGCTGTTTGCCGATGGGCGCTCGGTGCGGCCGCAGGTGGCGCATACGGTGGCGCGCGGGCAGCTCTACGAGACGACGGATTACTTCTATACCGGACTGATGAACGGGAAGGAATCGGAGATGATGCCGTTCCCGGTGACCATGCAGGTGCTGGATCGGGGACAGGAGCGCTTCAATATCTACTGCACACCGTGCCACTCGCGGGTGGGCAACGGCGCGGGCATGATCGTGGAGCGCGGCTATAAGCCGGCGGGGAATTTCCACGACGCGCGCCGGCTGGCCGAGCCGCTGAGCCATTATTTCTACGTGATGACGAACGGCTATGGCGCGATGCCGGACTATAAGGAGCAGATTGCTCCGGCGGACCGGTGGGCGATTGCCGCGTACATTCGCGCATTGCAGTTGAGCCAGAACGCAACGATGGCGGATGTGCCGGCAGGCAAGCAGGTACAGGACCTGAAGGACATTGCGCAGGATCAGGGCGATCCGGCCAGTTTCGCAGGACCCTGGCCGATGCCGGAGACGGCGGTTTATGGGCAGAAGACAGTGGGGCTGGCAGCGGGAGCACCGGCTGAGGCAGTGCCGCAGCCGGCTGCCAAAGCGAAGCAGCCGCTGACGACGAAGGGTGAGACGACGCAGCCGCCCGCGCGGCCTTCAGGAGCGCACAAATAGCGATGGCGAACGATTCATTCAGCAAGGGACTGCCGTCGACGCTGGGAGCGCCGGCATTCGTGGACAACTGGCGCAGGCGCGCGCTGATGGTGGGGGTGGTGTTCTCGGCGCTCGCGGTGCTGTTCGGATTTCTCGGGCAGTCGATGGACCCCGAGCATCTGGGCTGGAACCATCTGCTGCGCGGCTGGCTGGACGGCTTCGTGATGTGCTTCGGGTTCTGCTTCGGCGGCATGGCGCTGCTGATGGTGCAATATCTGTCGGGCGGCAAGTGGGGACTGATTGTGCGGCGTCCGCTGGAAGCGATGTCACGCACGTGGCCGCTGATCGTGCTGCTGTGGATTCCGGTGGCGGTCTTCGGCGCGGCGTATGGCCGGCTGTATCCGTGGGCGAAGTACGCGAACTGGGCGAGCGCGGAGAAGGCGGGCTTGATCTCGCACGAGCTGGCGCATGCGATCCGCTGGAAGTCTCCGATGCTGAACGTGACGAACTTCTGGGTCGTTTCGCTGGTGTGCTTCGGCATCTTCGCGTTCTACATCACGGTGCTCAACCGCTGGTCGATGAAGCGCGACGCCGATCCGGAGCCGCACGTGGCCTACTGGCGGACCCGCTTCGAGAACCTGAGCGGGTTCGGCGTGGTGCTGTTCGCGGCGCTGCTGTTCATCCTGTCGATTTACTGGGTGATGTCGCTCGACGTGGGATGGTACTCCACGATTTACGGCTTCCAGTATCTGGTGGGCGAGGCCTTCGTAGTGTTGCCGCTGGCCATTCTGACGCTGATCTGGCTAAGCAAAGCGGAGCCGATTAAGAGCACCTTCCGCGTGGTGGAGCAGCACGATCTGGGCAAGCTGTGCTTCGCCCTGGTGATGCTGAACATCTACTTCGCCTTCGGCGCGTTTCTGATTATCTGGTCGGGCAACTCGCCGGAAGAGATTCCGTGGTATCTGGACCGGATTCGCGGCAACTGGGGCGTCATTGCGACGCTGGATGTGATCTTCCACTGGCTAATCCCCTTCAGCCTGCTGCTGTCGCGGGACCTGAAGAGGATCCAGAGTCGTCTGTCCGTGACCTGCTGGATCATGATCTTCGCGGGCTTCCTGGATATGTTCTGGCTGATCGAGCCCAACTTTAAGGACGCAGCGCGCAACCTGCATTTCAGCTGGGGCATTCTGGAGTACATTGCGGTGCCGGTCGCGCTGTTCTGCTTCTGGCTGGTGGCGTACTTCGGCCAGCTGAAGAAGCGTCCGCTGATCGCGACGAATGATCCGCACCTGGCGGAGATTCTGGAGCATGACTATGTCCACGCATAACCCGAACGATCCGCACCCGTACGATCCACGGGGGCACAAAGACGACGCCTCGGTGCGGGAGGGCTACGAAGTTACCGACGCGAGCACGGGCGGCATCGTAGTGTTCCTGATCGGCCTGGCCGTTTCGGTGGGCGTGTTCTTCGTCTTCTGCTTCGTGATGGGGAAGGTGATCAACACGGCTCTGGATCGCCAGGACGGGCCGGTAAACAAGTGGAACGCGCCGAACCAGATTGCATCCACCCTGGCTTTGAAGTCGAATCCGCAGCTGGAGCAGGAACAACTGGCCAAACTGACGCAGCAGTTCCCGACGCCGCGGGTGCAGCTGGACAACGGTGACCAGGATTTGTTGAATCTGCACGAGCGCGAGGATCTGCTGCTGAATTACTACAGCTGGATCGATCGGGGACAGGGAAAAGTACGGATCCCGATCGAACGGGCGATGCAGCTGATTGCGCAGCGAGGGCTGCCGGTGGCTCCCTCGGAGCAGCACCAGCCCCTGATGATGGGCGACAGCCGGCCGACGGTGCAGATGCCTTTGACGGATGGCTTTGCGCCGACAGGATACGAACAGGAAGTGCACGGGCGCGCGCAGCAGGCGGGCGAGCAGACGTCGAGCGTTTTGGGCGGACGGTAGGGTTGGGGATAGGGAGTAGGGAATAACTTGCGGGATCGGGACACAATTCGGGGCTGGGCCGGGCTGGCGGGGAAACTGATCGCGGGCGTGGCGCTGTCCGCTGTGCTGTTTGGGAGCCCGGCGGCGCATGCGCAGAGCCAGTGGTTCGGCTTTAAGAAGCCGGGGACGCCGGCGGATCAGCAGCCGCTGCTGCTGAAGAAGATCAGCATCCAGCAGAAGCTGAATACGCAGTTACCGCTCGATCTGCCGTTCGTGGATGAGACCGGCAAGGCCGTGCACCTGGGAGATTACTTCGGCAAGCGGCCGGTGATTCTGTCGCTGGTGTACTACCAATGCAAGATTCTTTGCCCCGAAGAGATCGACGGGCTGGTGGGCGCGCTGGAGATGCTGCGGCTGCAGCCGGGGCGCGACTTCGACGTGGTGTTTGTGAGTATTGACGATCGGGAAACGCCCGCGATTGCGGCCAGCGAAAAGGCCTTCTATATGAAGCGCTACGGGCGACCGCAGGACAACGGCGGATGGCATTTCCTGACCGGGCAGGAGCCGGCGATCCGGAAACTGGCAAGCACGGTGGGCTTTGGTTTTGTGCCCATGGCCGGGCCGGACGGGAAGATGACGCAGTTCGCGCATGCGAGCGCCATTGAGCTGGCGACGCCGGAAGGGCGGCTGGCGCAGTATTACCTGGGCGTGGAGTTTTCGCCGAAAGATCTGCAACTGGGGCTGGTGGAGGCCTCGCACGGGAAGATCGGGTCGCTGGTGGATAACCTGCTGACCTACTGCTACCGCTACGATCCGACGCTGAACCGGCACACGCTGATGTACATCCGGCTGTATCAGGCGGGCGGGTTGTTGACAGTACTGCTGCTGGGCGGGTTTCTGATCATCAATTTCCGGCGGGATATACGGGAAGCGCGGGTGCAGAACACAACTTGGGTGAACGGATAAATAGATGCAGCATTTCATCAGTCCGGTACTTTGGCAGTTTCTGATTAAGTGGCTCACGAACTTCGCGATCTTTCCGCCGGAGGCGTCGACCATTGCGCCATATGCGGACGCCCTGTACTTCTTTCTGATTTTCATCTCGGTGATCGGTCTGGCCGCGGTGGCGATTCTGGTGGTCACCTTCTCGATCCGCTATCGGCAGGAGCGCAATCCGCACGCCACGCAGATCGAAGGCTCGACGCTGCTGGAAGCCACGTGGACAATCATTCCGCTCATCCTGTTCATGATCTGCTTCGTGTGGGGCGCGCTGCTGTACTTCCGCATTTACAGCCCGCCGGCCAACGCCATGAACATCTATGTGGTGGGCAAACAGTGGATGTGGAAGGCGGAACATCCCACCGGGCAGCATGAGATCAACGCGCTGCATATCCCGGTCGGGCGTCCCATCCAGCTAACGCTGATTTCGCAGGATGTGTTTCACAGCTTTTCCGTGCCGGCCTTCCGCGTGAAGCGCGAGGTGATTCCGGGGCGGTACAACACGGTATGGTTCGAGGCGACCAAGCCGGGCGTCTATCACCTGTTCTGCACCCAGTACTGCGGCACGCTGCACTCGCAGATGATCGGCTGGGTGTATGCGATGACGCCGGAGGATTACCAGGCGTGGGCGGCGGGATCGACCAGCGGGCACTCGCTGGCGCAAAGCGGGGAGCGGCTGTTCGCCAGCCTGGGCTGCAATTCCTGCCACAACAGCGGACCCAATGCGCACGGCCCGAATCTGGCGCACATCTACGGGGCGCGCGTGCAGCTGAAGGATGGACAATTTGTCATCGCCGACAGCGCATTTCTGCGGGACACGATTTTGAACCCGACTCTCCATGAACTGGCGGGATATGCGCCGATTATGCCGACCTATCAGGGGCAGGTAAGCGAAGAAGGCCTGATCGATCTGGTGGAATACATCCGGAGACTCGATTCGCAGTACCGGATCCAGCAGACGATTGAAAACAGCGAATCGCAGCCCGTGCAGACGGGTGCGGCGCCGCCGGGGACCTCGGCCCCGACGATGGCGCCAGGGACGGTGAAGCCATGAGCACAATCGTATCGTTACCCGATCAGTCCACGGCCCGGCTGCCGAAGGTCTCGTACCTGAACAACGAGTACGGCCTGAAGAGCTGGCTGCTCACGGGGGATCACAAACGGATCGCGGTCCTGTACATGATCTCGATCACGTTCTTCTTCTTTATCGGCGGAGCGATGGCCGCGCTGATCCGCCTGGAGCTGCTGACGCCGGTGAGCGATTTGCTGGCGGCCGATACCTATAACAAGGTATTCACCGCGCACGGCCTCATCATGGTGTTCTTCTTCCTGGTGCCGTCGGTGCCGGCCACCATCGGAAATTTCGTGATTCCGATCATGGTGGGCGCAAAGGATCTGGCATTTCCAAAGATCAACCTGCTGAGCTGGTACATCTACATCGTGGCCGGCATCATGATGATCTGCGTGCTGGTCTTCGGCGGCGTGGATACCGGCTGGACCTTCACCACTCCCCTGAGCACGCACTATCTGAACACCAACGTGGTGTCGGCGGGCCTGGCGGTCTTTCTTGCCGGATTCAGCTCGATCTTTACCGGCCTGAACTTCATCGTGACCATCCACCGCATGCGCGCGCCGGGCATGACCTGGTTCCGGCTGCCGCTGTTTGTGTGGTCGCACTATGCCGCGTCGATCCTGATGGTGCTGGGCACGCCGGTTCTGGCCATCACCCTGGTACTGGTCGTGCTGGAGCGGACGGTCGGCATCGGGGTCTTCGATCCAACCAAAGGCGGCGACCCGCTGCTCTTCCAGCATTTGTTCTGGTTTTACTCCCACCCGGCCGTGTACATCATGATTCTGCCGGGCATGGGCGTCATCTCCGAGGTGATCAGCACCTTTTCGCGGAAGCGCGTCTTCGGCTATACGGCGGTGGCGTTTTCCTCGGTGGCGATTGCGGTCTTCGGGTTCTTCGTGTGGGCCCATCACATGTTCATCATGGGCATCTCGAATTACTCGGCGCTGGTGTTCTCGCTGCTGACCATGCTGGTAGCGGTGCCTTCGGCGATCAAGATCTTCAACTGGTCGGCGACGCTGTACAAGGGGTCGATTACCTTTGAGACGCCGATGCTCTATGCCTTCGGCTTCCTGGGATTGTTCACGATTGGCGGTCTGACGGGCGTATTTCTCGGCACCCTGGGCATGGACATCCACCTGACCGAGACCTACTTCATCGTGGCGCACTTCCACTTTGTGATGGTGGGCGGCATGCTGATGGCGTATCTGGCGGGCGTGCATTTCTGGTGGCCGAAGATTACAGGACGCATGTACCCGGAAGGCGTTTCGCGGCTGGCGGCGGTGATCACGTTCGTCGGATTCATCCTCACCTTCTTCCCGCAGTTCATTCTGGGCTATCTGGGCATGCCGCGGCGGTATGCGGCGTATCCGCCGGAATTCCAGGTGCTGAACGTCTTTTCCAGCGCGGGGGCCAGCGTGCTGGGCATCGGCTACCTGCTGCCCCTGCTGTATCTCACGTGGTCGCTGAAGTACGGCAAGATCGCTGGAGCCAATCCGTGGCAGGCGACGGGACTGGAGTGGCAGATACAGTCGCCGCCGCTGACGGAGAATTTTGTCGAGACGCCGATTGTGACGCACGAAGCCTACGACTACGAATGGCTGGAGAATACCAAAGCCAGAGAGGTGCCGACCGTTGGATAGCCACACTGTTGCCGCGCAAACGGCGGTCACGCCGCACGATGAACATGCGCATCCACCGTTTCTGCGCCACCACTTTGAGAACGTGGCGCAGCAGCGGGAGGCGGCCACCTTCGGCATGTGGCTGTTCCTGCTGACGGAAATCATGTTCTTCGGCGGCATGTTCTGCGCCTACCTGATCTACCGGAACTGGTACTACCCCGCCTTTGTCGCGGGCAGCCATACACTCCACATCTGGGCCGGCACGCTGAATACCGGGCTGCTGATCGTCTCCAGCTTCACCATGGCCATGGGGGTGTATTCGGCGGAAACGAGAAACCGGAAGTGGCTGCTGCGCTGGATGGTGCTGACCATGATCCTCGGCACCGGCTTCCTGTGCGTGAAGGGATACGAGTGGCACGACGAGTGGGTGGAGCATCACGTGCCCGGGCTGAACTTCAGTCCTGAACAGTTCCTGACCGGCACAAAGGCCTATCCCGACGACAAGCTGCCGCTGGATATGGCGGAGAAGACCCAGGTTTATTTCTCGCTGTATTTCGCCATGACCGGCATGCACGCGCTGCATATGATCATCGGCGTTTCGCTGCTGGCCTTTCTGTTCGTGAAGGCTTATGGCGGGGCGTACACGGAAGGGCATGTGGCGCCCATAGAAAACTTCGGGCTGTACTGGCACTTCGTCGATATTGTGTGGATCTTTTTGTATCCGCTGCTGTACCTGATCAGTCGACATCAGTGACCGGCGGGAGAAGTGTCGCAATTTTCGTTCACGGAAGTGGAGTGAGGGCATGGAGCACCATCACGAGCACCACCTGCATCTGACGGCGTCGGAACCGACGCATCACGCGGACCACATCGTCACGCCGAAGGTGTACCTGATCATCGGCACCTGTCTTTTGATCCTGACCGGGGCCACGGCGGCGATTTCCTACGTCGATCTGGGCGTCTTCAACGCGGTTGTGGCGCTGGCCATCGCGTGCATGAAAGGCTCGCTGGTCGTGCTGTTCTTCATGCACATCAAGTACAGCTCCAGACTGACCAAGCTGACGGTGGCGGCGGGGTTCTTCACGTTTCTTGTGCTGCTCACCATGACCATGACCGACTACATCAGCCGGGCGTGGGGACGGTGGTAGGAAGCAGAGTTTAGGGATCAGAGTTTACGGAAGGGAGCGGCTGCGGCTGCTCCCTTTTGATTTTGGAGGAAAAGAGAATAAGGATGCGGATTGCTCTAACCTGCCTGGCGGCTGGCCGGACAGCGATGGCGTCTGCGGTCGCGACTGCGGAAGCTGAATGAATCCGAAATGCGCAGCATCGGACGCGGACCCTTCTGCTTTGCGATCCCGGGATGCCGCACTGGCATCGTTTGGCACTTAGCCGGCGCCGATGCGGCTAGCAAACCGCGGGGTGTGGTGGGCATCTGTGGAGAGGGAGACGGGCAGGGCGACCTTGCCCGCGAAGTGGCCTGGAAAGCCGATCGAAACGGATGCATCCAGTGAGCCGAGTGGCCTGGGTCCTGCTTGCGGCTCTTGCCGCAGGCGGGCCGGCGCACGTTCAGGCACAAAGCTCCGCCGGCGAACTGCGGGTGCAGGTGGAAGACGCGCAGGGGCGTGTACTGCCGTCGCAGGTTCTTGTGGCGAGCGATGCGGCCCAGGTTCACGAGCAGCTCGCCACCAATGCCGCCGGCGCGCTGCTGGTGCAGCATCTGCCCTATGGGACCTATCTGGTCCGTGCCGAGCATCGGGGATTTGCAACCCTGAGCCGGGCGATCGACGTGCACACGGCAATGCCGTTGCGGTTGACCCTGAAAATGCAGCCGGTGGGCACTCCGGAGTCGGTGCGGGTGAATGCCGACACTCTGCTCGAGCACGACACGGCGGGCACCGTGAATCGGATTGGGCGCGCGCAGATTGCGGATCGGGAGGCGTCGCTGCCGGGGCGAGGCCTGGTGGATCTGATCGACAGCGAACCCGGGTGGCTCTATGAAGGGAATGCGGTGCTGCATCCGCGCGGGTCGGAATATCAGACGCAGTTCGTGGTGGACGGAATTCCGCTGACGGAGAATCGCTCCCCAGGTTTCGGATCGCAGATTGAGGCGGCGGATGTGCAGTCGGCGGCTGTCTACACGGCGGGGATTCCCGCCGAGTATGGGCGCAAGATGGGCGGCGTGATCGAGGTGAACACGCTGCGCAATGTGCAGCCGGGTCTGCACGGTGAGACGGTGCTCTCCGGCGGAAGCTTCGCCACCGCCAATGGGTTTTCCGCTTTCGATTATGGCTGGGGCCGCAACAGCGCCGGGGTGAGCGCGAGCGGCGCCATGACCGACTGGTACGAGAATCCGCCGGTCCTGCAGAACTACACCAATAACGGGACGACCGGGGATTTTTCCGGCAACTACGAGCGCGAGTGGACGCAGCGGGACCGGATGACGCTGACGGCGCGGCATGAGCTGGCGCATTTCCTGGTGCCCAACGAGCAGGTCCAGGAAAACACGGGACAGCGGCAGGACCGCAGCACGCTGGAAACCATGGGAACGGCGGCGTGGCAGCACATTTTGGGTCCGACGGCGCTGACGGATGTGACGGGGATGGTCCGCGACGATACCGTCCTGCTGGGTTCGAACGCACTCTCCACGCCGATTATTGCCAGCCAGGACCGAGGCTTCCGCGAAGGTTACATCAAGGCGAGCGGGACGAAGGACTGGAAGCGGCAGGAGTGGAAGGCCGGTTTCGAAGGAGACTTCCTGCATGTGCACGAGGGATTCGCCGACACGATCACCGATCCCTCAGAGTTCGATGCGGGCACGCCGGGAAGTTTTCAGTTCTTCGAGCCGGGCAGCGACCGCGAGGAAGCCGGCTTTCTGGAGGACACGGCGCGGTTCAACCACTGGACGCTGGCGGCCGGTCTGCGCCGGGACGATTACAGCTTTGTCGTGCATCGGAAGGCCTGGAGTCCGCGGCTGGCGCTGTCGCGGTATCTTGCGCGCGCGGCCATGACGGCGCACGTCTCGTACGACCGGGTCTTCCAGACACCCGCCTTTGAGAATCTGCTGCTTTCCAGTTCGAAGCAGGTAGTCTCGCTGGATCCCCAGGTGCTCCGGGAACCGGTGCTGCCCTCTACCGGGAACTACTACGAGACCGGCATCAGCAAGGCCATTGCGAATACGTTGCGCGTGGATGCAAATGTGTACCTGCGGCGGTTCCAGAATTTTGCGGACGACAATCCTCTGTTGGATACCTCCATCAGCTTTCCAATTGCGTTCCGGCGGGCGTCGATTTATGGGGCTGAGGGAAAAATGACCGTGCCACGCTGGTGGAGGCTTTCCGGCTACGCGAGCTACTCCTATATGGTGGCGACCTGTAATTTGCCGGTGACCGGCGGACTGTTTCTGGGCGACCAGGCGAGCCAGGCGCTGGACCAGTTGCAGGGGCGCCTGTGGATCTCCCAGGACCAGCGGAACACCCTGCGGACCCGGTGGACGGCGCATCTGCCGCGGGGGTTCTGGGTAGCTTCCGGGGCGCAATTCGGTTCCGGGCTGCCGGTGGACTTCGACGGCACGCGGGAGCAGGCGCTGGCACAGTACGGGCCGTCGCTGGTGGATCGCGTGAATTTCACGCGCGGACGGGTGGAGCCGTCGCTGGCGTTCGATGCTTCCGCAGGAGCGGAGTGGCCCGTGGGGGATCGGCTGAAGATGCGGCTCCAGGTGGACGGCGAGAACCTGAACAACCGCATCAATCTGATCGATTTTGCGGGGCTCTTCTCGGGGAATGCGGTGGAACCGCCGCGCAGCGGGGACATCACGCTGGCGATGCGTTTCTAGCTGGGTCGGGGCGCGTTCGGGGCAGGAAGGTCGCGGCCGGGATCGGGGCGCTTGTCCGCTTCCCGCAGGACGAGGGGCTGGACCATGGAATGGGCGTCCAGCACGGGTGCGACGTTCGAGGTTCGCTGATAGGTGTAGAGGATGCGATGGATCACGGTGACGGTGGAGATGATCGCCAGTACCCAGAGAACCGGCGCCATGACGCCCCAGCGGTTGAAAAGAGCGCCGAGGATGATGAGGACGACGCGCTCCGGCCGCTCCATGAACCCAACTTTGCAGCTGCCGATGAGGGCCTCAGCCCGCGCGCGGGTGTAGCTGACCATGAGCGAGGTGACCATGACAAACGCAGCGAGGAAGACGTAGAAGAGGCGATTGCCGCGCGCGTAGAAGACCAGCAGTCCGAAGAAAAGCACAACGTCGGAGTAGCGATCGATGACCGAGTCGAAAAATGCGCCGAAGACGGTGACCTGATGCGTCTGCCGGGCGACGCGGCCGTCCACCATGTCGAAGATACCGGCGCCGATAATCACCAGGCCGGCATACAGGAACATGCGCACGTAATTGTGCGGATTGGCGAAGCCGAACAGCACCGCCGCCGCGGTATTGATGAGAAGACCGATAAAGGTGAGGACATTGGGGGAAATGCGGGTGAGCGAAAGCCCGTCCACGATGGCCTGCAGCAGGACGCCGCAGGCGTTGCCGAACGCCCGGGTCCACGTCATGTGTGACGGTTTCTCCGCCGCCATACAGCCTCTACTTTCCGGCTTCCGCTTGTTCTGCCGCGGCTTCGTCGTGGATGGTCACCAGCTTCAGCACTTCCATTTCCCGCTTGCCGTTGGGCGTCTGCACGATGGCCATATCGCCAACCTGCCTGCCCACCAGCGCCTTGCCGATGGGAGAGGTGGTCGAGATGAGCCCCTTGCTCACATCCGACTCTTCGCTGGTCACGAGCTTGTACTCGATTTTCTCATCCTTGGAGGTGTCGTAGACAAGGACTGTGGAGCCGAAAGCAACGCGGTCGTGCGGGATATTGGCGAGATTGACCAGAGCCAGATCGCCCATGCGCTTTTTCAGCTGGCCCAGCCGCGCATTCACGAATTCCTGGCGCTGCTTGGCCATGTGGTACTCGGCGTTTTCGCTCAGGTCGCCCATGGCGACGGCTTTCTTGATTTCGGCGGGAAGCTCGTGCGTCAACTCATGTTCCAGCTGCCGAATCTCTTCCTGAAGCTTCTTCTTGATGTGTTCGGGCATGCATCAACTTCCGTCAGGGGCTGGTTCGAGTCCGTATCGCGGCAATGGCGACGCCAGGCGGGCTGCATGATCCGGTCCGCGCTGGAGAGAAATCGACCCTTGCAAGGGAATATTGTCTAAGGCCTGGGTACCGCCTCAATCCTGATTATACGATGCCGGTTCGGGGCGATGCGCGTCGAGGAAACTCTGCAATATCAACACGGCAGCCACCTGATCGACGACCTCGCGGTGCCCTGACAGGGGGCGCCCGGCGGCATGGAGATGGCGGTGGGCTTCGGCCGAGGTCAGCCGCTCGTCCCACAGATGGACGGGCAGCGGGAAGGCGGCACGCAGAGCCTCGGCGAAGGTCTGCGTCTTCGCCGCCTGAGGGCTGATGTCGCCGGACATATACAGCGGGTTCCCCATCACGATGCCCGCGCACCCGAATTTCCGGAGCAGGCGGCCCAGGGATTTGAGATCGGCCTTCAGGTTCCTGCGGACCAGCGTGAGAACCGGCTGAGCGGTGAGGCCCAGCTCATCGGAGACGGCAACCCCGATACGGCGGTCTCCAAAATCCAGTCCGAGCAGGCGAGGCGGCACAGAGCTATGGTAGCGCCCGAGCCAGGCAGACCGGGGGAAAGAACGGCATCTTACAATGAGTTAGAGAATCCAAAGGGACGACCCCAGGAGCAGGACTCCCCTTCGTGCGACGCTTTTTCTTCCTCGTTTTGCTGGCGGCCCTTGTGGTGGCCGGAGCTATTGCTTACGCGCTGCTGTTGCCGGCCGGCCCGGAGACGGCGACGTATGTGGACATTCTGCCCGGCACGCCCACAGCGCAGATTGCCGGACAGCTCCGCCAGCAGGGCATCATCCGCAGCAAGTATGTGTTTATCGGGCTGCGCCTGATCCGCGGCGGCACGCTCAAGGCCGGGGAATACCGCTTCGACCACCCGGCCCCCATGACCGAAGTGTGGCAGAAGATCCGGCGGGGCGAGGTGTACACGGTGGAGGTCACCATCCCCGAAGGATCGAACATCTTCGACATCGGGGCGCGCGTCCAGGCGGCGGGCCTGAGCTCAAAGGACGCCTTTGTGGCGGCCGCGCGGCGGGATGCCTCGCTGGTGCAGGACCTGGACCCGCAGGCGCCCAGCCTCGAAGGGTATCTTTTCCCGGATACCTATCGTTTCGCTCTGCACACCGACCCGCAGGAAATGATGATCACGATGGTGAAGCGCTTTCGCGCGGCGGCGGCGCGGATCGGCCTGACCACCGGTATTCACCAGACGGTCACCCTGGCCTCGCTGGTGGAGAAGGAGACCCCGATTGACGCGGAACGACCGCTGGTGGCCAGCGTCTTCCAGAACCGGCTCGCCCAAAACATGCCGCTGATGACGGATCCCTCGGTCATTTATGCCGCGTTACTGGAAGGGCGCTACCGGGGAGCAATTTATCAGTCCGATCTCGAGGCGGACTCGTCTTATAACACGTATCGTCATCAGGGCCTGCCACCGGGGCCCATCTGCAACCCCGGACTGAAATCGCTGCAGGCGGCGATGCATCCGGCGACGACGGATTACCTGTATTTTGTCGCGGCCAGCGCCGATCCCTCGGGGAAGTCGCGTTTTTCGGCGACCATTGAAGAGCACGCGAAAGACGTGCAGGCCTACCGCCGCGCGGTGCGCCAGGCGGGCCAGCCGCAACCCTAAGAACGGCGGGAACGCCGCCGGCAGCTGTGGATTTGAATGGGAGGATTCTTCGCTGAAGGGAACGTACCGAATCAGGACCCGTATTGCGCTCCTGCTGCTGCTGGCTCTGCCGGCCCTGGACGGGTGTCTGTGGCATACCCGCAGGGTGCCCAAAGCGAAGTTGCCGACCACTGTGCTGACGGCCACCCCGCAGAAGCTGGTAGACATCATCAACCAGCAATACGCCGCCATCGATTCCATGAGCGCGGCGGTGACGTTTACCGCGACCTCCGGCGGCAATCTGAACGGCAAAGAAAAGACCATTACCCCCTTCAGCGGATACATCCTGCTGCGCAAGCCGGAATCGCTGCGCGTGATTGGCTATCTGCCGGTGGTGCACACGCCCGCCTTCGATATGGCGAGCAGCGGGAACACCTTTAAACTGCTCATTCCGCCAAAGAGCGAGGCCATTGAAGGAACGAACGTGCTCACCCAGGCCTCGCAGAATGCTTTCGAGAACCTGCGCCCCTATATGTTTTTCGACTCGATGGTGATCCCGCAGATCGGTCCGGACGACGTTCTCTCGGTGACCGCGGACAGCACTCTGGTTGTCAATCCCAAAACCCGAAAGCTGGAGATTCGCCCGGAATACCTGCTGACGGTGCAGGTGCGGCAGGCCAACAGCCGCTTCACCCAGGTGCATCGGGTGATTCACATCAGCCGGATCAATCTGCGCCCGGTACAGCAGGACATCTACGACCAGAACGGCCAGGTGCAGACCCAGGCGATTTACGGATCGCTGCAGACCTTCGGAACCGAGCGCTTCCCGGGAACGGTCACGATTAAATGGCCGCAGCAGCAGGAACAGATTCTGATCACGATTGAGAAGCTGCGGGTGAACCTGCCGCTGGCCAACGATCAGTTCGAGCTGAAGATCCCCCACGGAACGAAGATCCGGGAACTGCACTGAGGGATCAGAGCGGCCGGTCGGTGTAGAGGGTCTTGTCGGAAAGCTCCTGCACTTCGATCAGGCGCGAGCCCAGCAGCTTCTCCACGTGCTGGTGAAACTCGTCGGGGACGAAAAGGAACTTGCGCGAGCCGGTTCCCCACAGGCGCAGCAGGTCGACATCGCTGAGGAAGATGTGCGGGGCATCGGGATAGTCGGAGCCCCAGATCATCGAAGAGCCGAAGAGCTTGCCCTGATCCTCATTCTCGTCGGGCTGGAAGTACCAGGTGCGCCCGTGCACCAGCAGGGCTCGCCGCTGCGTATAAAAGATGATGGATGAGGCGCCCGACTGGTCGCCGTAAATCATCAGCTGGGCGTTGGCGTTGGCGGGTTCGGCGGTCAGCCGGTTGATGGTTTCGGCCATCGCTTTGGACGAGAGCATCGGCTGAAAACGAACGAACGCAATATGCGCGGCGACAAGAACGACAGCCAGGGTGAAGGCGACCGTGACCGTGGACTCCAGAGCGTGACCGCGGCGGCGCAGGCGCCAGGCGGCGAGCGGACCGAAGAAGAAGGCCGCGGCGGCCAGCACAGCGGGCAGGCGCAGAGCGGCAAACGACGGTCCGGTGAGATCGAAGAAATGCGACATGGAGAGCGTGTAGTGGCCCACGCCGCGATGCGCCATCAGGGTGCCGATGTCGTGGATGTAGGGAAGGTTCCGCGATTGCCACAGCCCATACGCAAGCAGCGCGGCGGCCAGCATTCCCAGAAAGGTGAAGAACGCATGAGCGCCGGTGATCCATGCGTTCGCGTCGCGATGGCGATCGGCCGGGGCCTGCTCGATGGTGGCGAGCGAACCGGTGATCAGCAGGAGCACCGCGGGGTAGATGGGCCAGGTGTAGTACTCCTGGTTCGTGGAAAACGCAAAAAAGACCAGAATAAAGACGGAGTAGATGCCGAGCAGAAGCCCGGTGCGCGCGCGGAAGCGGAGGCGCGCGGCCAGCGCGGAGGATTCCCATGCGCTCAGCTTTGAATCGAGGAACTGGATGGTGTTGGTCGCTTCATAACGCAGGTCCGAGGCGAAGAGATGGCGATTGCGCCAGGCGCGGCGCAGCACCGCGGGCAGAAACAGGCTCCAAGGAAAGAGCCAGATAAGCTGGCCGAACCAGAAGACCCACCACGGCTGACGGTTGTAATCGTGGGGATAGCGGGTGCCGAGGAAGCGCAGGAAGTGCTCGTTGATGAAATAGAAGTAGAAGAATCCGTGCACATGGCCGGGTGAAGGAACATTGCCGGAGGGATTGCCGTAATCCGGATTGCGCAGGCCGGCGAGGATATGCCACGGTGCGCCGATGGCCAGGAAGAGCAGCAGGCCGGTGAAGAGATGGAACTGCCGCCAGCGCCGCCATTCCCCCGTGATGATGAGATAAGGAATCACGGCGGCCACGAAGAACACGGGCGCGATGAGACCTTTGGCGAGCAGGGCGATGGCGACCGACGCATAGGCCAGATAGAAGCGGGACGGCTTTCGATCCTCCACGCCGCAGATGAACGCGTAGAGCGCGAGCATCATGAAAAAAGTGAGAATGGATTCCGGAATGAGCGTGCGGGTGAATAGAAATGTTCCCACCGAGGTAAGGATGGCGAGCGCCGCGTAGAAAGCGGCGCGATCGCCCCACGCGCGGCGGCTCCACAGCCAGGCAATCCAGGCGCAGCCGAGCACGGCCAGGGCCATGGGCAGATGCGTGGCAAAGACGTTGAAGCCGAAGAGGTGGTAATCGACGGCAACCATCCAGTAGGGAAGCGGCGGCTTTTCCAGGTAGCGGATGCCGTTCACATACATCGTGACCCAGTCGCCGCTGGTGACAATGTGTTGAGCGGCCTGGGCGTGGGTGGCATCGGCGTCGTCGAGGAGCGCCGGCGAGAAAAGCGCGGCAAAATAGATGGCCAGAAACAGAAGCGACAGCAGAGCCCAGGCCCGTCTGGGGGTCGAGTAGAGCGACGGCCGGGTGGGCACGGTCGAGGGGGCTGCTGCGGCATGAGGAAGTGTCATTTGTTCGAAGCCTGGAAGAAAGTCCAGAATATCAGTGTGAAGCTGCCGGGTTGCGGGATGGGCGTATGACGGACGATCTACAGGCGATCGGCAAACTGGCTGCCGCACTGCGCGCGAATCTGGAGAAATGCGCCGCCGGCCCCGAGGTGGACCCGGTCCACGAAACCCGCACCGGGACGCGCCGGCTGCAGGCGACGCTGGAAAGCATCGTCCGCGAGCTGCCGGATGGCGCCGAGAGCGAGACACTCCGCAGCGCCGCGCAGGTGATGATGCGGCTGTTGAAGCGCATTCGCCACGAAGCCGGTCCGGTGCGGGACCTGGATGTGCACCGCAAGCTGCTGGAGAAGCTGATGAAGCGAGCCGCGCAGCCGGAGGGCGAAAAGAAGCGCAGGGACAAAGAGCCGCGGACCGAGCCAGCCCCGATTCCGGATCAGGCGGACGCCCTGGAGACGGAGAAAGCCGGCCTGCGCGCAACCGGCGTCGAGCAGCAGGCGAGCGATCTCGATATCTGGCTCAGGCATCGCCGCAGAGATGTCGCCGACGAGCTGCAGTCGGAGGCGGGCGGCCTGGCAGCAAAATTCGACAAGCGGCTTGCGGAGCTGGAGAACGCGCTGCGCAGCCGGCCGAAGCGGAGGGCCAGAAAAAAGGCTCCGGGCGTCGTGGCGCTGGAGAGCTTCGCTCGGCTGGCAACGGAGATGCAGCTGCTGGACGCGACCAATCTGCACGATTTCCGCAAAGGGGCCAAAAAGGCCCGATACGTGGCCGAGCTGGCGGCGCAGGGCGATCAGGAAGCGGAGAGGATCGGCAGCACGCTGAAAAAACTGCAGGATGAAATCGGCGACTGGCACGACTGGCTGGTTCTGGCCGAAGAAGCGCACACCGCTCTGGGCGACCGGGCGACGGAGCTGATCGGGCTGGTGGAAGGCGAGCGCGAGAAGAATTTCGTTGCGGCAATGAAGAC
Organism: Acidobacteriaceae bacterium; assembly: GCA_036269135.1. GTDB lineage: Bacteria > Acidobacteriota > Terriglobia > Terriglobales > Acidobacteriaceae > Palsa-343. Next base: position 65,679 of record DATASQ010000062.1, read on the forward strand.
GGCGGCGAAGCTGCGCGGGCGGCTGATGGGCGAGTGGCAGGCGGTTGCGCGGCGCCCGGCGCAGAGAGCCGCGCCCCTGAGGGTGAACGGGCAGCGGCACAGTGCGGCGCGGTGACCGTGTATCGTGCTGAGTGAAAGACTTGCGGCGGGAGGCCGGCGCGCTTCGGCAATCATGCAGACTTTCGCGGCCATCGATATCGGATCGAACTCGTGCCGGCTGAAGATTGGCCGCGTGGTGAAGCATCAGCTGCGCACGGTCCACGAGGATCGCGAGGTAACGCGGCTGGGGGCCAGCGTTTTCGAGGCAGGCATCGTCTCGCCGGAATCGATGTCCGCAACCCTGCGGACGCTGAAGCGCTTTTATAAAGCGGTCCAGCAGCACGGGGCCGACCGCGTGCGGGCGGTGGCGACCTCGGCCATGCGCGACGCCCGGAACTCACGCGCCTTCCTGGCCTGGGTGCAGGATGAGACAGGCTGGAACGTGGAGATCATCTCCGGCCTGGAAGAAGGACGCCTCATCCACCGCGGCGTCGTGGAGAACGAGGCGGGCGCCGGCGGACGCTGCCTGCTGATCGACCTGGGCGGCGGCAGCTGCGAGATCACCCTCTCCGAGCACAAAAGCATCCGGGAAACCGTCAGTCTGCCCCTCGGGGCGGTGCGGCTCACCCAGGAGTTCCTGCGGAGCGAGGTGCCCCAAAAGGAGGAAATTCACCGTCTGCGGCAGTTCATCGATCGCGAGGTGCGCCGGGCCTCCCGCCGGATCGATGCCGGCGGTGTGCGCCTGGTCATCGGGACTTCCGGGACGGCGGCCGCCCTCTCGGATGCGGCGCGCGCGATGGGCAAAAAACGCGCCGGCAAAGACCAGGCCGGTAAGGATCAGACCGCGGCCGATACGGTGCGGCGGCTGACCGCCAGGCTGGCGAAGATGACGAACAACCAGCGCGCCATGGTGCCGGGCATCGGTCCGCGGCGGTCAGAGATCATTGTGGCCGGAGCGCAGGTCTTCGCCCACGTTCTCGAGGAATTCGGACTGCGCGGTTTCCGCTATTCGCCCATGGGCCTGCGCGACGGGATTCTGGAGCAGATGCTGGCGGAGCAGGATCCGCGGGCCTCCGTCCACCAGCAGTTCGAGCGCGAGCGGTGGCAGGGCGTTCTGGAGGCGTGCCGGCGTTATGGCATCGATCCGCGATCGGCAGAGCCGGTCCGGCACCATGCGGAGCAGCTGTTTCGCGATCTGGCGGCCGTCCACGACCTGCCGGACGAATATCAAACATGGCTGCAAGCGGCGGCGCTGCTGCGCGATATCGGAAAATTCCTCAACCACCAGGGCTATCACCGCCACGCGCAGTACATCATCGCCAACTCCGAGCTCTATGGGTTTACTCCGCAGCAGCGCGTCATCACGTCTGCGATCTCCCGGTATCTGGGCAAGAGCCGGCCGTCGCCCGAAGGCCGCACCATGCGGGAGGTGCCTCCGGATGAGTACGAGCACGTGCGGCGGGCGGTGGTGCTGCTGCGCCTCGCCGTCGCTCTGAACCAGGATCGCGCCAGCGACGTGCTGCGCGTGCGGGTCCGCGTTTATCCCAAACGCGTGCTGCTGGAGCTGGCCCCGGGCCGTACCGGCGCGGAGCTGGAGATGTGGTCCCTGCGGAAAGAGGCCGCCTACTTCCGCGAGGTCTTCGGACGCGATCTCTTCGTGGCCTTACTGTAAAGACCGCGCAGAATGCGGGGATCGACCAGCCAGTGCAGAGTGCCGGGGATGCGGGTGCAGTCGATGCGGGCAACGGCGCCCTTCCGCAGGCGTGTATTCATACGGCCCGAAGGCGACAGCAGCGATCCGAAAAATCCCGCGAGGTTGGGATTGTGGCCAACCACCAGGACGTTGTCGTACTGCTCGAGGCTGCGGATCAAATCGCGAAATTTCTGCACGCTGGCATCGGGCGCAAGCGCGTCGCTGACTTCGATCCGGATGTCGTAGCCGGTCTCGTTGGCCACCAGCGAGGCGGTCTGCAGCGCGCGCTTCAGCGGGCTCGATACGACGCGGTCAAACTGCACGTTCAGGCTGTTCAGAAAGCCGCCCACCAGAAGGCATTGCTGCTTGCCTTCCTTATCGAGAGGCCGCTTGACGTCAACAACAGGATTGGCGCGGCGAGTGCCGGCGCTGGCATGGCGGAGAATATAGAGATTCATGGAGTAAAAGGCGAAATGCTTCCGCTTTTAACGTGATTGTAACAATGGACTTGCGGCCCGAATGTTAATTTCGCGGGCCCTCAGCGCGGGTTTTCGACAGAGCCCGCGCAGCGTGCAGGAGTCCTGGATCAGGCGTCAAAACGCGCGCGTGACCGGCAGCGGCGCCGGGATTGGACCCGGGTACGGCTCGGGATCGGGCTCCGGCGCCGGGCCGGGAGCGGGTATGGGTTCGGGGATCGGCGGAGCACCAGGCGCGGGTTCAGGGCCGGGATCGATGCCGGGAATCGTGGTCGCGAGTTCAATGGGGAAGTGCATCTCCTGTTGGGAGCGGAGATACGCGGGGCCGGTTGCCTGGAACGACCGCCAGATCTCCGTTACGAGAATCCCGCCCAGGAAGGACTGCGACGCTTCGCAGGTGAATCCCGAGGCCGCCAACAGGCCGCGCCAGGCGGGAATTCGGCGCGTGCGAAGACCCGTCAGCACGCGAAATGCCGCATACAAACCCGCGATGAGCGTGCGGGCAAAGGCGGCTCGTGTGGGGCTGCCGGCGGGAACCTCGAATTCCGAGACAACCCAGCGCGCGCCGGGAGCCAAATTGGGAGTCACTTGCCGAATGACGGTCTCGGCTTCCGCATCGGTCAGACAGTCGAGAAAGAAATGGGTCGCCACCAGATCGTAGCCGCGTGCGGAAGGCGTGAAGCTGCGCACATCGGCGCAATGGGTCGTGAGGCGATGCTTTGCACCCCGATGGGCAGCTCGGGCGCGCAGCAGACGCAGCATGGCGGGGCTGGCGTCGATCGCCTCAGCGGAAAGCTCAGGACAGGCTGTGAGGAGGCGCGCGAGAAAGCGGCCGTCGCCGTCGCCGAGCACCAGCGCCCTGGTGCAGTTTGCGGCGGCAAGAGTCTTCAGGTGATGGAAGCGGCAGCGCTCCAGCGCCGGTCCGAACGACAGGTATTCCATCACGCGATAGGGACGCGCCACCCGGTCGAAGCGCGGCGGCCGGTTCATTATCGCCACGGGATCACGAAGAGCAGAGGCGTGAGCAGGGCGGCATCGGCGGCGACGCGCACCAGCAGCAGCCAGTGGGCGGCGTCGTCCGGCGCCTCGGCCTGGCTGGAGCGCCGGCGGTGCAGGTGATCGAGGGAGAAGAGCAGGAGCGCGGAGAGGCCGGCACAGACAACAAGAGCCCCTCCTGCGGAATCGTGCAGCCCCGGGGAAAAGGCCAGAGCAGCGGCGCCGAGGGCGAGCAGACCCGCGGCCAGCCGAACCGAGAATCGGCGACGGATGCCGGCCTGCTCCCACACCTCGATGGCAATGGTGTTGAGGCAGCAAAGCGCGGCGAACAACAGCACCAGCAGCGCCATTTGCGAACGAAATCCCAGCGCCTGCGACCAGGCGGGAATGGCGGTAGCCATCGCGAACACCACACCGACCATGACCTCGCGCGCAAACCAGCGCCGCGCGCGCGAAACCGCGAGATGCACGCTGCCGAAGTACAGCATGGCGACGGCAAACAGGAGGGCATCCTCACGCCGGTCGACCGACGGCATACGCACGATGAGCCACAACAGCACCGCGGCCGCGGGCCAGGCCACCGCCAGAAGCCTCCTGCGATGCCGCGCATGGAAGAAGTGACGCTCGCGCAGTTCGGTCCGGCACGCAGACGGATTCCGGGCGGGACGCGCATCCAGAAGACGGTCGGCGACGTAAATCAGCCAGGTTCCCAGGCCGAGAACCGCGAGCGCGGTGAAACCAACATGGGTCCCGGTCGCGCGCTCGAAGCTCCAGGCCCACAAAACTGCCACGGTGGGCGCGTCCAGACTGAGCAGATGCCAGTAGGACGCAGCCCGCAGCAGGCGAGAGCGCGGCCGTTCGCAGACCCTGGGGACTTGGACAGCAAACGCCACACTCTCATTTTAGAAGTGAAAACGATAGCTTAGCTGTCCGTAGACCTGCCGTGGATCATTTTCATGGAAGCCCCCGAAGGTAAGGCTGTTATCCAGCAGAACCCGTTCGTTGGCCACGTTGGTGGATTGCGCGCTCACGCTCCAGTTGTCGCCGAAGGACTTGCCCACCGCCAGGTTGAAGGTTGTGTGTCCCGGCAGATAAGCGCCCGTGTACGGCGACGGCGGATCCGTGAAACCGTTGGAGAAGCCTGAGCCGTAGTACACATTCGTGGAAGCCCAGGCGTGCTTTGGCAGGTTGGCATCGAAACCGACATTCAGCGTGTTGCGCTGATCGTGGTCGAGCGCCGAGTAGCCCGGCGGCACCGCGCACGCGGCGGAGTTCAGGGGATAACAGATGAGCCCCCCGGTGACAGCGCCCCGCTGCTGCGCGATCTGGTTGGAATAGGCCAGATGCGCCTCGCCCAGATGCGCCAGGCGCGGCGAACGCAGCGTGAGCTCCCACCCCTGAATCAGCGCGCCATCCACGGTAACCGGGATGAAGACGCTCGACTCGCCGATGTTGCTGTGGTCGAGAAAATTGTTGGCCCGGGTCTGGAAGGTGTCGGCGTCCAGCAGCCAGCCACGCCAGGGTATCTGCAGGCCGAACTGATGCTCCTCATCGCGCTCGCCGCGCAGCGGAACGAAGCTGGTATCGCTGCCCTGCGCATAGGCCAAAGCCGGACCGGTGAGGCTGGTGAGCGGCGGCGGCTGATAGAAGTGGCCGTAAAAGCCGCGCAGCACCCACCCGAGCCGCGGAATTCTGACCGCCATGCCAATGCGCGGATAGATCGCATTCTCGGTAATGCCGGCCTGAAAGTGGGTTTGCCGCTCGCCGCCGATGAGGGTCAGCCAGGAAGTGGGCCGGAAATTGTCTTCGAGGAAGGATTCTTCCACGCCGCCCGCCACCACCGAGTTTTGGGAGAAATTCGCCGCGCTGCCGTCGTTGAACACCACGCCGAAGAGATCGTTCTCGTGTTGCCCATAGCCATAGACGCCGGCCTTCAGCGTATTCCATCGCCGGCTGGTGGAGTAGTACGCCTGGGCGCCGGTGTACTGGCCGATCTGCCGGGCTCGTGTGGCCGTGGGCCTGTCGTTCGTTCCCGGCTGGTAGTCAGCATCGTTGTAGTGGTAAAAGGGCGAGACCTCAAAGAGCGATGCCGGGTTGAGGGTGTGAATCCAGGAGAAGGTGGTCAGTCCATCGGTTTCGTGGTTGCCGTCGCGGAGGCCGGACGAATCATAAAGCTGGTTCTCCCAGTCATTGGGATTGGGGTCGTATGGGATCTGGTAGTAGTCGGCGCGCAGCTGGCCGACAAAGCGCAGCTGATCGTGGGGATCCTGATTGAAGATGAGCGATCCGAAACCGCCGTAGCCATTCTCCGCATCGTGAACGGGCGTTTCGATCGGCGCCATCAGCCCATAGTTGCTGCGATTGCCGTTCACGGCGGTAAACCAGGCGAAGCGCTCGGTATGGTCGCCGAAGCTGAGCTGGTCGTCCGTCTGGTCGGAACTGCCGAGGGTGGTAACCAGCTCTCCTTCGCGATTCATCTCGAAGCCGGTGCGCGGCACCACGTCGAACATGCCGTAGGTGCGATCGCCGAGATCGGCCTGATAGCTGCCGCGATCGATCTCGATGGTGTCGATGTCCCGGGGATCGATCTGCGGCCCGACGTTGCTGGCGATATTGGTATTCGGGATGGGCACGCCGTCGATCATCCAGCTCAGCTCGTGACCGCCGCGCATGTGCAGCATGTCATGGGTCATGTAGGCGCCGGGCGTGTAGTCGGTAATCATGGCCATGCTGTTGGTGAGGTCGGCGCCTGGGGTGTGCCTGATCTCGGAACGGCTGACCAGCGTCGTGGGCGTCACGCTGTCGACATTCGCCGTATCCGTTTCGCCCCGCACCACCGTGGTCTGATTCACCGAAGCAATTTCGAGCGGGAAGTGCAGGATCTCCGCACCTCCTGTGGTGACGGTAAGGGTCTGCTGCAGGGTGGAGAACCCGGGGCTTGAGACGTTAATGACGTAGACGCCTGGGGGAACCGCCGGGATGGAGAACTCGCCGTTTGGGTTGCTGGTGGCGTTGAAGGTGAGCTCGGAATGCGCCGCCCGCAGCTCAATCTGCGCTCCCTGGATCGGGCGGTGGTGGGGGTCGTGCACGATGCCCTGCACGCGGCCGAGAACGGCGGCATAAAGCAGCGGCGCTGCCAGCAGGCAGACAAGGAACAGCGATAGCTTACGTACCATTGTGGCTCCTGAGGAAAGCTCGCAATTGTAACGGTAATGAAGGCAAACGGGCGCACGCGCGGCGAGCGGACGTTTGCGGACGGCTGCGTTACAGGGAGAGGAGCCGGGGAGGTCCGCGCTTGTGGCGGGCGCGGTCCGCGGAGATGCGGTAGCCGGCCTCCGCCGCGCGCACGATGGTGGCCGGTCCCTGGCCGGGACCCGCAACTGTGCGCCGAGCGGATGGCGAGAAAGAGTGCGGCAGCATCAGGGGGCACCGGGCGAACGGCGCGTAGGGGCACTTCTCGGAGAGAGTAACGAAGCGCGAGGGAATGTTTCCCAGCATCATCTCCGCCATCTGCATGGCGCAGTGATGCCTGCCGTTGCGGCGGCAGCAGGCGGGCAGCTGGGCGTCATTGGGAGCGGACGCAAAGGCGGGCGCAATCAGCGGGTAGCTGAAAAGCACGACCAGGATGGCTGCCCATGCGCGTCGCATCGCAGTTCATCCTAACAGGGGCAGGGAAGCCGCGGCCAGCGCGGGCGCCGTCATTGACCGCCAGGCGTTGTGCCGGTCAACTGCACCGAGGTCGTGTAATCCTGCTGCACGATGGCCCACACGTTCTTTTTCTTCGTCGTCAGGCTCAGGTGGTGCGAGACCGTATCCGTGCTGTCGGGCGTGTACGTCAGGGTGTACTGGTACTTCAGCAGGTTGGTGATTTTCGCGTAAGCTTCATCGGCGTGGTCGCGCCGGCCCTCGACCATATAGCCGCCGGTCGCGTTGCACATGTGCTCAAGCATCTTCCTGCCGTCCACACTGGGCTCCGAGGAAGGCGTCTGCCCGCCGCGCCGGCCGCCCCCCCCGCCCGGGTAGCCGCCGCCCCCGCCAGGATAGCCACCACCGCCGCCTGGATAGCCGCCGCCCCCACCCGGATAGCCGCCTCCGCCCATACCGCCGCGGCGATTCATCCCGCGATTCTGGTTGTTCTGCTGCTGCTCTTCGCCCTTGTAATAAATGGCGAAAATCTGGGCGTGGGCATCCTGCGCGGCTTCCTCGGCCTCGGCCTGGGTTTCTTTGCTGCCGTGATCCACGCCATCGCTGATGAGGACGATCACGTGATGGCCGGGCGCCTTCTTCAGCACCTCGAGCGACGCAAGATAGATCGCGTCATAGAGGTTGTTGGATCGGCTGCTCATCATGTTGCTGTTCTGATCGCTGCCGCTGCCATTGCTGAAGTTGGTCGAGCCCAGGTGGTCGATGGCGTCGTGCAGCTTGTTGCTGTTGGCGGTTGGATCCTCCAGCAGATCGACTTCGCTGCCGAACTGGACCACGAAGGCCTTGTCGTCGGTGCCGGGCAGCGTGTGATCGACAAAGTGCTCCGTCGCCAGGCGCATATCTCCCAGTTCCATGTGGAGAGCGGCATTCGTCTGGCCGAGCAGGCCGAAAGTCACCGGCGAGGGGCCGGCCAGAGCAAAGGAATCGATCTTCTGCACGCGCCCATTGTCGGTGAAGGTCAAATCCGCCGCGGTCAGGTCCTTCACCGGACTCCCTTTGTCATCCACCCCCGTTACCCAGAGATGAACGGGCATGGCTGCCGGAGGAGCCGCGGCCGTGGCGCCGACCGGCATATTGGTGGTCTGCGCTACAGCGGGCGTGGAAAACAGAGGCAGCAGGGCCGCGGAGACAGCGGTCCAGAGAATCGGATGGAGACGGAAATGGTTCGTCATAAGGCGCCTGGATGTCTATTAAACCACCCATTAGACGAGCGAATCGAGAAACGGGTTACACGGGCGGGGCAGACTTCAGCAGTCGCAGCGCCGCCAGATCAGGTAATCCAGGGAGAACCGCCCGGCGCCGAAGACGAGGACAATCAGGGAAGCGATGAGAAAGGTGTACGCCGCATCGCTGTAGAACTTGTCGGGATCGCTGAGGATCGAGGCCAGCGCCGCCAGATCGGTCGCGAGATAGGCGACAAGCATGTCCACCGCCAGCAGCAGACCCATGAATCGAGTAGCGAAGCCTGCGATCAGCAGAATGCCTCCGACGAATTCCAGTCCGGAAACGAATCCCGCTGTGAATCCCGGCAGCGGAATGCCGAGGCTCGAGAAGAACTGCGTCACATGGGACAGGTGCTGCAGTTTGCCCCAGCCGGTCTGCGCGAATTGCCATCCCCAATACACGCGAACCAGCAGCAGGAAGGGCGAAGCGAGCGCCGCGGAGCCGTGCTGGAAGCGGCGATAAAGAGACGGAATCAGGCCGGACGGCTTTTCGTTTGCCGGTTCGGCGGCCGCAGCGTTCATGGTGTGCCCTTTCTTGCGCTGGTCGGGATTGCAGGGTCTCGATCGGTCAAATAGTAAACCAGCCCAGTGCCGACCAGGAGGCAAATGCCTCCCGCAGGAACCCGGCGCGTTCCTCCTCCGACAATGCGCTGTCCCGAAGTGCAAGCTCAATCGCGTCGCCCAGCGGCTTGCCTTCGAGCAGGGCCGACAGCAGCCGGAATTCTTCAACCGTCAGCGGCTTGTACCAGACCGAATTCTCGTGGCGATGGACGGCGAGGTGCATCGCCCTGGGCGCGAGCGCCGCTGTCCGCCGAACATGATGCCGCTTGCGGGTGGCGCTGGCGTTGTTCGTCGAGGCGGCGCTGCTGCCGTTTTCATTCCGCACCTGCAGCAGCAGATCCTCGACCGGATAAGAGAAGGAAAGAACCCGCAGATACGGCTGCAGGTGGAGCACGGAATCTTCGTTGATCGCGGCCAGTCCCTCGGCGCTCAGGCGCGGACGCTCTTCGCCGTCGAAGGCCTCGATATGCGCCCACTCCAGGCGCACCATATCCAGAGCCAGAGTCGTGTGCGGTTCGATCCACGTCGGATTCTTCCGCAGCCAGGATTCCAGCCGCGATCCCAGATTGCGCAGCGTGAAAGACTCCGACGGGCAGTCGGTCAGGTACGCGCGCATCAGCGCATCGAAGCGGCCGCGGCCCAGAACCGCCTGCAGGCCGGGAAAATCCTCTTCAAAGCAGGTATACAGACGGAACCAATACTGGCGGTTGTAGATTTCCAGCCGATCGAAGGACGTCAGACGGTCGTTGGGCCGGATGATGGCGTCGGCCTCGCTGAGGTTGGAGGTCCCGTCGCGTCGGCGGCGCGGCATCGTCTCGCCGCGGGTGAGCGGGTGCATCACGGCGGCAGCCATGCGGCGCTGGATGTCGAGAAGCTGGCTGCCCTGTTCGCTCATCGCGCCGCTCCCGATTCCGCGACGGCAGTCGGCTGCAGCGAGGCCGCCGCGACTTCGACCGCGGTCGTGGCGCTTTCCCGCCCTGCTTCGGCGGCTGCCTTCAAAAACCGGGTTGCCTTCAGCGCTTCCGCATGCACTTCCTCAAAGCTCGGGATATTGTCGTCCCATTCCAGCAGCGTGGCCGTCGGTCCGCAGCGCTCGATGGCGCGGGCGTAGAGCCTCCACACCGCCGGCAGCACCGGATGATCGTGCGTGTCGAGAATGTACTTCTCAAACTTGCTGTGGCCGGCAATGTGGATTTGCGCCACCCGATGGGCAGGCACGAAGTTCACATATTCGAACGGATCGAAGGTGTGGTTTTTCGACGAGACGTAAATGTTGTTCACGTCGAGAAGAATGCCGCAGTCCGCCCGCTCCACCACTGCCGTCAGAAACTCCCACTCCGTCATCTCCGAAGCGTGGAACTCGGCGTAGCTCGACACGTTTTCGACCACCACCGGCACTTCGACAAAGTCCTGCACCTGCCGAATTTTCTGTGCCGTGACTTCGACGGCTTCCCACGTGTAGGGCATGGGCAGCAGGTCGTGCGTATAGCGTCCGTCCACCGATCCCCAGCAGAGATGGTCGCTCAGCCAGGGCGTCTTCGTCCGGCGCACCAGCTGCTTCAGCCGCTTCAGATGTTCGCGGCTGAGCGGATCGACCGAGCCGAAGTACATGGACACGCCGTGCTGCACCACTTTGTACTGTTCCAGGATCTGGTCCAGGACCTCCAGCGGACGCCCGCCGTCAATCATGTAGTTTTCCGAGATGATCTCGAACCAGTCCACCACCGGCTTGCGGCTCAGGATGTGCTGATAGTGCGGAATGCGCAGACCGATGCCGACGCCGTAATCTGTGAATCCGTTAAAGCGGTTAGCGGGCACGTCTAAAACCTCTCGGAAAGGGCAGCGCTGCCGATTCGATTCGTGCAGGGAGCGCTAAGGTTCAGGAAGGGCGGCAATCGGCAACGTGCGGTTCGGGAACCGGCAAAAGATTCCGTTATGACGATCGAAGCGAAAGGGCCGCGCATCCTGCGGCCCCATCGCGGAGGCCCGAATTAGCTGGGCATGTGCGAGCCGTCGGTCGCGCAGCCGCCCTTACCCTTGCAGCTGTTCTTTCCTTTGCAGCCGTTGTCGCTGCTCTTGCAGCCACCCTGGCCTTTACAGTCGTTTTTGCCCTTACAGGAGTGCTTGGGCGGTTTTGCCTGTTCGACGCCGCTGAACGACGCTTTGCCCGCCTTCAGAATGGGTGTTGCGCCGGACGAGCTGAGAACAGACGCGTGCATCGCCGTCGCGCCCGTGAGCAGGCCCGAAACGGCTGCAGCGACCATCAGGGTCTTCATGGATTGCTTCATTGTCATTCCTCCATCGATTTCCGCTGGACCAGACCGGGCGCGACCGGAAAACTTGGGGACCCTCCCTGGGGCCGAGAGCAGACTCGAAGGACGGGCCGGTTCTGGGGAGCGCCGGGCGGGGGACCTCGCGGTGCAGATTAGACTACATAAGCTGATACGCGTTGCGCCATCCTGCCGGATTGTTTTTTGGTTGTTTTTGCAGCAGTAGCAGGGTTGTCCGGAATCGGACAAGATCGGACGGACGCTCCCCGATGGTTCAGGTCCCGGCCCAGGGCACAGGGAGTTCGGTACCTGCCGGAATTTATCTCAAGAGGAAAAGCAAGGGCTGCTCCGTACACGATGCAGGATTCACCGATGAGTTCGAACCGCACGCGTCAGGGCGCGATTGCCCTGCGCTTTGTGCTGATGATCGGCGTGGTCAGCTTCTTTGCCGACTTTGTCTACGAAGGCGGACGCAGTATCAGCGGTCCCTTTCTGGCAACCCTCGGCGCGACGGGCGCGGTGGTCGGCGTTGTAGCGGGTTTGGGCGAACTGTTCGGCTATGGACTGCGCTTCTTTTCCGGCCGCCTCAGCGAAAAAACCCGGCAGTTCTGGCCGATGACGATCTTTGGCTACTTCGTCCAGATGGCGGCGGTGCCTGCTCTGGCGCTCGCCGGTAACTGGCAGGTGGCCAGCGTGCTGATCGTGCTGGAGCGGGTCGGCAAAGCCATTCGCAATCCTCCCCGGGACGTGATGCTTTCGCACGCCGGCAAGGAGATGGGCATCGGCTGGGCCTTCGGCCTGCATGAAGGCCTCGACCAGGCCGGCGCGCTCATTGGGCCGCTGGTGCTCGCGTTCATCCTGGCGCACCGCGGCCAGTACCGCGTAGCCTTTGCCACTTTGCTGATTCCCGCCGTCATCACCGCTGTGCTGATCGTGGTTACGAAGTTCGTTTATCCCCGGCCGGAAGACCTGGAAGCGCATACCCCCGCGATCCACGCCGAGGGTATGGGCCGCGCCTTCTGGATCTATCTGGTGGGTGCGGGCCTGGTGGCCGCGGGCTTTGCCGACTACCAGCTCATCGCCTTCCACCTGCAGAAGAACGGGATCGCCTCGGCCCTCTGGATCCCCATCTTCTATTCGATCGCCATGGCCACCAGCGGCGCCGGGTCGCTCCTCTTCGGACGCCTCTTCGACCGTTTCGGCGTCGTGGTGCTCATCCCGCTCACCTTCATCTCGATCGCGTCCGCGCCTCTTGTCTTCCTCGGCGGATTCAATCTTGCCCTGGTGGGAGCGGCCCTGTGGGGCCTCGGCATGGGCGTGCATGAGTCGATCATTCCAGCGGCGGTCGCGACGATGGTTCCCCCCGAGCGGCGCCCTTCCGCCTATGGTCTGTTCACCGCGGCTTATGGAATTTTCTGGTTCCTCGGCAGCGCGGCCATCGGCTTCCTGTACGACGTCTCCCTCCAGGCAGCGGTCCTCTTCTGCGTGGCTACCGGGGTGGCGTCGCTGCCCTTCTTTTTCGCCGTCCGCCGCCGCATGGGTAGCACTCCGGAGCTCAGCGGCCGGTAATCGCAAGCCCCGGGCGGTGGTTTGGGTAATCCAGATAACCGATGCCCACCCGCATGTGATGGTGCAGCGCATTGGGCACGCCCACGGCCAGGCACATGCCCAGCAGCCCGTGCGCAATGGCCAGCGGATAAAGATTCCGATACCGGAGATACAGCAGGCACGAAGCCGCGCCCCAGATCAGCACCGCCGGAACCAGCACCGGATTCGGCATGTGCACGATGACAAACAGCAGCGTCGCCAGCGCCACCGCGGAGGCGCGGCCCATCCCCACCCGCAGCAGCCGCAGCAGAACGTAGACCTGAAGAATGTACTGCTGCATCAGCGCCCACAACGAGTATTCGAAGATGTGCACTCCGAACGGAAGCGGTCCGTAGAGCTTGTGCAGTGAATGCACGCGCGCCGCAATGCCCAGCCCGATGAAGAACAGAGCGGTGGCCCCGGCAACGATCCACAGCGAGCGCCAAAGTCCCTGGATTCCCAGTCCAATGGGGCGGCTGCGGTTGCGGCTGAGCCAGCCGGTGATGGCGATCCACGCAAAGGCCGACCAGTAGAAGAAGCGCTGTTCGGGATTGCGCGTCCATACGGTGATCAGGATGAGACCGTAGCCGATCGCCAGTTCGGCGACTTCGCGGGCTCGGGATGAGGCTGGGACAGTCACCGGGCAAATAAAGGGGGCATCCACACGGGATGCCCCTGGTATGATGATGAGCCGCCGCCTACTGCAGCAGCGTCCCCGTTTCCGGCTCGATCTTGGCTTCCTCCGGCGGAATGACCACCGCCGCCGCCACCTTGTCGCCTTCTTCAAGGTTCAGCAGCTTCACGCCCTGCGTAGAGCGGCCCGCCGCGCGCACGGTGTTCGTGTCGATGCGGATGATCTTGCCGTACTGGCTGATCACGATGATCTCCGAGGTCTCATCGACCAGCTGAATGCCGACCACCTTGCCGTTCTTCGCCGTGGTCTTGACGTTGATGACGCCCTTCCCGCCTCGGGTCTGCAGGCGGTATTCCTCCACGTCCGTCCGTTTGCCGAAGCCGTTTTCGGTGACGGAAAGAATGCGATGGACTGTCCCATTCTTCTTCGGTGTGACCGCCAGGCCCACAACGTAGTCGTTCTTGCCGAGATCGATGCCGCGCACGCCGTATGCCGGGCGGCCCATGGAGCGAACGTCCTCTTCGCCGAAACGGATGGCCATGCCGTCGTGCGTGGCGATGAAGACGATCTGCTGGCCGTCGGTAATGCGCACTCCCACCAGCTCATCCTCGTCATCCACGCCGATGGCGATAATCCCCCGCGCCATCACATTCGAGAAGTCCTTCAGCGGCGTCTTCTTGACCGTGCCGTTGCGCGTGGCGAAAAAGACAAACTTGCCTTCTTCCTCCAGATTGCGCACCGGCAGGATGTTGCGCACGGTTTCGCCCGGTTGCAGACTGAGTAGGCTGGCCATCGACTTGCCCTTGCCCGCAGCGCCCACGTCGGGGATCTCATACACCTTCAGCCAGTACACGCGCCCCTTGTTGGTGAAGCAGAGCAGGTAGGCATGGGTCGAATCGACGATCAGCTGCGAGACGAAATCCTCCTCGCGCGTCTTCATTCCCAGACGGCCCGTTCCCCCGCGCCGCTGCTGCCGGTAAGTGGAGATCGGCGTCCGCTTCAGATAGCCCGAATGGGAAACCGTGACCGCAACCTGCTCGTCGGCGATCAGGTCCTCCAGCTGCAGCTCGGCGGTCTCATCGATAATCTGCGTCCGGCGCTCGTCGCCGTAATCCTTGCGGACCGCCTCCAGCTCCTTCACGATCACCTGCCGCAGCTTCTTCTCCGAGGCCAGGATCGATTCGTATTCGCCGATGTTGGTGCGCACCTCTTTCAATTCGTCGACCAGCTCGCCAATCGAGAGCTGGGTCAGGCGATAGAGCTGCAGTTCCAGGATTGCGTCGATCTGGCGATAGCTGAGCGTCAGCGTGGGCGTGATCAGCGTCGCGGCATCGATGCCGTACTTCGCCGGATCGAGCCTCACGCCTTTCAGAGCCTCATCGCGGACGGTGATCGTCTTGTTGGAGAAGAACTGGAACAGGTTCTCCCGGGCATCCACGCGCGACGACGATCCGCGGATGATTTTGATCACGTTGTCGAGATGATCCAGCGCGATCTGATACCCGAGCAGGACGTGCTCGCGCTCCCGCGCCTTGCGCAGCAGGAAGTCCGTGCGCCGCCGCACTACATCGATGCGGTGTTCGATAAAGACCCGGATCGCTTCCGGCAGCGGCAGCTCGCGGGGCTGGCCGTTGACCACGGCCAGGAAGATCATCGAGAAGCTTTCCTGCATCTGCGTGTGCTTGTAGAGCTGATTCAGGACAATCTGCGCTTCGGCGCCGCGCTTCAGCTCGATCACAATGCGCATGCCGTCGCGATCGCTCTCGTCGCGCACATCGCCGATTTCATCGATCACTTTGTCGTTGACCAGTTCGGCGATGCGCTTGATGAGCGTGTTCTTGTTGACCTGATACGGAATCTCGCTGACGATGATCGACTGCCGTCCCTGGCTCAGGTTCTCGGTCGCGCATTTCGAGCGCACCAGGAAGCGTCCGCGCCCGGTCTGGTACGCGTTCGCAATGCCGCTGCGCCCATAGATGAACCCGCCGGTCGGGAAGTCCGGCCCGTGCACGTGCTTCAGCACCTCGGCCAGCCCGGCGTGCGGATTATTCACCATCTCAATGGTCGCATTGATCACTTCGGTGAGGTTGTGCGGCGGAATGTTCGTCGCCATGCCCACCGCGATGCCGTTCGAACCGTTGACGATCAGGTTCGGAATCCGCGTCGGCAGCACCACCGGCTCAAACGTCGACTCGTCGAAGTTCGGCACCATATCGACGGTCTGCATTTCAATGTCCGCCAGCATTTCACCGGCGATCTTCGTCATGCGGCACTCGGTGTATCGATAGGCCGCGGGCGGATCGCCATCCACCGAGCCGAAGTTACCCTGCCCATCCACCAGCGGATAGCGCATCGCCCACGGCTGCGCCATGCGCACCAAAGCGTCGTACACCGCTGAGTCGCCGTGCGGATGATACTTCTTCAGGCACTCGCCCACCACGCCGGCGCATTTCGAATAGCGCTTGTTGTACTGCAGCCCCTCGCGCTCCATCGCCACCAGAATGCGGCGGTGCACGGGCTTCAGCCCGTCGCGCGCATCGGGCAGCGCTCGCCCAATGATCACGGACATCGAGTAGTCGAGATACGACCGGCGCATCTCCTCTTCAATGTTGATGGGAATAAGATTCGCGGCGCCGGGGCCGGTCGGACCGTCGCCGGAGTTGCCGCCAAGAGGAAGCTGGGGGTTCTGATCGTCTGCCATAATTTTTCGGAGCCGGGGGTCACGCCGGGAGGGTTGACTGCGGGGTGCGACCGAAGACTTATCTTTATGATAAAGGAAGAGTTAGCTCCGCACAACCCCGCCTGGGCCAATGGATTCAGGTACATGCGGACCGGCCCGCGGCGTCGTCCTGCCCCTCGGTAAAGTCCAGCCGGATTTTGCCCGAATTTCAGGCCCAAAACCGCAGCGCTATAGTGGACTCACAGGCTCCTCTTTCCACCATGACGACCACCGCCGTCGTACCCAAAATCAGCGGACCTCCCGCCACGCTCCTCTTCAACGACTGGTACCCCGCCCTGCGCAGCGAAATTTTTCAGGGCCGGCGCACCGCCACCACGCTGCTCCTCGGCATTCCCATGGTCCTCGGCCGACGCGACGACGGCCGCCTCTTCGCCATGCGCGATCTCTGCCCGCATCGCGGCATTCCGCTCTCCTGCGGCTGGTTCGACGGCAAGTCGCTCACCTGCAAATATCACGGATGGGTCTTCGAACCGGTCAGCGGCCAGTGCATGGAGATCCCCTCGCTCACGAAGGACGATCCCTTCCCGCGCAATCTGCACGGCATGGCCTACCCCTGCGAGGAGCGCGATGGCTATGCCTGGGTCTACGTGCCGGAACCCGGCCGCGGCCGCGTCACCCCCGAAGACGCCGCGCTGATCCCGGTTCCCGAGGTTCCGAAGTTCGGCTCGCGCTTTCGCAGTGCCCATCTCACCGCCGATCTTCCCTGCAACATCGATCACGGCATCATCGGCCTCATGGACCCCGCGCACGGACCCTTCGTCCACCAGTCCTGGTGGTGGCGCAAAGAGGCGAGCATCCATGAAAAGGAGAAGCGCTTCGAACCCATTCCCCAGGGCTTTCGCATGGCCACGCATGCGCCCTCGAAGAACTCCGCGCCGTATAAGCTGCTCGGCGTCTACGGCGAGCCGGTCGTCACCACCATCGATTTCGTCCTGCCCAACCGCCGTTACGAAACCATCCGCTGCGGCGACAAATGGTTCTCCAGCCTGACCACTGTCACGCCGACCACACCCACGACGTGCAGAATCGACGTCGCCGGCGCGTGGAACGTGCTCTACCACCTGCCCTTCATGACCTCGATGCTGCGGTTCTTCGGCAATATGTTCGTCCGCCAGGATCAGGTGACGATGATCCAGCAGGCGCAGGGTCTGCAGTACGACCCCTCCCTCATGCTGATTGATGACGCCGACAAACCGGCGAAGTGGTATTTCGCACTCAAGCAGGCGCGGCTTGAGGCCGAACGCACCGGCGCGCCCATGAGGCATCCCATCCCGGAGCCGGTCACGCTGCACTGGCGCAGTTAAAAGAGATCAGGACCCGATATTCCGGCCCGGCTCATCAGGTCGCCGAAGAAACCGCTCCCTGCACTGTCGGGTTCGCCGCGTGTCCATTGCCGTTCCCGTTGCTCTCCTCGGCCACGATGGACTCCACCGCAATGTGTAATTGCCCGCCCAGCTCCTGCATCTTTTCCAGCCACTCCGCGGAGGGCGGCCTCTCCCGGCGGTCGCGGTACGCCTCGTACCAAAGATTCTGCGCCTGCCACAAACTCACTTCGAAAGGCAGCTCCGGCAGCGTGCGCGCGATCAGCAGCGCATCCTCCACACAACGGATGCACTCGGGATCCCGGTGCAGCCCGAACATCGCCTCGTTGATCTTCTGCTCGGCGATATACCCCAGCAGCTGCTTATCCAGCGTCACCTGGTCCGACTTCGCCAGGGCCAGCCATGAACGCGCCTGGACGGCATCGATCGGCTCCGCTTCCAGCGCCCGCCGCACGCCGGCGTTGATCGCAAAGGTCGCCGCCACCGTCAGCGCCTCGGGGCGCGGCAGCTTGCTCTGGCTCAGGAAGTGCAGCAGCGACGCCTGATTCTCATAAATGGCCGACAGGCTCGACTCCACTTCCTCCAGCGTGCTGGTCAACAGGATTTCCAGGATGCGCTTTTGCTCGTCGAGGAACAGCGACCGCAGCGAATAGGTCCGCCCGCCGAAGTAGCGGTCGAAGATGCGCACCACCTCCGGAAAATCGGCCAGGTTCACCGCCGCCTTTGCCTTCTCGACAAATTCGGCATACTCCGCGGAGTCGCTACTCTCCCAGCGCTTCACCACCGCCGTGATGTTCTGGTCTCCAAAATGAAGCACGCCAAACGCGACCGTTTCCGCCGCTTCGGTAATCTTCGACGAGATCAGCGCCTGCCCCAGGGCCAGACGCACCCGTCCGGAGAAGACCGTCTCGTACGCCAGGCGCCGCACCGAGTAGCAGAACAGATTGGCTTCCTCGGGATAGCTGGTGAAGATGGAGCTGATCGCGTAATGCGCCGCCACCTGCTCCAGGTCCACCTGCATCGACTTCACATAGCGGCTGTAGACGGTCGCTCCGTCCAGCTGCTCCGGCAGGTTCGACTGCGCTTCGGCCAGCCGTTCGACAAAAGGCTTTTCCAGATTCGCCGCCCGCTTCCCGAACAGCTCCGCCGCCAGCTGCAGTACGCGGCCGGCGTATGCGATGATCTGCACCGTCTCGATGCCCGAAATGTCGTCGAAGAACCACCCGCAGCTGGTGTACATCAGCATGGAGTGGCGCTCCAGCTCCATCAGCATCAGCGCCCGTGTCCGCTCGTCCTCGTTCAGCGCGTACAGGCTGTGCGACGAGAGAAACGCATCCCGCGACTCCTTTGAGCGGTTCAGGATCACCTGGATGTAATCGTTGCGCGCCACCTCCGGATCCTTAAAAAGCCGGATTGCCGCTTCATGAGCCAGCGGCGCCACCGCGTCCCGCAGTTCATCCAGCGCCGTCCGCAGCGGCCCGCGCCATTTCTGGTTCCACCCCGGCCGTCCGCTGGAGCATCCGCAGTCGGAGCGCCAGCGCTCGATGCCGTGCGCGCAGCTCCAGGAGGTGTTCTCGACAATCTGCGCCTCCCAGCGCGGCGGATGCTTCTCCAGGAACTCGCCGTAATTCGTCAGCCGCGTATTCGGATCCGTCTGCTGGTTCGCATCCTCGAACCGATGCAGGACCCAGGCCAGCGCCATCTCGCCGTAACGGTGATGATGCCCGTAGCTCTCGCCGTCGGTTGCGACGTGGACGATCTGCGCCCGCCGGCCCTCCGCCTGAAATCCGCTCAACAGCCGCTGCGCGAAGCTTTCGCCGCTGTTCAGCAGGCCTTCGAACGCAATGGCCCGGGACCGCGGACCGTCATAGAAGAAGACCACGATCGACCGACCCTCTTTCAGGCGCAGCAGATAGGCCTGGGTCGTATCCACGGTTGCGTTCGGCGTCTCCACCCAGGTGGGCTCGCCATTCGCCTTCGCGCTCTTGCGCGGCGATTCCTTGCCCGCTTCCGCACCCTTCGCAGACGCTGCCGGTTCCGTACCCGGCGCCGGACGCTCCAGCGAGCGCACCCGTGCGCACTGGTGCGGCGCCAGCAACACGAACTGGATTCCATGCTCCGCCAGCAGATCCAGCGACTCGGAATCCACTGCCGTCTCCGGCAGCCACATGCCCTCGGGTTTGCGGTGGAACCGGTACTCGAAGTCCGCAATTCCCCAACGGACCTGCGT
Source organism: Acidobacteriaceae bacterium (assembly GCA_036269135.1). Classification (GTDB taxonomy): domain Bacteria; phylum Acidobacteriota; class Terriglobia; order Terriglobales; family Acidobacteriaceae; genus Palsa-343. The sequence goes on from DATASQ010000062.1 coordinate 85,155, forward strand.
CACCCGGTCCCGCGTGTTCGCCAGCGGCATGATCAGGTGGTTGTAAACCTGCGCCATCGCCGAGCCGTGCCCGGAGTACCGCTTCCGGCTGCGCGCATCGGCGCGCACGATCGCCTCGTGCACCCGGGGCGCGTTCTGTTCCAGCCAGGAGAGCAGCGTCGGCCCGAAGTTGAAGCTCATCCGCGCGTAGTTGTTCAGGATCCGGATGATCTGGTTCTGCCGGTCCACGATCCGCGCCGACGCGTTCGGCGCGTAGCACTCCGCCATGATGCGGGCATTCCAGTCGTGCCACGGCGCCGCGGATTCCTGGGCTTCGACCGTTTCCAGCCAGGGATTCTCCCGGGGCGGCTGGTAGAAATGACCGTGAATGCAGATGGCTCGTTCGGGACTGCTCATGGCTCGTTCGGTCTCATTTCTTAAGGTACACGCCGTCAACGCGGAGTAATCCGCCAGGGGCCGCACCAACGTACTCTCCATGGCATAGGTTTTCTATGCGACAATTGAGGCAGACGGAGGCCTGTCCGCGCAAAGGCGCGCTGATCTCCGGAGGATTCCGATGTTTGACAACCTTTTAAAACCCGAACACCTGCTGCTCATCCTTGCGATCGCCCTGCTGATTTTCGGCCCCACCAAGCTCCCCGGACTGGGCAAAGGCCTCGGTGAAGCCTTCCGCGGATTCAAGGAAGGCATCAAGGGTAACCCGGACAGCGATACGGCGAAGCCTGAAACCACCGCCAAGTCCGAAGCGGTCACGCCGCAGACCAAGTAACCCAGGTCGGAGTTCTTCCGCCGGCCAGCCGCACCTTTGGGTGCGGCTTTGTGTTTGCCGGCAGTCCTACTTCCTGTCCCACCGGGCCGCGATCGCATCCGCATCGAAGCCGTTCGGCGGCAGCGCCACATTGTAGGCCGCTTTGAAAATGAAGCGCTGTTGCGTGTCTTCGCCATTATGCGTGCGCGTGATGGTGAACGGCGTCGGCAGCCCGTCGATCGGGTGGTAATCGGCGTACTCCTCGGAATCCGTGTTTTTGTCCTTGTAGACCGGATCGCGCCACGACCAGCTCCGGCTCAGAGGCAAATGTGTGTCCGCGCCTACCTGAATGGTGATGGCGTCGTTTTCGGCGTTCAGCAGCGTCACCTGGTCGGCCAGGTGGCTCCCGGCCAGCGACTGTCCGTCGTACATCAGGATGGTGGAGGGATCCTTCATCCACACCCGCACCGCTTCCTGGATCGAATGGTCCAGGCCCCGGGTGGCCGTCGCGCATATATCTTTGGCAATCGGGTTTTTCCCGCGAAATGTGATCTCCCAGCACTGGCCGTTCTCAAAGACCTGGGTCCAGTTGTGCTTATCCTTCTTGCCCTCGGTCAGGTCGATGCGCTCTGCCGCCGGCGTGTCCCACTGAAAGTAGCGCACCGTCGCGCCCGTCGGTTTGCCCTGGTAGAAGGCGGCAATCCGCCCTTCCAGATAGCGGTTCTGCAGGTTCAGCCAGCGCTCGCCGCCCAGCGCCTGGACCATGGCGTCCAGCACCGCGCGAGCTTTCGCCGCACTCGGATCCTGGGTTGGCGCGCCGGCGCCCACCGACGATGTGGGTGGCGCATCCGGCGAGGGCAACTGGGCGTGGACAACGCCGCAGGCGACCAACAGGACGGGAAAGCAAAAACGGGAAATCGTTCGCATGGTCAGCCGACTAAGACGGCTCCTCCATTTACATTGACGATCTCTCCGGTCATAAAGCCAGCCAGCGACGTGCACAAAAAGAGAATAGGCCCGGCAATTTCCCGCGGATCGGCGACCCGGCCCAGCGGAATCTTCGACAGCGTTCGGTCCCGCAGCTTTGGATCGGCCAGCGTCGAGGCGGACATATCTGTGTCCACCCAGCCCGGGGCGACGCAGTTCACCCGGATGCCCTGCGGCGCCAGCTCCGTTGACAGGCCCTTGGTCAGGCTGATCAGCGCGCCTTTGCTGGCCGCGTAATCGGCGTGGAAAGCCTCGCCGCGCTGCCCCGCCGTCGAGCTGACCAGAACGATGTGCGCGTTGCCGGCCGGCGATGCCGGGGTGGCGTCCTGTGCCTGGAATTGCCGCACAGCCGCCTGAATCAGGCCGAAGACGCTGTCGAGGTTGGTCGCAAGCGTGCTCCGCCACTGCCCGTCCGACATGGCGCTGATCGGCGTATCGTTCGGCGGCCAGACGCCGTGGTTGACGACCAGGATATCGAGCCGCCCGAATCGCTCCACCGTGCGGCGGACCAGGGTGCGGCCGTCCTCCGGCGTGGCAAGATCCTGTGCGAAGGCGGCGCACAACTCCGCCCCGGTTTCGGCCACCAGGGCGTCAGCGGCCGCCTGCGCCGAGCGGAAACTGAAGGCCACCCGAGCGCCGGCATCGCGAAAGAGACGGACGGCGGCTGCCCCAATGCCGCGCGAGCCCCCGGTAATGAGGGCCACTTTGCCCTCGACTGAGAGAGAAACCATAGCAACAGCCTAATGGAGACCCGTGTCCTTCGCGCCTGGAACGCTGGCTTGACATACCTCGACTTCTCAGCCTATCGTTCGGTTACACCAAGAAGTCAAGGGGTAGAGATGGCACGCAACGATCTCCAAGGGAGCCTGGACCTGCTGGTTTTGAAGACGCTGGCGCAGCGGGGACGGCTGCATGGATACGGCATCGTCCAGCACATTCAGCGCGCCTCCGATGCGCTGCTGCAGGTGGAGGAAGGCTCGCTGTATCCGGCGCTGCACCGTATGGAGCAAAGCGGGTGGATCCGCTCCGAGTGGGCGCTGACCGAGACGAATCGCAAGGCGAAGTACTACCACCTGACCCCGGTTGGACGGAAACAGCTGGACGAGGCAGAGGCCAGCTTCGAGCAGCTGGTGAAAGGCGTGCGCGCGATGTTGCGCTACGCCTGAAAGGCAGGGTGCAGGGTGCAGGGTGCAAATTACAGGGTGCAGCAATCGCATGAGGGAAGCATGAGATGGGCCTGATCAACCGAACGCGGAACCTCTTCCACCGGGAGCGCATCGACGCCGAGATCGGCGCCGAGCTGCGCTCGCACATCGAGATGGCTGTAGAGGACGCGATGCATGCCGGCATGCCCGAAGCGGAAGCACGCCGCGCAGCCCGGCTGCGGTTCGGGAATCCCGTAACGGTGCGAGAGAGAACGATGGGCGCGGACACAGCGCTGGCCCTCGAAGGTCTGTGGCGAGACGTGAAGTTCGCGCTGCGTCAACTGCGCAAGTCGCCCGGCTTTGCGGTGACCGCGGTGCTGACGCTGGCGCTGGGCATCGGGGCGAACACGGGGATCTTCAGCCTGACGCGGGCATTGTTGCTGCAACCCCTGCCCGTCGCTCATCCAAGCCGGTTGATCCGGATCTCGCTCGTGCTGAATAATCCCGGCGGAGCTGTGCGCGATATGCCGCTGAACAGCTTCATGATCGACTCGCTGCACCGCCATGCAACGACGATTTCCGGCATCTTCGGGTGGACTCCTTACCGCTTTGTCGCTCAGCAGAACGATGGGCCGCGCATCGCGGACGGCGCGCTGGTAAGCGGCAATACCTTTGAGGTGCTCGGGGTGAGACCGGCCGTGGGGCGCCTCCTGCGGCCCGAAGACGATGAAGACGGCGGGGGCCCGGATGGATGGGCCGCGGTGCTGAGCTACCGCTATTGGCAGGAGCATTTCGGCGGCGATCCGTCGGCCGTGGGGCGTCAGGTCACGTTGTCGGACCACAAGGTGAGGGTTGTCGGCGTCGCCCCGAAGGGCTTTGAGGGCGTGATTGTCACCGCACGACCGGACTTTTACCTGCCCCTGCACTTCGAGCCGGTCCTGCGGGGAACGGGATCGCTGCTGCGCATGCGAGGGAGCCTGTGGCTTACAGCGTGGGCGCGCGTCAGGTCCGGCGTCAGCAAGGCGGCCGCGGGTGCGGAGATTCGGTCCCTGTTTCGGACCGTTATTGATGAGACCCTGCCCTCGTCCATGCAGCATGTCCCTGTCGTCGAGCATGCTGGTCTGGCTGTCGACTCGGGCAGCGCAGGATGGAGCGATTTGCGGAACGAATACACCCGGCCGCTGCTGCTGCTGCAGGCTTTGGTGGGCGTTGTGCTTCTGGTGTGCTGCGTGAACCTGGCCGGGCTGTGCCTGGCCAGGGCAGCGACCCGCGAACGCGAGTTTGCCATTCGCACTGCGCTGGGTGCGGCGCGAGCGCGCCTCATGCGGCAAATCCTGGTCGAGTCATTGCTGCTGGCAGGGTGCGGAGGTGCGCTCGCAATTGCATTCTCGTGGGTGACCGACCGCTATTTGCTGCGATTTGTTGCAGACCGGCAAGCGGCGGCGGCACTGGCGGCGAGGCCGGACCCTGCCCTGCTGGCGATTACGGGCGGATGCGCCCTGGCCTGTGCGCTGCTCTTCGGTCTTCTGCCGGCCTGGATGGCCAGCTATGGACCGGTGGAAGCGGGTCTGCGCACCAGCGGCAAAAACCAGGGTCATGGATCGCGGAGAAATCTCCTCGCGCGCCGGGTTTTCGTGCCTGCGCAGATGGCGCTGACGCTCGGGCTGGTGTCCGTGGCGGCCATGCTGAGTTCGACGGTTTGGCACCTCCGGGAGAACAGCACAGGATTTAACAGCCGCGGCGTGGTCCTGTTCTCAACGGATTTCACGCAGTTGCACCTGAAATCTTCCAGCCTGGACCTGCTGTACCGGCGTATCGCCGCGCGTATCGGGCAGATGCCCGGGGTGGAGAGCGTGAGCGTTGCCGAGAACACGCCCCTGAGCGGAGCCAGCCATTTAGGGGCGTTTTCGCCGACCGGCTCTCCCGAGCCCGGCAACAATCCGTTTCGCTACGAGACCAACGCGATTGGCTCGGACTACTTCGCGACGCTCGGAATTCGGATGCTGGCCGGTCGCGATTTCACCGGCAGCGGCTCGGATGCGGGCGCCTGCGTTCTGAATGAGGCGGCCGCGCGTCTGCTGTTTCCGGCAGGGACTGCCCTGGGGAGCAGCGTGCGCCAGTACATCAGCTCCATGAGCACGGGAACCCAATACAGCCAGAACTATCGGGTGATCGGGATCGTGGACGACACGCGATTCACGAGCCTGCGGGCCGCACCGCCGCCCATTATCTACTTGCCGCAGCGCGACTCCACGGATGGACTGGAGGCGATGACTCTTCTGATTCGGGCACGCACCCAGAGTGAAGCCGATGCGGCTTATCGCCGAACCCTGCATGAGCTGGCGCCGAAGAGCGCCGTGGCGAATCCGGCTTCGCTGGAGGCGCAGATGGAGGATTCGATCGCGCGCGAGAACCTCGTGGCCACGCTTTCGGAATTCTTTGCCGGACTGGCATTGCTTCTCAGCGGGATCGGTATGTATGGGCTGATGGCGTCCTGGGTGGCGCGGCGCACCGCCGAGATCGGCGTACGCATGGCCCTGGGAGCGACGCGGAGGGCCATCGTTGGGCTGGTCGCGCAGCAGGTCTTGACGTTGCTCGCCGTGGGTGTAGCTGTGGGAGGTGGGCTCGCTCTGGTTACCGGCCACATGGTGCGCGCATTTCTCTACGAAGTGAGTCCGGCCAGTCCTGAGATTCTCCTGCTGTCCATTGCGATTGTCGGCGCAGCCGCTATCCTGGCCGCCGTCTGGCCGGCACGGCGCGCAGCCAGTGTGGATCCGATACAGGCGTTGAGAAGCGAGTAGGGACTCGCCGTCCAGGCGCCGGCGCTTCGCGCCATCGTTCGAACGGTGGGAGAGAGGGCAGGACAAGCAACACGATGGGATGGGCGATCAGAATCGGGAATCTTGGGCGGCGGGAGCGCGTGGACGCCGAGATCGGCGCCGAGCTGCGGTCGCACATCGAGATGGCTGTAGAGGACGCGATGCATGCCGGCATGTCCGAGATGGAAGCACGCCGCGCAGCGCGGTTGCGATTTGGGAATCCCGTGACGATGCGAGAGAGAACGATAGGCGCGGACACAGCGCTGGCCCTCGAAGGTCTGTGGCGAGACGTGAAGTTCGCGCTGCGTCAACTGCGCAAGTCGCCCGGCTTTGCGGCGACCGCCATCGTGACGCTGGCGCTCGGCATTGGCGCGACGACCGCGGTCTTCACGCTGATCCAGCAGGTGCTGCTGCGCTCCCTGCCGGTGGCAAAGCCTGGCCAGCTGTGGCGCATCGGCGATTCCGCCGCGTGCTGTTATGCGCAGGGATACGCGCAGTCGAACGGCGACCGATCCAATGACTGGAGTCTTTTCTCGTGGGAGGCGTACCGGCAGTTCCGCGCGAATACGCCCGGATTCCAGGAGCTGGCAGCGTTTGAGATCGGGGAAGGGAATGCGGAGCTGGCGGTGCGGCGCGCCGGTTCCTCCGCTCCGCCGCAGACGAGTAACGGCGAATATGTCTCGGGGAATTTCTTCCGCACCTTCGGCCTGTCTGCATGGCGCGGGCGGCTGTTCACGGGCGCCGATGATCGCGAAGGCGCCCCGCCCGTCGCGGTGATGAGCTTCCACGCATGGCAGGAGCAGTACGCATCCGACCCTTCGGTGGTGGGCGCCGCGGTTGCCATCAACGGCCACCCCTTCACGGTGATCGGCATTGCCCCCCCAGGCTTCTTCGGCGCCAAGATCGACGCCGACAGCATGCCGGACATCTGGCTGCCTCTGACGACGGAGCCGCTGATTGCCGGAGCCACCTCGCGCCTGAAGAATCCCGGACTGGCATGGCTGGACCTGATCGGCCGCGTGCGTCCAGGCATGAATCCGACGCTGCTGGAGGCGCAACTGCAGGGTGAGCTGCACCAGTGGCTCGCGAGCCACGTGGCGGATATGTCGTCGGCGGAAAAAGCCGCCTGGCAAAAGCAAACGCTGCATCTCACGCCCGGTGGCGCAGGCGTCTCGCTGCTGTGGAGCCAGGATCAGGAGGCTCTGCGACTGCTGCTGGCTGCCGCTGTGTGCGTGCTTCTGGTGGCCTGCGCTAATATCGCCAACCTGCTGCTGGCCCGCGGACTGCGGAACCGGCGCCAGATCGCAGTGCACATGGCGCTGGGCTCGCCGCGCGCGCGGCTGGTGCGCAAGGCGCTGGTGGAAAGCCTGGTGCTGGCGGGGATGGGCGGCGCCGCGGGCATTGCCGTGGCCTGGGCCGGAGCGCGGCTCATCCTGCACCTGGCCTATGCCCGCTCCGCGCCGAGCAGCTGGATTCCGCTGCACGCCGCGCCGTCGATGCCGGTGCTGCTGTTCGCGCTGGGCGTTGCCGCGCTCACCGGAGTCCTCTTCGGCATCGCTCCGGCGTGGATGATGGCGCACGCCGATCCTATGGAGGCGCTGCGTGGCGCGAATCGGGCCCTGGGTGGCGACCGGCACTGGCTGCAAAAGACGCTGGTGATTGTGCAGACCGCGGCCTCGGTCGTCCTGCTCAGCGCGGCGGCGATGCTGGGACGCAGTCTGCATAACCTGGAGCATCAGAATTTCGGATTCGATCCGGCGGGCCGCTATCTGGTCTCGATCGACCCCAAGGCGACGGGGGTTCCGCAGCCGCAGCTGGTTCCGCTCTTCCGCGAGGTGGAGAGCCGTCTGCGCGCGATTCCCGGCGTGCGCGGCGCCGGCAGCGTGCTGGAGGCGCCGCCGGGGGGCTGGGTGACCCATGAGATCCGCGTCGAGGGCCGTCCCGAACCGGGACCAAAGGATGATGTCACCTCCGGCTGGACCCGGGTAACGCCGGGATTTTTCCCGACACTGGGAGACCGGATCGTGATGGGGCGCTCCATCACCGACCCAGACGATGCGAGCACGCATCCGGTGGCCGTGGTGAACCAGGCCTTTGCGAAGAAATTCTTCGCCGGACGGAACCCGATCGGACAGCACTTCGGGCCGGCTCCGGAGAAGAACGCAGGCTTGTACACGATTGTGGGCGTCGCGGCGAATGTCGAGTTTGAAAACGACCCGCGGCAGCCCATGTATTTTCTCCCGGAGGCGCAGACCACACCCTTCGACGATGCCGAAATGGAGAGCCGCGAGATCTGGTCGCATGACCTGTACAACATCGTGCTTTGGGCGCCCGGCGGTGCGATCAATCTCGAGGCGCAGGTGAAAAAGGCGATCGCCGATGTCGATCCGGACCTGTTGATGAACGGCATGGAGCCGTATTCCGATGTGCTTCGCGAATTTCCCCAGCAAAACATGATCGCCAGTCTGACCTGGCTCTTTGGCGCGATCGGGCTGGTGCTCGCCGCCGTCGGCCTCTATGGGGTGACGGCGTACGGCGTGGAGCAGCGCCGAAGCGAGATCGGCGTGCGCATGGCGCTGGGCGCCAATCGCGGTTCGGTGATGGCTCTGGTGCTGCGCGGCGCCTTCCTGCAGGTGGCCATCGGGCTGGCGCTGGGGGTGCCCGCCGCGATTGGCGCAGGAATCCTGATGGCGAGCCAGCTTTACGGCGTCAGCCCATGGGATCCGCGCGTACTGCTGGCGGTCGCGGGGGTCCTCGGACTGGCTGCTCTGGTGGCGGCGCTGCTTCCGGCACGGCGCGCAGCCGGAGTCGATCCGATCCAGGCATTGCGGATGGAATAGAACAACGAGGTGCGGCGATGGGGTGGACACAACGAATCGGGAATCTCTTCCGGCGGGAACGCGTGGACGCGGAAATTGACGCCGAATTGCGCTCGCACATCGACATGGCCGTCGAGGACGCGATGCGCGCGGGCGTGCCGGAGGCAGAGGCGCGGCGAACGGCGCGGCTGCGGTTTGGAAATCCGGTGACCGTGCGAGAGACAACGACGGGATCGGATGCGGCGCTCGGGCTGGAGAGCCTGCGCCGCGATGTGCGCTACGCGCTCCGGCAGTTGAAGAAGGCGCCGGGGTTCACGGCCGTGGTGATTGTGACGCTGGCCCTGGGCATCGGTGCGAACACGACGGTGTTCAGCATCGTGGATGCCGTCCTGCTGCGGCCCCTGCCCTACGCGCATCCGGAACAGCTGGTTCAGGTGTGGTCTCGGGAGAGAGGAGCTTTTTCCGGCGGCGCCGTTTGCTATCCGGACTTCTTTGACTGGCGTGCGCAGAACCACGCCTTCACAAACCTTGTTTCGTACGAGGACAATTCGGGAACGCTCACCGGCGTGGAGCGGGCTGTGCATCTGGATGGAGAAACCGTCTCCTGGAACCTGCTCCCGCTGCTCGGCGTGCGCCCCGAGCGGGGCCACGGCTTCCGTCCGGAGGATGAAAAGCTGGGCGCGCGGGTCGTCCTGATCAGCCATGCGCTGTGGGTCTCGCAGTTTGGATCGGACCCCGCTGTCGTGGGCAGCATCATGCATCTGAGCGGGCAGGATTACACCATCGCGGGCGTAATGCCGGCGTCCTTCCGCTTTCCCGTGGATGCGCCGCAGAACTCCTACTGGACCACCCTGGCCGTGGACAACGATGGCACGCCGAAAGCCCAGACCGCGAATCGCGGCGACCATCAGCTGGCGGTGATGGGACGCCTGAAGCCTGGCGTCACTGTGGCACAGGCGAATGCCGACATGCAGGCGATCGCGACCCGCCTGGCAAAGCAGTATCCCGACACGAACACCCAGCACAGCTCGGCGTTCGTGGAGAGCGAGCTGACGGCGCTGCTCGGGGATACGCGGACCCTGTTGCTCGTCATACTCGGCGCGGTGGGCCTGGTGCTTCTCATCGCGTGCGGCAACGTGGCGAATCTCCTCCTGGCGCGAGCCCGCGAGCGCGAGCGGGAGATGGCCATGCGCTCGGCGCTGGGCGCGAACCGCGGCAGAATCGTCCGGCAATTGCTGGTGGAAAGCGCAGTGCTGGGCCTCTTCGGCGGCGCGGCAGGATGCGTGCTGGCCTTTGCAGCCACGCCGGCGGTCCTGCATCTGATCGGCGCCAGCGTGCCGCGCGCTGCCGATGCGGGGGTGAATCTGCCGGTGCTGGCGTTTGCCCTGCTGGTCTCGCTGCTGGCCGGGATTGTCTTTGGCCTGGTCCCGGCGGTTGCGTCGGCGCGCGGCGACCTGCTCTCCTCGTTGCGGGAGGCGGGCCGGAGCCATACCGGGGGACATCATCGGCTGGGATCGCTCGTGATTGTCGGCCAGGTGGCGCTCGGGATTGTGCTCACCGCCGGTGCGGGCCTGCTGGTGACCAGCTTCCTCCATCTGGCGCGCAGCAGCGAGGGCTTTAATCCGGATCGTGTGCTGACGTTTTTATTCGAAACCCCGGATTCGCGCTATCTGCACACGCGCGCCGAGTTCTGCCGGCAGTATTTCGAAAAACTGCGGGCGCTGCCGGGCGTCAGTTCGGCCGCCGGATCGATGCTGCTGCCCATGACGGATAACAGCGCGCATATCAGCTTTGAGAATCCTGAGCATCCCCTGCCGAAAGGACAGCTGGAGAGCGCGAACATGGACCTTCTGTCGGATGGATACTTTCACACCATGCAAATTCCGCTGCTCGAGGGGCGCGACTTCAACCACGGCGATACGGTGCAGTCGCCGCAGGTGATGATCGTCAACCGGGCCTTCGCGGATAAGTTCCTGGCCGGCGAAAACCCGCTCGGGAAGAAGCTCAAGCCAGGCACCAGCGATGGCCCCTCCGCTCCTCCTGCCTGGCGCACGATTGTGGGTGTCGTGGGCAACATTCGGACTGTGGCGACCGAGCGGGAGATGGAGCCCATGTACTACCTGCCCGCCAGCCAGCTCCCGAACTGGTGCTGCCTGTACACGGTGGCGCGGACCAGCATGGATCCGCTGAGCCTCGAGCCCGAGGTACGAAATCTGGTGGCCTCCATGGACCGGGATATCCCCGTCACCGACGTGCTGACGATGCGGGATCGGATCGGGATGCAGCTGGCGGAGCCGCGCTTTGCCATGGTGCTGCTCAGCGCCTTCGCGGCACTGGCGCTGCTGCTCACGGTCGTCGGATTGTATGGCGTGATGATGTACTCTGTGGCGCGCCGGACGCGGGAGATTGGCGTGCGCCTGGCCCTGGGAGCCGCCCGCGGCGCCGTGCAGGCCATGGTCCTGCGGCAGGCGGTGGTGCTCATCGGAACGGGAACCGCCCTCGGCCTGGCTGCGACGCTGCTGCTTTCCCCCGTGCTGCGCTCGATGCTCTATGGCGTGAGCGGAAGAAGCCCGGTGGTGCTGCTGGGGGTCTGCGGGATCGTCGCGCTCTCCGGTGTGCTCGCGGCCTGGCTGCCCGCGCTCCGAGCGTCGGGGATTCAACCGATGGAAGCCCTGCGCGCCGAGTAAGGGACTTGCCGGCAGGCGGCGCTTTTTCGTCCCACCGTCTCAGCGGTGCGGGGAAACCGCAGCGCCGCCCGCCCGCAGCGCCGCCGCATAGCTCTGTGCCTGGACATAGACCCGGATGTTGCCGACGCCGGCCTCGCCATCCCCGGCCATGTCGCTCAGCAGCGCGATCCGCGCCAGCCGCGGGTGATGCCGCCGCCACAGAAAACGCGCGGACAAGTCTACAGTCGCGCTGACCGTGGTGCTGAAGACGAGCATCGTCGGCAGGCTGTTGGACCATGCCTGGGGCAGCTCCACCTCCGGAGCGCAATAACGGCAATTAGCCGGGCGATCCATCCAGGAACTAAAAGCGTCCAGCATGCGCACGCTGAAGTCCGCGGCCATCAGGGCTCGATTCCATCGACTGGCCAGAAACGGCGGAGCCGGGGGCCGCTTCTGCATCGGGCGAAGGATAAAAGCGCCAGGAAATGTGCCCGATAACGCCGCCGGGGTTGCGCCTGGCAGTGTGCCCGGCAATGGGCCCGGGTCCCAGTCCGCCAGCCGCGTCGAAGCCACCGTCAGGCTCGGCTGCGGGGCCGAGATCCGCTGCGCCAGCGAGACGCACGGAATCCAACACAAAAAAACCGCGACCGCAAACTGCACCTTGGGTACGACGCGCATTCCTCACTCCCCGGGGCGGGTCTTGCCTCTGGAGGTGGGATCGGCGGCAGATGGCGCGGGGACAACCACCCAGACAGGAATCGCAGAGGAAGGGCACCGCGCTGGCCCGGATCGGGACGAGTATCGAATTGGAACCGCGCGGAACAACGCAGCCCTCGCTCCCGGAACGCAGGCCGGCAATTCTCCACGGCCGGGTCAGACTTCGTGCAGCAGCGGGCGGTCCCCCTGCGCCGGCACCGGCCACGCGGCATGGGGCGCCTCGGGCCGATTCACCGCGGGCAGCAGCTTGCGGCCCGCATGGCCCACCAGCAGCCACGCGCCCAGCAGAAACAGCAGGAACATGATTGTCGCCACCACCACCACCCGCATCGCGTTGAAGCGCGGCGGGGGCTGCTGCATGTGCTTCATGTTTTCAGGCCGCACCATACAGGGTGGGATGCGGCGACCGCGGCTCGGGAAATCAGCGTTTTGCGGAAAACAATGCCCGGCCCTTCTCCGCGCCAACCATGATTGCCTGGCCTGCGGACGCCTGCCCGGGCGGCCGGTCTCCGCCTCGATCGCGGATCCTCCGGTAAACTGAAAGTCCACCTTATGTTTGAGAATCTTTCCGATAGACTCCAGCGCGCCTTCAAAAACCTGCGCGGGCAGGGCGCGATCAACGAAGAAAACATGCAGGAGGCGCTGCGCGAGATCCGCGTGGCGCTGCTCGAAGCCGACGTCAATCTGAACGTCGTGAAAGAGCTCATCGAGCACATCCGCGAAAAGGCGATGGGCCAGGAAGTGTTGACCTCCCTGTCCCCCACCGAGCAGGTGGTCAAGATCGTTCGCGACGAGCTGATCGCGATCCTTGGCAAAGACGTTGCCCGTTTCCAGTTCGCCTCCCGTCCGCCCACCGTCATCCTGATGGCCGGCCTGCAGGGCTCCGGTAAAACGACCACCGCCGGCAAGCTGGCGGCGTGGCTGCAGAAGGGCGGCCATCGCCCTATGCTCGTCTCCGTCGACGTCTACCGCCCCGCCGCGCGCGAGCAGCTGCGCGTGGTGGCCAAAGCCATCAAGGCCAACATTTATGAAGGCGATCTGAAAGGCGAGCCGGCCGGCACGCCTCTGGTCGAGCGCCTCGCCAAAGAGGCTCGCCGCGAAGCCGTCATCACCGGCTGCGACACCCTCATCGTCGATACCGCCGGCCGCCTGCACGTGGACGAGCTGCTGATGGACGAAATGGCGAAGCTGAAAGCCCAGCTCTCGCCCCAGGAAATCCTCTTCGTCGCCGACGCCATGACCGGCCAGGACGCCGTGCGTTCCGCGGAGGCCTTCCACAAACGGCTCGCGCTCACCGGCACCGTGCTCACCAAAATGGACGGCGATGCCCGCGGCGGCGCGGCGCTGTCCATCCGCCACGTGACCGGCCAGCCGGTGAAATTCATCGGCACGGGTGAAAAGCCGGACGCCTTCGAGCCCTTCCATCCCGACCGCATCGTCGGCCGCATCCTCGGCATGGGCGACATCATGGGCCTGATCGAGCGCGCCGAAGAGAAGCTGGACAAGCGCAAGAGCGAGGAGTTCGCGCGCAAGGCGCTCTCCGGCGACGGCTTCTCGCTGGAGGATTTTCGCGATCAGCTGCGCCAGATCAAGAAACTCGGCTCGCTTGAGTCAATCCTCAAAATGTTGCCCTCCGTCGGTCCCTTTGCCGGCATGCAGCAGGCCGCCGGGCAGGTGGACGACAAGCAGCTCGGCCGCGTCGAGGCCATCATCAACTCCATGACGCAGCATGAGCGCGATCACCACGAGGTCATCTCCGGCAGCCGGCGCAAACGCATCGCGGCGGGCTCGGGCACCACCGTGCAGGAAGTGAACCAGTTGTTACGGCAGTACGCGCAGATGCGCAAGATGTTCAAAGGCATGGGCAAAGGCGGCATGCTGCAGCGCCGCGCCATGGGCATGCTGGGCGGCATGCGCGGCCGGTAACCAGCCCGCTTCTGACGCTTTCGTGTCGTTGGATGACTCATCGTCTTGTGATAAAGGAATGAGTCATGCGCAGGATAAGCGGTCTTCGCAGGCGAGCCGTGGTGACGGCTGCAATGGCAGCTGTGTTGGGAGTCTTCCCATTCATGGTTCACCTTCATTTGCCCCAGTGGTTTGTTTTTGTCTGCATTGGCCTGCAGGTCGTTCTCCTTACCCTGGCCATCTCCTTTCTGGTGCGCTCCCGGCGCGCCAAACAAAGCTGTTGAATCCATCGCGGCGTTGACGGATTTCCCGCCCTGGCGTGATACTGGCTGCAATGGTTCTTCCCACCAGCGGCGCGGCCTTCTCCTTCGGCATGCATATGTGTATGCGCGGCACGACCGTGCCCGGGAGCGGACTGGCGCAATAAGCGCAATTCCAAAGATTCCCTCCGGCCCACGGTCCTGAGCGATCGCGGGCCGTTTGCTTTGCGCGGTGCGGATCGAGACCCGGCGGACGGCGGCCAACACTTAAAAGGAGCGGAGCAATGGCAGACGAACAGCAGAAACAGCATCTGGCGACCCTCGCAGTCCACGGCGGCCAAACCCCGGACCCCACCACCGGATCGCGGGCCGTGCCCATTTATCAAACCACCTCCTACGTCTTTCAGGACGCCGATCACGCCGCCCGTCTCTTTGGGCTGCAGGAGTTCGGCAACATCTATACGCGCATCATGAACCCGACGACCGACGTCTTCGAGAAGCGCGTCGCCGCGCTCGAAGGCGGAGTCGCAGCCCTGGCCACCGCCTCCGGCCAGGCGGCAGAGACGCTGGCCATCACCACTCTCGCCAATGCCGGCGATGAGATCGTCTCCACCACGTCCCTCTACGGCGGAACCTACAACCTCTTCCACTACACGCTCCCCAAGCTCGGCATCACGGTGAAGTTTGTCGATGCCGACGACTTCGACGGGATCCGCAAAGCCATCACGCCGAAAACCCGCGCTCTTTACACCGAAACCCTCGGCAATCCCAAACTCGACATCGTCGACGTGGAGGCGCTGGCGAAGATCGCCCACGAAAACAAGCTGCCCCTCGTCATCGACAACACCAGCGCTACGCCTGTGCTGCTGCGGCCTATCGAGTGGGGCGCGGACATCGTCGTCGAGTCGGCCACCAAGTACATCGGCGGCCATGGCACCTCGATTGGCGGCATCATCGTCGACGCGGGCAAGTTCGACTGGAAGGCCTCGGGCCGCTTTAAGGATTTCGTCGAGCCGGACCCCTCCTACCACGGCCTCTCGTTTACCGAGGCCTTCGGTCCTCTGGCCTTCATCCTCAAGGCCCGCGTGCAGGGCCTGCGCGACCAGGGTGCGGCGGTTTCGCCCTTCAACGCGTGGCTCTTCCTGCAGGGTCTTGAAACCCTCCACCTGCGCATGCAGCGGCACTCCGAGAACGCACTCTCCGTCGCCCAGCACCTGGAGAAGCACCCCGGCGTCGAATGGGTCAATTACCCTGGCCTGAACTCGAGCAAATATGCCGCCCGCGCAAAAAAGTATCTGCCCGATGGCGCCAGCGGCCTCGTCACCTTCGGCATCAAGGGCGGCTACAACGCGGGCAAGACCTTCATCAACGGGCTGAAGATCTTTTCGCTGCTCGCGAACCTCGGCGATGCCAAGTCGCTGGTCATCCATCCGGCTTCCACCACCCACCAGCAGCTGTCGGTTGAAGAGCAGGCCGGCACCGGCGTCACTCCGGAGCTGATCCGCCTCTCCGTCGGCATCGAAGATGTCCGCGACCTCATCGCCGACATCGATCAGGCGCTGGAGGTCGCAGTGCCCAGTCCGGAGCTGGTAGGCGCGTGACCGCAACGGTCGAGCAGGTGCAGGCGCGCCGGCCCGATTTCGAAGGGGACTTCCTCATCGACGAGGTGGTCCCGCTCGAAAGCGGGGAAGTGCTGGCGCGCCCCACCCAGCACTACGCGCTCTACGGCCAGCTCAACGCCGCACGCGATAATGCCGTGCTCGTCTGCCACGCCCTTTCCGGTAACGCCGAAGTCGCCACCTGGTGGCCGCAGCTCTTCAAAAAACCCGGCGGCCTGCTCGACCTCGACCGCGACTGCATCATCGGCATCAATATCCTCGGCTCCTGTTATGGATCGACGGGTCCGGGCTCCGTCGATCCGGAAACCGGACGTCTTTACGGCCCGACTTTCCCGCTGATCAACGTGCGCGACATCGTCCGCGCCCAGGAGAAACTGATCTCCTCGCTCGGCATCCGGAAGCTGAAGCTGGCCATCGGCGCGTCCATCGGCGGCATGCAGGTGCTGGAGTGGGCCATGCTCTTCCCGGATCGCGTGGCGCGCGCGGTGAGCATTGGCGCGGCGCCGCTGGGAGCCATGGGCCTCGGCCTCAATCATCTGCAGCGCCAGGCGATCATGGTCGATCCAAAATGGGCGGGCGGCCATTACCTTCCCGACGATGAGCCCCACGGCGGTCTGGCCGTCGCCCGCGCGCTCGGCATCATCAGCTACAAGAGCGTGCCGCTCTTCGAAGCGCGCTTCGGACGCAAGCCCAATCGCACCGGCGAAAATCCCTTCATCTCCGCGACGGCTGGACAAAACGGCCGCTTCGATATCGCGGGCTACCTCGACTATCAGGGACACAAGTTCAACGAGCGCTTCGATGCCAACGCGTACATCTGCATCACCCGCACCATGGACACCTTCGATCCGGTGCGCGCCCACGCCTCGCCTTTTGCCGCCTACAGCCGCATCCAGGCGCACGTGACGCTGGTGGGCATTTCGACGGACTGGCTCTTCCCGCCGGAAGACGTCCGCTCGCTCGCGGCCATCATCGGAGCCGCCGGCGCCCGCTGCGAGTATCGCGAGATGGCCTCCATTCACGGACACGACGCCTTCCTCGCCGAGCCCGATCATTTAGTCCGTCTGCTGCACCCCATCTTCGAATAGAGGGCGCGGCACACGTGGCGCGATGCCGCGGGCTCCCGCCCGTAGCAGTCCCGCGTACGCGGGACGATGGAGAAAGCCCAGGCCTTCAGGCCCGGCCCGCCTCATCACGGCTTCTGCGCAGGCCGCATCAGCACTTCGCTGATGAACGACTGCGGCGCCTGCGTGACCAGCGTCGCCACTACCCCAGCCACATCGTCCGGCTGCAGCATCTTGTCAGGATTCTTCCCGGAGTGCCCATCGCCGAAATGCGTGTTGATCGACCCCGGAGCGATCGCGCTCACGCGAATGCCATACTGGCGCAGCTCCTCGGCCACTGAATACGTCAGCCCGTTTAGCCCCCACTTCGACGCAGCGTAAGCAGCGCCATTCGGCAGGGGATTGCGGCCCGCCAGCGACGAAATGTTGATGATGTGTCCGGAGCGGGCACGGATCATCAGCGGCGCCAGCGCGCGGATCATCAGATACGGCCCGCGCAGATTCGTGTTCAGCACGCGATCCCACTCCTCGGGCGCAACGTCGTGCAGCGGCCCGCTCTGGCTCACGCCGGCATTATTCACCAGGATGTCGCAGCGCTCGAACTCCCGCGTAACCCGCTCGCCAAACAGCTCGACCGCCGAAGGATCGAGAAGATCGCAGGGCAGGGAAGCTGTCCGCCGGCCTTCTGAATCTCCTGCTGCACCTTGGACAGACTCGCCGCATCCCGCGCGACGAGCAGCACGTGCGCCCCCATCGCGGCGAGTTTCCGCGCGATGGCCTCTCCCGCGCCCCGTCCGGCGCCGGTGACCACGGCAATTTGCGAAGCAAGCTGACTCATAGTCGGTTCGATGCGGCAGCGCCCCGCGACGCTCCCTTCATTCCGTCTGCCCCCGGACGAACGTTGCCGTTGTCACCGCCTGGCCCGTGTGCCTCTGCGTGTGATCGGCGCAGTGAACGAGCAGCCCTCCGACGCTGGTCGGCAGCTCCTTCCGTCCAACCGCGCGCGCCTGTTCCAGATCGGCCCCGGCAAACCTGCGAATTCGCACCAACGCCGTCTCCAGCCCGCCGTGAAACTCCGCGAACAGCGCGTCCCGAGTCGCATTCGGCTCCAGCTCCGCCTTTAGCGCGGACAGTTGATCCGCGCTCAGTTGCCGGCCTTCGGCATAGGTCAGCAGACGATCCAGCGTCCGCACAAGATGCCGCAAATGAAATGCTACCGGCGCCACGCCCGCAGGACGCGCATTCAATTCCTCATCGCTCAGCGAGCCGCAATGTTCGTCGGCGTCCTCGCGGCACAATTCCAGCGCATGCACCACAGCGCGGATGACAGCGGGTATCTCCGCATGCGTCCCGCGCAGCCAGGGTTCCGCCTGAGCACTCATGCTTCCAGTGTCTCGCACTTCGCTGACCGGTGAACCATAGCCGCGCTTCCTGGCAAAGCCTCACCCGACGCTGCGCATCTGCGGCCACATCGCGCTCCAGCTCTCCAGCGGATCACGGCAGACAACAATATCCGGGTGGTCCTCCGACTCCTCATTGCGCGGTCGTTGTCTTTTCTGAGTTTGGGGAATTTTCTGTTCCTGGGAAAGTCTCAGGTCGTGCCGAGTCACTCATGCGCACAGTGTACGGAACCGCAGCAGCCGCGGTTCCCAAGCTCGAGAACCGTGCGATCGATCTGACGCTCCGAGCAGCCCAGCCTCAGCGCTATGCCGCGCACCTCGCCGAGCGCGAGAAAGATACGCCACAATTGTGTTAACTTTTCGTGCGACGCGTTCCGGCCTTCGAAGAGCAACTCCAGCGCCCGTGAGCGCGTTTCCCGCAGTCCTGTTTCAGGAGGTCGAGTTTGAAGTTGCGTTGTCTTTGTGTGTCCGTCAGCCTGGTTGCGCTTTCGCTCGTTTCCGGCGCTCAAGGCCAGCAGCCCAAAGACAGCACCTCTCCCGATTCCTCTCTCTATGGAGCGCTGCACTTTCGCTACATTGGCCCTCCCGGCAATCGTGTCAGTGCCGTCGTCGGTGAGCCCGGCAATCCCAACGTCTATTACGCCGGCGCTGCGTCGGGAGGCGTCTGGAAGTCTTTTGACGGCGGCGACCACTGGTACCCTATCTTCGATCACGAGGACGCGCAGTCCATCGGCTCCATCGCCATCGCTCCCTCCGCGCACAACATCCTCTGGGTCGGCACCGGCGAAACCTTCATCCGCAGCGATGTCTCCCTCGGCGACGGCATCTACAAGTCCATCGACGCCGGCCGCACCTGGCAGCACATGGGCCTCGAGAAGACCGGCCGCATTGGCCGCATCGTTATCGACCCGCAGAACCCCGACATCGTTTACGCCGCTGCCCTCGGCACCTGCTACGGCCCGCAACAGGAGCGTGGCATCTATCGCACCATCGACGGCGGTAAAACCTGGAAGCGCGTTCTCTTCGTCGACGAGAACACCGGCGCCTCCGACCTCACCATGGATCCCGGCGACCCCGAGCACCTCATCGCCGGCATGTGGCAAATGGATATCAAGACCTGGGGTCAGAAGAGCGGCGGCCCCGGCAGCGGCCTCTTCGAGACCAACGATGGCGGCGATCACTGGACGCGCCTCACCGGCCATGGCCTGCCGCCCTCGCCCCTCGGCAAAATTGCCGTCAACTTCGCGCCCAGCGATGGTCGCCGCGTCTACGCTCTCATTGAAACCGGCCAGGGAGGAACCCTCTGGCGCTCCGACGACGGCGGCGATACCTGGATCGTCGTCAACTACAGCCGCCTCCTCAACGAGCGCCCCCACTACTACACCCGCATGCTGGTCATGCCCGACAACGAGAACGAAGTCTATTTCCCGTCGAACGGCATCAGCGTCACCAGGGATGGCGGCGAAACCACGCAGCACATGGCGTGCCCGGGCTTCGATCCTGCCGCCAAAACCTCTCTGGATCAGGGAGAATGCGGCGGCGACAACCATGACATGTGGGCCGACCCCACCAATCCCAGCCGCATGATGGTCGGCAACGACGTCGGCGTCATGATCAGCACCACCCGCGGCCGCTCCTTCCGCTGGTTCCGCCTGCCCATCGCGCAGATCTACCACGTCGCTACCGACAATCGCATCCCCTACAACGTCTACGGGCAGATGCAGGACGGCATGCCGCTCAAGGGCCCGAGCGACGTGCCCAGCGAAGGCGAAATCGATGCCGATCAGTGGACCACCACCGCCGGCTGCGAAACCGGCTGGAACATTCCCGACCCGGTCGACAACAACATTGTCTGGGGCGGCTGCTACGCCGGTGTCACCGAGGTCTTCGACGCGAAATCCGGCTTTGCCCGCTCGGTCAGCGTCTGGCCCGATCGCACCATGGGCGCCAATGCGGGCCAAGTGAAGGTCCGCATGAACTGGACCTATCCCATCGCCATCTCCCCCTGGGATCACAACACCGTCTACGTCGGCGCCCAGTACGTTGAAAGGACCACCGACCGCGGCCAGACCTGGCAGCAGATCAGCCCCGACCTCACCCTTAACGACGCCTCCATGCACGGCGATTCCGGCGGCCTCACCGTCGATAACCTCAGCGTCGAATACGCCGGCGTCGTCTTTGCCATCGCCGAATCGCCCAAAGAGAAAGGTCAGATCTGGGCCGGTACCAACGACGGCCAGGTGCAGATGACCCGCGACGGCGGCCAGCACTGGAGCAACCTCACCGCCAACTTCCCCAATCTGCCGCCGAAGATGACCGTCGACAGCATCGAGCCTTCGAAATACGACGCCGGCACCTGCTACGTCGCCTTCGACGGCCACCAGGTCGATATCTTCGATCCGTATCTCTACAAAACCACCGACTACGGCAAAACCTGGACGAAGATCACCGACGGCATTCCTTCATCGCCGCTCAGCTATACGCACGTCCTGCGCGAAGATCCCTTCCGCCGCGGCCTGCTCTATGCCGGCACGGAGAACGGCCTCTACATTTCCATGGACGACGGCGCGCACTGGCAGCCCTTCCAGCTCAACCTGCCGCACGCCCCCGTCTACTGGCTCACCATCCAGCCCACCTTTGACGATCTGGTCATCGGCACCTACGGCCGCGGTTTCTGGATCCTCGACGACCTCTCGCCGCTCCAGCAGATGAAGCCCGAAAACGATCGTGCCGCAGCCGAGCTCTTCCCCGTCCGCAAAGCCTGGCGCCTGCGTTCCGGCATCCGCCGCGAGCTGGCCGCGGAGAGCGTCTCCGTTGGCGAGAACCCGCCCTACGGCGTCCCCATCAACTACCTGCTGAAGGCCGACACCAAAGACGTGAAGCTTGACGTCTTCGACAAGGGGGGCCAGCTCGTCCAGCACCTTCACGCCTCCGGCCATCCCGGCGTCAACCGCGTCTGGTGGGACCTTCGCTACGAAAACACAGTCGCCGTCGCTCTCCGCGCCACACCCCCCGGCAACCCGCATATCTGGAGCGAGAAGCGCTTCGCCGGCCACCTCACGCGCCCCATCTTTTATTACGGCATCGGCGGCGGCAACAACGCGCCCCTCGTCGCCCCCGGCACTTATACCGTGAAGCTTACGGTCGGCGGGCACGTCCAGGTGCAGCCCATCGTCGTCGTCAAAGATCCAAACACGCCCGCCACTCTTGAGGATGCCATCGCCTCCTCGGCGCTCTCCTACAGGATCTACCAGGACACGGACCGCTCCGCTGAGCTCATCAATCAGATTGAGTGGTCCCGCCGGCAGCTCGAGGACACGCGCCGCCTCCTCGTCGCCACCCGCGCCGACCAGTCCCTCCTCACCGCCACGGACGCCCTCAACCGCGGCTACCTCGATCAGGAAGACCAGCTCATGCACCCGACCATTGCCGAAGGCGATGAGAAATCCTTCCGCGGCCCGCTCGGTCTCTACCTGAAATTCATCTGGCTTCAGGCCGAGGTCGGCAGCGGCGAGGCCGACGTCTCCGGCAACTCCGACTGGCCGCCCACTGAATCGGAGAAGCAGGTCTTCGCCGAACTCGACGGCCAGCTCCACAACGTCGACGCCGCCCTGAAGCACATCGACACTGTCGGCCTCGCCGCCTACAACGCCCTGCTGGCAAAGAGCCACATCCAGCGCATTACCGTGGTCCCCAACGGAGGCGCGGCCACCGCGAACGACAGCGACCACTAGCCTTCCTCGTCGACCACGATCCCGGCACAAAACCGGGTGCCCATGTCTGTCCGGTTGTGGTCGAATCGACGTTCACACCGCAGCACCGGGCGCCGCTGACGCCCCCGGGGGACCCGCCTGCCCCCCTCGGGGCATACCGGCGCCTCCGCGGCCGCCGTACGCTTTCGCAATGGCGCGAGTCTCGGAAAACAATCAGCACGGCCGCCGCGGCGCCCCCAGCCAGGGACGCCAGCCCCGCATCGCTATGCTGATTCGCCGCAATGGCACCTGGCGCGAAGTCGCCTTCGAACGCCGGGCACGACCCTTTCCGGGTTCAACCCCCAGCCTCAGCGGCCTCGCGACCGCAACCCCTCAGGAGCAATAATCATGGCCACGGCATCCGCCACCAATCTCGAAGTCGAACTCGCGGAACTCCGCTTCCGTCTCCGCTCCACCCTGCACGATCCTGCCCGCCCCATCTGCGAAAAGATGTCCGACTTCCGGACACTCCTCCACGAGTCGCGGCGCTGCGGCGCCACCGTCGCCAACCCGCAGCCCCATCTCGACGACAGCCTCTGATGCCGCGCCGCGCCACGGCGCCCGCGGCCTGTCCTCATCCCCGCGGTAGCTGCGGCGGTCTCGCCCCTGTCTAGGTGTCGCCGTACACCGGCAACGAAGCGCCGTGAATCACCCGCCCCTCGTCGCTGCACAGGAACAGCACCACCCGCGCAATCGCCTCCGGCTTCGGCCACCGCGCAAAATCGGCGCCCGGCATCGCTTTGCGATTCTCTTCCGTGTCGAAAATGCTCGGCACGACGGAATTCACGCGCACGCCCTTCCCCTTCACATCCGCCGCCAGCGAATCGATCATCGCCACTGCCGCTGCCTTCGACGCCGCATACGCCGCAGCCCCTGCGCCATGATCGAAGGCCGCCCGCGACGCAACATTCACGACCGCTCCGCTCCCCTGGCGCAGCATCGCCGGAACCACCGCTCGCGCCAGCGCGAAACCCGACCGCAGGTTCAGCGCCAGCATCCGCTCAAAAACCGCCGGCGCCGTCTCCCACAGAGCGGTCCCACCCGCATACCCGCCCACCGCATTCACCAGCACATCGATGCGCCCCAGCTCCCTCGCGATCGTCTGCGCCAGCGCTTCGGTCGCCGCCACATCGGTCACGTCGAGAACCTCTCCCGTCAGCGACGCCGCCCGTTCCCCGGCCGCCGTCCGCAGCGCCTCAAACTCCTTCGCCTGGCGATACGTCACCACCACCCGCGCGCCCTCGCCGAGAAAAGCCAGGCTCACCGCCCGCCCCAGCGCCCCGGTGCCTCCCGCTACCAGCACCACCTTGTCGTTGAAATGCTCCGCCATCCCTCACCTCACGCCGCGAGCCCCTGCTGAGAACGGGCCCCGCGCCTCCGCGTACCCGGCGATTCTACGGGAAACCCCGCCCGCGAGGAGACTCAACCCACACCGATGGCGGCCTGTGCTAGACTGCGCCGCATGGGTTTAATCATCATTCTCATCATCATTCTGCTGCTCGCTGGTGGCGGCGGATACTACATGGGCCCCGGCGTCGGCTATTACGGCGGCGGCGGCCTCAGCCTCATCCTGCTCATCGTGATCCTGTACCTGCTCTTTGGTCGAGGGCGGCGCATTTAGCGTCTGCAACGGCGAGTTAAGGCGCCTTCCGAGTGCCGCGGGCGAGTCGCGCGCATCGCCTGCCGGACCTTAAAATTGTCGATGGATGCCGGTTTTTGGGAATGTCCCAATCTGCTATTCTGATCGTGTTCCTGCGCTGCGCCCGTAGCTCAGCTGGATAGAGCACTTCGCTACGAACGAAGGGGTCGGGAGTTCGAATCTCTCCGGGCGCACCACCTTCCAGACAAAAAGAAAAAGGCCCGCAAATCTCAGCAGAGACTCGGCGGTCCCTTGTCCTTTCCAGGATGTCCTTTCAGGATGTCTGAAGCGGGATCCGGCAATTGCCCCCAACGCCGCCCCGTCAGCACCAGTCCGTTCGCCGGCCCACCGCTTTGGGCGGCTTCACTTCCACACCGGCCGCGGCCTCTTCACCGGGTTCGTCCACTCCGTTGGCCACTTCCATCTCCTCGTCCGTGAGAATGAACCGCCGGATGTACCGCAGCGGCTCATCCCACACAGCCATTTGCTCCAGGTGGTATTGCCACACCGTGTTCGAGGTCGAGCGCGACGATCGCCGCGTGAACGATTTTCGCTTGATCGTGACCACCTTGCCTTTGGCGTCGATCCGCGTGTATTCCTGCGACGGCAGCACGAAGGTGATCTGTGTGCCCTTTTTCCAGAAATGCCGCGCGAACTCATGCGCGAACAGCAGCGCGTAATAGCGCTTGCCCCCGTCCAGCACCTCGACCGCCTGGTCGAAGCCCGTCCATTCCGCCTCGACGTTCGTCTGGTACCAGCGCCGGAATTCGAAACCATGCACCCGCGCCCGGAGAATGATCATGCGGAGGAGTTCTTTGCGTGTCATGCCTGGCCCGTCCGAAAGCGCTTTCGATACAAAATGCCGCTCTCGGCCTTCAACCTATAAGGAGAGGGAAGCCGGCGCAAGGGAAAAGGGATGGCCGGTTCCACCCTTGGCACCCCCCCAACGCTGCGTCCAGGCCTCCGGCTTTACAGGGGCGAGCCGCTGGACGAGGCCGCATCGAGCGCTGCCTCCGCGTCGCCGCGCACCCCAGCCAGTCCGCTCAACCACGTCGCTGGCGCGGCAAAGTAACTCGCCACAAGCCGCGGAATTCGCCGCAGATCCGTCCCCAGTGTATGAGCGTCTTCGCCCACCAGCAGCGCTCCGTTGCGGATCATGTGCCAGTGAAACGTCGCCGAAACCAAAGTGAACGCCAGCGCCGCCAGCCCCAGCTGCTCCGTCCGCTGCCCGTCCAGCCAGAAGTGCAGCCCCGCATCCATGCCCAGCGAGGTCAGCGGCACCACCACCACACACGCCAGCCACGCCAGCCGCTCCGTCCGCAAACTCAGCGACTGCTGCTGCAGCGCGGAAAAGAATCCGCATGTCAGCAGAACGAAGGCCGCCTCTACCAGGCCGAAGTGCCGCCGCGCGTGCACTTCCACATGCCGCAGCGCCGCCACGCACGCTCCTCCCCGCAGCCCCGCCGTCAGCAGCGCCACTTTCCAGTTCCAGTGCGTAAAAGGGAAGAGCCACGGCGAGGGTGGCCGCGTTCCACCAGCTGTTTTCCTCCCCACACCCATCGTCTCTCCCGCCCCTGCCGGATGGACGGCCCATTCCCGGCGCCGCTTGCCCCCGCCGTCACCCGCAGCATGACAGCCAGCCTTCGATGCACCATCAACAGGGCATGACATTCCGCCTAATTTTCCTCCCCCTGAATGCCTTTCGTAACTCTTTCGTGCGCCGGATTGTCGTCAACCCCAACACGGCCGCCAGCTCTGGTCTGGTTATCGGCACCGGCGCCGCGTAGCCGGGATCGTCTTCCGCGAGTGCCCGGATTCAATCCATCGAAGCGAGCCCCAACTCTTTCCCTGCGCAGCGTTACTGGTGCCACAACCCGACCTCCGGAACTCCCGTCGCGAAAATTCCCGTGACGGTGATCCCCGGCCACGATCTCGACGATAGGACCAGTAGCAGGACCGCCAAACGCACAAAGGCGGCGCGCTCCAACCAGAGCCGCCGCCTTTGCCCACACCCTAAACTCCAAACTCTAAACTCCAAACTCTAAACCCTAAACTCTGATCCCTAAACTCTGATCTCCGCCCCCATCACTTCCCCACATACCCCGCCTTCATATACTTCCGCGCCGCGTCCCCCTGCGCCGTATCGCTGCCTGCCTGCAGTACCGCTTCGTACTGCTCCACCGCTTTCGCGTGTTCGTCCATCAGGTCGTACGCCTCGCCCGCCTGCAGCAGGCATCGCCTCTTCAGCTCCGGGCTCGTCGTCGCCTGCAACGCTCCCTGCCGGTAGGCCTCCACCGCCGCCGCATACTCTTTCTGTCCCCGCAGGCTGTCGCCCAGCCCAAAATACGCCAGCTCCATATGCGCGCTGGGATAGTATCCCGAGTGCTGCGCCGCCTCGATCAGACGACGGTACGTCCGGATCGCCGTCATCCCGTCGCCCCCGTCTTTTTCCAGGTTCGCCTCTTCCAGACTGAACAAATAATCGTGCGGATACTCCTCCGCCAGCTGCTTTGCAATCGCGATCGCCGGCGGATACTTCGCCTCGCGCCGCAGAAACAGCATCATCGAGGTCTTCGCTTCCACCCGCGTCACCACGCCGTGCTCGCCGTCGTCCCGCAGCAGCGCCATCCCCGCGCCCTTCGACCCGCGAATCCCCACAATGCCCACCAGCAGCTTGAAACCAAACGGCAGCGAGCCCACCACGTACTGGTACACGCCCACCACCAACTCCGCATCCACATAATGCGGATCGATCAGCAGCACCTTGTCGCAGTCGCTCCGCGCGCTCATCGCCGAGCGCAGACCCGCCACAAACGACCGCTCCACCAGCGCGTCATAAATGGCCACAAACGCCTTCGACCATCCCCGCGCGAACAGCGCGTTCTCATCGTTGGGATTCGTCTTCAGCTCCGCATCCGCCTCGTCGTTCACCTCATCCGCCAGCGCGCGAATCCGGTCCCGCACCTGCGGGTCCTCCACCACCGTATGTTTTCCCGTCAGGAACCCGTCGTTGGCGTAGAACGTGGTGTCCAGCAGATCCAGCCGGTTCAGCTCGCGGAAGAGCGTCGCGTTCAGCACGTAGTCGGTCGCCATGGGATCGTTCGGGTGTTCCCGGTGGATCCGTTCGAACCGCGCCATCGCGTTGTCGTAATCCATGCTGTAGAAGTGCTGGAAGGCCTCGCGCACCTCCGGCGTTCGGTTCAGCGGATCGGTGTCCACCGCCTCCTGCGCAGCATGCGCCGCGGCGGGAATCAGCAGGGAAGCAAGACAGAAAACAAAGCCGCGCGCAAAGGCGCTCCAACGCAACATGCCTTCAAGATTCTAGCTGGAGCAGCGATCTTCGATCCCGCCCCCTGGTTTTGTGTCAGGGCATAGCTTCAGCCGTGCCGTAAGAGGCAAGAAATACGTCGGGCTTCAGCCCGCGAGGCAGAACCTTCCAAACCCTCTGAACCGGGTGCCCATCCTTCTCTCCTCGCGTTGTTCGAGGAGAGAGGGTGGGAGCCACTCACCGCCGATGCCCGCCCCCGCCGTGGCTATGCCCGCCCCCGCCATGGCTGTGTCCGCCGCCGTGGCTGCTGCCGCCGAAATGCCCTCCGCCACCAAAGTGCGAATGCCCGGAGAAGCTCCGCGACGCATGACCGCCCCCGCTAAACCCGCGGAAGCCGCTCGCATGGGACGATCCCCGCGAGCCGCTGAAACCGTGCTCCGAGAAACTGCGCGTCGATCCCCCGCGATCACCATTCCCGTATCCGCCTCGCATCGCGCTCTCGCCGCCGAAATTCCGTGCCACCGTTGAGCCGCCGCCCCGGAATCCCGTCATGCCTCCGCGAGAACCCAAACTGGTGCCGCGGAAACCCTGACTCCCAAAGCCCCGCGCCGTCCGGCTGCCGTAGCTCCCGCCCTGGCTCCGGTATGCCGACCCCGCGCGTCCCGCGAATCCCGACCCGTAGCTCTCGCGTCCATAATCTGTCCGCCCGCCAAATGACGGCGACCGGTTCCAGGCCTGTTGTCCGCGCCCATACTCACTCCCCCGTCCGCCATAGCCGCCGCCGCGCACCGCATAGGCCCCGCGAACGCCCTCAATCTGCCGTCCGCCCAAATCCCGTCCGCCAAACCCGTTCCCGATCGGCCGCGCCGGTCCGTGATAAATTCCCCGCGGGTCCAGACCCGACCCGCGCGCATACCCCAGGCCTCCCATCGACCGGTCCCGATAGCCGCCCCCGTACCCGCCTCGTCCGTACTCCCGGTCATAGCCGCGGCCGTACCCGCGATCCCATCCACGTCCCCCGCCTTCGCGCCAGTTCCATCGCGGACCCCCGTACGGCAGTCCCCAGTCCATCAGCGCCGCGTTATGCGGAGCCCATCCCGATCCATGGAAAAACAGGCCGCCCATCAGCCAGTTCAGTCCCCAGCCCAGCCAGCCAAACGGCGTAAACGCCGACAGCACCGACCCCACCCCATACTGCAGCGCCGGCCCCAGCACATTGCCCACCGCACTCAGCAGCGAGAAGCCCGGCCACGGCGCGATCGGCTGCCCATAGGCCGTCCACGGATCGTAAGCCGGCACATACACGACATTTGGATTCGGCGGCGCCAGCTGGATGTATCCATCGTTGTCGCTCACCGTCTCCTGGGGCGAATTCTCCAAAGTCCCCGCCGCCTGCGCCCGCTCGCGCAGTGTCTGTACCGTGCCCAGCACCGCATCCGGCTCGTTGTAATAGGCGTTGCCCAGCTCCGTCGTCCACTGCAGGTTCTGATCCATCTGCTGCAGCACCTGCGGAAACGCGGTCAGCGCCTTCACGCTGGGATCCCAGTCCTGCGCGTTGGCCCCGGCGGCGATCGCCTCCGGCGGAGCATCCCCCTGCGCCTGCCGCCACGGGTCCGCCTCGATAATCTGCTGCGGCCACGTCGCCGCGGCCAGAATCTGCGCGATCAGCGTGTCGGGATCGAGAGCGATGGGCGCGATCAGCTGCTCCAGCTGATCCGGGCTCAGCGCCTGCGCCGGCTGAGAGTTCGGCTCGCCGTAACCCGCCCCATCGTTCGCGGGATAATTCCCGGAATAGTTGGGCGGATAATTCGGCGCCGCATTCGGGGCGTAATGGGGGGGATAGCTGGGCGGCGGAGAGTTGCTCGGGTAATTGCGAGGATAGTTGCCGTTCTCCGCATATCCCTGCGCCCCGTATCCCGGCGTCGCCGCGTACGGCTGATTCCCATACGGCGCATTCACCGTCTCATCCGGTGGAGGCGGCGCCATCTCCTGCTGCCCCTGTCCGTATGTCTGCGGCGGATTGGGAGAGCCCATCCCGTACGAGCCATAGGTCTGCGCGACCAGCGAAGATGCGCCGAAGGTGAAGATCAGCCCGGAGATTCCGGCGATCCAGCGGCATTGGGAGAATCGGGGAGCGGTCATGGGGGTCCCTCATAAGCCGGAAGGCTCTTTCAAGCCGTACGTGGTGCGCCGTACCCGGCTGCAATCGATCTTTCTCGTCGGTCCTGCGTCCGCCGCCCAGATCCGGCCCGAAAGCCGCCCACCAGCCGTTAACCCTGTATGAACCCCGCTTTCGTCCCCAGGTTCCGTCAGTAACTCACCTTTTTCCCGATTTCCCCGCTCCGGCGCTCTTCACACCCGCTTCTTACCCGATCATCTTCTTTCTTTCGAATCGGATCGGCTCCGCACCAAGGCACGATCCCGGTGCCCCATATCGGGCCGATTTTGCCAGATGTGGGACCCGCTACCGGCAAGGCTCCGATTTGTCTCATGCGTGCTGGGGAAAGGGTTGGAGCAAAAACCATTAGGTGCAGCGATTTACGCCCCTGCTAATCTCAATTAGAGAGACTCCCCATATGGCGAACGACGACTCAAACGATGAGTCCACCTGGCCCTCTGCGCTCGACGCTCTTGTGGCTGCCGCGGCGCATCATCGGCTTTTGCTGGAGAATGGGCAGGTCCGTGTAATCGAAGCGGTAATTTCACGCGGGGACCGCACCCCCGACCATACCCATCGCTGGCCGAGCGTGCAGTACATCCGCTCGTGGAGTGATTTCATCCGCCGCGACGGCAACGGCCATGTCACGCTTGATACTCGCATGGCAATCACCCCCGAGGTGGGGGCCGTGCTTTGGTCCGAACCGTATCCTGTGCATTCAGTCGAAAACATCGGAACCGGTGAATTGCGGGTGATCGCTGTGGAGATCAAAACCACTCCCTTGTAGGCCGGCACATTCCGAGGGAGTTCGCTGGCATTTCAGATTGTCGAGACATCGAAAGAGTCGTCGCCGCTCGAATATGCCGAACCACCGGCAACCCGCAAATCTCAGTCCCCCCCAGAACCGAGATTCCCCCGAGCACGAGGAAATCCCCCCATCTGTGGAAATCCTGTCAAGCCCCCCGAGCCCTGACTAAAGTAACAGATGCTGATACAAAACAACTTCCACGCCAAAATTCCGTCCAAATCCTGGCAGTAAATCCGTTCGAACCTGGTATTCTGAACCGGTAATTATCCCTTCAGGACAAGTATAATGGAGGCACCGTGACAGGGCAAGAGAAAGCCCCAGCACTTTCCGGGGCTTTTCATGTTAAAGAGAGGATTTTTCTAGGCGGCTTTTTGGTCAGTGCACCACTGCTCAGGCGACTCAATCTTCCTTATCTGAATCGACTCGACCGACTTTTCCTTAATAGAATTCAGCCAAGCTTCAACGTTCTTCGCAATCTTAGCCAGGATGACATGATCGTCCACAATCATCCCATAGGTGAGGCGAATTAACTTGTCCAGAGGTTCGGAAACCGTGTGTTTCCCAGTTTCCAGCCTAGAGAAGTGTTCCGGACTCGTGCCGACAAGCCCAGCGAAATCCGCTGCTTTCTTGCCAGCTCGCTTTCTCAAAAACTTGATTTCCTCTCCGTGGAGGATTCCCTTCTTCATCACTACAGATTCAGCGATGACGTTCATTAGCTGGGTTGGCGCCGGAATTTCGGCCGCCAGCGCGCCGCACTTTTCGCAAGCCCAATATTTGATACCAATCAGATAAACATTTGGCAAACCGGAATCCCGGAAATGATACGGCTTATCAGGCGTTGCAAAGTGCTCGATACGGTCAATTTTTGAACAGACGTGCTCAGTCATCGGGCCATCTCGTTACTACGGTGAAGCGATAGTGCCGTGGATCCAAGGCGATTACAACGCTGAACTCGCGATCCTCGACATCGCGAGTTCTTATTTCGTATTTCCATTGCCAATTTTCTTCGCTAAATTCGTCGACTTTGAATTCGTCCCACTCACGGTTCAACCCAAAGAGAACATCGTTGAAATCAATTTTTCTCTCAGGATGATCGAATTTCGAGTGGAGGGTCTGCATTTCGCAGTATGCCCCTTCATCTCCCAGCGCCTTCAGAACAATTTCCCGCACTTCTGAACGGCTCAGCTGCTTTGGCCGTGTTGGCTTTTTGGCTACAACTGCGTCACTTTTCTTTTCGGCCCCACTTGACATAATGTTAATTCCATTCTGGAGAATGTCAACGAACTTTTTGGATACGTTGCTCCCTCGTACGGTCCCGAAGTAACGGCTTCTCGGTATTATATCCCCGATGAATCCGAAGTGAAGCAAGCGTGAATCAAACAGTGAAGCGGAAAAGGAATCTTGTGGTACCATGATGCTCATGGACACGAGCATCTATTCTCGGGCCGTCGCAGAAGCAAAAGGTGAACTGGCTGGCATCCGAGTTGAGTATGAGCGCTTGGCAAAGCGCAAGGCTCAACTTGAGGCATTCATCGCCAACGGCGAGCCGCTTCTGCCTCCAGAGAAAGAGGCAACGTTGCGGTTTCCTACTGCTCCTCCGCCTACATTTGAAATTCCCTCCCAAGAGGAGACGCCGATATGGAAGGCAGTTGTGCTGTCGATCAATGGCAAGCACAATCGCTTCACCGTAAAGGACGGATTGGAAGGGTTGGAGAGGATTGGCCGTCCCATTCAGTCTAAGAACAAATTCCAAATCCTCAGAGCTGTACTGATGAGGCGACCCGATGTGTTCGAGAAGATCGGGAAGGGATTGTTTCGCGTAAAGGAAGGAATAGTAGCCGAAGGAGCAGCCGAAGCCGCCCCTTCGGCGTAGCAGGCTTGGGAATCATCGGAGCGCCCTAAGCAAGTGACCCGGTGATGCCAAGAGAGAGGAGGTGCAAAACCATGCCCCTCTTTCTGCTGAAAGGCGCTGGAATGGCGGTGCTCTGTTCGATATCGAACGGGGCGCCGTCATAGGCGCGATGGGGATAGTATACCCTCTCCATGCGCGCGTACAATTACCTCGTGGGTAACGCTAAAGAGTCACGTTCAGACTTCACACGGTCAGACTTCCACGCTCTGATTCGCAAGGCAGTCAATTCGCCTTATCGCCAACCTGCTCCAAAAGGGCAACGAACATCGGCTGCCCAGCCGTCCGGCGATTGTAGCGGAAAGCGTACTCGTCCAGGTAAGACTGCAAATACTTCCGACTGACGGAGTGGTAGACGCCTCCGATCCCGCGCTTTACCAGACTCCAGAATCCCTCAATCGAATTGGTGTGAGCGTTGCCCATAACGTAGACGTTCTGCTGATGCTGAACGCGGTGGTGGACGTAGCCGTGCTCGTGCATCTTCATCCAGCCATAGACCGGATACTCGTCCGTGTAGACCGTGCTGGACGGCAGGACGCATTCCTTGATGATCGGAAACAGCGTCTTCGCTTTCACGTCCGGCGTCACGCGGGCAATCACTCTTCCGCCCCGCTCAACCATGCCGAATACTGGAGTCTTCGGAGAATCCTTGCCGGGGCGTCCGCTGTCTACGCGCTTGCTGGCGTGCTTGTTCTTGTCCTTGCCTCCAACGTACATCTCGTCCGCTTCAACT
>DATASQ010000063.1:0-66012 GCA_036269135.1 Acidobacteriaceae bacterium
GCGACCTGCTGCTCGTCCATGGGGCGGAAGGTTTTGACCGCGTCGAAAGCCTGATCCATGATGGGCTGGTTCTCGATGCCGGTGATGAGGACCGAGACGGGCAGATTGAGCGAGTAGTGCAACGCCTCAATGGGCTGGACGGTGTTGCTCTTCAGGATGACGTGGTCGCCGAAGCACTTCATGCCGAGAACGCCGATGCCTTCGCGAAGGAGGCGCGGAAGGACAAGCTGGGCGAAGCTGCGGTAGTGGGCGTCCATGACATTGAGCGGCAACTGCACGGCGTCGAAGTGGAAGCCGTGGGACATGGCCACATCGAGTGTGTAGAGGTGGATGTGCGGGTCTTTGTGGCCGGTGAAGCCGATGAAGCGGATTTTGCCGGCCTGCTTCGCAGCGAGGAAGGCTTCCATGGCTCCTTCGTTGGCGAAGATGCGGTCGGGATCTTCGAAGCGGATGATTTCGTGGTGCTGGAGGAGGTCGATGGCTTCGACCTTGAGGCGCCGCAGGGACTCATCGAGCTGTTGCTGGGCGGATTGTTTGGTGCGGCCGTCGAGCTTGGTCATCACGAAGGCCTTGTGGCGATAGCCGCCCTGGCTGAGCGCTTTGCCGACGAGCTCTTCGCTGCGGCCGTTGTTGTAGTCCCAGGAATTATCGAGGAAGGTGATGCCGCGGTCGAGGCCCTGGTGGACGAGGCGAATGGCTTCGTCGTCGGAGAGCTGCTTTTGGCCAAGATGGAAGCCGCCCATGCCGATGGCGGAGACTTCGACGCCGGTAGAGCCGAGCTGGCGGTAGAGCATCTCGCCGCGGAGGGTGCCGGGGTGCTCGATGCGGGGCAGGAGGCGGGCGGTATCGGGATTGGGCGCGGTGAGGAATTCTTCACCGAGAGGGACTTCGGTGCGGGGATTATGCGGTACGGCGGCTCCGTGAAGAAAGCTGCGACGGTGCATGGGTGAACTCCGCGAAGGTGTTTGGATTGGCTCCTGCTACGGAATGGGATGCGCGAAGAGGAGAAAGGCCTGCCCGCGGGCAGGCCCCGGAGAGAGCAGGGGGTCAGGGCTTGAGTTTCGAGAAGAGGTTCAGCTTGGAGACGTCGTTGACCATGACGATGGCGAAGAACAGGATGATCATGACAAAAGCCACCTGATAGATGCGCTCCTTGAACTCCTGCTTGAGGTCGCGGCGCAGGAGACCCTCGATGCAGAGAAGGAGAATCATGCCGCCATCGAGGATGGGAATGGGCAGCAGATTCATGATGCCGAGGTTGAGGCTGATGAGGGCGGTGAGGCCGATGATCGGCTCCCAGCCGTGCATCTCGGCGGCTTCGCCGGTCATGCGGGCGATGCCGATGGGGCCGCTGAGCTGCTGCATGACGGCTGCATGCCGGGTGAAGAGGCGGTGCAGGATGTCGAGGATGTAGCCGGAGTAGCGCAGGTTATAGCTCACGGAGCGGCTGATGGCCTTGCCCAGCGGGAGCTGTTCAACCGTGAAAGGCGGGGGCGCGGGGGTGAATCCGAGACGATAGCCGGCGGGCTCGGAGGTGCCAAAGTCGGTCCAGATGGGCTGAATGGAGAGGCTGAACTGACGACCGTTGCGTTCGACGAGGAGGTTGGCCGGCTCGTTGCCCTTCTGGTCGAGGACGGCAATCATGCTGAGGACACCGTGCACGGTCTGGCCGTCAATGGAGATGATGCCGTCGCCGGGTTTGAGTCCGGCTTTGATGGCCGGATCGCCGGGAATCAGATCCTGAACGATGACGGGGCCGTTCTGCTCTTTGGGGATGAGGCCCAGCCGGGTAATGTCGAAGTCCTGGCCTTTGGAGGGGTCAGAGAGAAGAAGCTCGGTGCTGAACTGCTTTGTCTGGCCATCGACGGTACGTTCGACGGTGATGGGCACCGTGGTGTTGGCATCGAGGACGGCACGGTCGCCGAGTTGTTCCCAGGTGGGATTCTGGTGGCCGTCGAAGCGAACGATGCGGTCGCCGGACTCGAGGCCAGCGCGCCCGGCGGCTGAGCCGGACGGAACTACGTCGAGGACGGCGGGGCTGCTGAGGTAGAGCTCGACCTCGTTGTGCATCATGTAAAGGCCGGCCATGAGGACAAAGGCCAGGATGAAATTCGCGACCGGGCCGGCGACGGCAATGAGCACGCGCTGCCAGCGGGGATGGGAACCGAATTCTCCGGGGTCGCCGGTGACTTCGGAGCCGGGCGTCTCGCCCGACATTTTGACGTAGCCGCCCAGCGGCAGGGCGCTGACACGGTAATCGGTGTCGCCCCATTTAACGCCAAAGAGCCGGGTGCCGAAGCCGAGGGAGAAAACCTCTACGCGGACACCGCAAAGCTTGGCCACGGCAAAATGGCCGAACTCATGGACGAGGACCATGATGCCGAGGACGAGGAGGAAAGAGACGGTGGCGGTGACGGCGAAAGGCATATCTAAATAATTCGGCGAACCTCAGAGTACCGGAGATGCAGGAACCGGCACCGGCCGACCCGACAATCTGGCGAGAACCTCCCGCGCCCGATCACGCGCCTGACTGTCCAGCGCGAGCACTTCTTGTATGGTCGCCGGATGGGTGTCGGGGGTTGTCTCGAGTACTGCCTCTATTGTAGACGGAATGCCGGTAAAGGAAATGGCTCGTTCGAGGAAGGCCTGGACGGCGATTTCGTCGGCGGCATTGAGGGCGATGGGGTGAGCGCCTCCCTTTTCGGCCGCTTCGTAGGCCAGGCGGAGGCAGGGGAAGCGGCGAAGGTCGGGCGGTTCGAAATGAAGGTCGCCCAGGGCAGCCATGTCAAAGCGGAGATCGGAGGCGATGCGCTCGGGGTAGCTGAGGGCGTAGAGGATGGGCAGGCGCATATCGGTGACGGAGATTTGCGCCAGCAGGCTGCCGTCGACGTATTCGACCAGGGAGTGGACGGTGGACTGCGGGTGGACGGTGACTTTGACCGCGGAGGGGGGCAGGTCAAAGAGGCGGCAGGCTTCGATGATCTCAAGGCCCTTGTTGAGGAGGGTGGCGGAGTCGATGGTGATGCGGCGGCCCATGACCCAGGTGGGATGGTGGAGGGCCTGCTCCACCGTGATGTTGGGAAATTCGGAGAGCGGCAAGGTGCGGAAGGGCCCACCGGAGGCGGTCAGCCAGATCTGGCGGACTTCGCTGCGCTGTCCGGCGCGCATGCATTGATGGATGGCGTTGTGCTCGGAATCGATGGGGAGCAGGGCGACGCCTTTGGCGCGGGCAGCGGCGGTGAGGATTTCACCGGCGGCGACCATGGCTTCTTTGTTGGCGAGGCCGATGGTCTTACCGGACTGCACGGCGGCCCAGGTGGCTTCGAGTCCGGCGACGCCGACGATGGCGGAGACGACGAAATCGACTTCCGGCAAGGTGGCGACGTTTACCGTGCCCTGGCTGCCCCAGACGACCTCAGTGCCGGTGTGGCCGTGCTCGCGGAGACGGCGACCCAGATCGGCGGCGTGCTCCTCAGTGGCGAGCGAGACGATACGGGGATGCCAGCGGAGGCATTGCTGGAAAGCGGATTCGACGTTGTGGCCGGCGGCGAGGGAGGCGACGGCAAATCGATCAGGGTAGCTTTCGATGATGCTGAGGGTGCTCTGACCGATGGAGCCGGTCGAGCCGAGGATGGCGATGTGCTTCAACGGAGGTCCTTCGAGAGGGGTGCGGCGGGAGGGTTCACGCCAGGACTGCGCTCGGGCTGAGGAGTCATCGAGCTAAAAGGACTGCTGCGCTAACTGAGCGTACCACAGCAATGGAGCGGCCAGCAGGAGCGCATCGATGCGGTCGAGCATGCCGCCATGGCCGGGCAGGAGGTGTCCGGAATCTTTGACGCCGGCGCCGCGCTTGATGGCGGATTCGACCAGATCGCCAAGCTGGGCAGCGACATTGACCACGACGGCAAGACCGATCCAGACGCCGGGATTGCCGGTGTAGGAGAGCGTGTCGATATCGTGGCCGGTGAGAACGCGGGAGACGTAGATGAGCAGAATGGTAATGAGAACGCTGCCTGCCACCGAGGCAAACGAGCCCTCCCAGGTCTTGTTGGGGCTGAGGGTGGGAGCAAGTTTCCAGCGGCCAAAGGCGCGGCCGATGTAGAGAGCGGCGATGTCTCCCGACCACACCACGAGGACGAGAAAGAGCAGGAGCGAGGGACCGTTGTCCTGGGTGGAGAGCAGATAGAGCGTGGACATGGACAGGCCGATGTAGAGGAGGCCGAAGATGGAGAGCGCTGTATCCAGGAGGACGCGGTTAACGGGCGAGCGAAACGCGCAAATCACGAAGAGCACGAGAGCCAGCGCACCGGTAAAGGGGGCCATCAGGTCCGGCCGGCGGAAGATGGCGGCATAGAGAATGGCGAGACAGACGATGACCACAACGCGGGGTGTCTTCGCGCCCATGGCATCGGCCAGGCCGAGATACTCCCAGAGGGCCAGGGCCGCGGCAGCGAAGACTACGACCATAAACAGCAGGGGCCATTTTGGAGACACGAAGATCAGCAGGAGGACGAGAGGGACGAGAACGACCGCAGTCAGAATGCGCTGCATGCAAAGGCAGAATACACGGCGGGAGAAAGGGCGGGAGAGATGAACCGGGCCAGGACTCTTGGCGAGTAACCCTGGCGGGGGTACAGAACGAAGAGAAATCGCGATCTTGTCCTGTTTCGAGACATCAGGTTTCGAGACATCGGGCCTTTTATTTGGCGTCGGGGATGCGGGTGGCGGGCATGGCACGAAGGATGGCCAGCTCCTTCTGCACTTTCTTCCACTGGCGCGGGTGCTTTTTGGTCTGGATCGGGGCGTTCGCGTCGGCGTAGAACGCGAGGATGTTCTGGCGCAGCCCCAGAGGAGGCATGGCAGTGGTGGTGGTCACCTCTTTCAGGAGCGCGGCGTAGGTTGTGTCGGTGAGGTGATAGGTGCCGGGACGGGTGGGATAGCCGGTGTCGAGATCGAGATCGGGCACGGCGAAGCCATCGCGATTTTTTTGGGCGAGCTGATGGAGAAGGTCGTTGTAGCGGTCGGTGGCCAGGTCAACGCTTTCGACGTATTTTTCTTCGGACTCGCGGCCGAAACCGGGAATGGCGAGGTCGGAAAGGACGCCGACTTTCGGGATGATGAAAATCAGGGCAGCCACGATGCGGGTTTCGAAGCTGGGCTTGTGTTTCCGGTACGCTTCCCATCCATTGCGCGCGGAGGCTTCCTGCAGGCGGCTCCTGAAGGTGTAGAAGCCGGGGAGATCTTCGTCCGGAGGGAACTGCCTGCGATGGAGGAGGACCTCGGCGTAAGAGACGCGGGGCAGGAATTGACGGACCGCCCAGGTATAGGAATGGATGGCGCGGAATTCGTTGCCGATGACCTTGTGCAGCGGCAGCCCATAGGTGGCGTAGAAGGCGCGCTCCAGCAGGGCGCGGGGCACGCGAAACCCGACATGGCGCAGATAGGCGGCGGGAGCGAAGCGGCCATGGCTGAGCTGGTCGATGTCAAAGGCCCATTCGGTGCGCACCTCACCGTGCGGACTCTCTCCGTAGGTGACAACGGGCCCGTATTTCTGCCCGAGGCGCGGGAACTCAAGGGGGATCGCCAGGTTGACGGCGTCCATATGACCGAGGTTGTCACCGACATAATGGGAGAGCGCGCCCAGAGCGAAGGCAAGTTCATTCACATTGCGGGATTCGCGGATGAGGTTCGTCACGAAATCGCCGGTGCGAACGTAGTGGGTCAGATTGCTGAAGGCCAGATGGCCGAAGGGGTAGTAGCCGGCGTCCTGAATCACGCAGCCGCCGTAGGCATAGGCGTGGGCGACGCGGAGCTGTTCGGGCGTGGTATTGGGATATTGAGCCAGGAGGGCCGGCTTGATGCCGGACTCCCACGCCACATCGATCATCATTTCGTGGGTGAGGAAGGAATAGGCGAAGCAGATCGGCGCGCACAGGAGCAACAAAAGCGCAGCGATGGCGAACTTACCCTTCATTCGTGCGAAGACCCCATTACGGCGTTTACTCGTAGCGCAAAGCCTCGGCGGGGAGCACGCGCGCCGCCGCCGAGGACGGATACAGAGTCGCGAGCAGAGAGACGCCGAGGGACATGGCTGTGACAATCACGCCATGTAGGATGCGCGGAGCGAAGGGGAGATAGTCCAGGGAATAGACATCCGCCGATAAATGAATAAAGCGGTAATGCTGGCCGAGGAAGGCGACGCCGTAGCCGAGCACGAGGCCGAGGAAGGTGCCGATGACGCTGATGAGCAATCCCTGATAGAGGAAGATGCGGCGCACCTGGGCGGGCTGCACGCCCATGGAGAGCAGGACGGCGATGTCTTTGGTCTTCTCCATGACCATCATGGTGAGGGCGATGAGGATGTTCAGAGCGGCGACGCAGACGATGAGGCCGATGACGATGAAGGTGACGATCTGCTCGAGCTTGAGGGCGCGGAAGAGCTCGCGATTCGATTCCATCCAGTTGGTGGTGGTGAAGCCGGGACCGGCGGCCTTTTCAATCTCGTTGGCGATGGTGTCGGCATGATAGAGGTCATCGACCCGGAAGGAGATGACGGAGACCAGGTCGGCTTCGCCGAAGAGCTTCTGCGCATCGGCGAGGCGGATGAAGCCGAAGCCGGAGTCGTACTGATAAAAGCCGGAGTGGAAGATGCCGGCGACCTGGAAGCGCTGGTATTTGGGAATAAGGCCGTAAGGAGTGAGATCGCCCTGAGGACTGGTGACCATGACCGTGTCGCCGACGGAGGCGCCGATGGAGTCGGCCAGATCGTAGCCGATGACGATGGGCGGGGTGGGCTCGCCGCCGGAATCCTGCGGGTTGGCGCCGGCGCTGAGCGGGGCGACGCTGCCGGCGGTGAGGTGGTGGAGCATGTCGGAGACGGTGCGCTCCTCGCTGGGGACGATGCCTTTAAGGAGGGCTCCGCCGGAACGCGCGCCGCGAGAGATGAGGACGGGCTCGTACAGACCCGGAGCGTCGGCAACGACGTGGGGCAGGTGGCGGAGGCGCTCGGTCAGGGGGCGCCAGTTGCGGATGCCGTCGCTCATGGTGCGCATCAGCTCGACGTGCGCGGTGGAGCTGAGAAGGCGATTCTGCAGGTCGCGGCGGGTGCCGTTGGTGATGGCGAGGGCGATGATGAGCGAGGCCACACCCACGGCGACGCCGATGATGGAGATCCAGGTAATGACACCGATAACGGCCTGGCGGCGTTTGGCCCGGAGATACCGGGCGGCGACGAAGAGCTCAAACTTCATCTCATGGCTCGGGCGAGTGCACTACCGCCTTCACGGTGACGGCGTTGTCGTAGCGATCGAAGACGCGGACGGCGATGACGTGCTCGGTACGATCCACCGGAGGCGCGGCATCGGGACGCGGCGCCGGAATGGGCGCCTCAAAGTCGAAACGCTCGGTGAGAGAGTCGGCGATATTGCCCACCGGGGCGATGTACTGCCAGCGTCCCGCATCGACGGAAAACTCGGCGTGCGCGACGGGCGAGGTGGCATCCGTTGCTGTGAGCGAGGCGTGGATTTTGCCATCGACGACGCTGGCCTGAAGGCCGGAGACCACGGGTGGGGTGGTGTCGATGACGAACAGGTCGCTGATCCCGTCGCCGGTAAGCGCTTCGCCCGGATTGTGGGAGGGCGCGTCGCTGGCAACGACCTTGACCCGGTAGGGACCGTCGGGGAGGCGCGAGGCGTCGAAGGAGTCATAGGTCTCGCGGAGGTGATCACGGAGGAGTTCCCAGTTGTGCTCGCCCTCGCCGCGATAGTAGAGGGTGTAGCTGAGCTGGTCGCCATTGTCATCGTGCGCGGACCAGCGCACCGTGACGGCCTGGCGGTCCTTAAAGGCGGTCAGGGGCTCTTTGCCGGCATCGGGAATGTAGTTGACGGTATTGGCCTGGGTGGAGGGGAAATTGATGGTGACGGGCTGAGGCTGGCCGGGTTGCTGCGGGTTATAGCCGGCGCGTGCGCCGGGGGCGACGACGATCTCATCGACCATGGGGGGCATGTTCACCGGCAGGTAGTCGATGCTGACGGCACCCAGGCGCGTGCCGGGGTGCTCGATAACCTTCCACTGCATGAAACGCGAAGAGGGGATGCCGATGGCGCCGACATTCGGGGTGAACGGCTTCCATTCGCCCCAGGCGCGCTCGGGATTTTCAATGTTGCCGGCGCGGGCGAACATCTGCACGGCGGAGGGCTGGGTACCGGCGCCGAGCTCGACCTCCGCGCGGCCCCACTGCGAGAACATACCGGCGTCGAAGACCTCGCTGGTGTAGGTGCCTTCGGGCGCCTCGCCGTGGCTCAGCAGATAGAGCCTGCCGGAATTGGCGGTGCTGACGTAGAGGCCCTTCGGGGAGTCGGCAAAGCCGGTGACCTGCGAGGCTTCGAGATGCGCGATGTCGGCCCAGGTGCCATCGTCGTGGATGCGATAGATACGGCCGCGATTGCCGGTGGCTGCCAGGACGCCGTCCGGGGTCCAGGCCAGCGCATAGACGATGTCGTCTTTCCCTGACCAGATCCTGCGCGGCGGACCATTGCCGTTGGGGATCTCGTACAGCTCAGAACCGCCGGGGACGAGGGTATTGCCGCTGAAGGCCTGCACGGAGCCGGGCTGAATGATGGTGATGGTCGCCGTGACCATGGCTTGTCCCGTAACGGCCAGCGGAGGCAGGGTGTTATGGCCCTTTTCGCCGACACCGGCGGCATAGATGTTCCCGTTGGGCGCGACCAGGACGGACGTAATCTCCTTTTTGGGAGCGTCATACAGAACGAAGGCCTTGCCGGAGGGATCGATGCGGTAGACGAGGCCGGTGCCGTCGGAACCGGCGATGAGGTTGCCGGCTTTGTCGAAGGCGAGGCAGCGGATGTGTTCCTCATCGCTCTTGAAAAAGAGCTCGGCCTTGCTGGGCGTGGCGGCATCGGCGCCGGGAGTGACCCGGTAGATGGCGGCCGGTCCGCCAGTGGCGATGTAGAGGCGGCCCTGTTTGTCGAAGGCCAGGTCCCAGACGTATTTGGGCTTTTCCTTTGTGCCGGCGGGATCGAAGACGACGGTGGCCTTGTCCTCATTCAGGTTCTCTGCATGAGGGCTGAACCGGTAGACCTTGCCGGAAGGCAGGGTGGCGGCATAGATGTCGCCATCGGGACCCACGCGAACCACCTGGACGCTCATTTCGCGGCTGGTGAAGAGGGTGGTGGATTTCCCATCGGGGGTGACGCGCAGGACCGTCGCGGGCGTGCCGGTGGCGAGATAGACGTTGCCGTCGCGGTCGGTCGCCTCGGACCAGACATAGGTGGAGGGCGTCGTCAGGATGGGTTTGCTTTCCGGTCCGGGAATGAGATGGCCGTCGCTGGTAATGGCCACGCCGTTGGGGGTTCCGCGCTCCAGATCGTCGAAATGCGACTCGGTCCAGAGACGTGTGCCCTGGGCATGCGCGAGGGAGACGAGGAACGGAAGGAAGAAGGCTGCGAAAAGGGGCAGCGCCGCCCATCGGCGGAAGGGGATGCAGATCATGCTGGATTTCAGTCTACAGAAAGCTCGCAGGACGAGCTTTACCGGGCGCCATTCGCGAGGAAATGAGATGACACAAATCCGCGCGGGTCGCCTACACTGAGGTTTCGCCTGCTCCTCCGCAAAGCCAATCCTGAACTGAACTTGTGCCGAGATGCTGAAACGCTGGAGAACCCGGATTCTGCTGTTCCTCGCCGTGCTCGGCCCGGGGTTCATTACGGCCAATGTGGACAACGATCCGAACGGGATCATCACGTATTCGCAGACCGGGGCGCATTTCGGCTACTCCCTGCTGTGGACGATGATTCCGGTGACGCTGGCGCTGATCGTGGTGCAGGAGATGTGCTCGCGCATGGGCGCGGTGACGGGCAAGGGGCTGAGCGACCTGATCCGCGAGGAATTCGGACTGCGGCTCACGGTCATCATCATGTTCCTGCTGGTGCTGGTAAATTTTGGCAACATCATCGGCGAATTCACCGGGATTGCCGGCAGCCTGCAGCTGTTTCACGTGTCGAAGTTCATCTCAATCCCCATCTGCAGCGCGCTGGTATGGCTGCTGGCGGTGAAGGGCGACTACAAGAGCGTGGAGAAGGTTTTCCTGGTCGCGTCCATGGTGTACTTCTGCTACATCATCGCGGGCGTGCTGGCGCATCCGGGGTGGCATCAGGCGTGGTCGGCGACCATCAAGCTGCCGCCCATGGCGGTGCTGCGCGACAAGGACTACGTGTTTGCCGTAGTGGCGATCATCGGCACAACCATCGCGCCGTGGATGCAGTTCTATCTGCAGTCGTCGATTGTGGAGAAGGGCGTGACAGCGAAAAGCTACGCCGGGTCGCGGCTGGATGTGATCGTCGGCTCCATCTTCACCGATGTGGTGGCGTGGTTCATCATCGTGGCATGCGCGGCGACGCTGTGGGTACATGGGATCACGTCCATCCAGGACGCGTCGAATGCGGCGGAGGCGATGAAACCGCTGGCCGGGCAGTATGCGTTTATCCTTTTCGCGTTTGGGCTGTTCAATGCGGGATTTTTCGCGGCCAGCGTGCTGCCGCTGTCTACGGCGTATGTGGTCTGCGAGGGACTGGGCGTGGAGTCGGGGGTAGACAAAAAGCTAAAGGAAGCGCCGTTCTTTTACGGGCTGTACACGCTGCTGATCCTGGGCGGAGGCGCGGCGGTGATGGTGATTCCCAACGCCCGGCTGATGCAGTGGTACGTGGAGTCGCAGGCCTTCAACGGAATTCTGCTGCCGGTGGTGATTGTGCTGATGCTGCTGCTGATCAACCGGAAGGACCTGATGGGCGAATACAGGAATTCGCACTGGTTCAACGGAGCGGCGTGGCTCACCGCGATTGTGGTGAGCATCCTGTCGGTGATTCTGATGGTGCAGCAGTGGTGGCCGGGGCACCACTAGAATTGCCTAAAGCAGCTTGCCGGCCGCCAGATCGCGGATGAGATCGCGGTCGGCAGGCAGGAAATCGTACCTGGGCAGGTCGCGCAGGGGCGACCAGCGCACGTCCTCGAAGATGTGATTGACCAGCTCACCTTCGAAACTGTGAACGGCGAAGAACTGCAGATCGACGGCGCCGCCGCTGCGATAGGTGTGGCGCAGGTGGGCGATGAGGGTGCCGATGCACGCCTGAATGCCGAGTTCCTCGTCGAGTTCGCGGCGCAGGGCCTGCTCCGCAGATTCGCCGGCCTCGATCTTGCCGCCGGGAAACTCCCATTTGAGCCCCATGGCCGCGCCGGCCTTGCGCTGGCAGATGAGAACCTCGTCGCCGCGCAGGATGAGCCCTGCCGCGACGAAGCGGAGGGTCTTGCTCTCCTTGCCGTTCTGGGCCGTATCTGCCATATTCCCCGATAGTTTAGACGCAGGCGGGCAAGGTTCGACTCCGAA
Organism: Acidobacteriaceae bacterium; assembly: GCA_036269135.1. GTDB lineage: Bacteria > Acidobacteriota > Terriglobia > Terriglobales > Acidobacteriaceae > Palsa-343. Next base: position 11,402 of record DATASQ010000063.1, read on the forward strand.
TCCGGCGCAATCCGGCACATGAGGTGCCAAAAACCTCGGGATGGAGCGCGGAGGCAATGGCCCGCAGCCCTTCGAGCAGGGTGGGCGCGGGCGTGTTGAGAAGCTCATCGGCAATACAGAAAACATGACCGTTGCGAACGGCCCGCATTTCCGGCCAGCCGGGGCGATTGGCGAGCTTTTCCAGGGGTACGCGGTCGCCGGCGCCGCACCAGGCGGCGAGGATGACGTCGGGATTGGCCTCCGCGACGGCTTCCGGAGAGGTGATGGCTCCGGGCTGACCCTGGAACACACCGCCGGCGGCCTCGACCAGCTCTTTCACCCAAAGCTGCGAGTAGATAAGTGGCTTGCCCCATTCTTCGCAGTAAACGAGGGGCTTGGCGGAGAGGCCGGCGCACCGCTCACGGACGCTCTCCATTGCGGAATGCATGGCGGCGACGACGGCTTCTCCCTGAGAAACGGCGCTGACCACGGATGCGATGAGACGGATGTCGTGCTCGATATCGGCGAGGCTGTGGGGCGCCAGGGCGAGGACCGGGCAGCCGGCCTTCAGAATCTCCGCGAGCGATTCCTGCCGGTAGGGCACAGAGGCGATGACCAGGTCGGGATGGAGCGCCAGCAGTTCTTCGGTGCGGGTTGACCAGGAATCATGTACCAGGGGAATGGGGCGGTCGCGGAGAGCGGGAACCGCGGCGAGGCACCAGCGCGTGCAGGCCACCAGAGTGTCGAGGCGGCCCAGCCGTTCGAGAACGATGCTGATGCTGGGCTGCAGGGATGCGATCTTCACGGCTATTTGTCGTGATCGGCGAGAGCGGTGGCCGGATAGTAGACCGCCCAGGCGTGGTGCGCGGCGATGTCGGCCAGACCCGGCGTGGGGTTCACGGGGAAAGCATGCTGCGCGATTTCCAGCATGGCGGCGTCGTGAATGGAGTTGCCGAAGACGGCATCGGGGTGCGGCATGGCAGCACGGCGCAGGGCTTCGGCTTTGCCTTCGTCAGTAGGAACAACGATCAGATCGCTGCTGATGAGGCCATCGTGGACATGGACCGAAGCGGCCATCACGCGTTCGGGAGGAATGCCGAAGCGGCGGACGCCTTCCTCGACGACCCAGTTATTGGTGGAACTGACGGCCCAGATGTCGGTCCCGGCGGCGCGGAGATCGGCGACCAGCGCCTGCATCTCGGGAAAGATCTGCGATTCGATCTCCTGAGCGAAATATCGGGCGGCGGCGCGGCGCAGCTCATCGTCGCGCAGGCTGGCGTAGACCTGCACCATTTCGCCGCAGATTTCCAGCTCGGAGACCTGATCCTGGCGATAGAGGCGGTGGCGGGCATCGATCCAGTCGCTGGCATTGCGGGAGAGAAGGCCGGCAGCGATGGACCAGTTCAGGAACCCCAGGCCGGCGTCTCCGTCCCAGAGGGTGCCATCGCAGTCGAAGACAGCGACGCGAGGGGCGAGGGCCAGCACGGCCTGACGGAACTCCTCGAGACTGTAGCGAACAACCGGTGCGGCTTGCGAAGACGTCAACGAATCCTCCTTTCTCTACCCTACCAACATCGGCCCTGCGGATTCCCGACCGGGATAAGGTTTCCTTTAGTATCAGGGGTTTCCATTGCAGCGAGTTGAAAGGCGCATGGAGGTGTCCGGACCGGCAATCCCCCTGGGACGGCGGGGGCGAGGGCCAGGGAAACCGGGACGATGCCGGAGCGGCGGGGCAGGTTGCTCATGCAGCGCGAGGGCAGTCGCGGCAGAATGAAACAGCCGCGACAGATTACTTCTCATCTAGTTAAATGTGTCCTTCGCAGAGAGTATTCCGGCCATCCAGGATTATGGCGCCATTGGGGATTGCCGCGCGGTGGCGCTCGTCTCACGCCAGGGTTCGGTGGACTGGCTGTGCTGGCCGCGCATGGACAGCGGGTCGATGTTCGCGGCGATCGTCGACCGCTTTCGCGGAGGGCACTGGTCGATCACGCCGCAGGGGGAGTTCCGGTCAGAGCAGCATTACATCCCGGGCTCGAATGTGCTGCAGACCCTGTTTGCTTCGTCCGGCGGCCGAGCCACGCTGACCGACCTGATGCCGGTTTGCGAGGAAGACTACAAGCAGACTGCAGTCCTGCCGGAGCACCAGCTTCTGCGCGAACTGCAGTGCACCGACGGCGAGATGACGGTCCACATGGACTTTCGTCCTCGCCCCAACTACGCAAGGCGCCCCGTCACGGTAGAGCCGAAAGGAGCGCTAGGGTTGCGGATCTCGCTGGGACGCGGCGTGGGCTGGCTGCGCTCGAACGCGGATCTGCGAGCCGACTCCGACGGGGCAACGGCGCAAATTCACCTGCGGCGCGGGGATGCGCTGCAATTCTCGCTGACTTATGCGGAGGAAGCTCCCGCGGTGTTGCCGCCGCTCGGCGCCGAAGCGCATGCAGCGATCGATCGTTCGGTGCAGTGGTGGCGCGGCTGGCTGACCGGGTCGAAATATCGCGGACCGTACCGCAACGAAGTGGAGCGGAGTCTGCTGGCTCTGAAGCTGCTGGCGTTCGCTCCCTCCGGAGCGATCGCCGCTGCTGCCACGACTTCCCTGCCGGAGCGCCTTCACGACTCGCTCAACTGGGATTACCGCTTCTGCTGGCTGCGTGACGCTTCGCTGACGGTACGATCTCTGCTGGGCCTGGGCTATGTGGACGAGGTGGAAAGCTTTGTATCGTGGCTGCTGCACAGCACGCGGTTGACGCAGCCCAAACTACGCGTTCTGTATGACCTGTACGGCCGGACGGCGCCCCGCGAGACGGTTCTGGAACACCTGGAAGGGTATCGGGGATCGCGGCCGGTGCGGCTGGGTAACGCGGCCCGGGATCAGTTCCAGCTGGACACCTACGGCGAGGTGGTGGAGGCCGCGGCGCAATTCGCCGAGCACCAGGGGCATCTGGACCGGACGGCGCAAAAGGCGCTGACCGGGCTCGGCAAGTACGTCGCCGAGCACTGGGATCAGCCGGACCGCGGCATGTGGGAGAGCCGTTCCGGGGGGAAGAACCACACGCATTCGCGGCTGATGTGCTGGACGGCGCTCGACCGACTGCTGCGACTGGAGAAAAAAGGGCTGCTGAAAGGGATTCCCAGCCACGAATTCCTGCTGCAGCGGGAGCGCATCCGGCAGCAGATCGAGCAGCGGGCATGGAATCCGAAGCTGCGCAGCTACGCCAAGACCCTGGACGGAGAGAAAGTGGATGCGAGTCTGCTGCGGATTGCGTGGCATGGATTCGAACGCGCCGATTCGGCGCGCATGCAGGGAACGGCAAGGCGGGTGATGGAACGGCTGGGGACGAGGGGCGATCGGCTGCTGTTTCGCTATCGGCGCGAGCCCGAAGAAGGCGCGTTTGGCGCCTGCGGATACTGGGCGGTGGAATATCTGGCGATGGGCGGTGGCAGCCTGGAGGAGGCGCACGCGCTGTTCCGCGATCAACTGCGCTTCGCCAGCCCGGTGGGACTGCTGTCGGAGGAGGTGGATCCCGAGACCGGGGATGCTCTGGGAAATATTCCTCAGGCCTTCACCCACGTGGGTCTGATCAGCGCCGCGCTGGCGCTGGAGGAGCAGGAGCGCAGACGCGTCGATCGAAACAGAGACCGGTCGGCGGGCGGGTTCCGGGAGAGTGCTGCGTGAACTGGACCAGCTGGCTGCTGTGGGGCTTCGTTGCCACCATCGCTCTGACGACGCTCAGCGCGGGAGCGCAGGGCGCCGGGCTGACGCGCATGAGCTTCCCCGACGTGCTGGGGCTGGCGGTCACGCCCAGCCGCGACCGGGCGAAGGTCTATGGATTCCTGATGCATGGGGCGCTGGGTCTGATCTATTCGCTCATTTACGTGGCGATCTTCGAGTCTCTTCACGACGCCCGCTGGTGGATCGGCGCTTTGATCGGTCTGGCCCATGCGGTCTTTGTCCTGACTGTCGTCATGAAGATGCTGCCCAGCCTGCATCCGCGCATGGCCAGCGAGCAGTACGGTCCCACCGCGAAACGCGCGCTGGAACCGCCGGGCTTTCTGGCGCTGCATTACGGGGTGCAAACGCCGCTGGCGGTGATCGTCTCCCACGTGGCGTTCGGAGTGATCCTCGGTGCGTTCTATCACGTGAGGTGAGGCGCTCAGGCGGCTTCGTTCTTCGGGGGGAGAATCTCGAGGGCGTCCTCCATCTCGAAGGGAACGTCGTCCTGCTCATCGAGGAACTGCTCCGGCGGCAGAGGCTCGGCCCGATCCTCGGGCAGCCAGAGGCCGCCCTGCCGGATCGCGCTTACGCGGTGACGATCAAAGAAGACCGTATAGTTTCCGTCCGGAATTTCCGGAGGAGCATCGAGCACACAGCAGCGAGAGTAGGAGATATGGCCGGAATCCCCACTCCATTCCTTCATCGCGAGCAACTCGCACCGAGTTTGCACTTGCGGTCCTCTTAAAAGCCCTCGCATCAAAACGACAGTACGCATCCTGCTTTGGGTCCGCCTCCGGTAAGCGTTGATCTCTGGGTAATGTTGGTCAGGATGCATCCCAGACCGGTGGGGTTGGTCGGGCAGCCTGGCGGGCTGCGGCAAAGTCGCCAGGGCAGCCATGGCCTCGATACCGCTCTTTCCCGGACCTTCGCCTAACATGGAGCGGTGACTTCGTTTACACAAAGGCTCGCTCCTGTTCAGGAGAGGATGACCTCCGCCTGCCGGCGGGCGGGACGGTCCGGGGAAGAAGTGCGGCTGATGGCCGTCTCCAAAGTGCATCCGGCCGAGGCTCTGGCGGAGGCGGCGGAGGCGGGTGTGCGGCTGTTTGGCGAAAACCGCGTGCAGGAGTTCGAGACGAAGCGGGATCAACTGCAGAAGCTGAACGTGAGGGACGCGGAGGTCCACCTGATTGGCCATTTGCAGTCGAACAAGTCGGCCCGGGCGGCGGAACTGTTCGACGGCATCGACAGCGTCGATTCCCTGCGCGTGGCGGAGCGGCTGAACGAGGCCGCAGGCAAGCTGCGGAAGAGGATGCCGATTCTGCTCGAGATCAAACTGAGCGAGGAGGCGACCAGGAGCGGACTGGCACCGGACAGCAAGGAATTGCGGGACCTGCTGGAGCGGCTGCCGAACCTGAATCATCTGGCGATGCGGGGCCTGATGACGATTGCGCCGCTGGACGAAGATCCCGAGACGGCGCGGGCCTGCTTCCGCCGGTTGCGGGCCTTGCGGGATCGCTGGAGCGCGGATTTTCCGGGCGTTGACTTTCGCGAGCTGTCGATGGGCATGTCCGGCGATTTTGAGATTGCGATCGAGGAGGGCTCAACGCTGGTGCGCATCGGGACAGCGCTCTTCGGAGCTCGCCCGCAACCGAGGTGAGGATGACTTTCCCGGTGCGAGATACGGGGGTGGGAGCGCGGTTCCTGGTGCGGGTGAGTCCGCGCGCGAGCCGAACGGCGATCGTGGGCAGGATGGGCGAGGGCTCGCAGGCAGCGCTGAAAATCGCCTTGCAGGCGCCGCCCGTGGAAGGCCGGGCCAATGCCGCGCTGATTGATTTTCTCTCGGAGTGGCTGAGCGTGTCGCGATCTTCTATTCAGATCGCGAGCGGCGAACGCGGACGCAACAAGACGGTCGTCGTGCGAGGACGAAGAGCCGCGGAGATTACGGCGCTGATCGAGCAGACTTTTCCGGAAAAGTAGTGTGTATCAGGCGGCGGCCGCTATCCGGTCTTGCGCTTTCGCTGCGGTGTGGCAGGTTGTGGCGGCTTTTTCGCCGTAGCTGCCTCAGCGGGCCCGGGCTGCTCCTCCATACTCCGGCGCAGCGCGTCCATGAGATCGATGACCGGAGCGAGCTTCTTCTTCGGCTGGCTGCCGGGCGCCGGCGCCTGCCCTTGTTTGCTTTCGATGAGCTGCTCGACGCGGCTCTCGTATTCGTCGCTGAAGTTTTCCGGATGAAACTCGGCGGTGAGCTGCGTCATGAACTGCTCGGCCAGGTCCAGCTCGGCTTTCTGTACGGTGATCTCGGTCTGATTGTCGTACTCGGCGACGGCGCGAATCTCTTCAGGGTAGTAAAGCGTGTGCAGCACCAGGCCCTGCTCGAAGGGGCGAATCATCACGATCTGTTCGCGCTGGTGGAGCGTGATCTTCGCGATCGCACCGAGGTTGAGATGCTGCATGCCCTTGTGGATGAGGGAGTATGCCTTGCGGCCGGGATCTTCCGCCACGCTGAAGTAGGAGGTTTGATAGTAGAGCGGATCAACGTCAGGAAGCTTCACGAACTGCATGATCTCCATCGTCTCCGACGACTCTGCCTCCAGAGCGCGCAGCTCCTCATTCGTAACGAGGACGTAGTTTTCCTTGTCGACGGGATAGCCTTTGGCGATTTCGCTGCGCTCGACGACCCGCTCGCAGTGCGGGCAGAAAATCTGCTGGCGAATGCGCGTGCCGCAGACGGCGTGAATCTGATTGAAGCTGATGTGCTGCTCGCGCGCGGCGACGAACAGGCGGATCGGCACCGAGATCAGACCGAACGAGATGTAGCCTTTCCAGACGGTTGAAGCCATGGGAGCCAAGAATATCGCACACAAAATGGTTCAACAAAGTGAAAAAATGCCAGGAAAACCTGGTTAATCACTGGCACTTTCGCCCTGTTTTCGCCTCGTTGCGGGCCGAACTACTTCGCTCTTGGATGCGTCCGATCGTAGACCTCGGCCACCTGGCCCACGGTCAGCTGTGTATACCGTTGAGTCGTGGAGAGGCGTTCATGGCCGAGCAGTTCCTGGATGGCGCGCAGATCGGCGCCCTCTTCCAGCATGTGTGTGCCGAAGGCGTGGCGCAGGGTGTGCGGGTGGATGTCGGCCGGCAGTCCGTGGGCCAGCGCAATGTGCTTGACGATGCGGCCGACGCTGCGGGTGGTGAGGCGCCCGTTGCCGCGCAGGCGCAGGTTGAGGAGAAGAGCGGCTGAGGACTTCCCTGCTCCGGTGAGTTTGGCCTCACGCACGGGCAGCCAGGCACGCAGAGCCTGTGCCGCGGCGTCGCCCAGGGGAACGTAGCGCTGCTTGCGACCTTTACCGCGCACCAGGATGGCTTCGTTGGCCCAGTGGATATCCGCGAGGTCAATGCCGACCAACTCCGCGTTGCGGATGCCGCAGCCGTAGAGCAACTCGAAGATGACGCGGTCGCGCTCCGGCCACGCGGCGTTCTCGTCGGCCGCGCTTTCGACGACGCGGTTCATGTCTTCGATGGTGGGGACGCGGGGCAGATGTTTGGGCAGCTTCGGCGTCGATACCAGGGCCGCGGGGCTCTGCTCGACGAGACCGTGCTTCGCCAGCCATTTGAACCAGGAGCGGATCGCGGCCAGGGCCCGGGCTGCCGAGGCCTTTGACAGGCCGCGCGTATAGAGCTCGCCGAGGTAGGCGCGAATGTGCTGGTGCTCGATGCTCCGGAGCGGCGTTTCCGTACCGAATCGGCCCAGGAGAAAATCGGCAAAGCCGTGCAGCTCGCGCGCGTAGGCGCGGATGGTGTGAGGGCTGGCATTGCGCTCGTTGGCCAGCATGGCGAGAAAGTCCTCGACGTGGCGGAGGACGGCGGGTTTCGAAGCGGCGCTGGCGCTCGTCATTGAGCCCCTCTCTTCGCGCGCGGATGATGCTCGCGGTGTACCGCTTTCAGTCTTCCCAGGGCCAGGTGGGTATAGACCTGCGTGGTGGAAATATCGGCATGGCCCAGAAGGGTCTGCACCGTGCGCAGATCCGCGCCGCGTTCCACCATATGCGTGGCGCAACTGTGGCGCAGCATGTGGGGGCTGGCGTGGGCGTCGCTCTGCTTCACCAGATGCCAGACCCAGGCGCGGCTGAGCGGCCGTCCGCGGGTGGAGAGAAACAGGTGGGGCGAGGGCTTCTTTGCCAGCGCCGGACGGCCCCGCTTCAGGTAGAGGTCAAGCGCTTCCAGCGAAGCGCGGCCCAGCGGCACTATCCGCTCTTTGTCGCCTTTGCCGCGGACGAGGGCCCGGCCGGCGTCGAGCGACAGGTCGGCAACTTTCAGGCCGGTCAGCTCAGAAACGCGTAGTCCGGCCGCGTAGAGCAGTTCGAGAATGGCGCGGTCGCGCAGCGCAATGGCGTCTGCCTGGGGATGATCCGCAGCCAGACCGGCGCGATCCAGCATGGCATCCACTTCGGAGACAGCGAGCGATTTGGGCAGGACCTTCCACGTCGCCGGCGATTCGAGGTTGAGCGTCGGGTCGCGGTGAATGCGCTTATCCAGCAGAAGCCAGCGAAAGAAGCCGCGGAGGCAGGAAAGCTTGCGCGCCGCGGAGCGCGACTCGACATTGTGCTTTGCCAGATGCTCGAGGAAACCGGCGACCTGCGGCTGTGTGGCGTCCGGAAGGGGTACGGCCTGTTCCTCGAGGTATTCGGCGAACTGCAGCAGGTCGCGTTCGTACGCCTCGCAGGAAAGCGGACGCAGGCCCTTTTCCACGCGGAGATAGGCGAGATATTCGCGCAACAGGGCGGCGCTGCCGTTCGGAGACATCTGCTCGGAATGGCCCGCGGCGCCCACGCTTCCATTATCGAAGAGAGCGGAGCCCTTGCAGAGCAGGGGAATCGCCGCGGTCACCCCTGGCGGATTCCCCATGCGGCTGGCGGCTTATTCTCCGCTGGCCCACTGCGCCAGTTTCGGCCCCTGGGTCGAGCGCAAGTCCACGCAATCGTCGATGGCATCCTTCGCGCGCTGCAGAGAGACATCGGAGGCGGCGACTTTGTGCGTTGAGAAGAAGTCGACGACCTGCTGCTTCTTCTCCTCGCTGCAGAAGGTGCCGGTTCCGCCGACGAGATACCCGCCCATCCAGGTGGTGAGCTGCGCTTTGACCTGATCCCAGTTATTGCGCATGAAGTCCCAGGCGATGGCGCGGGTTTCGGGAAACTGCATGGGGATCAGCAGCTGGAAAATCGCGTCCTGATTGCGCACCTTGCCGGAGACGGCGAACTCCAGGGAACGCTTCTGCAACTCCGGATTACGGAAGAGCGCAAGCAGACGGAGGGCATACTCCTGAATCTGCGGATTGTTGGCGGTTTCAAACGCGTGCTGCAACTGATCAAAGAAGGCAGCGTCGCCATTCTCCGCGGCAATGGCCGCCGCAACCTGGGCCAGGTTGGGGTCCACGGAGCCCGGGTTGGCGAGGTACTGGACGGCGATCTTCTTCGACTCGGCGATGATGTCGGGGTCTTTTCCGACGGTGCCGAGCACCCCGAAGAGCGCTGAGCGCAATTCTTTTGTGTTCGGCGAATCGGAGGGCGAGGGCGCCCCCAGCCGCTCATACACCGGTTTGAAGGTCTTCACCACCCACTTCGCCAGCGCTTCGTGCTCGGCGGGCGTGGTCGCGATGCGCTCGTCGATGGTTCCCAGGGGCGTGGTCGCTGTCTCCACGACCGCTGCGCTGGAGTCATCCCTGACCGCTTCGGCCAGATGCAGATAGTCGCCCACACTGTCGTAATCGGCGCGCACACCGGCCCACTCATCGCCCAGCACGGCGATGCGCTCTTCCGGCGTCAGCTCCGTTTCCACGCCGGCGAGCACCCTGGCATAGACGTCATTCGGCAGAGCGAAACGATAGTAGCCGCGGCCGCCGGCATCGGGGAAAAACAGGCCCGCGGAGGGATAGCGGAGGGTTCCCTGCGCGGCGCTGAGCACATCGCACTTCGCATCGGCGTGAGGCACGGCGAAGCAGACGGGGATGGTCCACGTCTGCTCGGCGTCCGGTTTCACCTTCGGATTGAGGAAAAAGCGCTGCTGGCTCACCTGGACCTTGCCGTTCTGCGGCTGACTGAAGTGCAGCGCGGGCTCTCCCGCCTCGGTCACGTAACTGGAGAGGATCTTGTCGACCGGCTTATGGCTCACCGCGGCCTGCGCATTCCAGAAGTCGACGGCCGTGGCGTTCCCGAGCATGTGCGCTTCAAGATACTTGTGCACGCCGCGCCGGAACGTTTCCGGCCCCTCATACTGCTCGGTCATGAGCAGAACCGCCGCAGCCTTGCCGTAACTGATGCCGTCGAACATCTGGTTGATTTCGGCGGGCGTATCGGCCTTGGCGCGGATAGCCCGCGTGACCTTCTGCGCGTCGTAATTGAGCGTGCCATTCAGTCCTTCGGCCACATCCTGGGGCACCTGCCATTCCGGTTTCCACGCGGTCACCGGCTTGTTTTCCATCCAGGTAGCAAAGCCCTCATTCAGCCAGATGTTGTTCCACCAGTCCATGGTGACCATGTCGCCGAACCACTGGTGCGCCATCTCATGGGCCACGTCTTCGGCAACCTCTTTTTTAGAGGCCAGGGACGCGGTTTTTTCATCGACGAACAGAGCGGTCTCGCGGAAGGTGATGGCGCCGAAATTCTCCATGGCGCCGGCCTCGAAGTCGGGGATGCCGATCAGGTCGAGCTTGGGCATCGGGTATTTGATCCCGAAATACTGGTCGTAGAAGTGCAGGTTGAATTCAGCCGCTGCCAGCGCGAAATGGGCGTATTGCAACTTGTCCGGCGAGCCGCACACGCGGATCGGTATGCCGTCGCTCTGCCCCGAGATGCACTGGAAATCGCCCACCAGGAACGCGACGAGGTAGGTCGACATCTTCGGGGTGGTGGCGAATTGGACCGTTTGCTGATCCGGCTGCGGTCCGGGCGTCTGGCTCACGACGTTGGTGTTGGAAATGGCGGTGTCGCCCTTAGGGACAACGAGCGTGACGCTGAAGGTCGCTTTGAAGGCCGGCTCGTCGAAGCCAGGAAAGGCGCGGCGCGCATCGGTCGGCTCGAACTGGGTGACCGCGTAGTTGCGCGTCTTTGTCTTCGAGAGATAGAAGCCGCGCAGCTCGTTGTTCAGGATGCCGGTGTAGTCGATGTGCACCGTCAGCGGCCCGGGCTGGAGCGCCTGGCCGAAGTTCAGGCTGGCCTGCTCCTTCGTGTTGTCCAGCGTCACCGTGGCGTGGAGTTCTTTTCCATCCACTTCCGCTGTTACTGTGCCGAACTTAATCTCCGCGGCATTGAGAACGATCGCCGGGACGGGCTGCTTCACATCGACGTCGATCGTTTCCACACCGGTGAAGGTCGCCGCCTTGAGGTCAGGCGTCAGCTTCAGCGTGTAGTGCTGGGGGGTCACGGTATCGGGCAGCCGCTGGCCGTAGGCCACCGTCGCAGTTACGAACGCAAGGCAGAACAGTCCCTGGCACAACCTCGAAACAGACATGGCATACCTCTGGGGGGAAATGGCGAACTTTCCAAGATAACGCAATCGGGAGCCGCGCGGTTCCATCGGCCGGTGCTGAGCAGCTTTCCCGGTGGTTCAGCAGCCGGCGGCCTGGGGAGGTGGGGGCTCTCGCCTCAGCGGATGACAGCCTGCAGGACGAGGACTGCGCCAATGCATACAAGGCCCGCGAGAATGAATTTTAGAAACGCGTCTCCATGCAGGCGACGGTTGATGAACCGTCCCAGAAAGAACGCGGGCACCATTGCCGGAAGAGACAGCAGGTAGTCGTGGCTGACGGTGGCCGTCCACAGACCTGTGGCCCAGTATCCCGCCATGGCGAGCAGACTGGCGGGAAGAAAGTAAGCCTGCAGGGTGGCTCGAAATTGCTGGGGCGACCATCGCCGCAGGGATGCGTAGATCACAAGGGGCGGACCGTTCATGCCGTACGCGCCACCCAGCACGCCGGCGCAGAAGCCGCACAGGGCCCGCCAGACAGGACTGTCGTGGTGCGGCTCAGCGGCGCTCCGCCTCATCAGCAACGAGCACGAAAATGCCACGATGATGAGCCCCAGCAGGGCACGCACGATGCGCTGATGTCCGCTGGTGAGCACCAGGAGACCGAGCGGCAAGCCGGGAAGCGTGGCAAGAACGAGCCATCCGGCGCTGCGCAGATGGATTTTGTCCCAGTCCTGCAGAACGACGATGGCCGCAATGGTGATGGAGAGGAGTACGGCCAGCGGCGCCGCGACCTGAATCGGAATAAAGAAGGCAAGCAGCGGGACGGCGATCAGAGCCTCACCGAATCCAAATGACGAGCGAATGAGGCTTGCCACAAACACGATCGACGGCACGGCAACGGTCGCGGTCTGGATCGCTGTCTCCGATGCTCGCGATCAGCGCGAGGCGGCGCGTACGGACTTGCCGCTGATCTCCGCGGCGCGGGCTTCGGCGTAGGCCGCGGCCCCCATCAGCGCGGCGCGGCTTTCCAGAATGATGTGGACCGGCGTGTTGATCAGCAGATCGCTCAGACGGCCCTTGTCGGTGAAAGCTTTGATGAAGATGCCGCTGCGCATGGTCTTCAGAATCTTCGGCGCGATGCCGCCGCCCAGATACATGCCGCCGGTTGCGAGCACCTTCAGGACCATGTTGCCGGCCTCTGAGCCATAAGCGGCTGCAAAAATCTCAAGCGTCTTCGCGCAGAGCTCACTGCTGCCCAGCTCGCCCATTTCGCCAATCACGGCATTCGGGTCTTCTGCCTCCATGCGCTGGCGAAGCGACGCCGGCTCCTCCATCCCTTTGGCATCGCGCAGGAACGTGTAGATGTTGGTCAGTCCCTGCCCGGAGATGATCCGCTCGTAGCTGACGCGGCCTCCCAGCTTTTTCATCATCCACACCAGCAATTCAAAATCCAGCGGAGTGCGCGGAGCGAAATCGCAGTGGCCGCCCTCGGAAGGCATGGGGACGTGGATTTTGCCGTCCCACACCAGCACGCCTTCTCCCAGTCCCGTGCCGGCGGAGACGATCGCGCGATTGCCTACCGCTGCCGGATCGCCCTCGTTCAGCGTGGAAATCTGATTCGCCGTCAGCTCGGGGACGCCGTATCCGTTGGCTTCCAGATCGTTGATCAGGAAAAGATGGGTGATCCTGAGATGGGTGGAAAGCTCGCGGCTGTCCAGTACCCATGGAAGATTGGTCAGCCGCAGACGTCCGCCTTTGACGGGCCCCGGCACGCCAAAGCAGGCGGCGGTAATTTCCGGATTGCCGCATTCGGTTAGAAACCGCCGGACAATCTCCTCGAGTCCGTTGAATTCCTGGGCGGGGTATCGCTCGTCTCGTACGTGGGTCAGTTGTCCGTGTTCAAAAGAATAAAGTGCAAGGTGTACCTTGGTCCCGCCCACATCCCCGGCCAAAATCATCTTTCGATCTCCAGTGTTCCGATGCCCTGAGCGTTGGGCGCAGGCAGATGCGCCGCTGCCGCTCCATCCAGTAAGAATACCAGCCTGCCATTCTGCGGCTGGATGAGCTGGGAGGGCAGCGTCTCGGGATCGTACGGGCCTGTAAGGACGCGGGCCAGAGGCTCGGCCTTCGCGGAGCCTTCGATCAGGAAGAAGACATCGCGGCCGGCATCGATCACCGGGTAGGTGAGGGTGACACGATGGCTCAGCTTCTCGTAGGGGACGTGATTGGCCACGGCAATACGTCCGATCTCGTGCAGCGCCTGAGTGTGCGGAAAGAGCGAGGCGGTATGCGCGTTGTCGCCCATGCCCAGCTGGATCAGATCGAAAACCGGGCCCTCGGCGCCTTCGAGCCGATAGTGAGCGCGGATCGCCGATTCGTAGCGCGCGGCGGCTTCCTCGGGATCGAGCTCGCCTTCGATGCGCGTTACGTGGTCGGGAAGCAGGGGAACCTTGTCGAGCAGCAGATCGCGAGCGGCACCGTAGTTGCTGTCGGGGCTGTCGGGGGGTACGCAGCGCTCGTCCACCCAAAAAACCCAAAGCCGGTCCCAGGGAATCGCTTCCCGATAAGGCTGCTGCGGATCGGCGAGGAGCGCGAATACAGCTTTGGGGCTGCCTCCGCCGGAAATGGCGATCCGGGCCATGCCGCGCGCGGTGACGGCTGCCTGAATACCCCGGACAAAATATTCCGCCGTGGCATGGGAGAGCGCGTCCTGCTGTTCAAAGACGCGATATTCGACTTGAGTTCTTTTCGACATGGTGGGTTAGATGTACGCGAAAGCGGTCGTGGGCGGGGCCGGGAGTCGCGATGGATTCATCCGGCCCGGTTCAGGCCGAAACGGGCTTCGCCCGTTCCTGATTTTCGTTCGCCGGCGGCTGAACCGCGCGCCACTGCTGGCCGTCGCGGCCGATCAGCTCGTCGCCGCATTCCGGGCCCCAGGTGCCGGCTGCATAGTTTGGGAAGGTCTGGGGATATTTCTTCGCCCAGGCGTCGAGCACCGGGGTAAACAGCGCCCAGGTAGCTTCCACGCCGTCGCGATGCGCAAAGAGGGTGGCGTCGCCGAGCATGGCGTCGAGCAACAAACGCTCGTACCCGTTGGCGGACGAGGATCCGAAGGCGTGCGCGTAGCTGAAGTCCATGACGACCGGGCAGACGGCCATCTGCGGCCCGGGCACTTTGGCGCCGAAGCGGAGGGAAATGCCCTCGTCGGGCTGAATGCGCATGGTGAGCAGATTGGGCTGGATCTCGGTGCATGGCCCATTCATGTGAGCGCCGAAGAGCAACATCGGCGGCTGCTTGAACTGAATCGTAATCTCGGTTGCGCGGTTGGCCAGGCGTTTGCCTGCGCGCAGGTAAAACGGCACTCCCGCCCAGCGCCAGTTATCGATCTCGAGACGCAGGGCGGCGTAGGTTTCGGTCTGCGAGTTGGGATCGACGCGGTCTTCTTCGCGATACCCCTTGACCATCTGATCGCCCACGATGCCGGGGCCATACTGGCCGCGCACGCAGTCATAAATGTTGATGGGCTTGATCGAATTCCACAGCTTGATTTTTTCGCGCCGGACCGCGTCGGCGGCAAAACTGGCCAGCGGCTCCATGGTGACGAAAGAGAGCAGTTCCATCATGTGGTTCTGCACCACGTCGCGCAACGCGCCGGCCTTTTCGTAAAAAGGACCTCGCCCTTCGATGCCGATGCTCTCGGCGGCGGTGATCTGCACGTGATCGACGTAATTGCGGTTCCAGATGGGCTCGAAAATGCCGTTGGCGAAACGAAAGACCAGGACGTTCTGAACCGTTTCCTTACCGAGGTAGTGGTCGATGCGGAAAACCTGATTTTCGCTGAAGACGGTGTTGACGTCGTCGTTCAGCTC
The DNA here is from genome assembly GCA_036269135.1 of Acidobacteriaceae bacterium. Taxonomy (GTDB): domain Bacteria; phylum Acidobacteriota; class Terriglobia; order Terriglobales; family Acidobacteriaceae; genus Palsa-343. The sequence continues at coordinate 26,426 of DATASQ010000063.1, forward strand.
GCGGGCGCTCTCCAGATCGTGACCGAACGGCTTTTCGATGACGATGCGCGTGGTGCCCACATCCGGCCTGGCCATTCCGTGCGCGCCCAGCCGATGCACGATGTCGGCAAAATAGTCCGGGGCGGTGGCCAGATAGAAGAGGCGGTTGCCACGGGTGCCGTAATCGTGGTCATACTGGGCCAGCAGCGTTTTCAGCGCATCGTATCCCTGATCGTTATCGAAATCCATCGCATGATAGCCGATTTTGCCGATGAACTCGTCCAGTTTGTCCGCATTCTTCTCCACGCCGCCGAATTCGAGAATGCCCTGGCGCATGTCTTCAGCGAAGGCTTTGCCCAGGTCGCGCCGGGCTACGCCCACGATGCGGAAATGCTCCGGCAGCAGTCCGGCCTGTTCCAGATGGAAGAGCGCGGGCAGGAGCTTACGCTTGGTGAGATCGCCGGAGGCACCGAAAATAACCGCGACGCTGGGCTCGGGGATGCGCTCCTGCACCTGGGAGGCGGCCTGCTTCACGTCCTCCGGAGAAACTCTGATTTCCGTTGTCGCCATGGATCAAACCCCTTCCGATTCGTATCTGTTTGCGCTACAGATGCGCGGCGCACCTAGGCCGCTTCTTCCTTTTCCGACTTCACCGCGTGACCGCCGAACTCGTTGCGCATAATGGCGAGCATGCGATCGGTGAAGTTGTACTCTTCGCGGCTGCGAATGCGGCGCAGCAGCGATTCGGTGATTATCGGCGCGGCGACATTCAGATTGATCGCCTCAAACACCGTCCAGCGTCCCTCCCCGGAATCCTCGACGTAAGGTTCCAGCCCCTTCAGGTCGGGGTTCCGTCCCAGCGCGTCGGCGGTGAGGTCCAGCAGCCAGGAGCGGATCACGCTGCCGTATCGCCAGACCTGTGCGATTTGCGCGAGGTCGAGATCCATCTCTTTCGCTTTCATAATCGCGAAGCCTTCGGCGTAGGCCTGCATCATGCCGTACTCGATGCCGTTGTGCACCATCTTGACGAAGTGCCCTGAGCCGGCAGCCCCCATATGGCCCCACCCTTTGTCTTTTCCGGGAGCGAGCGTCTCGAAAATCGGATAAAGGCGCTCTACAACGGCATCTTCGCCGCCCACCATCATGCTGTAGCCTTCCTTCAGCCCCCAGACGCCGCCCGAGGTGCCGACGTCCACGAAGTTGAACCCCTCGGCCTTCAGCTCGCGGTAACGCCGCTGACTGTCCTGATAATTCGAGTTGCCGCCATCGATGATGGTGTCGCCCTTCTGCAGCAGCGGCGTCAGCTTCGCGATGGTTTCATCCACCGGCTTGCCGGCCGGCACCATCAGCCAGACCGCGCGCGGAGCGGCGAGGTGCTTCGCGAGCTCTTCGAGCGTGGAAACGCCGGTGGATCCGGTATCCGTCAGCCGCTTGACCGCTTCGGCGCTGAAATCGAATCCGACGACCTTGTGACCGCCGAGGCGCAGCCGCTCCGCCATGTTGCCGCCCATTTTCCCCAGTCCGATGATGCCGAGTTCCATTTGCTTTCCTCCTGCGAAATCGATCAGAATCCCGATTCGTGAAAAGTTGTCAGGCGCGCAACAGATCCGCCCCGTCGCGTTCCAGTGAAATGCCCAGCCGCATCAGCTCGTCGGCCAGCTGTGCCGATCCTTCGTAGCGAATACCGTGGATGCCAAGAGAGGCGGCAGCGGCAACGTTCTCCGGCCGGTCGTCGATAAAGACCACGTCCTCGGGGTCGCACTGCAACACATCCAGAGCGATCCGATAAAGCCGGAGATCGGGCTTGCGCACGCTGAGATAGCACGATGTGAAGAAAGCGCTGAAGACCTGCGAAAGGCCGAATTTCTTCAGGCGGAACTCGTTCATCGCGCGCGACTCATTATTGACCGTGGCGAGCACATATTCTTCGGATGCGGCCAGCTGGCGAACGATTCCCAAAGCGCCGTCGGACAGAACCGTGGATTGGGCGCGGATTGCGTCGAGAAACTCCGACTGCGAAAACGCGCGCGGCTGAAAAAAGACGGTACGGCGCAGGTATTCCTCGATGCCGACCTCGTCGCGTTCCCAGGGCTCAGCGAGTTCGGCGTGGCGCAGTTCGAAATCCGCGCGGTCGAGGCCGAAGCGCGCGACGACGGCGTCGCGCTGCTGGTGATCCCACGCATTGGTGAGCAAAACGCCGCCCACGTCCCAAAGCATCGTGCTGATGCCGTTCATGGCATCTCCCTGGTGAAATCGTGCAGACAAAAGAAGGGCCTGGGGGCCCGGCTGATTCTACTGCTTTGCTGTTTCCGGCATGTTACGAGCTTCGATGGCCTTCACCTTATTCAGACGGCGGACATATCGTTCCACCTGCGACTGGAAACGCGCATCGAGAAAAGCGGCGACCAGATCGAAGGCTAACTCCTGGCCGATGATGCGCGCGCCCAGCACCAGCACGTTCATGTCGTCGTGCTCGACGCCCTGATGCGCGGAATAGTGGTCGTGGCACATGCAGGCGCGAATACCGGGCATCTTATTCGCGGCGACGCAAACGCCCACGCCGCTGCCGCACACCAGAATGCCGCGATCGGCGCGGCCCGCCTGCAGCGCTCGACCGACGGCTTCGGCAAAATCCGGGTAGTCGGAGGGCTCGGTGTTGAAGGCGCCGAGGTCGATCACCTCGTGGCCGAGCCGCTCCAGGTAGCCGCGCACTTCTTCTTTCAGCGGGTAGCCGGCGTGATCCGCTCCAATGGCCAGTCTCATCGTTATTTCCCCGCCATGGCCGGTTCGGCCTTCCGTGCGCGCTCGACCAGAGCCTTAGCGCGGGCGACCACGTTGTCCGTACCGAAGCCGAGCTTCTCAAGGGCCGTTGCTCCCGGAGCCGATGCGCCGAAGCGATCCAGCCCGATCACGTCGCCATCCCTGCCGACGTACTTCCACCAGCCCAGGGTTGCGCCGGCTTCAATCGCCAGTTTCGGCAGATGGTCGGGGAAGATCGATTCCTTGTAGCTGTCGGGCTGCTCCTCGAAAATCCGGACACTCGGCATGGACACCACACGCGCGCTGATGCCGTCCTTCTTCAACTGCTCGGCTGCCCGCACTGCCGGCCACAGTTCGGCGCCGGTGCCGACAATCAGCAGATCGGGCGCGTCGCCTCCCTGCTCCACGATATAGGCGCCGCGCCGGACGCCCTCAAAAACGCGCTGACGCACGGGATCGAGCAGCGGCAAATCCTGCCGCGAGAGCGCCATAAAGGACGGCCCTTTCCGCTCCAGGGCCAGACCCCAGGCAGCGGATGTCTCGTTGCCATCGGCGGGCCGGAAATCGGTCAGGTGCGGAATCGCGCGCAGCATCGTCAATTGCTCGACCGGCTGGTGAGTGGGACCGTCCTCGCCGAGGCCAATCGAATCGTGGGTAAAGACGAAGAGGGAGTGGATCTGCATCAGCGCGGCGAGGCGGATGGCGGGCTTGGCGTAATCCGAGAACACAAAGAATGTCGATCCGTAGGGGATCACGCCGCCATGCGCCGCCATGCCGTTCACAATGGCGCACATGCCGAATTCGCGAACGCCGAAGAAGATGTTCTCTCCGGTCGGATCGAGGTGGAAATTCGGGCTGTCCTTGATGACGGTCTTGGTCGAAGTGGAGAGATCCGCGGCACCCCCGATGATCTCCGGCACCTGTTTCGCAACCGCATTCATCACCGTGTTGCCGGCGGTGCGAGTCGCAACCGGCTTGCTGTCCGCGGGGAACTGCGGAAGCGACTGCTGCCAGCCATCCTTCAGCCGGCCCGCCTGCACGCGCTCGAATTCGGCAGCGGCTTCAGGAAAGGCCTTCCGGTAATTGGCGAATACGGCGTTCCAGTCCGACTCGTCCTTTGCACCGCGGTCCACGGCCTGCAGCCAGTTCTTCCCGGCATCGTCAGGAACGTAAAAGTTCTTATCTTCGGGCCAGCCGAGATTCCTTTTCGTCTCCTTCACCGCTTCGACGCCGAGGGCTTCGCCGTGGGCCTTGCTGGTGCCCGCCTTGGGGCTGCCGTAGCCGATCACGGTGCGGACAGCGATCAGCGAGGGTTTATCCTTCACGGCCTGAGCCGCCTCAATCGCCTTCGAGATGCCTTCCAGATCGTTGCCGTCGCCTACCAGCTGCACGTGCCAGTGATAAGCCTCGAACCGCTTCAGAACATCTTCCGTGAACGACAGCTCCGTCGGACCATCGAGGGAGATCAGATTGTCGTCGTAGAGATAAATGAGCTTGCCGAGCCCCAGAGTGCCCGCCAACGAGGCCGTCTCATGGGAGACTCCTTCCATCAAGTCGCCATCGGACACGAGCCCGTAAGTGTAATGGTTGACGATCTCGAAGCCAGGACGGTTATAGAGCGCGGCCAGGTGCTTCTCGGCCATGGCCATGCCCACACCCATGCCAAAGCCCTGTCCCAGGGGCCCGGTTGTCACCTCGACGCCATCGGTATGGCCGTATTCAGGGTGCCCCGGCGTTCTCGACCCCCACTGGCGGAACTGCTGCAGGTCCTCGATCGACAGGTCGTAGCCGGTCAGGTGCAGCACGGAATAGAGCAGCGCCGAGGCGTGCCCGTTCGAAAGCACAAAGCGGTCGCGATTCGTCCACTTCGAGTGCTTCGGATTGTGCCGCATGTATTTGTGAAAGAGGAGATAGGCAATGGGCGCGTCGCCCAGCGGCGCCCCCGGATGGCCGCTGTTCGCCTTTTGTACGGCATCCACCGCCAGAAAGCGCAGGGCATTAATGGATAACTGATCGAGTTCGTTCATAATCCTCGTCTCTCCTCGGGAATCTGTGGGCTGGGGACGCTGCGGATCGCCGGACAATCAATCCTGATTCTCGCTCTCCTCGTTGGATGACGCAAACCAGCCGTCCGTCTCATGAGGGCGGTTCCAGCTTTACTTCGAAATTACGGCCCTCCCAGCGACTCTCGTCCGGCCAGAACAAAGTGAAGGTCAGCGAGCCAGTCTGGTCCGGGGTGGTGGGCAGATCGGCGTAGGACCCCGCGTAGCCGACCTGCGTACTGTCGAGAGACTGGGTCGTCTGCCAGCCGTCGGGCGACCAGATGACCCGAAAGCGCTCCGCCGAGGTGATGCGCAGCGCTTTGCCGGCGCTCATCTCACGAATCTGACGGCGGAGCACCTTGAAAACTTCGATCCGGCTTTCCGGATGATGTCCTCGCGCGTAGCGCTCTTCCACGACGGGGATGCAGTCGTAGACGCGGTTGTCGGCGGCCGAGCGCAGCAACTTCAAATATTCGGAATGCGCCCAGACCAACGGCATGGCCGAACCCGCGGGACCGCCCAGCACGAGTCCGTTCTTGTCCGGCTCGTCCCAGATCTGCTCGGGGAGCATGCCCCCGCCGGAGGCGAAGCGCTCCATGGTGGCGATGAGCGGCCGGACATCGCGGCCGGCCGCCAGCTCGTAGTGAGCCCGCTCGCCCACCAGCAGCGGCCATGCGCGTCCTTTGCCCCAGCCCAGGAAAGGGCCGCCGTCGCTGCGCTGACCATAGCCGTCGTGGTTGTAGCGAAGCCAGCAGGGACCCTTCGGCGTCTCCACTTTGAGAACATGGTCCACCACTTTGAGCGAGTCGACGATCAGGGGATCGTCCGCCGCGCGCACCCCGTAGCGCACCAGTTCGAGAAAACCGGCATCGATGATCTCGCGCGCCTCGAAGTCCGCCTTTTCCCCTGGCTCAATGTTGTTGATGTGCACACGCTGGCGCCCGCACTCATCGTGCGCGTAGGGATCACCACACTCCGGCGGACGAATGCGCATGTAGTGGCGTTTCACGTCCGGGTGCAGGACTCCGTGGTTCGTGACGGTCCAGTCTTCCAGATGGCTCTCGACCCAGTCGGCATGTTCTTCGAGAAACTCAGCCAGTTCCGGCGCGCTGTGGGCCCGCGCCATATCGGCCGCGCAGATGAGCGCCGCAATCACCGCCGCCAGGGTCGATGGCGAGTAGCCAGCCGTTTCCTCCCAGCGTTCCTGCTGGGTGACCGGCGCGTAGCGCACCAGAAAGCCGGCAGCGCGCTCCACAAACGGAAATGTGGCGAAGCTGCCGAGCGCGTCGTGCTTCCACAGGCGCCACGCCAGCATGATCGGGAAGGCGACTTCGTCGGCCTGGATGCCGGTCCAGTAGGGCTCGCCGTTGACCCAGAAATTCTGGGAAAAGCCGCCGTCGGGCCGCTGCGTGCAGGCCAGGTAGACGAGGGCGCGGAGCGCGGTCTCCCACCGTCCGCAGGCCATCAGCGCGGTGGCGGTCTGGACCATGTCGCGGGTCCACACCAGGTGATAGCCGCCCAGATCGTCATCCCCTTTGGCGTAGCCCCAGGGAATCGACGCCGAGGCAACAAAGGCTCCGCCATAGGTCTTGTCCTCGTGGGCCAGAACCACGTTGTGGCTGATGTTCAGCAGGCGTCCGTTGTCGTTGCTGCAGCACGCCAGTTCGCGCGGGGTGGCGGCGCGGTGCCACTGCTCGATGAAGCGATTCAGATGGCGCTCGAAGGGAACGCCGAGCGATCCCACCGTGGCTGAGAGAGCGGCATGGTGCCCTTCCCCGAAGCCAATGCCGATTGTGAACTCGCGGCGATTCATCGGCAACTCGCCCATGATGGCGATATTGCCGTTGAGCGCCGAGCCGAATTCCCAGTCCATGGTGAAGTTCTGCTTCAGGTCCTGCCATCCGTCGCTCGCGCCCACATAGCCGCAGCTGGCACGGGAAAAACCGCAGTCGGCGGCAAAGGCGAGCGACATCGTCTCTTTCCAGGCCAGCACCACGCGCTGACCGGCCACATCGGCCACCTGCGCGGAATTGCCGCGCCCGCCCACCTCCAGATGCGGCGACAGCAGAGCGTAAATGTGCAGCCGCGACAGGAATTCCTCATCCCCCTCCAGACGCACATTCACCAGCATCACCGGATAATGGGGATCGGCGATCATCCGGCGAACGATCGTGTACCTTCCTTCAGGATCGCGGTTGCGCACGCAGACGGCCAGGGCATCCGAATCGATGTAGTCGAATTCGTGGATCAGGTCGCGCCGTTCCTCGTGGAAGAACGTTTCTCCATCAGTGATGAGAAACTGCATGTCTCGCGTTTGTGGACGGTCGATGGTGGGGCAGTAAATCTCGTTCAGGATGCCGTGGGAGACGGTGAACCAGATTTTGCTGGAAGCGGCGTAGGCCGTGCTGACGGTGTCTTTGGCACTGGAGGTCCATCGGGGCTCAAGACCGGGCGCACCGAAGGCCAGGCCCTGGCCTTCGATCCATCGATATCGCAGCGTCGCATCTGCCATGGGACCCGCTATTCTCTCCGAATTCTCAGAATCCTGCGTAACGATTGGATCAATTCACAGGCACAAAAGCGTCAGCCCTGCTGCGGCGGATCATTTTCCCGCGCCGGATCCCGGACCCGCCAGGTTTTCGGGCCCAATTACGACACCTGCCACATGGCATTTACATCCGGATGAAACTGCACCTGGCTCATGGCATGACCGATTTCGGGGTTCTTCATGAAGTATTTCCAGATGAAGCCGGTCCGCAGATTTTCGGCCATCAGCATCATAATTCCCTGATCGATCCCCAGAATATCCGGCGCGAACCAGTTGGCGTGGGGCTGAAAGGCATCCACAAAGCCATACTTCGTATAGACCTTATCCTTGAACTGCTCGCGCATGCTCAGCAGAACATGCGTGCACTCCGCCGGCAGGAAGACGACCGATCCGCCCGCGGCGTTCGGGACCAGGGTGCCGTCCAGCGGCCCCATGGCCGGCGGCCCTCCCCAGACGCGATAGCCCTCGCGGGAATCCGAAGCGGAGACGCCCCACAGATTCTGGTCGAACCAGGGAAATCGGCGTCCTTCCGTCAGGCACCATAGCTGGTGGGCGCTGGTGGCGGCTATGGAATTGGTGAAGTAATTGGCGTGCAGATCGGCCACGTTCCGGAGATCGCACCATGCGTGTGCGTACTGGTGGATGAAGATCGGCGCGACGCCGCTGATGTAATCCAGGCCGCCGAACTGCACCACCGGCCGCTGCAGATCGTTCCAGGTGGTGGCGGGAATGGGATGCGTGGGCGAACCGATGGCCAGCAGGTAGAGCACCAGCAGCTCGGAATAGATGTCCCAGCGATGGTTCAGGAACCCCTGGTCGGGCAGCCAGCCCATGGAGAGCGTGTCGCCGCCATTGAGCATCCACTCCCAGTCGATGCGGCGGTAGAAGGTCGTCGCCAGACCTTCGATCCTCGGATTATTCGCGAAATATTGGCGGCAGGTGAGAATCCCGCACAGCAGCCAGCAGGTGTCGATGGAGGAGAGCTCGCAGCCGAACATGCGCTGCCCGCTCTCCATGTCGATGAAGTGATAGAGGAAGCCATGCTCGTGCGGGCAGTCCTCCAGCAGAAAGGCCAGCGTTTTCTCCACCCGCTCTTCGCAGTCGAAGGGCTGCAGGTAATTGCGGTGGTGCGCGATACACAGCCCGGTCAGGCCAAAGCCCGTCGCTGCGATGCTGGAGACGCGGCTCAGGGACAGGCCCGCCGCCGGCGCGCGGTCGCGGACCATCCCCGTGCGCGGGCTGGCCTCGTTATAAAAAAAGTCACTGGCTCGCCCTTCCAGATCGTCCAGCAGCGTCTCCGCGGCCGTGGTCACCTGGGTGAAGGGGTGGTTGATGAATACCCCGGGCGTGTGGGGATACTTCGCAGCCGCCTGGGACTCCGACCTGGGCTCCTGGCCCGGCTTCACCTGCGGCGCCTGATTCTGGTTTTGTCCCAGAGCCAGCGCGGGCGCGCCGAGCGCCAGCACGCCGGATGCCCCGGCTCGGCGCAGGAGTTCTCTTCGGGTTATGGGCGATGGAGCCAATCGAGGCCCGTTTTTATCCTGAAATTTCAACAGAGATGCAGTCCGTCACCAGATAGAGTCTCCACTCGTCATCACAAGGGATGCGATCAGCGGCAGTCCTTTCCTCAATGTATAGGAGTCGCACCGGCGGAAACGTCCCGGACGGTGAAAAACCGAAATTCAGCGTGCGCCGCGGTGCGGAGGGCCGCCGGTCTTGCACCCCGCAGCCCCTTCACTGCATCCAGTATGATCGGAGGGCGCATTCTGCGCGGACCTTCATTGGCATCCGCAAAAGGTCACGCGTGACCCCACGAAATAATCGCACCACCAACCTCGCCCAAGGAGGATGCTTTGGCACACGAAGTTCCACCCCTTCCATACGACTATGCGGCGCTGGAGCCGCACATCGACGAACAGACGATGCACCTGCATCACGACAAGCACCACACCGCCTACGTGAACAATCTCAACGGGGCGATCGAAAAGCACCCCGATCTCGCCAAACATTCCGCGGAAGATTTGCTGCGCAACATTAACAGCGTCCCGGAAGACGTGCGCACCACGGTCCGCAACAACGGCGGCGGGCACGTGAACCACACCATGTTCTGGGCCATCATGAAGCCGAACGGCGGCGGTGAACCGAAGGGCGCTATCGCCGACCAGATCAGGAAGGACTTCGGCAGCTTCGAGGATTTCAAGAAGCAGTTCAACGAGGCGACCGCGAAGCAGTTCGGCTCGGGCTGGGGCTGGCTTATCTGGGACGGCAAGCTGAAGATCATCACCACCGCCAACCAGGACAGCCCCTTCATGCAGGGCCATTTCCCCATTCTCGGCAACGACGTCTGGGAGCATGCTTACTATCTCAAGTACCAGAACCGGCGGCCGGAATACCTCGCTGCCTGGTGGAATACCGTCAACTGGGACGAGATCAACAAACGCTTCGAGACCGCAAAAAAGTAAAAGTCCTCGCTCCAAATGCCCTTTCTTTTGTCTCAGGCGCTTTCTTTTGCCTCCGACCAGGGAAAGGGCATTTCCATCTCCGGCGGAGTTTATGATGGTCGGTTCCGCACCATCCGCAGTTCTCCGGAGGATTGCCGTTATGCGTTCCCTGCGCTCTGCGCTTTTGCTTTTGCCTGCCCGGTTGTTTCTGTTAGCGGTCGGCCTTTTGATGGGCGTCGGCGTCTCGGCCGCTGCGCAGGCGACTCCTTCCGCACCGCCGCCGCACTGGGTCGGCACCTGGGCCACTTCCCCCTTTGGCGGCGATCCCTGGCACACGGTTCCCACCCTGGTCGATTCGACCCTCCGGGAGATCGTCCATACATCCATCCCCGGCAAAGCGCTGCGCATCCGCTTCACCAACGAGTTCGGCACCGAGCCGCTGCGCATCGATGCGGCCACTGTCGCACTGAGCGCCGGTGAATCCGCCATTCAGCCGGAATCGCTCCACACCCTCGCCTTCGGCGGCCAGCCCTCCATCGTCATCCCGCCCGGCGCCGAAGCGGTCAGCGATCCGGTGGAGATGCCGACGGGCGCGTTCACCAACCTCGCGATCAGTTTTTACCTGCCGCTGCAGCAGATCGGTCATGTCTCCGTCCACTCCAGCGCGCAGCAGATTAACTACATTCAGTCCGGCAGCAATGGGGTCGGCGCTCCCAACCTGAGTACCGCCGCGACGGTTGCTTCGTGGTACTTCGTCAAAGGCGTCGATGTGGAGCCGGTGGCTCCGCATGCCGCCGCGGTGGTCGCCTATGGCGACTCCATCACGGACGGCGCTTATGCGACCGATAATGAAAACCACCGCTGGCCCGACTACCTTGCCGTGCGCCTGCACAACGATCCTGCCACCGCGCACCTCTCGGTTCTGAACGAAGGCATCGGGGGCAACTGTGTGCTGATCACCTGCGTCGGACCCAACGCCCTGGCCCGGTTCGACCGCGATGTTCTCTCCCAGTCCGGAGTGAAATACGTCATCGTGCTGGAGAGCATCAACGATATCGGCACCCTGCACGAACCCAACCGTCCCGACTACAAGCTCACCGCCGCGGACCTCGAACAGGGCCTGCGTCAGATCGTCGCCCGCGCGCACGAACACGGCATCAAGGTCTTTGGCGCGACGCTCACGCCGTACAAGGGCGCCGACTACTTTACCGAACAGGGCGAGCAGATTCGCGAATCCGTGAATGACTGGATCCGCAACGGGGGCGGTTTTGACGGGGTGGTTGACTTCGACAAGGCCACCCGCGATGCGGCCAACCCTCTGGTCTATGCGCCCGCCTATGACAGCGGCGACCACCTGCACCCGAAAGACGCCGGCTACTCGGCCATGGCCAACTCCATCGACCTGAGTCTGTTCCACTAAGCCGTTCGGCGCGTGACCCGCGGGCGTCGGTTTTCCACGGGTCTCTCCGCTGAATTCACCCTGCGTTAACTCGGCAGTCAACTGCCCGGGCATCCCTTTATGAGAGCCCAGGCGCGCCAACGGCGGCGCGTCTGCGGCCGGGCCTGTGCGGAACGACGGTGTGGGCCCTACTTCATCCCCGAGGTGGCCCGTGACCGACATCCGCTCCTTCCCTCCCGCGAATTTCCGCGACCTCGATGACGCCAGGCCCTCCCGCGAGCACTGGAAGATCATGTTCATCTCCGGCATGGGCTTCTTCACCGACGCCTACGACCTGTTCATCATTGGAGTGGTCATCGCCATGCTCAAGCCCATCTGGCACTTCGGCAAATTCGAGCAGGGACTCGTCGACTCCACGGCCCTGCTCGCCGCCGCACTGGGCGCCCTTCTCTTCGGCCGCATCGCCGACATGATCGGCCGCAAGCGCATCTACGGCGTGGAAGTTCTCGTCCTCGCCGCCGGCGCCATCGCCTCGGCTTTCGCCCCGGGCATCTGGTGGCTGATTGGTCTGCGCTTCATCCTCGGCATCGGCATCGGCGGCGACTACCCCGTCTCCGCCACCATCATGAGCGAATACGCCGGCAAAGCTTCCCGGGGCATGCTCGTCTCGATGGTCTTTTCCATGCAGGCGGCGGGACTCATCCTGGGGCCGCTCTTCGCCTCCGCGCTGCTGGCCGCTCACCTGCCGACGAACATCATCTGGCGCGTCCTGCTCGGCTTTGGCGCCATTCCTGCTCTTTCGGTCTACTGGGCACGCCGCCACCTCCGGGAGACGCCCCGCTTTCTGCACGCCTCCGGCCAGCAGGAAGATCCAACCGGCACACTGGCCCGCGCCGCCCACTATGACCCGAACCGCCACTCCGTCTCTTTCTGGGATGGCTTCCACCGCCTGGCCAACAATCAGCGCCTGCTCGGCCGCCTCGCCGGCACCAGCCTGGCCTGGTTCATGATGGATTTCGCCTACTACGGCAACACCGTCTCCAGCCCCATGGTGCTCAATGCCCTGGGCGCTCATCATTCCCTGCTGCACAAGACGCTCGTCCAGCTTGGCGTCTTCGCGGTGTTCGCAGCCCCAGGCTATTTCGTGGCCGCCTTCACCATGGACCGCCTTGGCCGCAAGACCATCCAGTGCCTCGGATTCGCCGTCATGGCCGCCGCCTTTGCCGCGCTCGCCCTGATTCCCCACATCGAGAGCCTCGTCCTCCCCTTCGTCGTCATCTACGGGGTCAGCTACTTCTTTACCGAGTTTGGGCCGAATGCCACCACTTTCATCTACCCCTCGGAGGTCTTCCCCGTGCGCGTCCGCACCACCGGCCACGGCATTTCCGCCGCCATGGGCAAAATTGGAGGATTCGTCGGCGTCTTCACCTTCCCCCTGCTCATGCACTGGCACGGCCTGCTCGCCGCCGAATCCGCAGCCGCTATCGTCAGCATCCTGGGCCTGATCACAACCCTCCTGTTGCTGCCTGAGACCAAGGGCAAGAGCCTCGAGGAGCTGGCCTCCGAGCCGGAGACGCCGATTGAACGCGCAGAAGCCGCGTAACGGAGGAAAAATCGCGGGATGGGGATTCCGCAGCAGGGATCCAGCGCAGCTTTTGCCGCGAAATTGTGTCTAATGGACCAGAAAGGTCCTTCCGAACCATGCGCCTGCGTTTATCTGCTTTCCTCGCTGTTCTGGTCCCCATGGCCGCATTGGCTCAGGCGCCGGGGGTTCCTGTCGGTTCCTCCCACTACACGCTGGTGGAGGCCGATAACGGCAAGACGGTCGGTTCTGCCGAAGCAGCCGTCGCCACCATCCCCGCGGGCTACCTGATCACCTCGCGCGGGGAGCTGAAGATGGCGAAGTTCAGCTACTCGTTCTCCAACAGCAATCGCCTCGACAGCCGGCTCAACATTGTCCGGGACCAGCTCACAGGCACGGTGAACGGAGCCCAGGTGACGTTCGGCCTCGTTTCCGATGCGACCGGGCGGCAGTTTCAGATCAGCATCGACGCCAGCGGCAAGACCACGACCAATACCGTCGATCGCCATCAGCATCTCGCACTGCTGCCGGACCTCGATCCCGCCGCCTATATCGAGATGACGCACTTCGCTCTGGAGAACCCGCCGACCACCTGGGTCATCATCCCCAAGGAAAACGGAGTGCTGGTGCCCGCCCAGTACAATCCGCGGCCGGACGTCAGCGCCACCATCCAGGGGCGGCCCACGACGGTGCACCACACCAGCGTGGTGGTCAGCGAACAAAACGGCATCACGGTCGAGCTGTATTACACCAGCGATGGCCGCCTGCTCGAGGCCGACCTGCCCGAACAGAACTTCTACGTCATCGAAGAGGGCTTTCACCTGCAGAACCGGCCGCAGTACGAGCCGCCACGGGGGACCGCTCCACCGTCGAGCGCCGAGCAGCCGGGAGAAGGCGGATATCCACCTCAGGGGCAAGGGCAGTATCCTCCACCCCAGGGGCAATATCCGCCGCCTCAGAATCAGTAAACGCGCACTACCCGGTGCGCCGGCCGCCGTTTTTCGACGGATAGACCCCGGTCCGCTCCTCCGCATATTCCCTGAAGGCCTGCAACTCCCGTTTCGAAACCGGATAGCACTCGCAGGCGACCGCCTCGAGTCCGGGGCGATCCGTAATCCGCACACGCCCTCGGTTGTATTCGATCAGCCCGGCTTCCTGGAGCTTACCCGCCACCACCGTCACGGCGGGCCGCTCCACACCGAGCATGGCGGCCAGAAACTCCTGGGTCAGCTGCAGCACATCCCCATCCGTACGATCGCGGCACAGCAGCAGCCATCGTGAGAGCCTCTGCTGAACGTTGTGCCGCGCGTTGCATCCGCAGGACTGCGTGGCCTGCAGGATCTGCGACTGCATGTAGCGCAGCACCAGATCATGGAAGCAGTTGAGCCTGCGAAACTCGCGCTCCGCCGCTTCTTTCGGCGCCGCCCAGGCATGCCCCGGAATCTGCACCGCAATATGATTGCGGCTTCTGCGGATCCCCATGAGGGCGGGAGCGCCGATGGCCGAATCCCAGCCGAACATGCCCGCCTCCACCTGCGAGCCGTCTTCGAAGGTGGTGGTCATCGATCCGATCCCTTCCTCGATGAAGAAGATGTTGTCGATACGCCCGCCAGGAGCCTCCAGCGTCTGTCTCAGTTCCAGTGGCGTGGACCGCAGCCGGAGACCTTCGATGGCCTCGGCGTCCAGATGCTGCAGAATCAAATTGCGATAAGCCACCTGAAACCCTCTTTCTCCTGCGCTGTCATTGCGACCGTCGTTGACGATCAGGGCCAAAAAAGTTGCCTGGCTTGGTTCGCTGCCATACATACGATGCGAACCGTGGACCGGCACAATGAATTCAGATGGCAGGGCCCCTGTGCGGTCGGCGCCATCTTCAGACTTGCATGCTGGCCGCAATCCAAATCGGCACCGATCCCGTCCTGCTGCGGACGCGTGGCGCTGTCCTCGAGACCGCCGGACTTCGGGTCGTAAGCGTCGAAAGTTTTGTTCGCGCCATGGAAAAAATCCTGACGGACTCCTTCGACCTGGCCATTCTCTGCCATTCACTTCCCCGCACCGATCGCCTCAACTTCACAGCAGCCATTCGCCGCCGTCATCCTTCAGCTTTGGTTCTGCTGGTTTCCGGTGGGCGCGGCGCCAGTACGGGAGAGGAGGACGGGATGGATGCGGTCCTGGAGGCGGAACCCCGCGGACTGCTGCGGTCTTTGCGGGACATTCTTCGATTGCGGCAGAAGGTTGGGGGGGCGCAGCTGACGGAGGAGGCCTGTCAGGCCTGAGTCCGGCTGAAGGCGCTCAGAAGATTGCCGACGAGCCGACAGGCTCGCGGGATCGCCTGCCGCACCGAACCGCCGATTTCTGTGCCATAGCCGAACTGCCCCGCGCCCACCGTTAACGCAAACGCGTGGGCCGGGGTGTGGCCGCACAACGATTCTGCCATCGCCAGCAGGGCCGGGGGATCCATCCGATGCGTCTCGGCAGAGTCCGGACGCGCCGCCACGGAGCAGACTCGAATCGCCCCGGGGTCGTCGCCCGCCGATGCATCCACAAAGATCGCGAGATCGGTCGCCGCCACGTCGGCCGCCATTTCCGGCGTGAACTGCTGCGCCGCCACAATCCGCAGACGGGAGGCGGGGAAGAGTTGTTCCACCGCCTCGGCGATCTGCAGACCGACTCCGTCATCTTCACGCAGAGAGTTGCCGCAGGCCAGCAGCAGCGCCGGCGACGCGGCGCCCGCACGGCTCGCATGCAGCGGAGAAGCAGCCGATGCGGGAGGCTGGGGCGTATTGGTTAAGTTAGCGTCCATAAGCTCCGGCCTCAACCCCTCCGCACCTCGCGCACCAGAGAACCGTCCGGTGCGCGGAGTTCGACGGTGAGCGGCATCCGCCCCATGGCGTGCGTGGAACAGCTCAGGCACGGGTCGAAGGTGCGGACCACCGCCTCCACCCGATTCAACATGCCCTCGGCGATGTTGTCGCCCTGAACGTAATGCCGAGCCGTCTGCAGGATGCCGCGATTCATAGCGGCATTGTTATGACCCGTGGCGATCACCAGATTCGCCCAGCGGATCAACCCATTCTCGTCCACCTTGTAGTGGTGGATCAGCGTGCCGCGCGGCGCTTCGGCCACGCCCACGCCTTCCAGGTTGTTCACCGAGGCGGTTGCCCGCACGTGCTTGTCGAGAATGCCCAAATCCGCCAGCAGGATTTCGATTTTCTCCGCCGCGTGCAGCATTTCGATCAGCCGGGCGTAGTGATAGTGGAATGAGCTGAGCAGAGGCCGCGGCGACATGGCCCGGAACTCCCGCCACTCGTTGTCGGCAAGGGGCGTATCGCAGCGGCCGGCCAGGTTGAGCCGCGCCAGCGGTCCCACGCGATACGTTCCTCCCGGATAACCCAACGGTTTGTAATACGGGAACTTCATGTAGGTGAAGGGCTCCACGGCCTCCCCGATGAAGTCCATATAGCGCGCCGGATCCAGCTCCCCGGCGATGATGTTTCCTTCCGAATCGATCACGCGCAGGGCGCCGTCATAGTACTCAGCCAGCCCGCGGTCGTCGATCAGGCCCATAAACAGCGTGGGAAAGTTGGCGAAGACCTCAATCTCCGCGGTGAACTTTTCCAGGCTTTGCCGGAACCACACCAGCGTCCTCCGGATGGCGGCGATCGCCGGAGGAATCATGGCGAGGATCTGATCGCGCTTCTCCGCGCTCAGCGGCTCGTTGACGCCGCCCGGCACCGTCCATCCGGGATGAATCCTCCGCCCCGCCAGCAGTTCGATGACGCGCTGTCCAAACTGACGCAGCCCCACGCCATCCGCGCCGATGGAGGGATGGGTGTGCGCGATGTGCAGAATACTGCGCTCGTCGGCAGGGGCATCCATACCGAGCAGCAGGTCGGGGGAGGAAAGATAGAAGAAGCTCAGCGCGTGGGACTGGATCAACTGGGCCAGGTTCAGAATCCGCCGCAGATTTGCCGCTGCGGGGGGAATCCGCACGGCGAGAATCGCGTCGCAGGCTTTGGAAGACGCGATGAGGTGGCTGACCGGGCAGATGCCGCACACCCGCGCTGTGATGTTCGGCATCTCGTAGAACGGGCGCCCTTCGCAGAACTTCTCGAAGCCGCGCAACTGCGTCACATGGAACGTCGCGTCCTGCACGATGCCGGATTCATCCAGCTGGAGAGTGATCTTGCCGTGTCCTTCCAGCCGCGTGACGGGATCGATGACGAGGGTACGAGGCATAGAGTCTCCAATCAGCCGAAGTGGGCGACGCCGCCCAGCGAGGGCACATGGCCGGCCAGCAGTTCCGAAAGCACCTGATAAATGGTGTCCGCCGAGGGCGGGCAGCCGGGCACAAAGACATCCACAGGGACGACCTCGTGGACCGGCCGCACGCGATCCAGCAGCGCCGGCAAGCCGACCGTGGGCACCTGCTTCTGCAAATCGACGTTTTCCGAATAGACGCGCTCCAGCACCGGCAGCGGACCATACGCGTTGCGCATGGCCGAGACGTTTCCGGTCAGCGCGCAGTCGCCCAGCGAGACCAGAATCCGGGTGTGCTCGCGGATTTTGCGGATTTTTTTTAAATCTTCTTCATTCGCAACCGCTCCTTCGACCAGAGTCACGTCGACGGTTTCAGGAAAAGTCTTGCGATCCACCAGCGGGCTGAACACCAGACGAAACTGGCTGCTCAACTCAATCAGCCGCTCATCCATGTCGAGCAGGGACATGTGGCAGCCCGAACAGCCGTCGAGCCAGACGGTCGCCAGGGTTTTCAGTTCGCTCGTGACCTGATTGCTTTCGCTCACGGCTGCTCTCCTTCGCGCATGATCCGCAGATACGGGAGGAACTCGGGGTGCTTGCGCGCCTTGCTGACCGCGCGGTTCTTCTCAAACAGCGCCCCGGTGGGACACACCTGGACGCATTTGCCGCAGCTGGTGCAGGTTTCGGACGAGCCCCACGGCTCCTTCAGATCGGTGATGACCAGCGACTGCGCGCCGCGCCCCATGACGCCCCAGGTATTGGCGCCTTCCACTTCCGAGCAGACCCGCACGCAGCGCGTACACAGCACACACCGGTTGTGGTCCACGGTGAAGCGTGGATGCGAGGCGTCCACGGGCAGCTGCGGATACTGGTAGGGAATCTCGACGTGGGTCAGTCCGAGGGAAAGCGCCAGGCTCTGCAGCTCGCACCGTCCGTTCGCGACGCAGACCGAGCAAACGTGGTTACGCTCCGCGAAGAACAGCTCCAGGATCATCGTCCGGTAGCGATCGATCTTCGGAGAATGGGTAGCGACCTCCATTCCCTCTTCGACGCGCGTTACGCAGGCCGGAAGCAGCCGCCGCGCGCCTTTTACTTCCACGAGGCACAGACGGCAGGAGCCCACGCTCGACAGGCCCTCGATCTGGCACAGCGTCGGAATCGGAATGTTGTGCTCGCGCGCCGCTTCCAGGATGCTCTGGTCAGGGCGGGCGCTCACGTCCACGCCGTCAATGGTCAGGGTACGAACGTTCGCTTCGGCGCTCATGCGAGCACCTCCCCGCGGGGAGCGTCCACCGCGGCCGGGCTGCATGGGCACACCCCCGCCGGACAGCGCTTTTCGTCGATGTGCGCCAGATATTCGTGCTTAAAGTAGCGCAGCGTGCTCAGCACCGGATTCGGGGCTGTCTGCCCCAGCCCGCAAAGACTGGTGGCGCCGACCACGTCACACAACTCCGTCAGCTGGTCCAGATCCCGATGCGTCGCCTCGCCATTGCAGATCTTCGTCAGCAGGTTGTACATCTGCACCGTCCCCGCGCGGCACGGGATGCACTTGCCGCACGACTCCGTCATGCAGAACTCCATAAAGAAGCGGGCGACCGATACCATGCACGAAGCATCGTCCATGACGATCATCCCGCCCGAACCCATCATGGAACCGGCGCTGATGAGAGCGTCGTAGCTGATGGACAAATCGAGGTGCTCCTCGGGCAAACATCCGCCCGAAGGTCCGCCCGTCTGGACTGCCTTGAATTTCCTGCCGTCCGGTACGCCGCCGCCAATGCCGAAGATGATCTGCCGCAGCGTCATGCCCATCGGGACTTCCACCAGGCCGGTGCGCTGAATCTTGCCCGTCAGCGCGAAGACCTTGGTTCCCTTGCTGCGCGCCGTGCCCATCGAGGAAAACCACTCGCCGCCGTGCCGGATGATCGGCGCGACGTTGGCGAAGGTTTCCACGTTATTGATCAACGTCGGTGCGCCCCATAATCCCGAGACCGCGGGATAGGGTGGACGCGGACGCGGTGTCCCGCGCTTGCCCTCAATCGAGGCGATCAACGCCGTCTCTTCGCCGCAGACAAACGCCCCCGCGCCCAGGCGAATATCGATATCGAAGCCGAAGGTCGTCTCGCAGATCCCATTACCCAGGAAGCCACGCCGCCGCGCCTGCTGCAGCGCCACCGTCAGCCGCTGTACAGCCAGCGGATACTCGGCGCGCACATAGATGTACCCCTTGCTGGCGCCAATCGCATACGCCGCGATGGCCATGCCCTCGATCACCCGCTGCGGATCGCTCTCGAGCACGCTGCGATCCATGAACGCACCTGGATCGCCTTCATCGCCGTTGCAGATGACGTACTTCTGCGCGCCTTTGACCTTCGCGACCGTGTCCCACTTCAGCCCGGTGGGATACCCGCCGCCTCCACGTCCGCGCAGCCCGCTTTTGGAGATCTGCTCGATCACCGAGGCGGGATTCATGTCGGTCAGCGCCCTGACCAGCGCTTCATAACCGCCGCGCGCCACGTACTCCTCAATCTTCTCCGGATCGATGTGCCCGGAGTTCTCGAGCACCACATGATGCTGACCTTCGAAGTAACCGCCCAGATCCGGATCGAGACGGGCCACCGGCGCGACGCCCAGAGAAGCGACGATCTCTTTCGCATCCGCCTCGTGCACGTGACCGTACCGCGTCTCGTTCGGCTCCACCAGCACCATCGGGCCGGCAGCGCACAGGCCCATGCACCCGGTCCGCCGCACGTGGCACCTTTTCCCGCAGCCTTCCGCCGCTTTCTCGACGGCGGCCTTCACCCGGTCGCTGTGCTGCGACAGGCAGCCGGTGCCCATGCACACGTTGACCTGGTATTCGTACTGCTCCCGCTCTTCCACCTGTGCGGCGGCAATTTGCTCCAGCTCGTCGGCGTTCATTGCCGGGTCCACCTTTCCAGCTGTTGCGCCAGCTGCGCCGCTTCCATCTGTCCGGAGAGTTCGCCATCCAGCAACACCACCGGGGCGCGACCGCAGGCGCCCACACAGCGCGCCGTCGCGAACGAGACTTCGCCGTCCGGCGTGGTCTGCCCTGCCCTGATGTGCAGCAGCTTCTCCGTCTCCGCGACCAGCTTGTCCGACCCCTTGATGTAACAGGCCGTACCCAGGCACACCGTGCAGGTGTGTTTGCCCGGCGGCTTCAGGCTGAAGAAGTGATAGAACGTCACCACCCCATACGCCTGGCTCAACGGCACGCGGAGCGACTGCGCGACAAACCGGATGGAGGGCTCGTCCAGAAAGCCGAACGAGGACTGCACCGTGTGCAGCGTCTCAATCAGCGCGTTGCGCGAATAGCCGTGCTTGCGCATCGTGCCATTCACGATTCTCCATCGCTTGTCCTCGGAGGGCAGAGGCGGACGTTCTGCATACAGCGGCATGTTACCTCCTCCGGCCGCATGGCGGCCGCAGGTTCGGAACCCCTGATTCCACCTGGCGCTGCGAGCGAATCAGCAGCCGAAAAACAGGCGGCGACGATTGCCTCCGCGCCCGGCTGCTCCCGCTCAGGGACCTTATCCCCTCGCAGACAACCACCGAAACGCGGGTACACGCCAGAATGACGTGCACCCGCAACAATTGTCGGTGACAGCCATCACGGCCCGAATTTGAAATTTCCGTTCCGAAGCGGAAGAGAGGAAACTCTGCTATTCGGCTTGCACGGCTCCCCGCAGGAAGAGCACCCAGACCGCGACAGACCGGTGAGGATCCTCAAAGATTGCAACCAATGCCGATCCCTGGTCGGCTCTGGCGCGAAGCGGGTCCGCCGGGACGGCTACTCGCCGATATCTTCGTTCCAGATCTCCGAATGCTCGCGGATGAACCCGCCCAGCAGATCCATGCATGGCTGCGAGTCCAGATCGATCACCTCGACCCCCAGCTCGCGCAGCCACTCGATTCCGCCTTGAAACGTCCGGCTCTCTCCCACAATCACGGTGCGAAATCCGAACTGGCGGATGAGCCCGCTGCAGTACCAGCATGGGGCCAGCGTCGTCGCCATGACCAGCTCGCGATACGAGCGCTGCCGCCCGGCGTTGCGGAACGCGTCGGTCTCGCCATGCGCGGAAGGATCCCCATGCTGCACGCGCCGGTTATGGCCCGCGCCCAGCAGTGTCCCCTGGCGCGTGAAGATAGCGGCCCCAATCGGAATCCCACCCTCCCCTAAGCCGGCGCGCGCCTCGCCCACGGCCACAGCGAGCATTGTCGTTGGATCGAGAAGCGGTTCCATCGGTACCCACCTTACCAGTTCTCGCCTGCGCGAGCCCGGTCGAAGCAGCGTACTCTGGCCAAAGAGCATCCACCTGCTTTGTCACTCAAGTTTTTGTGGAGAAACCATGACTCCCAAGGGACCCTCAGAGCACGACGCCGACCTGCAGAAGGGCGCGGTCGAAGACAACCCCCAGTCGCATCCCGGCGAAGCCCACAACCGTCTCGCCAATCAGCTCCCCCACCGCGACAGCAACGACGAAATTAAAGACAACGATTCCGACTTCCCCGAACCCGGCTCCAGTCCTGAACACTCGTGAATTGAAGACTGAGCAGGTTGGCCCTCCACAGAATCGCCGAGTAGCTTCCCGGCGTGTGCCACCGGCTGCCGGCTCTCTGTACCCTGCATCCTGTGCGCTGTACCCTGCTCCTATGCTGGTGCTGGCCTCCGCTTCTCCGCGCCGCCGCGATCTGCTCTCGCAGGCGGGATTTGCCTTTGAGATCCTGACCGCCACGGTCAATGAAGACCCCCGCTCCGGCGAGCGTCCTGTCGGTTACGTGCTCCGTCTGGCGCGCGAAAAAGCCGAAGCTGTCGCCGCCTCCGCAGAATTCAAAAGCCTGGCCCGGCGCAGCGCCCAGCAGCCGATGCTTCTCGGCGCCGACACCACCGTGGTCGCACCCAGCGGAGAAATCCTCGGCAAACCCGAAGACGACGCCGACGCCGCCCGCATGCTGCGCCTCCTCGCCGGCGCTACCCATCAGGTCATCACCGGCGTGGCGCTCCTTGTCCCCCTTGCCGACATCGCCGAAGTCGCCGCCGAGGTCACCCATGTGACCATGCTCACTCCCAGTGAAGAAGAGATCGCCAGCTACATCGCCACCGGCGAGCCCCGCGGTAAGGCGGGCGCTTATGCCATCCAGGGGCGCGCCGCGCGCTGGATCCCGCGCGTGCACGGCTGCTATTTCAATGTGGTTGGATTACCGCTGGCCCTCGTCACGACCATGATCGAAGCGGCTGAAGTCCGCCTGCGTTCCGGCGTTGCCTCGCAGATCGTCGTTCCCTGAGCCGGATTCCCTCTCGCCTGCGATCCATCGTCACGATCCGCAGCCAAAGGCGCGAAGCGCTTCCGCGGGGACGGCCGGTCCTCAGCTTGCCTTTGGCCGTTCCCCGTCGTGCGGTTCCTGCGCGCCGATGACATGATCCGAGGTGGGCGGCGATTCCGGCTGTCCTTTGAGCACCAGCCCCAGGACGATCGCCAGGATCACCGCGAGCAACCCGATCTCCATCAGCTTCAGCATCGAACCATCCTTTCGCACTCAGGTCGTTCGGATCATCTCCGCCAGCAGCGCCGTTCGCGGCACCAGCTCTTTCAGGAGCACCGACTCATGAGATGCGTGCGCTCCTTCGCCGACCGCGCCCATCCCGTCCAAAGTAGGAACCCCCATCGCCGCGGTAAAGTTTCCATCCGATCCGCCGCCCGTCGCCGCTTCTTCCAGCCGAAATCCCAGATCCTCCGCCAGCAGTCGCGCCCGCCGGAACAGAGCGACGGTTGCCCGGCTTCGCTCCATCGGCGGCCGATTCATTCCGCCTTCCACTTCGAGGACGCAGCCCCGGTCCCGAACGCGCAGGCGGCGAAACCGCTTTTCGATCCGCGCCGCATCCTTCGGCCGTGCGATCCTCACGTCCACCTCAGCTAGGGCTTCCGCGGCCACCACATTCGTCCGCGTCCCTCCCCGAATCACACCCGCATTCACCGTGAGTCCGCGTTCCGGCTCCGTGAAGGTCCGGATCGTTTCCAGCTGATGCGCCAGTTCGTGGATCGCGCTGTGCCCACGCTCAAAATCCACTCCCGCGTGCGCTGCCACACCCTTCACCCGGATCGTGAAATTGCCCACTCCCTTGCGGGCCGTCTTGTAAGCGCCGCCGAGCCCCTGCGCCGGCTCCAGCACGAACACCGCCGCGCACTCCCGCGCCAGCTTCTCTGTGATGGGCCGCGAAATCGGACTCCCCACCTCCTCGTCGCTGTTCAGCAGCATGACGATTGGACGATGCTCGGCCCCAATCGTGCGCAAAATCTCAATTGCCGTCATCGCCATGGCCACGCCCACCTTCATGTCCAGAGTGCCCGGACCCCAGGCGCGTCCCTCCGCAACCCGAAACGGCATCTTTGCCAGCGTTCCCAGCGGCCACACTGTATCCAGATGGCCCAGCAGCATGACCGGCGCATCCTTTTTCCGGTTCGCTCCAGCTGCGCCAAACCGCAGTTCCAGCACGTCGCCAAATGCACGCTGCCGATGCCGCCGCACCCGCGCTCCCTGGGCCGCGGCCATTTCGGCGACCGCCTCGGCGCACGCATCCACTCCTCGTTTATCGTCGCTGGGCGACTCCAGGGCGACCAGCCGGCGTATCCGTTCGAGCAACCTGGATTCCGCGCCTCCACAGTCCTTCAGCATTTGGCGATGGTCGTATGTGCCTGTTTTTATTTGGCTTGACGGCAATGGAATCTCCTTTGGTACTGTGACTTTGGGCATCTGGAGTGTGGCAAATTTACAACACCGCAACTTCCAGGGGTCGGCTGTAGTCTATGTGTTCATCGAGGCAAACGGCTTGGCAGAATCATCGCACCTGGAAAACACAATTTCCTCCCCGATTGAATTCTCCGGCGTTGGCCTTCACAGCGGCGCGCCGGTTCGCATGCGCCTGCTCCCCGCCCCGGCGGGTTCCGGCGTTGTCTTCCGCCGCACCGATCTCGACGGATTCGAAATCGCCGCCATCGGCCGCAACGTGGCCAAGGTGAGCTATGCCACCAGCCTCATGCGCCAGGGCGTCCTGATCTCCACCACGGAGCATCTCCTCTCTGCCCTGCTCGGCATGGGCGTCGACAATGTCATCGTCGAGCTCGATAACCTGGAACTCCCCATCCTCGACGGCAGTTCTTTGCCTTACGTTGAGGCCTTTCGTGAAGTGGGCCTGAAGAGCCAGCGCCGCCGCCGCGAATATCTCCGCATCCTGAAAAGCGTGGAAGTCCGGGACGGCGACAAATTTATCGGAGTCTACCCCGGCGACGGTTACTCCGTTTCCTACCAGATCGATTTTCCCCCGCCCATCGGACAACAGGGCTACGTCGTCGATCTGGCCACCGGAGCCTACGAACGCCAGATCGCTCCGGCCCGGACCTTCGGCTGGCGCGAAGACGAGCAGAAGCTCCGTGACATGGGCCTGATCCGCGGCGCGTCGGAAGAGAGCGTCATCGTCCTGTCCCGCCACCGCGTGCTCAACGGCTCGCTGCGCTTCCGAGAGGAGTTCGCGCGCCACAAGGTGCTCGATCTGATCGGCGATCTCGCTCTGGCCGGCCATCACATCCTCGGCCATGTCGTCGCCGAGCGCGCCGGGCACGCGATGCACACGGCGCTGGTCTCGCGCCTGCTGCGCGACCGCTCCGCCTGGAAGCTGATCACTCTGGGCGGGGAGAAGCCGAAAGCCAAGGCAGCGCCGGTCCGCACGCCCAGCCTCGCCACCGCGTAGTCGGGGCCTGCAGAAGATTCCTGATCGCAATGTCGGATAATCGGACCCGCGAGGAATTCAGATGATGCGCCGATCCTGCTCGCTTATTGTGGTGGGGGGGATGATGGCGGCCTGCTGTTGCGCGGCCAGTTTTTCCCAGGAGCGGCCGGCAGACCCGGCACCGCCTTCATCAACCGGGCAGCCGGCGCCATCCGGAGAACCAGACTACTCTTCTTCGCTGCTTACGACCCAATCCACGCAGCCGCAGGATGGCGCGGCCGAGGCTGAGGGCGCTGTTACCGTCCCCGAAAATACGGCGATTCGGGTCATCACCGATACCCCTCTGAGTACCCGGGAAACGCGCGAGGGCGCAATGCTGCGATTCACCGTCAGTGAAGATGTTGTGGTCGGCCATATTCTGGTCATCCCGCGCGGCGCTACGGTCCATGCCACGGCCGTGGAACCCAAAGGGGCTGGTGCGCTCACCGGCGGTCCGGAGCTGGTCCTGAAGCTCACCTCGCTCGACATCGGAGGAAGGACCTACCCGCTTTATACCTACCTCTTTCGCGTACAGGGCACGAGCAAGACCCAGCCGACCGAGAGAAAAATTAAAGACGGAGTCGTCATTGGCGCCATCGTCGGCGGTGTGTTCAGCGGCAGCGCCAAGGGTGGAACCAGCGCCGTGGGTCGAGCGGCGGGCATGGGCACAGGCGCGGCGCTCGGCGCGGGAATCGGCACTGCCGTCGCGGCTGCAACACCCGGTCCCATCCTTTCGATCCCCGCTGAGTCGCAGATGGACTTCTCTCTCGCTCTGCCGATTGCCGTCAAGCCTGTGAGCGCCCAGGAGGCCGCCCGTCTCGGCCAGGGTCTGCACCATGGCGGTCCTGCCCTCTACGTTCGCGGCGACACGCCGTAAGCGCCGTCAGTTCGACGGCTCCCCGGTATCCCGAAACCGCACGCCCGCCAGCTTCTCCCCCGAGGCCAGGACGGCCCGCAGCTTCTCCGGGTTTGTCCCGCTCGTCTGCGCCGCCGCCACCAGGAGCCGCACCGCCTCGTCCGGCCCGGCGCTGGCCGGCAGCCGAAAGATCCACGGCACATTCGTCGAGGTCAGCGTGCGATCGTCGGCCAGCGCCACCACCGGGACAAAGGTCTTGAGGGCCAGTTGCTCCGCGAGATGAGCGCAGTCGCGGTCCAGCGCCACCACCGCGAGGCCATGCTCATCTTCCAGAGCGTGTACCAGCTGGGTCGCCGCCACTCCCCAGTTTTGCCCGCTGTCTATGGGAATCACACGCCACATTTCTGAGTCCAGAGCCGCGCGCACCGCCGCCGCCCTCGCAACCTCTGCCGCGTGCGGGCCAAACAGCACCAGCGTCGCGTCGCCTTTCGCGATGCCTGCCTCATGCGGACCGAAGTAGTGCACCCCATCCTCAGCCACCCGCGCATACGGGGACTGCGCCGTGTGCCCGGAATCCGACTTT
This sequence comes from Acidobacteriaceae bacterium, assembly GCA_036269135.1. GTDB lineage: Bacteria > Acidobacteriota > Terriglobia > Terriglobales > Acidobacteriaceae > Palsa-343. The sequence goes on from DATASQ010000063.1 coordinate 52,659, forward strand.
CCGGCCGAAGTTTCCGTTGCCACGGACTTCTGCGGCTCCTCATTCATCGTCGCCACCCGATACGTGATCTTGCCGTCGCGCACCGCGCCCAGAACCATCGGGCTCACGTTCTTGTTATTGGGATCGAAGACCATGGGGCCGGTCACGCCGTCGTACCGGTACACCTGATCGAGCGCATCCTGAATCCGCGCGCGATTCAGTCCCGCCTGGCAAATGGATTCCAGCAGGATATTCATCGCGTCGTAGGCCAGTGCTGAAAACTGCTCCGGCTGCTCGCCATACTTTGCCCGGTACCGTTGCCGGAACGCGGTCCACTTCGAGTCCTTACGGCTCGGATCGTAGGGATACACGGCTTCGAATCCATCCGCCGCAGGACCGGCCCTGGCCAGCAGCTCATCCCCCAGGGTTCGATAGCTGCCGAACACCCGCTGGTGCATGCCCAGCTCGCGCATCTCTTGCAGAATCTCCGCCGCTTCGTCCTGATCCGCCCACAGCACGATCGCGTCCACGCGCGAATCGCGAATGATCCGCAACTCTCGCCGGAAATCGGTATCGCCCGGCAGGTATTTTTGCTCGATCACCAGCGGATGCCCCAGACGGCGCGACGCATCCTTAAATTTCTCCACGCCCAGGCGCCCATAGCGGTTGTTCACCCGCAGCAACGCAGCGCGCTTCAGTCCCAGCCCGGTGTAAATGCGGCGCGCCAGCGTGTAGCTCTGCACGCGGTCGTCCTGAATGTCGGTGAAGTACCACGGAACGTACGTCTCGGGAACCGTCGGATCGGTCGAAGCGGAGTTGACGATGGGAATCTCCGCCTTCAGCGCCAGGCGCAGCATCATGTGCGTCGATTCCGAGCTGATGGAACCGAAGATCGCCCAGTCTTTCTCGTCGTAGATCATTTTGACGGCCTCGTCGATGGGCGCGCCCCAGATCGCCGCATCCGTTGGCCGCACTTGCCCGCCCTCCGCGCCGAACTGCCAGTTGGCATAGTCGTCGTGGATCATGAGATGGAAAGGCTTGCCGCCGTAGCCTCCGCGCGCGTTGGCTTCATCGATCGCCATCTCGGCCCCGTGCAGCATGCGCAGCCCGTACGGCTGATCCGCCTGTTTCGCCACCGGGCCCAAAAAGCCAATCCGCACTTCCTGGATATCCGCGGGAACCGGAATTTCCCGCCCCGCCCCCAGATCGATGTTGGGCGTCGTGTAGTTCTGGTAGTAGGGCTTCGAGAACTTTTGGTAGGGCTCGAGGTCCCTGGGCGTTCCCGCGTAGGGTGTTACGGTGCGATCCGGCGGCACGCCCGGCGGATGCCGGCCGCATGAACAGCCCGGCCCCGGTGTCTTCGCACCCGGCCCCTGCGGGGTCTGCGCCGCCAGCCCGGCAGGCACACAAAGTCCCGCCCCCAGCACCAGTGCAACCGGCGGCACAAGCCCGCGCGTCCAGATCCCCGAAAACCGCATGGCCGCTACTCCTCTTTTTTGGGCGTCAGGAACATCGCAATGGCTTCAATCTCCACCAGCAACTCCGGCCGGCACAGCTTTGCCTGAATTCCCGTGGAAGCCGGCAGCGGGTCGAGGCCCTGTGCACGGAAGAACGCCGTCCGCTCCTCGTTGAAGGCCTCGTAATCGCGATCGATGTCTCGCAGATAGCAGCTCGTGCGCACGATATCCTTCCATGTCGCGCCTTCGCTGGCCAGCAGCCCCGTCAGATTCGCGAACGTGCGCCGGCACTGCGCGCGGAAATCGCCGACGTGCACGCTCTTGCCCCCCTCATCGATGCTGGCTGTCCCCGAGATGAGCAGGATCGTCAGCCCGTTCAGGTCGATGCGCATACCCCGCGAGAACGAACTCGGTTTGGCATACGCATACGCCTCGTTCAGGACTCCATAGTTGGTGATGGCGCGCTTCCGGATCGGCGCATGTCCCAGGCCCGCAAGCAATTCCGCAACTGCACTCATAAACGTGTCTCCTTAGTAAGGTTGATCGATCCCGTGACTGAGTCCATCGGCCGTGGCCACCCAGATATCCCTGCCCTGAAAATCGATGCCCAGCATGTAATTGTGAGAAGGAGCCGTCGCGACCGGAATTTCCGTCACATGTCCCATTGCATCGCGCACTGTCATCTCCGGCTTGCCCGTCGTCAGCGACGGCCGATAGACCGCCCAGTTCGTTCCGTCGTAGTACGCCAGCCCCTTATCCGTGCAGAACCAGGCGCGGTTGCGATCCACGCCTTTCACATAGTTAGTGAAGTTACTCGGCAGCCCGCTGTCTTTGGTCAGGAAGTTATGCCAGTAGCGCCCGTCATAGCGGCTGTCGCCAAAGTAAGTCGACGCCCAGACGATGCCATCCACATAACTCACCGAGCTGGTAATGTCGTGGATCAGGCCCTGATCCTTCAGCACCACCACTTCCGTTTCGCCGTCCGGATCCTTGTACATGTCCCAGGCGCCCGTCTTCTGCGTGTACTCCAGCAGCCCGCTTCCCCATATCGCGAAATACACCTTGTCCGGCTGCGCGGAGACGCCGTAGGCCCAGATTTCACGCATGGGTGTGTTGCGCTCGTTGTAGAGCGACCATTCGCCGGAGCGCGTATTCAGGCGGCACGCGCCCGCCGCCGTGGCTGCCCAAACGTCGTCGCCTTCGACCGACACACCGTAAACCACGTCATTGCTCAGTCCGGAATTGAGCTGCGTGTAGGTGTCGATGCGTCCTGCGGAGATGCGGCTCAGCCCGCCCATCGTCCCCGCCCACACCGCGCCCGTGCGCTTATCGAGCGCCAACGACAGCACTGCGCGATGCGCCAGCCCGTCAGCCGTGGTGTACACCTTCCACTTGCCGTTCTCGTATTCGGCCAGACCGTTGTTCGTGCCCGCCCAGATGCGAGCGCCGTCCACCAGGACCGCAAATACGTGATTGTCCGGCAGCCCGTTCGCCGTGGTGAAGTTCTCCCACCGGAAGCGCGGCATCTTCGGCGCCGACTCTGCCTGCGCCATGGCGTGCAGGCGCCGTGCCGGGTGCGTCGCCTGTCCGCTCGCCGAGCCCACAACCGCCGCCAAAGCCACCGCCAGAATCACCGCCTGTCTCATCGCGTCCTCAGATACTCCATCAGATCGTTGAGTTCGTCTTTGGTCAGATCGTTGGTCCGGCCGTGTTGATCGCGCGGGTTGTAGATCGTCCAGATCTCCTCCAGCGTCGCCGCCGATCCGTCGTGCAGGTAGGGTGCCGTGAGGGCGATATTGCTCAACTGCGGCGTATCGAAGAGGCCGCCCGTGTCCGTCGCCTTCCTCGTCCCTACCTCGAAGGACTTCTGATCGGTCCCCTTCGGGCCGCTGTGACACGTCGAGCAGCGGTTCCCTGCCGGAATCGGCTGCCGCAGCTTGTCCACCGTGCGATTGAAGATCGCCCTGCCCCGCTCCTGCGCCGGCGTCAGGCGCCCGTCCTTCGCCAGCCACCGATTCGGCCGCGACGGCAGCGATCGGATATACAGCGCCAGATCCGCCAGGCGCAGGTCGTCATAGTTCTGGGTTCGCCAGAAGTACATCTCAGTGCGGATGCCGCACTCGACTGCAATCGATGGATTCCCACCATTCCACTTGAACGGCTCCGTCCCCCGCAGGTCCTCGATCAGCCGGTTGTCAACGATGTCCATCCCAAAGCCGTCCGGTTCCAGGTCCCACTGCATTCCGTCGAAGGTCGAATCGATATGACAGTTCGAGCAGCCAAACTGCCCCTGAAACGAACGCGACGAATAGAAGACCTGCTCGCCCCGGCGCAGCGCGCTCACCTTTTTGGGTCCGTCCAGCCGGATCGTCCGCACCACCCGCAGCCCGTGGGTATCGACTACGCTGATCGTGTCGTCCAGACGGTTCGCCACGTACAGCCGCGTCCCATCCGGACTGAAAACCAGGCCTCGCGGATTTTTCCCCACCGGAATCCTAGCCATCACATAATGCGCACTCGCCGACAGGTCTTCGTCAAACGGCTTCGGATGCGCATGGATGTAGGCCAGCATTCGGTTTGTATCGATCACCGTCACACAATCGGATCCGCCGTTCGTGACGAAGATTCTCGACTTGTCCGGCGCAATCGCGACTCCAAACGGCATGGCAAAGTAGCGATCGACCTCATCCAGCGGGACTTCAACGCGCCGGCCCGCGTCGGCCCCAAAAATCGTCAGCGTATCGACGAATACCCACCCATGCTCCACGTGCGCTAGTGGCACAAGGTTCTTCGGATGCAGCTCCGCCGCCACGCCCAGCCGCCCGTCCCGCGCAACGGCCACGTGAAACACTCCGGCAATCCCCGGCAGCGCGATCCGGTCCACCACCTGCGCCTTCTCCGGATCAATGACCGTAATCTCCGACGCCGGCGGCGTCCGGTGCGGCCCCAGGTTTGGGTACACATGCGTCGCATAAATCCTGCTGCCATCGGCGGCCGTCGCCAGATAACTCGCTCCCCGCCCCGCCTCCAGCGTGCCCTGCACGGCGCCCGTCGCCGCATCCAGCACGGTAATGTCGTTCCCGATGCGATCCGCGACAAACAGCCGCTTCTCCGCCCGATCTTCCAGAACGCTCGACGGCTCATACCCCGCCGGCCATGTCGCCACCACTCGCCCCGTGTTCGCGTCCGCGACCGTCACCGTATCGTCCCAGGAATTCGCCACAAGCAGCCGCATCCCGTCCGGCGAAAACGAGAGTCCCCGCGGCTCATGACCCACGGGAATGATCCGCAGCACGCGCCCGGTGGCCGCGTTCAGCACCCGCACTTCATCCGCACCCTGGCACAGCACGTAGAGTTCCCGCCCATCCGGCGAAACCAGCAATTCCAGCGGCGAAGCATACCGCTCCTCGGTTGTCGGATCCGGCTGCGCCTCCACTGTCGTGCCCGGTCGCCACAGAGAAGCCAAACCGAAACTGACCACGCACACTGCCGCCAGCCCGGCGCACCGTCTCAGGCCCTTCGCCGATGACGTGGCGACTGTCACCGCGGCTCCTCCACCGTCAGCACGCGATCGACGCCCTGATTCTCGACCGTCTGCATCCGCCCGCTCGGCCAGTGCACGACAATCTTGTCCACCTTTGTCGCCGCACCCAGCCCAAAGTGCAGGCGTCCATCGTTCTGTGACAAATATCCGGAGGAAGCCACGCGTTCCGCTACCTGCTCGCGCCCGCCGGCCCATACTTCCACGCGCGCGCCCAGACCGTCGCGATTGCTGCGGGTATGATCCTGGGGCGTGTTCGCTCCCCGCAGCCAGATCGCAATCCAGTGCCCCGTATTCGGCGACACGTTGTGCAGCAGGATGCCCTGCGCTCCCAGGTTCACGACATAGGCGTCCACTTTGCCGTCGTTGTCGTAATCCGCGAAGCATGCTCCGCGCGCCACCGTGCGCTGGTTCACCGGCGGTCCGGCGCTCTCCGATACATCTTCGAATTTCCCCTGCCCCAGTCCGCGGAACACCGAGTGTTCCATCGGGATCATGTGGATCAGGCCGCCGTGAAACACCAGAATGTCGAGCCAGCCGTCGTTGTCGAAGTCGTAGACACCCGATCCCCAGCTCACATACTGCGCGTTCGCCTGCGACAGCCCCGAGAGAATTCCGATGTCGTCAAAGCCGCCCTTCCCGTTGTTCTTCATCAGGCGGTTGTAATGCCCATCGCTCACCCACAGGTCGAGCAGCCCGCTCCCGGTAATGTCCGCAAAGACCGGGCCCATCGAGGAGGTCGCCTCGCCATCCTGCCCGTACGCCGCGCCCGCGTCGGTCGCGATCTCCTCAAACGTCCCGTCATGCTTGTTATGGAAGAGGAAGTTCTCCGTCTTGTCGTTGGCGACGTAAATGTCCGGCCATCCGTCGCCGTCGAAATCGGCCGCGGTCACGCCCATGGTGCGCCCGATCGCCGCGCTGATCCCGGACTTCTCCGAGACATCGGTAAACGTGCCGTCGCAGTTGTTATGGAACAGCTTGTTTGTCTCTCCCTCGTAATCCAGCGGCCCGGGATAGTTATCCGCTGCATAGTAGTTGCGGTACTTCGGGTCGAACTTCACATACCGGCCGACAAATAAATCCACGCAGCCGTCTTTGTCGTAATCCAGCCACGTGGAGCTGATCGACCACCCGTCCACTTTGATCCCGGCCTTTGCCGTCACATCTGTGAACGTCCCATTCCTGTTGTTGTGGTAGAGAATCACTCGCCCGTAACCAGTCACCAGCAGGTCTTCGTAGCCGTCATTGTCGTAATCCGCCACCGTCACAGCTACCGAATACAGGTCCGGATCGAGCCCGGCCTTCTCTGTCACATCCGTGAACGTCCCGTTGCCGTTGTTGCGGTACAGATGGTTCTGCGGCGGCGTCTGCGTCACGGCTGCCAGCGGGTGCGGCGTCATAGAAGGCGGCAGCGTCCGCCCGCTCAGCACGTAGAGATCGGGAAAGCCATCGTTGTTGTAATCGAACCATACGCAGCCCGCGCCCGTGCCTTCCAGCAGTGACCCCAGTTGCGCCGAGCCAAAACTGTCCGTGGCATCGATGCCCGCCTTCGCCGTCGCATCTTCGAATCGAATCGGCGCCGTCTCCTTTTTCGCAGCGGTTACGGGAGCCGTCTGCGCCATCGCAGCCGAAGCCAGACCCAGAATGAGCAACAGCCGCAGTTTCATGTTCAGTGGCCTCCCGCTGCCGTTGGGATTCCCGCGCCCGACACATCCACCGGCGTTGTCGAGTGATTCAGCACCTCGGGCACGCGATTGTCAGGAGCGCGCTCCGGCCCCGTGTGGCAGCCCACGCAGATGCGTTGTTCGCCGCTCCGCATCCAGAACCATCCCCGCTCCTGGCGCAGCGTCCGCCCCGCTGCATCCAGCAGCACAAAGCGCAGCGCCGCATCGCCTGGAACCTTCACAAAGAACGATCCGTCCCGCATCACCGGCGCCGTGCCCAGCACCTGCGCCCGTCCGCCGGCGCCCTCTGTCTCCACACGCACCGTCACCGGGACGCCCTGCAGCGGTCCATCGCGCGACAGCCGTGCATCCAGCGCCAGCAGATTCCCCGTCTTCCACGGGTGCAGAGCCGAAGGAAACGTCCGCGGCACCGCACGCGGCGCCACCACCACCGGCTCCACCAGGTCCCGTTCCGCGTCACGAGCGACAACAATCGCCGCATCCGCGCCCGGCTTCCAGACCTCCAGTGCGGTATGCCTCTGCCCAGGCGCGCGCATCGACAACAACCAGCGTCCGTCCGGCAGCTCCGCCACATCGCCCGCAAACCCGCCTGCAGGCGACCCAATTGCAGCCTCGTCGGCCAGCGCCGACGTGAACCGCGCCAGGCTTCTTCCCTGCGTGAAGACAATGTCTCCCGCGCGCGCGGCTCGCGAATCCAGAATCATCTGTCGCCCGTGTTCGCGTCCGCCGCCCTTTTCCGCGTGGCTATGGTCACAGCGCACGCTCTCCACGCCGCTGCCGTCGGGATACACCAGGTACATCTCGGGCGTCGATCCCTCTCCCAGCGGAAATCCCGACTCAAACAGCACTCGCCCGTCCTGCAGAACATCGTCAGGAACGAAGTTCCCCGGCAGATAGTTCAGCCGCAGCGTCGCGCTGCCGTCGAGCGCCGCCGTCACCAGGCCGAATCCCTCCGCTTCGCGCTCCGCAAACACCACCCGCCCGTCCGGCATCCACAGCGGCTGAATCGCATCCGTGCGCCCGCCAAAAACCAATTGCGGCGCACCGCCCTCGGCCGGCATCTCCCAAATCTGCCAGGGATCGACCGTATTCTTCTTACCCGCAAACAGCACGGTCTTTCCGTCGAACGAGACGCTCGCATCGGCGCTGGCTGCGAAATCCTTCACTAGCCGCTCCGCCTTTCCCGCGCGCAGGATCATCAACTCCGCGCCTTTCGGGAACCGCTCCTTCCCGCGCAGCGCTGCCAGCGATACATAAACAGGCGCCCCTGTGTAGATCAGCGGAGGCAGTTCCGCCTGTTGCCGAACCTGCCGCGGCCGCTCTCGTCCAGCGCTCCCATCCTGTCCCGGGAACCCGCGCGCCAGCGCCACAGGCAAGGCAACGCCCAGCGCCAGCGCCGCGACCACCACGCCCTTCATGCGACTGTCTCCAGGGCGCGGCCGCGCCGGGCCCGCAGCTCGCACCATCGAGCCAGATCCGCCATCATCGCGTCGAATTCAGCGAACGTCAGCGACTGTTCGCCGTCGCTCCACGCCTCGTCGGGATGCGGATGCACCTCGACGATCAGCCCGTCCGCCCCGGCCGCCACCGCGCTCCGTGCCAGCGCCGGAACAAACTGCCGGTGCCCCGCCGCGTGGCTTGGATCGGCAATCACCGGCAGCCGCGCGATCTCCTCGAGCACTACGATCGCCGCTATATCGAACGTGTTCCGCGTCGCCGTCTCAAACGTGCGGATTCCCCGCTCGCACAAAATCACATTGGGATTGCCATAGCTGATGACGCACTGTGCCGACCGCATCAGGTCGGCCACGCTCGCCACCATCCCCCGCTTCAGCAGGATCGGTCGCCCCGTCCGCGCCGCGGCTTCCAGCAGAGCGTAGTTCTCCATGCTCCGCGAGCCAATCTGCAGGATGTCGGCATACTCGGCGACCATCGGCGCATCCGCTGCCGCCATCACCTCAGTGACAATGGCCAGGCCGGTCGCGGCCCGCGCCTTCGCCAGCAGCTTCAGCCCCTCAAGCCCCAGGCCCTGGAATGCATACGGCGAAGTCCGCGGCTTGAAGGCGCCGCCGCGCAGCACACGGGCTCCCGCTCGCGCCACGAACTCGGCCGTCTCCATCAGCTGCCGTTCGGTTTCCACCGAACACGGCCCCGCCAGGGTGACGAACCCGTCGCCGCCGATCGCGACATTCCCCGCCCGCACCACCGTCTTCTGGTCAGGCCGGGCCTTCAGAACATCCGGTGCGTCGGCAAACTGATCTTTCCAGCCGCTGTCCACCTCCACTCCACTTCTCTGGGGAACCCTTGAGCGTAGCCCTGCCCCGGGTGTGTCGCCTCCACCCAAAGGTGGATTTTGCTCTTGCTTTTGGTGTGCTCCGGCGGGAATCGGGGAACCCCTCTCGCAGCGTCATCGGCTGCGTGGCCCACTCTACCGGCCGCGGAATTCCCTAAGCTGTGCGCTGTATCACAAACAGGGAGAGCGCCCCGCTTCTGTCACCCGTCGCCTACGGCCGTCCTTCCGGCGTCATCCTCTGCACCAGGCTCTCATCCTTCTTCTGGTGCAGCGCGCTGGCTTTCGCAAACTCCGCCCGCGCCTCTTCCCTTTTCCCCATGGCCTGATACAGGCGCGCCAGACGCCAGTGCGCGTCCACTTCACCAGGATCCATCGCGATGGCGCGCTGCAGATCCGCCGCCGCCGCCTCATTCCTGCCCTGGCCTGCCAGCAAAATTCCCAGATCCAGCCACACCAGCCGATTGGCGCCCGGGAGCCCGACGGCCTTCTCCAGCGTGGCCTGCGCGGCTGCCGGCTTTTCCAGGCGCATCTCCGCGTCTCCCAGATACGCCAGCGCCTGAGCATAATTCGGATCGTTCTTCAGCTCCAGTTCGAACTCCCGTTCGGCGTCTGCGTAGCGATGCTGTTTCCAGTACAGATAGCCCAGCCCGAAATGCACATTCGGCTCATTAGGAGCCACCTTCTCCGCCGCCTCGAACTCCGCCGTCGCCTTCTCCGGCTCATACATCCCGTCCCACGCCTCACCCGCCAGCATGTGGGCCTGCGCAGAGTTCGGATTCAGCGCCAGAATCTTCTTGTATTCGTCCAGCGTGCACTGATATTGCTTCGCGTAAAGACAGCTCTGCGCCAGCACTCCGTGCAGCTCTGCATTGTCCGGGGATTTCTCCGCTGCTGCGCGTAAATATGGAATCGCCTTCGCATACTCCGCCGTCCCGTAGTACGCCATCCCCAGCAGCGTTCGCACCTGCAGGCTTCCAGGCTGCTCCCGCAGCGCCGCCTCGAACGGAGCAATCGCCTCCTTCAGATGTCCCTGTTTGAACTCAGCCAGCCCCAGGTCCAGAGCCACGCCCCGCAGCTTCGGCTGGATGGCCAGCGCCTTCCGATATGCCTCCGCGGCCTCCGGGTACTGCCCTTCCCGTGACCGGACCAGCCCAAGACTGGCCAGGGCCGCCGCATCCCGCGGATGCTCCACAAGCACCGCCTCCCACGCCTGGGCCGATTCGTCGAGCCGCCCCTGCTGGGCCAGCGCCTCCGCCTGCGCCGCCGTCACCGTCTGCGCCTCTGCCTGCCCCGCACCCAGACACAGGAGTCCGGCGGTCAGCAGCACCTTCGCAAGTCTCATTCCCGCCTCATATCCCAACCTTCATTAGACCATCCAAAAGAAAAGGCGCAGTGGAGATTGCTCCCCACTGCGCCCCGTTGATGCAGTTTCGATCAGAACAGGAATTTCCCTCCGAACTGGAGCGTCCGCGGATCGTTGGCGCTGGTCACCTGGCCGAAGTTGCCGTCGGTGAAGCCTGCGTCGATACCGTTGAACTCCGTATGGTTGAAGGTGTTGTACGACTCGACGCGAAGCTCGAACTTCGTGCTCTCGGTCATCGCAAACGACTTGAACAGGCTCAGGTTCCAGTTGATCAACCCGGGGGCGCGGATATCATCCTTGCCGGCCGTGCCGAAGCCGTTGTTCCCGCCGCCGTTCCATGGCGCTGTCGGAGCCGCAAACGCGGAAGTGTTGAACCACTCCTGCCGGGTCTTCGGTCCGCTTGCTTTGGCCACCAGGTTCGGACGGTTGGTCGTTCCGCCGCCCAGACCCAGCGTGTCCGTTCCATAGGTCACGTTCTGGGGCAATCCGGTTTCCGCCGATGTCACGCCGGAGAAGACCCAGCCGCCCAGCAGGCTCCGCTCCGCCATGCTGCTTGCGTGCATGAAGAATGGGAGGTTGTAGACGTAGTTGGCTTCGAAGTTATGGCGGCGGTCATAGGTTCCCGACCCCCGGTCGTACCTCGGGTTGAAAGGATTCGAGAGCGAAGTCAGGTCGCCGCCCTCGATATCGATTTCGTGGGCATAGGTATAGGCAAACTGCGTCGTCAAACCATGCTTGTTCTCCATGCGCAATGCGGCCTGGAGGCTGTTGTAGCTGGTATTGGTGGCGTTGTCATCCTCGGTGATCCCCGCAAAACCCGGGAATATGCGGTACAGGTTGGAGTTGGCCCCTTTCGATACCGCCTCGCGATCGGTGATATCGCCCAGCGGCAGCGTGTTGACGGCCCGCTCATCGTCCTGGTTCCAGCCGCCCGATCCAACATACTGCACCAGCGTCACAACTCCAGGCGCCAGTTCATGCTGCACTCCCAGGCTGTACTGCAATGTGCCCGGGTTCGGGTAGTAGTAGCCCAGCGATCCCATGCTGGATGGGAATACCGGATTGGTTGCAGCCTGACCGTTGAGCGCGCTCACGTTGGGAGTGCTGAAGTACACCGAGCTCGCTGTAGGCTTGTACGCATACGGCGGGTTGGTATCCGTTCCATAGATATCGTTCCCCTGGATACGCTCGTAGAAGATACCTGCGCCGCCCCGAAGCACCCATTTTCCGGTGCCGAAGAGGTCATAGGCGAACCCCAGACGAGGCTGCCAGGTGAAGTAGTCGTTTTTCACCAGCCCTTCCGGGAAGCCGTTCACCCCCGGACGCCCGATGCCGTTCAGGTAGAACGGAGCCGGAGCGTTGGTCGGATTGCCAAGGCCCGGGCTCGCTCCCGTGCAGCCCGTTTGCGCGGTGGACTGGCAGATCGCGCCGCTCGCGTCGAACGTCGCAGCGTCATTCGCGTTGTAAAGAGCGGGAACGAAGTTCGCCGTCTGGTTTTCCTTCTCATAAACATGCGGCAGTCCGTCATAGCGCAGCCCCAGGTTCAGGGTCAGCCGCGGCGTCACATGCCAGTTATCCATTCCATAGAAGGAATAGGTGTTGTTGATCCAGTGGAACATCTCGAGGCTCTGCAGTTGGCTGAAACTGTCCGCAAACCCCAGCAGGAAGTTGATGTAGGAATCGCCGGAGAAGTCGGTCCCGAAGCTGTAATCCCCCTGGGTATCCGCCTGCTGCTGCTGATTCTTATCGACCCTCATATAGGAGAAGCCGAACTTCAGTGAGTGCTTGCCCCGCGTCCACGAGAAGTCGTCGCGTGGCTGATAGCTCAGGAAGGCGTTCTTCCACGGCCAGTAGTTGATTGTCCAGTTCGTGCCCACCGGCCCGCTCAGATCGATCGACGGCAGTCGGTTCATCAGGTTGTTCGCCGCCGGGAAATAGCCCGCCTGCGACCATCCGGAAGGCTGCGCATAAATGCCAACCGGCGTGATGCTGATGCTGTTGCCGTTCACGTTCAGCGCCGTCTCGTTCAGCATGGTCGGCGAGATCGTCTGCGTCAGCTTGATCACCGATCCCCACGACGGATTGCCGAACACGTTCCCGGTCGTGTCGTAACTGTCGTTGCTCCACATATCCGGGTAAATCGTCTGCGACATCTGATCGTGAATGTAATCGCCCATCAGATGCAGTTTGTTCGTGATGTCGTGATCGATGCGCACCACGTCTTCCCGCACGAACGTCGGCTGCTTCGGCGACGCCACATACTGCGGCGAGCCGTTAGCCGAGGTGGAATTCGCCGCCGGAATCGCTCCCGTCTTCATAAACAGCACCGCATTGGGATCGATCATGTTGGCCGGAATCACCCCGCCCGGAAACGAATTGCCGATGGTCAGCCCGTCCGTCGTGTAAAGCCCAACGGTGGTCAGCGAACCCACATATTTTGGATCCGCCGTGTTCGGTACGCAGGGCGCCGTCTGTCCCGCGTTGCAGATGCCGCTGTTTGGTGCTTCTTTCCAGCCCGCCGGCACCACATAATCGAGATTTCCGCCGGTCGGAATATCCTCCGCCGGAATCGTATTCGTGGCTGACGGATTGGCTCCCGCAATATAGCGGCGCCATTCCTCGCTGTAGAAGAAGAATGTGCGGCTCCTGCTCTTGGGATACAGTCCCGGAATAAACAACGGGCCGCCGATGTTGCCGCCAAAAATGTTCAGGCGCAGCTCAGGGGTCGGCTGTTTGTTCAGCTTCGAAAAATAGTTCGCCGCATCGAAGTCGTCGTTGCGGTTGAATTCCCACACTCCACCGTGGAAATTCCGGCTGCCCGACTTGAGAGCCATGATGATGGTCCCGCCCGAGCCGATCCCGTAATCCGGCGAGTAATTGCTTTCCAGCGACTGAAATTCCGCCAGATCGTCCGGCGACGGCATCACATCCGGCTTTCCGCCGCTGCCGCGGTCGTAAATTTCGCCGCCATCGATCAGCCACACGTTGTGATCGGGGCGCATGCCGTTGAAGCTGATGGTTGCCGTGGCTCCCTGA
>DATASQ010000064.1:0-20538 GCA_036269135.1 Acidobacteriaceae bacterium
CTCTTTACCGCTGCGGCGAGCGCCCCGACCTCGAGCGCACGCCCCTCCCCGATCTCAGCCTCATCCGCATGCGCCGCTACAGCACCATGACCGTCCAGTACTCCCGCGGCTGCCCCTTCTCCTGCGAGTTCTGCGACATCATCGAAATCTACGGCCGCCGCCCCCGTACCAGGCCCATCGATCACGTCCTCTCTGAGCTCGATCAGCTTTACGCTGCCGGTTGGCGCGGCCCCGTCTTCATCGTCGACGACAACTTCATCGGCAACAAACCCCCCGCCCGCGCTCTCCTCGACGCCCTCTGCCTCTGGCAGCAGCAGCACGGCCGCCCCTTCCGCTTCATCACCGAAGCCTCCATCAATCTCTCTGACGATCCCGACCTCCTCCGCCAGTTCCAGCAGGCCGGCCTCGCCTCCGTCTTCCTCGGCATCGAAACGCCCGACGAATCCAGCCTCGCCGCCGCCAACAAGCTCCAGAACACCCGCCGCGACCTGCTCGCCAGCATCGCCCGCATTCAGCACGCCGGCATTGAAGTCATGGGCGGCTTCATCCTCGGTTTCGACACCGATCGCGATGACATCTTCGAGCGCCTCGTCGAGTTCATTCAGAAAAGCGGCATCCCCATCGCAATGGTGGGACTCCTCCAGGCCCTCCCCGGCACCCAGCTCTTCCGCCGCCTCACCAGCGAAGGCCGCATCCTCAGCGCCTGCGCAGGCAACAATACCGGCGGCCATCTCAACTTCCGCCCCCGCATGAATGCCGACCGCCTCCTCGAAGGCTACCGCTCCGTCCTCCGCCGCATTTATTCCAGCGACTGTTACTATCAGCGCGTCCGCCACTACCTCAGCATCTGCCGCCCCCGCTACCGTGCCAGCTTCAGCGTCGCAAATGTCCGCGCCCTCTGCCTCTCCATCCTGCGCCAGGGCATCCTCCACCGGTCGCGCGTCAGCTACTGGAAATTCGTCTTCACCGCCGCCACCCGCCATCCCCGCCAGTTCGGCGCCGCCATGACCATGGCCGTCATGGGCTACCACTTCCAAACCATGACCGACCGCCTCCTGAGCGCAGCGAAGGATCCCGCCTAAGCCAGATCCACCCCGACCCTCCCCGGTTTCTCCCATGACCCGTCGCCATCTTCACGAACCCCAGTGAGCGAGCCTCCCAGCTCCCGGCTCCCAGCTGTCCGGCTCCTGTACCCTGTAACCTGTAACCCGTAACCTGTACCCTGATTCCGTGCCGCTCCTCCACATCCACAACCTCTCCATCCGCTTCCGCTCCCTCGAAGCCGTCCGCTCCCTCTCCCTCTCCATCGCCCCCGGAGAATCCCTCGGCCTCGTCGGTGAATCCGGCTCCGGCAAATCCGTCACCGCGCTCGCCATCCTCCGCCTCCTCGATCCCGCTGCCTCCGTCTCCGGCTCCATCGATTACGACGGCCACAACCTCCTCGCCCTCGCTCCCGACGCCATCCGCCGTCTCCGCGGCCGCGAAATCGCGATGATCTTTCAGGAGCCCATGACCGCCCTCAACCCCGTCCTCCCCATCGGCGAGCAAATCGCCGAAGCGGTCCGCGCTCACCACCGCGATCTCTCCCGCCGCCAGGTCCGCGACCGCGTTCTCGAAGCCATGTCGGCCGCCGCCCTCCCCAGCCCCGCTGCCCGCTACAGCGACTATCCCCACCAGTTCTCCGGGGGACAGCGCCAGCGCATCCTCATCGCCATGGCCATCGTCAACCGCCCCCGCCTGCTCATTGCCGACGAGCCCACCACCGCCCTCGATGTCACCGTCCAGGCCCAGATCCTCGCCCTCCTCGCCGATCTCCGCCGGCGCTATGGCCTCTCCATGCTCTTCATCTCCCACGACCTCGCCGTCGTCTCCCAGGTCGCCGATCGCGTCGCCGTCATGCGCCACGGCCTTCTCCTCGAAGAAGCCCCCCGCCCGCTCCTCTTCCGCAACCCGCTCCACCCCTACACCCGCAGCCTTCTCGGCGCCGTTCCCACCATGCAGACCGACCGGACGCAGCCCCTCGCCACCCTAACGCCTGGCGCCGCGTCGTCGGTCGCCGCGCCACCCCTCCGCGAAGTCGCCCCGAACCACTGGGCCCGCATCGACTAAGTCGAACCGCCTTCGCTCCCCGTGCTCTCTAAAGGTCAATCGGGTGAATGGCGTGGGCGCCCCATACATGCGCTTTTGGCTTGTGTGGGGAAGCAATATGCCCCGCCCGCGCCTGCAGCTACCGGTTTAGATTGTGCAGGAACCCGTTCTCCCGGCTCCCAGCTCCTGCCGCCCCGCTCCAAAATAGCCGCGACAACTGCACGCCCCATCCAATACATTGGAAAGCGGCCCCGTCTGCCATGCGCGCGCTCGTCATCTCCGATATCCACGCCAACCTGGAAGCCCTGCAGGCGGTCCTCGC
The DNA here is from genome assembly GCA_036269135.1 of Acidobacteriaceae bacterium. Taxonomy (GTDB): domain Bacteria; phylum Acidobacteriota; class Terriglobia; order Terriglobales; family Acidobacteriaceae; genus Palsa-343. Next base: position 2,411 of record DATASQ010000064.1, read on the forward strand.
CGCCGCGCCGCCCTACGACGTTGTCTGGAATCTCGGCGATATCGTCGGCTACGGCGCCAATCCCAACGAGGTCATCGACGAGTCCCGCCGCCTCGGCACCGTCTTCGTCCGCGGCAATCATGACCGCGCCTGCTGCGGCCTCAGCGACGCGGATGACTTCAATCCCATCGCCCAGCGCGCCGCCCACTGGACCGAGTGCGTCCTCACCCCCGAGCGCCGCGACTGGCTCCGCCACCTCGCCACCGGCCCCATCGCCCCCGACGGCCCCACCGTCCGCTGCGTCCACGGCTCCCCGCTCGATGAGGACGACTATCTCCTCACCGTGCGCGACGCCTGGCCCGCGCTCACCGCCACCGAAGCCCGCATCATCTTTTTTGGGCACACCCACGTCCAGGGCGGATTCGCCGCCAATGGCGACGACTGGTTCCGTCTCACCCCCGACTTCGGCCAGCATCGCGCGCCGCGCCGCGTCCACGCTCCCGCGTCCTCCGAGCCCGAGCAATTCGAGCTCGAGCTCCGCGAAGGCGCCCGCTATCTTCTCAATCCCGGCTCCGTCGGCCAGCCCCGCGACGGCGACTGGCGCGCCGCCTTTGCCCTCTACGACGACGCTCGCCAGACCCTCACCTGGTATCGCGTCCCCTACGATCTCCGCGAAGCGCAAGAGCGCATCCTCAGCGCCGGCCTTCCCGATCGCCTCGCCGCCCGCCTCCGCGACGGCCGCTGAGCAAAGCGCCTGTCTTCCGAGCTAGACAACTAAAGAACTGTCATCCTGCGCGAAGCGAAGGACCTTGGGTTCCTTTCCGCTCCCCCCAACGGATCACGCGTCTCCCGCTTTCCGCCATGCCCCATCCCGAAAAGTGGGATAGCCCTTCCGCATCCCGCTCCCTAAACTCAGTTACAGGATTTGCAGCCAGACACTCCTCCTGGAACAGCGATCCGCGTCATCCTCCTTGCGGTTCTGCCTTGGTTCTTCTCGCTCCTGCCGGAAATCCCGGCCGAATCACAGGCAGGCGCTGCACACGCTTTTCACCCGCAACAGGAAGCAACAAAGTCGGGTTGATGAGGCGCCTGCTAAACGGCAGGCGCTTTGTGTTTCAGGCATGCATCGCAGGCACCCGGCTCCCGGCTGCCTTCAGAACTTCGCGTACGAATACAGCAGCCAGCTCCCGTATCCCACCAGCGCCGCCATCGTGCACAAGTTCACCAGCACATAGAACCGCAGCACCACGCCCAGCAGATGCCCCAGCACCACCGGCAGCAGCGTCGCGCCTGCCACAAAGCTCGCCACCACCAGAGCCAGCACGCCATGCCCGCCAAATACCGGCAGCAGCGTCATACCCTTCAGCCCGTAGACAAGGTGCATTGACAGCAGGGCCGCCATTGTCGCCGCCGCCGCGCAGCCCACAAACATCCGGCTCGCGGCCGACCCTTCCTCGAACCACATACACATATCGTCCAGCACCGCCAGCGGCCACGTCTTCGCGGTCATCCACTCCAGAACCCGGATCAGCCACTGGTTCCCGCTCCGGTACCGGCGCTGTACCGGCGCCATCCACGGCGCCGCCAAAAAGCCCATCCTCGATGCCCCGTCCGCATCGGAGGCTTCCCGGCTTCGTTCCCCGCTCGCGGACCCGGCTCCCTGGAGCGTGAGCCCGCTGCGTCCCATCGTCCGCACCCGGTCCGGCCGAGCCCGGTCCCATACCGACTCCCGCCACCCTGTTTGCCCCTGATGTCGATCCATCATCTCCGCCCTCCCTCATCTCTGGCTGCCGGCGCCGGTCAATCTGCCGCGACCGTCCACCTCAGCCTGTATGCAATTAGCGCCACTGCCCGGCGCGGCGTCCCACTTCGGAGATAACTGCCTCACACACAAGTTAGACTGACATACTTATTCGCCAGTGGCGCGGATCATAAGTAATGGCAGCCGCATGACCATTGGTTCCCGCGCACTTGCGGCTCATCTGCGCCATTCCACCTCACGCCTCGGTACCCAGGGCACCTGACCCGAGTGACTGCGGTCCGATCGAAGCAAGTACTTTCCGGGGATGCCGCTTTGACTCGCAACCATCTCCATGGCAGCAAGGAATACGGTCGTCCTGAGCGAAGCGAACAGCCTGGCCTGGGCGGAGTCCGCAGCGTGCAGTTTGAGACCGTCATTCCGATCGCCGCCCGGAATCCCGCTCAGGCTCGCTTCGCGCTCTTCAGGTTTCTCGCCCTCCGCTCCATTCCGAGCGCAGCCCGCGTTCCAGCCATCTATACTGGCCGTTGTTCGTAACCCCTCGCAGTACTCATCTGGAGTTCTCATGCCCGTCTCTCGTCGCGTATTTATCAGCGGGCTCGGCGCCGCCAGCGCTCTTTCGGCCCTCCCGGAGGCCTCTGCTCTCGCCCGCGTCGCCGCCACCTGTCCCTTCCGCCTCTCGGTCATCAACGACGAAATCTCCCAGGACTTCGACCACTCTGCCTCCGTCGCCGCCCACGACTTCGGCCTGCGCTGGATCGAGCTCCGCGGCATGTGGAACAAAAACATCACCGACCTCGACGCCAATCAGATCGCCGAATCGCAGCGCATCCTGAAGAAGTACGATCTCCGCGTCACCGACATCGCCAGCCCCCTCTTCAAAACCGACTGGCCCGGCGCTCCCTCCAAAACGAAAGAACGCGATCAGTTCCACGCCGACTTCGATTTCCATCAGCAGGACGCCCTCCTCGATCACTGCATCGACCTCGCCCACACCTTCGGCACCGACCGCATCCGCTGCTTCGATTTCTGGCGCCTCAAAGATCCCCAACCCTACCGCGCAGCCATGAATCGCAAGCTCTCTGAAGCCGCCGAGAAGTGCGCCAGGCACAACCTCATCCTCCTCCTCGAAAACGAGATGGACTGCAACACCGCTACCGGCGCCGAAGCCGCCGCCACGTTAGCCGCCATCCCCAACCCCAACTTCATGCTCAACTGGGATCCCGGCAATGCCGGCACCTTCCCCGGCGCGATTCCCTACCCGCACGGTTACAATCTCCTGCCCAAACACCGCATCGGCCACTGCCACGCCAAGAACGTGAAGCGTGAGCCCAACGGCAAATTCGAGTGGCAACCGGTCGGCACCGGCGTCGTCGACTGGACCGGCCAACTCCGCGCCCTCCGTGAGGACGGCTATCACTACGCCGTCAGCCTCGAAACCCACTGGCGCGGCGCAGGAACGCCGGAGGCGTCCTCCCGCATCAGCATGGCCGACTTGAAAAAAGCCCTCGCCGCCTCCGGAGCGCAATGCTAATCACCGGGTGCCCCAGCCTTGTCTCCTCGCGGTGTTCGAGGAGACAGGCCAGGAGCGATGACTGTTACCCGCAACCTGTCACCTGCAACCTGTTACCGGCTACCGGCTGTTCTTAGGAGCTCCCCATGATCACCCGCCGCGACTTCCTCGATAAATTCGCTACCGCCTCCGCAGGGCTCGCCGTCGCCTCCACCGCCAAAAGCTACGCCCAGATCCTCGGCGCCAACGACCGCCTCACCTTCGCCACGATTGGACTCCACGGCCGCGCCTACGCCCATCTCTCCGCTCTGCAGGCCAACCGCGCCACCGCCCGCCTCGCCGCCGTCTGCGACGTCGAGAGCAACATCCTCGCCAAATTCGCCGCCGCTGCGCATCAAACCCTCGGCTATGCTCCACAAACGGCGGGCGACTTCCGCCGTCTCCTCGAGCGCAAAGATATTGACGCCGTTTCCATCGCTACCCCCGACCACTGGCACACGCCCATGGCCATCGATGCCCTCCAGGCCGGCAAGCACGTCTACGTCGAAAAGCCCTGCAGCCATAACCCCGCCGAAGGCGCGCTCCTCGTCGCCGCCCAGCGCAAATACGGCAAGCTCGTCCAGATGGGCACCCAGCAGCGCTCCTCGCCCCACACCATCGAGATCGTGCAGCGCATCCACGACGGCTTGATCGGACGCGCCTACTACGGCATGGCCTGGTACGCCAACACCCGCAAGTCTATTGGCACCGGCCATGAAGCCCCCGTCCCCTCCACGCTCGACTGGGATCTCTGGCAGGGCCCCGCCCCGCGCCAAAAATACCGCAACAACGTCCAGCCGTATAACTGGCACTGGTTCCGTATCTGGGGCACCGGCGAAACCCTCAACAACGGCACGCACGAAGTCGACGTCTGCCGCTGGGCTCTCGGCGTCGACTACCCCAACCGCGTCTCCGCTTCCGGTGGACGCTACCAGTTCAAAGACGACTGGCAGTTCTACGACACCCTCGTCACCAGCTTCGAATACGAAGACAAGCTCCTCACCTGGGAAGGCCGCAGCTGCTCCGGCATGCAGATGTATCACCGCGACCGCGGCTCCACCATTCTCGGCACCACCGGCTCGGTCCTCGTCGATCGCGATGGTTATGAGATTTACGACCTCGACGGTCACAAAACCAGCGAGTATCGCGTCCCGAAGAACAACGCCAACTCCTCGGCCGACACCATCGGCGCCGACTCCATGACCGACGCCCACTTCGCCAACTTCATCGCCGGCGTCACCCACGGCGAAAAGCTTCATGCCCCGGTTGCCATCGGCAATGTCGCCGTCACCATGCTCCAGCTCTCCAACATCGCCTGGGAAGTCCAGCGCGTTCTCAACCTCGACCCGCAGAACGGAAAGATTCAGCACGACCCCGAAGCCATGCAAGGCTGGACCCGCGAATACCAACCCGGCTGGGAACCGAAGATCGGATGAAAAAGCGGGTGCCCCATCCTTGTCTCCTCGTGCCGTTCGAGGAGACAGGGTGGGAGGCCGAGCCCACTCTCTCCGTGCTCTCTGTGACCTCTGTGGTGAAAGACTCCTGAAACTGCTCGCGCTGGCAAGGCAGCGTCTCTGAGGAAAAAATGACCATCACCCGCCGCACCCTCCTCCGCACCGCCGCCCTGACCGCCGCCGTCGCGCCCCTCACGCCCACCCGCACCCTCGCCCAGGCCCCAACCCAGGAAAAAATCCGCCTAGGCCTCGCCAGCTATACCTTCCGCAATTTCTCCCGCGCCCAGCTCATCGCCTTCATGCGCGACCTCCAGGTCTTCGACCTGAATGCGAAAGACGCCAAAGACCATCTCCCCATGGACCCCGCCGGCGAAGCCCAGGCCCTCGCCGATTACCGCGCCGCCGGGATCCGCCTCCACGCCGCCGGCGCCATCTACTTCCAGAAGGCCACCGACGACGACATCCGCGCCCAGTTCGAATACCTGAAGCGTGCCAACATCCCTGTCATGGTCGCCGGCGACCCCTCGCCTGACACCCTCCCCCGCATCGAGCAGTTCGTGAAGCGCTACAACATCCGCCTCGCCATCCACAACCACGGCCCCGAAGACAAGCTCTGGCCCTCGCCCCTCGACATCCTCAAAGACATCCGCACCATGGACCCGCGCATCGGCTGCTGTATCGATGTGGGACACACCGTGCGCGCCGGCACCGATGTCGTCGAAGCCATTCACGCCGTCGGCCCCCGCCTCTTCAACATGCATATGAAGGACCTCACCGACTTCCACGACAAGGCCAGCCAGGTCGCCGTGGGCGATGGCAAAATGCCGGTGCCGGAGATCTTCGGGGCCTTGCAGAAAATCCGTTACACCGGCTTCGTCGACCTCGAATACGAAGTCCACCCCGACGACCCCATGCCCGGCGTCACCAGGAGCTTCGCCTACATGCGTGGCGTCCTCGCCGGCATGAACGCACCGCGATCCTCCTGAGCCCAGCCGAAGGGCGTCCCGCGCCCGCCCGTTCCCGAACAGCTCCCTGCGTACCCCGGTAGTGAGGACTCCCCTCTCCCGGCTCCCGGATCTGCAGTGAATCGCCGCCTCCCGGCCGCCGCCGATCTCATTACCAACGGCACCTGCGCTGCCCCACTTCTGCCGATCCCGATCCCGCCACCCACCCGCCCGGCCCTTATACTGAGCGCGTCTCTGCCGATAACTCGTACAGAGAAACGTTGGCAGGGATCTCGGAATGAATCCGGCTTCAGCAGCTGCGTCCCCTGGCAAGGCCTTTGCCTTCCGCCGCCCCGCCGGCCTCTTCCTGCTGCTCTTTCTCCTGCCTGCCGCCCGCGCCGCGCCTCCCGCCCCACTCCCTGCCCTCCGCACGGCGAGCCAAATCCACGCCCTCCCCCGCTCCGCGGCCGACCGCGGCTTCCCGGTCCTTCTCCGCCGCGCTCAGGTCATCGCTCTCTACGGTTCCGGCAGAGCTCTCTTTCTTCTCGATCCCAGCGGTGGCGTCTTTACCCGGCTCGCCGCGGATCAGTCTCCCGTTTTCCGCCCCGGCGACCTCGTCCGCGTCCAGGGGTATACCTCTGCGGGCCGCCACTCCCCCGTTATCGTCGATGCCCACCTGCAACGCCTCGGCCACGCGCCCCTCCCTGCCGCGCCTCTCGTCAGCTTCGACCGCCTCTCTTCCGGCGCGTGGGATTCCCACTGGGTCTCCGTCGAAGGCGTCATCCGCTCCGCCGCTCCCCTGCCCGGCGATGTCCCCGAGCCCGGCAACAAGACCCTTCAGATCACCCTCGCCTCCGGTGAAGAACGCCTCGACGTCTGGTCCCCCCTCCCCATCGGCCCTCTGCCCGCCTCTCTCGTCGATGCCCGCGTCCGACTCCGCGCCGCCGTCGGCAGCCGTTTCAACGAGCGCCGCCAGCTCACCGGGGTCCTCCTCTATATGCCCAGTCTTGGCTGCCTCCACGTTCTCTCGCCCCCGCCCGCCGACCCCTTTGCCCTCCCCCAGGTCGGCATCTCCGATATCACTCGCATCGGCCCTATGGGACCCGGCCACCGTGTCCATGTCCGCGGCGTCGTCAGCTCCGCCTTTGACCGCTGGCACTTCTCTCTCCTCGGCGAGGAAAACGGCATCTTCGTCACCGCCGCCATGCCCATCTCCCTCCATACCGGCGATCGTGTCGACGTGGCCGGCTTTCCCTCGGCTGGCGATTACACCCCTTACCTCGACGGCGCCCTCGTCCGTCGCCTTGGCTCCGTCTCCGTTCCCCACCCTGTCCGCCTCACCGCGAATCAGGCTCTCGCCGGCACCTGGGACTCCGAGCCCATCGAACTCGATGGCCTCCTCCTCGAGCGCTCCCGCGGAGAAGACGGCGTCATCTCGCTCCTTCTCAACGACGCGGGCACCCATTTCGTCGCGATCGCCGCACCGGGAGATATCGGTGCTCTGGTCGATTCCCTCCGCCTCGGCAGCCGCCTGCGCCTGCGCGGCATCTGCGTCATTCACGCCGACGAGGATAAGACGCCGCAGTCCCTCAGCCTCCTTCTCCGCTCTCCCGCCGACGTTCAGGTCCTCCACGCCCCACCCTGGTGGACTCCCCGTCATACCGTCCTGCTCGCCGCCACCCTCGGCGTCCTCGTTCTCATCATCGCTACCCGCAACGCGGGCCTGCACCGCCGGGTCGCCGCCCAAACCCGCCAGATTCAGGCCCAGCTCGATGAATCCCGCGCCCTGCGCGTCCAGGCCGAAGCCGCCACTCACGAAAAAAGCCAGACCCTCGCCAGCCTCCTCGCCACTCAGCAGGACCTCCTCCGCGCTCAGGAAAAGCTCCGCTACCAGGCCACCCACGACGCCCTCACCGGTCTCTGGAATCGCGCCGCCCTCCTCGACTTCATCCACAAGGAAACCGAGCGTGCCCTGCGCACTCACGCCCCGCTGGGAATCCTGCTCCTCGACGTCGATCACTTCAAACGAGTCAACGACACTCACGGGCATCTGGCCGGCGACGCCGTCCTGAACGAAATCGGCCGCCGCATCGCTCGCTCCACTCGCCCCTACGACATCGCGGGCCGTTACGGCGGCGAGGAGTTTCTCATTCTCCTCCCGGACTGCAACTGCGAACAGATCGAGTCCAGCGCCGAGCGCATCCGGCTCGCCATCGGCGGCCAGCCGTTCCACGCCGGCGACGCCGTTCTTTCCCTCACCGTCAGCATCGGCGCCACCACCGCCTTCGGGCTTCCGGATGTTGAAGAGGAAACACTCAACCACCGCGATTCCGACGCCGAACTCCTCAGCCGCGCCGACCTCGCTCTCTACCAGGCCAAAAGCGCCGGACGCAACCGTACCGTGCTCAGCCTTCCCAAGCCCGTCACCGTCTGAAATTTTCGATTTGCTACAGGCTGCCGGCTGCTCCAGTTGCTTTTACCGGGTGCCGCTCTCCGGCTCCGAGCCACTTCGCCTTGATCCAGCGTTGCGCTGGACGCTCGATGAACTTCATCGCCAGAATGGCTGTTGTCAGCAGCAATCCGTAGCTCAGCCAGGGATCGAACCGCGTCAATCCGAGCCGCGCCACAAAGTGATGGTCATGGATGAGGTTCCACAAATTAAAGTGCAGAATATACAGGCAATAACTCGCCTGCCCAACCGCGACAAACGGCATAAATCCGAAGAACCGCGCGATCAGGTTGTGTCCAGCCAGCCCAAGCACCGCCATGCCGAACAGCGGCATCATGAGTCCGTCGTGCATCATGGGAAACGGAAGATGATTGCCGAAGTAGAGCACAGCCAGGATGCCAACGATTCCCAGTGCGCCGAGCACAAACCGCTTGTGCGCTCCGCGCGGAATCAGCGAGTCGATGTCCGCGAGCACAATCCCGAACAGGAACGAGGGAATGTGCGGTGGCGGCGTGAATTTCAGAGCGCGGATCCAGAATCCGTCGGTGTAGCGACCCACATGCAGAACACCATCCGGATGGAAGGTCAGATACAGGCTGGGCAGCACCATTCCCAAACCCCACAACCCGAGCAGGATCGCGCACAGCCGACCGATGTGCTTTGGCCGCTTCCATAGAATCACGAGCGGAAAAATCAGGTAGAAGAACGCTTCTGTGCACATCGTCCATGCAGGCGTGTTCCAGAACGTGGAGAGCGACGGGCTCCAGCCTTGCAGCATCAGCGGCGTGAGAATCAAACCCCATGCGAACTGGGCGTGCGAGCGCGCGTGCCACTCTTCCATGAGCATGCCCAGCGAGACGACGAGCGCCACGAGGTAAATCGGATAGAGGCGTGAGATGCGGGCGATCCAGAAGTTCCTGGCCTTGAGCTGGCCTTTCTGCGCTCGATCGGAGTAGTTGTATGCCAGCACGAATCCTGAGAGCAGCAGGAAAAAGCTGACCGATGTGTATCCACTTTCGACGATGGGCGAAAGCGGGCCAAACCAGGCTGGATTGCAGAAGTGATAGAAGACAATATTCATCGCCGAGAAGGCGCGCAGTCCGCTGAGCGCCGGCAGGTGTTCCTTCTTCGCCTTCACCGCTGTCGGTTTATGCGAACCGGAGCTTACCTCGGAAGAGGCGCCGCCAAACGCGGGTACGATTTGAAGCTGTGCACTCAGGCCGTCACCAGGCTGCCGACCTTCTCCCCGGAAATCACACGGCGGATATTGCCAGTCTGATTCAGGTTGAAGATGATCATGGGCAGATTATTGTCCTTACACAAACTTACGGCAGTGGTATCCATCACCTTCAACCCCAGCCGCAGAATTTCCATGTAGGTAATCTGCTCAAATTTCACCGCGTCCTGTCGGATGACGGGATCGGCATCGTAGATGCCTTCAACCTTGGTTGCTTTCAGCAGCACATCAGCCTTGATTTCCATGGCCCGCAGAGAAGCCGCCGTATCTGTTGAAAAATACGGATTCCCCGTCCCCGCGGCAAAGATCACAACCCGACCCTTTTCCAGATGGCGTATGGCTCTTCGCCGGATATAGGGCTCGCAGACCTGATTCATCTCGATGGCCGACATGACCCGGCAGTAGACATCGCGTTTTTCCAGCGCGTCCTGGATGGCGAGCGCGTTAATCACGGTAGCCAGCATGCCCATATTGTCGGCGGAGACGCGATCCATCTCCCGCGCCTGTTCCGCGACTCCGCGAAAGAAATTGCCGCCGCCCACCACGAGAGCCATTTCCACGCCCATCTGGTGAACTTCCGCGACTTCTCCGGCGATTTCGTGAATTCGTATGGGATCGACGCCGAAGCCCTTGCCTGCCGCCAGCGCTTCGCCCGAAAGCTTCAAAACGACCCGTTTGTACATGCCACCCAAAGTATCGCACGCCCTGCAACGCTGAGGTCAGGGCTCGCGCTCGTGTCCAGCGCAGCATGGCTCGCAGGGCCGTTTTCAGGCGGGATGGGGGCACCCCCCTGGTCTCGGTGGGTCGGTTTTCGTTCATGGCAGAGGGGTTGGAGGGTAATCGGTTTTGGGTATTACCTGTGGGGGGCAGCCTGTGGCCGGTGGCCTGGAGCCTGTGGCCGGAGCTGGGAGCCGGGGGCTGGGAGATGGGGGCGAGGCGGTCGGCCATGGCGTCCATGTCGAGGGGTTTGGAGAGGCAGGGGTGGATCATGGGGTCGTTGTCGGGGAATTGTTCGGGGAGGGGGTTGGGGAGGGGCTGGGGTTCGGGCTCGTCCGAACCCTTGCCTGCCAGGGACGGACCGACAGGGGACACCTGGGGTTCTGTGCCGGGATTTTCTTCGTCGGCTTCCCACCCTCTCGCCAAACCCGGGCGAGAAGGATGGGGCACCCGGGTTTCTTCGCTCGGTTCGGAGGGACGGGTACGGGAGCGGAGGCGGTCGTATCTGCGGGGGTTGGAGGCGTAGACGTTGTCGCAGGCGATGCAGCGGAAGTCGGAGGCGGGTCCCTGACAGCCGGGGCGGTTGAATTTGCAGAACGGGTTGACGGTGGGCTGGAGGTGGGGGTGCAGGGCGGGGATTCCCTGGAGGCGGCGGATTTCAGCGCAGATGGTGCAGTTGGTGTGGGTCTCCGGCTCGAAAGGCGAGACCGGCGTGGGTTTGGACTGATTGGGGGCGGCCTGAATGAGGTCCCAGGGAGTGGCTTGGGGCGAGGGCCGCTGCCAGTGGTCGCTGGGCGCGGGGAGGTCGCCGTCGCCGCAGATGAGGCCTTCGTAGTCGAGGGCGAGGCGGTAGACCGACTCTTCCTGGGGGGCGGACTCGCCTTCGGCGGACTTCTGGTGTGGATCGGGTTGGGGAGTGGGCATGCGCGGGGGGCGGGGCATGGTGGCGGCGGCGACCTGACAGTTATAGATGAGGGCGCGGGCGCGCTCGGGGTCGAGTTTGAGGGTGAGGAGGCCGTGCGCTACCTGGGAGAGAACGAGTTGAAGGGAGGCGTGGTCTTCGAGGAGCGGGATGACGACGTGGTTGGGGTCGGGGAGGACGGGGTTGCGGTGGTGGGCGTGGGGGTAGCAGAGGTGTCCTTGGTAGTTGGCGCCGTTTTTGCAGCGGTGGCCGTTGGTGGTGATGGCGCGGCAGCGTTCTCGCTGGGCCGGGATTGCTGCGTTGGTGGGTTCGGTTATTGGGTCGGGCATGGTTCCTCCTGAAGAAAGGGCACAGAGCTCAGGGCTCAGGGCTCAGGGCTCAGGGCTCAGGGCTCAGGGCTCAGGGCTCACGGCTCAGGGCTCACGGGCCGGTTGAGGGCCTGGGCTTCCCACATCTGCCAAAATCGGGCAGATATGGGGCACCCGGTTCGTTTCTTGTTAGGGCAAAGGAAAAGGCCGCTTGCGCGGCCTTCTTTTTCGTTTTTTCTCTCTATTTTTAGAATAGCAAGTTGGGGTGGATTTACTGCCAAATCTGAGTAGCTATAGGCCTTGCTAAATCATGGAGTACGCGGACGTAACGTCACCGAAGGGACTTGACGAGATTTCCACAGGTGGGTTTCCAGCTGCGAGATCGCGAGCCATGACCGTCCATTAACCTAATATCAATTGCTGTTGTTCTACGCTTAAGCGGCGGCTCTAGCGCGAGGAATGGTATGGCCATTCTCATTGAATCGCTTGGTTCCGCAACACGTTGGCTTGATGTCTCAAACATAGTCTATTTAGCTGGTGCCATTTTTACGGCACTGACAGCTGGGTGGGTTGTTTATGAGACCCGTGCTGTCGCTGCGGGGCGGCACGTAAAGCATTTCCTGCTCTCTGAAGTGCTCGCCTGCATTTCTGCCGGTATTTGTGTGGTGGGAAGCTTCGGTGCAATCTACTACGGCAGCTTGGTGGGTCGTCTGAAGGATGACAGCCTTAAGGCATACGAAATGAGCGCTAAGGTTGAGATTGCGAGAGCCAACCAAGAAGCGGCTAGAGCCCAGCAGGAGGCTGGACTCGCGAAAAGTAATGCCGCGCTAGCGAATGCAACTGCGCAGCGGGCTGCACTCGACAAAGCAAGGATCATGCGTGGAAACCTGGCTCTTCAGGAGCAACTGGAACAGGAGAAGAGCGCAAGGCTCCAGATTGAGGCGAGGCTGGCCCCACGGACCCTCGCCCATCAACAACAGCTAGACCTCGCGGGTAAGCTTCGAAAGATCCCTCCCCAAACAATTGAATTTGTTGTCTACCAAGGAAACCCAGAATCCGACCTCTTGGCCGGAGAGATTGCCTGGGCTGTTCAGCAAGCGAAATTCAAAACCTATTGGGTTGGGCCCGTGGGCGGAAGCCTACACGGCATTCGACTCGAATATGCCGGGGGGGAAGACGGCGTTCCGCACGAGGTAGCGATGGTTTTCTACAAGCTATTCCGCCAGGCTGACTTTTACTTCTCTGGTCCGTTTGCCGACATGCTCCCGCTGAACAAGGAGTTCGGCAATTTCTTACTTGCCGCTCCCGGCTCGGCCCCCGACCCGCACGCTACGCTTCGAGTGGTCGTTGGGACGAAGTAAAATTTGCCGCGTGATTCTTCTTTTCCCCGAAAGTGCTGAGCTCAGGAGGTGACTGACCTTACGATATTGATCTTTAGCCTTGCCCAACCTCTACACGCCGAACTCCGAACTCTCTCTCCCGCCTCGCATTACACTAGACCCACGGCTATGGATAAATTCGTCATTCGCGGTGGGAATCCTCTCCTTGGCACGATGCGGGTCAGCGGCTCCAAGAACTCGGCACTGCCCTGCATGGCGGCGGCGATCCTGACTGAGGACGAGGTGGTTCTCGAGAACATTCCGCAGGTGCGCGATATTGAGACGGAGCGCAAGCTGCTCACCTCGATGGGCGCGGAGGTGGAGCTGGGCTACGGGCGCGCGCAGCATCGCACCACCATCAGCTGCCGGACGCTGCCCAATCCTGAGGCGCCGTACGAGATCGTGAAGACCATGCGCGCTTCGTCGCTGGTGCTGGGTCCGCTGGTGGCGCGGTGCGGCGTCGCGCGCGTCTCTATGCCGGGCGGATGCGCGATTGGGGCGCGACCCATCGATCTGCACACCAGGAGCCTGGAGATGCTGGGCGCGAAGATCACGTACGAGCACGGGTACATCGAAGCCCGGGCGGATCGGCTGCGCGGGGCGCACGTTTTGTTCGAGAAGATCACGGTGACGGGGACGGAAGATGTTCTGATGGCCGCGGTGCTGGCCGAGGGCGAGACCGTGATGGAGAACTGCGCGCGGGAGCCCGAGGTCACGGACCTGGCCGCGCTGCTCACCGCGATGGGCGCGAAGATTCATGGCGCGGGGACGTCCACCATTCGCGTCGAGGGGGTGGCCAAGCTGCATGGGGCGAAGCACCGCATCAATCCCGACCGGATCGAGGCCGGCACTTTTCTCATTGCGGGGGCGATCACGGGCGGCGATCTGCGCGTTGCGCACTGCAACCCGGCACACCTCGGCGCGCTGATCGGCAAGCTGCAGGCGATGGGGGTGCGGATCGATGTGGAAGGGGCGGATCAGATTCGCGTACACAGCGCAGGCGCGCTGAAGGCCGCCGATATTTCCACGGAGGAGTATCCGGGCTTTCCGACCGACATGCAGGCGCAGTTTATGGCGCTGGCCACCCAGGCCGAGGGCACGTCGGTGGTGAAGGAAAACATTTTCGAGAACCGCTTCATGCACGTGCAGGAGCTGGTGCGGATGGGCGCGAATATTCGCGTGGACGGACGGACGGCGACGGTGCGGGGGAAGTCGCCGTTGTCGGCAGCCGCGGTGATGTGTTCGGACCTGCGGGCGTCGGCATCGCTGGTGCTGGCGGCGCTGGTGGCGGATGGGGAGTCGATTCTGGACCGGGTGTACAACATCGATCGCGGCTACGAGCACATTGAGGAAAAGCTGCGGGGGGTGGGAGCGCAGATTCGCCGCATGGGGAACGTGTTCGCGGAAAAGCGCGAGGCGGAGCTGGCGACACCGTAGGCAGGAGCCGGTAGCTGGGAGCTGGGAGCCAGGCGCACTGTTAAAGAATCAGCTTCGCGTGGAGAGGCATCCCAAGGCATAAGGAGCCTGGGATGGCCAACAATGAAGATCGCGCGCTGCGCAAACAACTGGTGGAATTTTTGCGGGGCGGCAGCGCTCACGCCGAATTGAAGACCGTCGTCGATGACTTTCCTGCCGAGCTGCGGGGGAAGACGCTGAAGGGAATGCCGCATTCGGCATGGCAACTGCTGGAGCACATTCGTCTGGCGCTGCATGATTTGCTGGACTTCTCGACGAACTCCAACTATGTCGGGCTCAAGTGGCCGGACGATTACTGGCCGAAGGAGGCGGCGCCTGCGGACAAGGATGCGTGGGATGCGGCGGTGCGCGCGGTGAAGAAGGACCTGGCGGATTTCGAGAAGCTGGTGGGGGATCCGGAGTCGAATTTGTATGCGGAGATTCCGTGGGGCGAGGGGCAGACGCTGCTGCGGGAGGTTCTGCTGGCGGGACAGCATACGAGCTATCACGTGGGCCAGCTGGTGGTGCTGCGGCGGGAGCTGGGGGCGTGGAAAGAGTGAGATCCGAAGCGCGACCCGGAGGACACAGAGAGCCCGGAGAATTGTTCGTTGGGGAGGTTACTTCCTGGCGGGCCTGGGCGGGTCCTGCAGAGTGGATGGGGCGGGGGCGCCGTCTTCGGTCCAGATGACCTCGCCGGGGCGGGCGTAGTGGAGGCGCTCGCGGGCTTCGTGCTCGATGGCGTCGGGATCGGTTTTGAGGGCTTTGACCTGCTGCTGGATTTTCGCGTTCTCCTGCTGGAGCTCGCCGATGTGCTTGCGGATGGCTGTGTCTTCGGCGCGGCGCTGCTCGTAGACGTTGACGCCGTTCTCGCCAAAGATGGCGTGATAGCCGAAGAAGAGGGCGGCGACGACCACGACCGCGGTGGCGAGGCGGCGGCGCATGCGATAGAGCGCGGCCGCGACGCGTTGGGGGAATCCGGATTGGCGCTGGTCGGCTCTCACCTGCTCCGCCTTTAGTGCATGACCCAGTTTTTAGCTGCCTCGCTGAGGGGGCCGAGGTCGCTCTCGCGGCGCGCTTCGGAATAAACGCGCACGACCGGCTCGGTGCCGCTGAGCCGGTAGCAGACCCAGGAACCATCCTGGAGGATCAGCTTTAAACCGTCGGTCCGGACGACCTGGGTGACCTTGCGGCCGCCCACTTCGGACGGGTCCGTCTTTATCTTCTCAGTGAATGATCGCTTGACCTCGGGGGTCAGGCGGAAATTCTCGCGATGGGGATAAAAGGAGCCAACCCTGGCGAAGAGCGCGCGCAGCTGCTCGCCCAGACTTTTGCCGCGGACGGCGACCATTTCGGTGGCGAGCAGGCCGGCGATGATGCCGTCTTTCTCGGGAACGTGGCCGCGGATGGTGAGGCCGGCGCTTTCTTCGCCGCCGATGACGATTTTGTCCTCATTGATGAGCTCGCCGATGTATTTGAAGCCGACGGGGGTTTCGTAGAGGGGAATCTTTTTCTCGTCGGCGAGGGCGTTGACGAGGTTGGTGGTGGCGACGGATTTGGCGACGCCGTTCTTCCAGCCGCGGGTTTCGACGAGGTAATCGAAGAGGAGGGCGATGATGTAGTTGGGCTGGACGAAGGCGCCGTCGGCGTCGACGACGCCGAAGCGGTCGGCATCGCCGTCGGTGGCAATGCCGATGGCGGCGCCGGTCTCCTTCATCTTCTTTTTGCAGTCACCGAGGAGGGGGTCGTCGGGCTCGGGGGCGTGGCCGCCGAAGAGGACGTCGCGATAGTCGTGGACGGTGGCGGTTTCTACGCCGTGCTCGCGGAGGATATGGCAGCTGTAGCCGCGGCCGGCTCCCCAGAAGGGATCGAAGACGACCTTGAGGCCGGATTTTTTGATGGCTTTGAAGTCGATGAGCTCGGCGAGGCGCTTGAGGTAGTCGGGCTTGACGTCGGCTTCGTCGAACTTTGCGCCGTTATCGGGAGCTGCGGCCACGGTGTCGCCGAGCGCGCGGATGTTGGCTTCGATCTGCTGGGTGACTTCGGGCAGGGCGGGGGCGCCATCCGGCGTGGAGTACTTGATGCCGTTGTACTCGGGGGGATTGTGGGAGGCGGTGAAGTTGATGGAGCCGCCGGTTTTGAGCCGGCGCACGGCGTAGGCAATGGCGGGGGTGGGCGCGGGATCGGGAATGACGATGGGCCTGACGCCGTGGGCAGCGAGGATGCGGGCCGCTTCGGCAACAAACATCTCGCCGAGGAAACGGGGATCGCGGCCGACCAGGACGGTTTTCGGTCCGGACTGCGACGCGACGTACTGCGCGATGCCGGACACCGCGCGCCGAATGTTGCCGAGGGTGAAGTCGTCCGCGACGATGGCGCGCCAACCGGAGGTTCCGAACTTGATTTCGGCGGTCATGTTTCTTTCCTTGTCGTTATTGGCCGTATGATGCTGGGAGCCTGGAGCGCAGACGCATCGGGTCCGCAACGATGATAGTACCGGCACCTGAAATTCGCGTGATTCTGTCCACCGCCGGCTCGGAGGAGGAGGGGGAGCGGATCGGCCGCGCGCTGGTGGAGCAGCGGCTGGCGGCGTGCGTGAACGTCGTGCCGAAGATCACGTCGGTGTATCGCTGGGAGGGCAGGATCGAGAGAGCGAGCGAGGTGCTGCTGCTGATCAAGACCAGTGCCGGCTTGCTGGAGCAGGCGGAATCGGCGCTGCGGGCGGCACATTCTTACGAGATTCCTGAGGTCCTGGTGTTTAGCGCGGTTGCGGGGCACGCCGACTATGTAGACTGGCTCATTCGGTCGCTGGGGAAAGCGGAGTAATCTGCAGCGGAGACTGCGCGGAGAGCCAACGTTCGCGCAGGGCGCGGCATCTTACTGCGATCCGCAAACTTCCCCGCGTCCGGCCCCAGTGGGCACTATGTCTCCGGCCATGGAAGAATCCAATTCGCAGCGGGCTGAGGTCGATCGGTTCATTCTGAGCGAGATCGACAGCGTGCCGCATCTCGAAGCGTTGCTGCTTCTGTGGAACAGCCGTCCCAAACAGTGGCCGGTGGAAGACGTGGCCGCGTATCTGTTCATCCCGCTCGACCGCACTCGGGAAATCCTGCAGGATCTGCAGCAGCGGGAGCTGGTGTTGATGACGTTCGCGGGCTGCTTTTATAACCCGAATTTCAGCGGCGACCACCTGATGGAGGAACTGGACCGGATTTATCGGCGCGAACTGGTGCGGGTCTCCAACATGATCCATTCGAAAGCCTCGCCGGCGGTGCGGGAGTTTGCCCGCGCCTTCCGGTTCAAGAAAGACAAGCCATGAACGCGATCGCTCCGGCTGTTTACATTTTCGGATTCCTGGTCACGCTGGCCTGCGGCGTTCTTCTGTTCCGCGCCTACGGGGCCGTGCGCAAGCGGCTGCTGCTGTGGAGCGCCATCTGTTTTTGCGGGCTGGCGATCTCCAATCTGCTGGTTTTTGTCGATCTGGTGCTGTTGCCCCATGTCGACCTGTACCTGCTGCGGCTGATCACGGCGGCGATCGCGATGGTCCTGTTGCTCTACGGGCTGATTTGGGAGGGCCAGCAATGACCTACTCACCTCTGCTGGAAGGCTTCCTGCTCGGGGTCATCGCGACTTCATCGCTGGTCGCGGGGATCTTCTTTCTCCGTTTCTGGAGGGACACGCACGATTCGCTTTTTCTTGCTTTCGCGCTGGCGTTTGCGATCGAGGGGGTGAACCGGGGATTCCGGATCTTCTTCGCGCATCCGAGCGAGGCGAGTCCGTGGGTTTTTTTGGTGCGGGCGTTTGCGTTTCTGATTATTTTGGCGGGGATTGTGAATAAGAATCGGCGGTCCGGCGCTTAGGGGGCTGCGGGAGGGAGTCGGGAGTGGGGAGTGGGGAGTCGGGAGTCGGGAGTGGGGAGTGGGGAGTGGGGAGTGGGGAGTGGGAGGCAGAAGGGTTTGCCCTTCCGAATCGGTCC
>DATASQ010000065.1:0-34153 GCA_036269135.1 Acidobacteriaceae bacterium
AGTCCCCTTCACCATCAAGGTCATCGACACCGACGAGATCAACGCCTTTGCCCTGCCGGGCGGATTTTTCTTTGTGAACTCCGGCCTCGTTCTCGCCGCCGATGAAGAAGCCGAGCTGGCCGGCGTCATGGCTCACGAAACCGCCCACGTCTGTGCCCACCATGCCGCCCGCGAGATGACGCGCCTCAACTACGCCCAGATCGGCATGGTCCCGCTCATTATGATGACCGGCTATAGCTGGACCGGCTACGGCATCTACGAAGCCGCCCAGCTCATGATCCCCGTCACCTTCCTCGAATTCTCCCGCGAGTTCGAGGCCCAGGCCGACTACCTCGGCATCCAGTACATGTACCGCGCCGGCTACGATCCGCAGGCCTTCGTCGCGTTCTTCGAGAAAATCGAAAACCTGGAAAAACAAAAGCCCGGCATTGTCGCCAAGGTCTTTGAGGATCACCCCCAGACCCCCGACCGCATCGAGAAGTCCGAAGAGGAGATCGCCACCATTCTGCCCCCGCGCGACGAGTACCTCGTCACCACCTCGGAGTTCAACGACGTCAAAGCCCGTCTGGCCCGCATTGAGAACAAGCGCCGCCTCATCGACAACCGTAAAGGCAAGCCGACCCTCCGCCGTGCCAGCACCACCGAAGACGACGGCAACGATCGCCCGACGCTGCACCGCCGCGACGACTCCAACAGCAATTAATCCCGGCGCAAACTCCCACGGGTCTCGCCCTCACGACGAGACCCGTTTTCCTTTCTGAACGCGCCGTCATCCCTTCTCGATCTTGCCCCTCTCCCCCGGCACTCTGCATCCAATGCCTCGATGAACGCCCTGAAGACGTTGAGTCCCTTGATGCTCCTCGGTCTGCTGTTCAGCCCCGGTCGGCCCTGGCTGCATGCGCAGGATCCCGCGAACCCCCTGCCCGACAGCCCCTCCCCGCAAATCGCTCAGGACCCTCCCGGCCAATCCGCCGTGCAGCGCACCGAAACCTGGCGGTCCCTCCCCACCGACTTCCTCCATGACCAAAAGGAGATATGGCTCTTTCCCGTCCAGCTGGCGAAAGGCCGCGACTGGGTGCCCACTCTGGCAATTGCCGGAGGCACCATCGGCCTGCTCTACGCCGATCCCCACTCCATGCCGTATTTCAGCAAGCACCAGGGCCAGCTCGACGACGTGAATGACGTCTTCGATCCCAGCATCGCTGCCGGAGAGATTGCGGCGCTTCCCGTGTCCCTCCTCGCCGCCGGATATCTCCGCCATGATTCCTGCCAGGTCGGCACCGCTTTGCTCGCCGCCGATGCCTATGGCGACAGCGCAGTCGTCGACGTGGCCCTCAAGGCCATTACCCGCCGCGAAAGGCCCGTCAACGTCCCCGCCGGCACCCCGTTTACCGGCACCTTCTTCAGTTCCAAAGAATCGCCCATCTCCGGCAGCGGCTTTCCCTCCGGCCACGCGACCGCCGCCTTCTCCATCGCCACCGTCGTCGCCATGCGCTACCGCCGCCATCGCTGGGTGCCCTGGGCCGTGTACGGCTTTGCCACCGTGGTCAGCCTCTCCCGCGTCAGTACCCTGGCCCATTTCCCCTCGGATGTCTTCGCCGGCGCCGCCCTCGGCGCCACCATCGCCCGCTATCAGACGCTGCGGCCCCGTTGATCGCGCCCTCCCACGAAAGTACCCACCTCCCTCGCTCCGCTGGACTATTGTTCCCGATCGTCGGGGGATGACAGAATAAGAGGGATTCCCGGAGCACCGGGCTGGCCCGCCCGCCTATGAAGAAGATCCTGATGTGGACGGTCCTGATCGTCGGGACCCTCTTCCTGACCAAGTACGCCAACGACGTCGCCCAGGACGTGCGCCCCCGCGGCGCCACCTTTCGCCTGACCAAACAAAAAGTCGTCTCCTGCGGCAACGGCGAAGTCGTGCTCGCCGGACCCGATGGCCCCACCACCCTCCGCACCGACAATACCTGGCCCCCCTGCTCCACCTTCGTGCCCAATCAGGATTACGATCTGTGGCTGGCTCGCGGCGGCAAGACCGGCTTCATTACTATGGAGAAGTCCCCCTGGTGGCGGACCGCCATGTAACCGCCGCCGCCCGGCCGTCATTGCATCGTGCCCCTTCATCGAACGACCATGCCCACTCCGCAGGATATCGATCAGCAGCTCGCCGAGCGCCTCGACAACCCCATCTGGACCGCGCTCACCACGGATCACGCCCCGCTCGCCCTCGGCGACGGCCACGCGCGCCGCTACCCGCCCGACATCGGCCCCCTCAGCGGGCTCTCCGCGCAGTCATCCCAAAGCTATGCCTCGCTGGCTCGCCTCGCCGGTCCCGGCGGCGCCGTCGGTCTCTTTCTGCAGGAGCCCCTCCAGCTGCACGACGGCTGGACGCTCCTGCGCGGCGGCGATATCGATCAGATGATCGCCCCGCAGCCCCGTCCTCTGCCTCCCGCGGATTTGCCGGGCGTCGAGCTGCGCCGCCTCACCGCATCCGACGCACCGGCCATGGTTGAGCTCGCCCACCTCACCGAGCCAGGACCCTTTCAGTTGCGCACGCTGGAGCTGGGAACGTTTTACGGTGTGCTGCAGTCGGGCCGTCTGCTGGCCATGGCCGGCAAACGCCTTCATGTCCCCGGCGCCATCGAGGTCAGCGGTGTCTGCACCCACCCCGACGCCCGCGGTCGCGGCTACGCCCGCCATCTCATGTCGCGGGTGATGGAAGAGATCCTCCAGGCCGGTCGCATGCCTTTCCTGCATGCGCTCGCGAGCAACGAGTCGGCCATCCGCATCTACCAAAGCCTCGGCTTCGTGCGCCGCCGCTCCTTTGAACTCGCCGCCATCCGCCGCGACGCCTGAAAACGGGTCTCAGAGATCTGCTCGCGGTACGGGGCGGAAGCGCGAGGGCCCGCGCCTCCGCCCCCACCGCTGGCTTCGCCGTTACTTCTCCAGTGAATACACGACGTGAACGGTCGTCTTCACGGCCGTGGGATCTCCATTCAGCAGAAACGGCTTGTACTTCCAGTCGTGCACCGCGTCCTGCGCCGACTGCCGCAGTTCCTTCGGCCCCGAAGCCACTGAAAGCTCCGTTACGCTCCCATCTTTTCCGATCACGACGTCGAGGATCACCGTCCCCTGAATCCGTGCCTTCTTTGCCGCCTTCGGATAGACAGGCATCGGGCCGCCGATCCTTTGCCCAGCCATAATGCCGCTCTTCACCGCGATCGGTCCCGTCGGCTGTACAGGAGCCTTGTTATCAACCGTTCCGGCGCCGCCGTTCACATCCATGCGCAGTGCCAATGCCGAGCCGCACGTCGCGGCGCCCAATACAGCGCAGGCCCCAAGGATTGCCCAGCGCCGCATCCCACGCACCTCTTTCCGCTTCTCCGTCAGTTGCATAAGTCTCCTCTCCAGTAGTTTGGTATCGAAAATTCCCAGCGCATGCGGCACGCGCCCTGGCGCCGCCCCGCTCAGCGCCGCAGCCAGCCGCAGCAGGGAACGCGCGTATTGGGCGGTTCCCGTCATCTCCGCCGCCATCCGATCGCACACCATCTCCCGGCTGGCCGTTACGCGCTCGCGCGTGAACGCTACCAGCGGGTGATAGCTCACGGGCACCGTCAGCGCCTCATACACCAGGTTCTTCAAAAAATCGTTCCGGCGAATGTGCGCGAATTCGTGCGCCATCACCGTGCTCCACTCCGCCTCCCCGACGCGCGCCGGCATTCCTGGCGGCAGGAGGATCGTTTTCCTGAAGAATCCCATCGTCACCGGGCCGAAGATGCGCGGCGAAGCAGCCAGAGCGATCGCGCCGACGCCGAATCTCTCCGCGCAGCGCGCCCACGGCTCTGCAGCCTCGCCCTCAGGCTCCACCACCGCCGATTCCCGTCGCAGCGCCGACAATCGCGTCCACCGCCAGAGAAACCGCAGCGCAAACCAGGCCGTCACCCCGCCATACCCCAGCGCCGCAATCAGCCACAGGTTCAGCGACAGATGGGCGCCGCCCGCAACCGTCCCAGCCCCCATCGTCACCGAGACATGCCCCAAACCGCCGGCCTCCGCTCCAGCCCACGGCAGTCTTGTCCGCAGCCATGCAGGCGGAAGCAGGGAAGTCGCCGGCAGCAGAGCTTCGCCGAGCAACACCCCTGCCCATACCTTGTGCTCCGCTCCGGGCCCCAGAGGCCGCAGCGCTCGTGCCGCGACCCATCCCGCGCCCAGCAAAAGCGGAATCTGCCAGACGGAATTCACCAGGTACGTGAGCACCCACCCTTCGAAGCCGCTCATGATTCCTCCTCTTCCTCCCGGCTGAAGCGCTCGGTCAGCTCGGCCAGTTTCGCCGTATCGATCTGCCCGTTCTTCAGCAGGCTCATCACCAGCGCCTCGCTCGATCCGCCGAACATCCGGTCGATCAGGTCGCGGACCCCCTGCCCCAGCGCCTTCTGCTCGCTCACCCGCGCCGAGTAGACATACGCCCGGCCCTCCAGCTCGCGCTTTAGCCGCCCCTTGCGCTCCAGGATGTTCAGCATCGTCTGTACCGTCGTGTAGGCCAGCGGCGGCTCCATCTCGCCCTGCACCTCGCTCACATTGCTCGCGCCCCGCTTCCAGATCACCTGCATAATCCGCAGCTCCAGAGCCGTGAGCGCCGCCTTTTTCGTTCGCTTCATTTCCAGGAGTCTCCTAACAACTTAGGACAATAGAGCCGCGAAGCACGGCTTGTCAACTAAAACGTTAGGACTCGGCAGGGCAACCAACCCCCGGCCTTCGCACGGGGACCCCGCGACCCCGGCCGACGCGTTATAACGGAAGAGACAGAACTTATCCGTAGCGAGGTGTTATGCGTTTTCGCACTCTGGGCAGAACCGGTTTTTCCGTCTCCGAAATGGCCTGCGGCCTCTGGGGCATGAGCGGCTGGAGCGGCTCCGACGACTCCGAATCCCTCCGCACCCTGCAGCTCGCCGTCGATCTCGGCTGCAATTTCTTTGACACCGCCTGGGCCTATGGAGAAGGGAAGAGCGACACCTTCCTCGGCAAAATCCTCGCTGCCAATCCCGGCAAGCGCCTCTACTCCGCCTCCAAGATTCCTCCGAAGAACCTCCGCTGGCCGGCGCTCCCCACCTACGATTACAACGATGTCTTCCCCGTGGATCACGTCTTCGAATACGCCGACAAGATCCGCCACGCACTCGGCGTCGACACCATCGACCTCCTCCAGTTCCATGTCTGGGACGACTCCTGGACCGACTGCCGGGAGTTCCGCTCGACCGTCGAGAGGCTGAAGCACGGCCGCGTCATCCACGCCTTCGGCCTCAGCATCAATCGCTGGGAGCCCGCCAACGGTCTCAAGGCGCTGCGCACCGGCCTCGTCGATTGCGTGCAGGTCATCTACAACCTCTTCGATCAGAATCCCGAGGACGAGCTCTTCCCGCTTTGCCGCGAGCTGAACGTCGGCGTCATCGCCCGCGTCCCCCTCGATGAAGGCTCCCTCGGCGGCAAGATGTCCCGCGAAACGACTTTCCCCGAAGGCGACTGGCGCCGCGGCTACTTCAATCCAAAAAATCTCAACGAGACCATGGATCGCGTCGACCGTCTCCGCGCGGATCTCCCCGCCGGCCTCTCTCTTCCCGACGCCGCTCTCCGTTTCATCCTCGCCGACCCCACCGTCAGCACCATCATCGCCGGCATGCGCAAAGAAGAGCACGTCCGCGGCAATCTCGCCCTCAGCGACGCCGGCCCCCTCGACGCTGCCCTCATCCAAAAGCTGCGCCCCCACCGCTGGGAACGCCACCCCACCCCCTGGTCCGACTGAACGCGCTCCCTGCAACCTGTAACCCGTAACCTGTTTCCTGGCTTTTCGTGACCGCCGTCACTGAGCCGAACCGCGCTTCCATCTATCCTGGATCGTTCGCCACACAAGGCGAACGGTACAGGAGAGGTTATGAGTCTGGGAGCAATCACAATTACGGGCCTGGTTGCGGCGGTGCTTCTGATCGTTGCGGCAATTACCCTCATCAACAAATTCGCGAACTGACCCGGCGATCAGGCAATAATCTTCCCGGGGACTTCAATCCCTGCAAGAAGATAGCGGAGTTGTCGATCTCGCCAACTCCCGTACTCGCTTGATTCGAGACAGGTTGCCGGAGACCCCCACCGGGGGGGTACACCCCCTTTTTTTACCGCACCACCTCGACCACCTGGCTGTCGCCCCCCGTCCACGCCGCCGCCCCGGAATGCGTCAGCTTCCCCGCCGCATCGTCCCAGTGCAGACGCGTGATCGCATCATCGCCCTTTTCATAGGCATACGTCTTCCCATCGTCCTGGTAGAGCGTAAAGTCGGCATCCGCCCCCGGCCACACTTCCACCTTCATAATCGTCTGCTTCTCCACCGTGCTCTCCACCCTGCTCCCCAGCGGAACAATCGATCCCGCCCGCACAAACAACGGCATCTTGTCGATCGGCGCCGCTACGTCGACGGTCTGCCCGCCGTGCACCCGCTCATGCGTCCAGTAGTTGTACCAGTTCGTCCCCGCCGGCAGATAAACTGCCTTCGTCGTCTGCCCCTGCTCGGTCACCGGAGCCACCAGGAACGCCGGCCCGAACATATATTCATCCCCAATCTCCGCCACCTTCGGATCGTTCGGGAAATCCATGAACAGCGCCCGCATAATCGGCGCCCCCGTCTCATGCGTCCGCCACCCCAGCGAGTAGATGTACGGCATCAGCGTGTAGCGCAGCTTCAGATACTTCTCGAGGATCGGCTCCGCCTGCTTCCCGTACGACCACACCTCGTTGGACTTCCGCGTCCCATGCGTCCGCATAATGGGCAAAAACGCAGCGTACTCAAACCACCGCGTATACAACTCCGGATAATCGTCATCCCCGCCCACATTCGCCCGAGCGTCCGATGGATCCAGCAGCGGCGGATGCTCCGGATGATGCACCGCCGGCAGTCCCTGCCATCCCCCTGTGTCGTTGCTCCAGTAAGCCAGGCCTGAAGCTGTCACGTCGAGCCCCGTCGGTACCTGCCGCCGCAGCGTATCCCACGTGGGATAAATGTCTGACGACCACACGATGGTCCCGTTGTGCTGCACGCCCAGATAGCCGTCCCGCGACAGGATCAGCGCCCGCCGATCCGTCTCATCCCGTCGAAACCCGTCGTACAGCGCGCCCGTGTGAAACAGCGGATAGACGTTGAAGTACTCCGTCCCCGGCCCGATATGAAAGTAGCTGCCGTTCGGCGGCAGATCGGGCTCCGTCTCATCGGCCCACAGCGAGTCGAACCCCTTGCTCAGGATGTTGTCTTTGATCGTGTCCCAGTACCACTGAGCCGCCGCCGGATTCGTCGTGTCGATGTCCGATCCCGCCTTGTCATAGGGAAGGCCATTGGTCGGCGTCCCATCCGCCAGATGCTCGAACCACCCGTGCTCGGCAATTTCCCTGTAGAAGCGGTCCGTCGGCACAAATCGCGGCCACACGCTGATCATCGTCTGGATCCCCATCGCGTGCAGCTTGTCATTCATCGCCTTTGGATCGGGCCAGTTCCGCGGATCGAAATCCATCTGCCCCATATTCGTGTAGTAGAACCAGTCCACCACGATCACATCCAGCGGCAGGTGCCGCTCGCGATAGCCGTTCGCCACCGCCATCACCTCGGCCTGGCTCGAATACCGCTGCTTGCACTGGATATACCCGTACGCTGCCCTGGGCAGCATCGGCGTGTCGCCCGTCAGCCGCCGATAGCCCTCGTACAGCTCATCGGTCGTCCCGCCCGCGATCACGAAGAATGAGACGCGATCGCCCACCTGCGAAATCCATCGCGTCTGCTCGTTAAACCCCGGCTCAATCGTCGTCTTCGAGGGATTGTCCCACAGCACCGCGTAGCCCTTATTCGTGACCAGAAACGGCACACAAAACGTCGGAGCCGCGGGCGCATCGTAATCGTTCCAGCACCGGATCGGATGCCCGCGATGATCCAGATACCCCTGCTGATTTTCGCCCAGCCCGTAGTAGTGCTCATCGTCGGGCGAGGCAAACGTCGCGCCCACCTGGAAATACCCTGCATCCGCCGGTCGTGGATCGTAATGATCGTAGGCGATCGAGGGCTTTACCTCGTTCAGCACCTCAGCATTGCCGTCCTTGTGGTTGGGGACGGACATGGACCAGCCGTCCAGCTTCAGCAGCGTCGTCCCGTCCGTGCTGTTCACTGTCAGCGGCACCGGCGGCGTCGACCCCGAAAAGTACTGGCAGGTGTCGCAGGTGTATTTGGAACGGTTCGCCCCGTAATGCGGCACCGGCATCGCAACCGTCATCCGGTCCGACCGGAAGGTGTCGGTCGTGTCCGTGTGCGTGTAGCTCCAGCCTGCGTCATCGGGCTTCGCGCTGACGCCGTACCCCGGCCCGGCCAGCGCCGCGTCCTTGTTGAGGCTCAGCGTGATGCGCACAATATTCGGCGCGTAGGCCTCCAGCGTCACGGTGGCGTCGCGGCGCTCCAGCACGATTGGTTTTGCGTTCGAATCCTGTGCCAGGGCGCCGCCGACCGTCAACAGCGCGCCAAAGAGAAGGCCTGTCGCAACAAAAGAACGCATCATGGCCAGGGGTGTCTCTTCTTAAGGTGTGGGCAAAGATCGCCCTCGGCAGTGTACTCCGGAGCCCAGGAGGCGTACAGGCCGGGGCGCACGCTGAGACTGCGAAAAATCGGTTTTGCGCAGAGCCGCCGCCCCTCGGTGCCCGGCCCGCGAGAACCATTGACCGTCAGCCGCAGCGATTCGTATGATGAGAACTGCATCCCCTCACGGCGGCGTAGCTCAGATGGTTAGAGCGTGGGATTCATAACCCCAAGGTCGGTAGTTCGATCCTACCCGCCGCCACCAGCGCTTACAATTTGCGAATTTCTCCGTGCTCCCTGTGGTGAGGCTCGCCCTACAGCGCCACCAGCGCCACGCCCACGCACACACAAATCGCCGCCATCCACCGCCGCCGGTCCACGTTTTCATGCAGGAAGAACTTCGCCGCCAGCGCGTTGGTCACGAAGGTGAGGGAAGTGGCCGCCGGCCCGATCAGGCTCAGGTCGCGATGGCTGAAGGCGTAGAGCAGCGAGAAGAAGCTCAGCGCCAGGCACACCACGCCCAGCCCGAAGCGTCCATTGCGCAACACCGCTCCAATCGCGCCGACCAGGCCGCGTTCCGCCCGAATATGATCCAGATCCCCGACCTGCCGCATGGCTGAGGCGGTGAGAATATCGCCGGCTGTCGCCGTCACCACCACCGCCGCAATCATGCCGGAGGTGGCCAGCGCGGCATGGCTCATGTGCCCCGGCATCATAGACGCGCCTCTTCCTGTGCCACGGCAACCGGCTCCTCGCGCAGGTTCGGCGGCTGCGTGCGGCTGTCGGTCCGCGCCGGGCCCCGCGTCACGAAACCGACGCCCGCCGTGATGCACACAATCCCCAGCCAGCGCAGAGGCGAGACGTGCTCGTGCAGCCAGAAGCGCGCCAGCAGCGTCATGATGACGTAGCCCAGCGAACTGGCTGGCAGCACGTACGTCAGGTCCGCCCACGAAAGCGACGCCATATACGACGCGAAAAAGCCGATCAGCAAAACGATGCCCGACGCCACCCAGGGGGAAAAAACGGCGTGAATCAGCTCGGCGGGGTGATGCAGGGAAACCGGCCCAATCAGCTTCATGCCGCGCGACAGCAACGTGTCGCCGAACGCCGAAGTCAGCGTCACCGCGGCCAGCACCAGGTACCGGCGAAATGTCATCGTCGAATGCATCATCGAAGGAAAGCGGCGCCGCTCATGTCCAGTTTACGAACAGGATGGAAAGCTCACCCGACAGTGTCTCTCCGATCGAAGATGTTCCCGCAGAAGACAAGGTGCGAGCCGCAGCCCGCACCTTGTCTTCTGTCCGCTGTAGCCTGGCCACTCAGACCTGAGCGTTGACCGGCTCTGCGCTCTTCTGCGCCTTCGATTCCTTCACCATCTTGTTCCGCTCCGCACGCAGCTTCAGGAACGACTTCGACTCGATGTACAGCCGCTTCAGATCGCGATTGGCGATGGCTTTGCTCACCACGCGCCACGCAGCCTTCGGCCGGAAGAAGTACTCGTCGTAGAAGCGGTTCACCATCTCCAGCACATACTCCGCCGGCAGGCCGGGGTATTCGATGTGTGCCAGCTGGTGCCCGCCCGCATCGCTCATGTGGTTTTCGTTGGTGATGAAGTTGTTTGCCCGCGCATAGTCATAAAGCTCCGTGCCCGGGAAGGCATGCGCGATCGAAACCTGAATGGTCTCCACGTCCAGCGTCTTGGCGAAGTTGATCGTGTTGCGGATCGATTCCTTCGTCTCTCCCGGCAGCCCGAGGATGAAGTCGCCGTGAATGGTCAGCCCCAGCTTGTGGCAGTCGCGCGCGAAGTCCCGCGCCCGCTCCACCGTGGCGCCCTTCTTGATGTTCTTCAGGATCTGCGGATCGCCGGACTCGAAGCCGACGATCAGCAGCCGGCAGCCCGCCTCCCGCATGGCCTTGAGGGTTTCGTAATCGGTCGTCACCCGCGACGTGCTCGACCACGTCAGCCCCAGCGGCTTCAGCTTGCTGCACAGTTCGATGGTGCGCGCCTTCTGGATGTTGAACGTGTCGTCGTCGAAGAAAAATTCCTTTACGTTCGGCCACAGCTCTTTGGCATGGGCCATCTCGGCGGCCACGTCATCGGTGGAGCGCTTCCGCCACGCATGTCCGCTCAGTGTCTGCGGCCACAGGCAGAAGGTGCACTGCGCCGGACAGCCGCGCGTCGAGTAGAGCGCCACATAGGGATGCAGCAGAAACGGCACGTTGTACTTCGTCACATCCAGATCGCGCTTGTAAATGTCGGTTACCCACGGCAGCGCATCCAGGTTCTCCACCTGCGGCCGGTCGGGATTATGCACAATCTGCCCGTTCCTGCGGTAGCTGATGCCGAGAATCTCCTCCAGCGGCTTGCCCTGCGCAAACTCCACCACCGAGAAGTCGAATTCCCGCCGGCAGATGAAGTCGATCGCCTTGCACGCCAGCGCCTTGTCGGGATCCGTCGTCACCGGTGGCCCCACAAAGCAGATCTTCAGCTGCGGATGCGTGTCACGGATCTTCTCCGCCCACTGCTGATCGCCCGACCAGCCGATCGTGCTGGTGAACACCACCAGGAATTCGTAATCGTTGAGAGTCTCATTCACCTGCTCCCAGGTGACGTGGTGCGGATTGGCGTCGAGCAGGCGGGCTCCTTCGAGCATCCCGGCGGGATACGCCAGCCAGACCGGATACCAGTACGACTCAATCTCGCGGGTCGCAGGCCAGCGTGAGCTGGCGCCACCGTCAAAATTCTCAAAGGAGGGAGGGTTCAGAAACAGTGTTTTGAGCGGCATGGGCATTCCTTTTAGTCTACCATCTGGAACCCTCGCTGTCGGGTCAGCAAAGCCTTATCCGGCGTACCGGTTAAGGTTCCTGAATCGAATGGCTTACGCCCGTCGCCGGAGCCGATTGCGGGCCGCCCGCGGCAGAGCGCAGCCAGGTGTCCAGCTGGCCCGTCGTGCGCAGCAGATTCAGCTGTACCTTCAGCAGCGAGAAGTTCGCGTCCAGCACGTCTTCGTAGCGCTCCCGTTCCTCGATGTGCGCCTGCTGCTCCTCTTTCGGCGTCACCGGCGCGGCGTTCGGCGACCCGGTGCCGCTGGCGAACTGCGTTTCAATCGTCTGTAACTGCGTCTGTGCCAGTTCGCTCTGCAGCTGGTTCACTTTCTGCTGCGCGGCCAGCTCCCGCAGCGTATGACGCATGGCCGAGGTCTGCTCGCTCAGAACATCGCGGGACGAGTCCGCATCCGCCGCGGCCTTCTCCGCGTCTGCCGCGGACTCCCGCGCCCTGGCTCGCCGCGTGGCGTCGAAGAACGGAAGCGTCACCACCACCCCCACCGCCGCGTTGTTGTACTGCAGCCCGTTGGGAAAATACTGGGTGTAGTTCGCAAACTTCTCGAAGAGGCTGTACTGGGCTCCGAAGGTGATCAGCGGTCGAAGGTTCTGCCGTTCGTCGCCCCAGGCGTTGTAGAGCTTTGATTTCGCATTGGCATAAGCGGCGGCCACGCCCGGGTTATCCTCCGCCGACTGCGGATCGGAGCCGCTTGCGAAAACTGCAGCGTTCACCGGCGGAACGCTGGCGCTCTTCGTCGTCAGGCCCTCGGCCGGCAGGCCGGTCAGGTCCCCGATCTTCTGCCGCATGTCGTCGGCATCGTTTTCCAGGTGGATGCGCTTCTCGTCGACCTGCGCCGAAGTCAGCTCCGCCTGCAACTCGCTTACCTGCGGATCCACGCCCGCCCGCACCCGGTCTCCCTCAACCTGCACCAGGCTGTCCGCGTACCCCTTTTCCTCGTCCAGCGCGGCAATCTCCGCCAGATCATGGTTCAGCTGAACATAGTCGAGCGCCACATCCAGCGCCACCTGCTGCTCGGTGTTTTTCAGGCTGAACATCGCGCTCTTCAGCCCCGCCCGCGCGGATCGGATGTAGTCGGGCTGCGAAAACGAGAAAAGAACGGACTGGGAATTGGCCTGAAACAGAGACGGGTATCCCAGCGGGTAGCCGTAGACGTAACCCGGGTTGGCGCCAAAAACGAAGTTAGGGATATAGGCATCGCGCGCTTCGGTGACGCCCCCCATCGCCCGTTTAACACCCGCCTCGGCGGAGCGGACACTGGGGCTGTTCTTCTCCGCCAGATCCACGGCGGTGGAAAGAGAAATCTGCGCCGCGGCCATTACCGGCGGCAGGCAAAAGAAAAACGCCGCGGAGAGGATGCGCGCTGCCCGAATATTTCGCCTCTGCATCGATCGCCGCTTGCCCATCGTTCTGAGTGTACTTATTCGCCCGCTCTGGCGGCAGTGGACTCGGGGGGAATGCGATATCCGGAAGCCAGAGCGTGAACAGCCGCCATCTGTTCCTGCGCCGCCTGCCGATTGCCTTCCATCGCCAGCAGTTTGGCCAGCTGCGCGCGCACTACAAAGGCCGGCTCCTCCTCCGACTCCGCATGAGAACTCAGATATTCCCGCAGCCAGGCGATCGCCGTTTCTCGTTCGAGCCCGGTCTGGTTCAGAAGGTTCGCCGCGTCCACCAGAACCGGACCGTGCGTCCGGTCCAGACTGACGGCGGTGTGCACCGCCACAAGCATGTCGTCCCCGCGCCCACGCCGCTGATCAAAATTTGCCAGGTCCATCCACGCTTCGGCCGGATCGTGCGCCTGTCCGATCGCCGCTTTGTAGGCCGCTTCCGCCGAGACGTAGTCTTTCTTCTGCTCCGCGATCTCCGCCTGCAGCGTCGAGGCGCGTACCGGATCCACGCTCCGCAGCTGCAGCAGGATCGCCTCCGCGCTCTTCACCCCGCCGCCCACGACCGCGGGCGCCTCCACATCAAACTGTCCCAGATCCGCAAGCGCCGCGGCATTATGCGGATCCAGCTGCACCGCCTGTTCAAACTCCGTGTGCACTTTGCGCGCCAGCTTATAGGCGGCGACTAACGATCCATGCGCGGCTTTCTTGCCGTAGGCCCGTCCCAGCCACAGGTGATTCTGGCTGTTGTTGGGTGCGAACTGGACCGCGGCTTCGCAGTCCGCGATGGCCGGGTCCCACTGCTCTTCTTCGTAGTACACCCGGCAGCGCAGGTTGTGCGCTTCGGCATCCGCGGGGTTCTCGGCCAGAGCCGGATCGAGGATTCGCAGCGCCGCATCGGCGCGCCCGAAGTTCAGATCCCCGCGCACCTGTTGCGTGGCTGCGGGCGGCAACGCCCACAGCGTTGCGGAAAAAAGGAATACCCCGGCTGCTCCGAATGCTCCCCGCAAAACACATCCCCTCGTCGAGTTATTGGACTACCTCTACCGGCACGCCGTCGCTCAGAGGCTGTCCGTTGGTGGTGTTCAGGGCCACCTTGTCGCCCGCCTTCAGACCGCTTGCAATCTGCACGTCGGTCAGGTTCACCGTGCCCACCGTCACCGGCGTCCGATGCAGCGTATCGCCTTCGAGCCGATAGACGTAACTGGCGCCCTGCTCAAAGTGCAGAGCATCGTGCGGCACCGTCAACACGTTAGATTCGTTGGCGACCGTTACGGTCACACGAACATTCGTATCCGGCAGCAGGGCATCGTGGTTGTCATCGATCGAGACCAGGCCCTCGCCCACGTTGCGGGTCCCGTACGCAATGATGGTGGAGGGTAATCTCAGGATGCGCCCATGCCATCGTTCGTTCGGCCGCGCGTCCCAGGCGATCGAAACCGGCTGCCCCACCTGCAGCTTACCGATCTCCGGCTCGTCGAAATACGCCCGCACCTCCAGCTTCGTCAGGTCCCCCATCGACAGCAGCCGATCCCCCTGCTGCACAAACTCGGTCCGCGCTACCGGCAGCGAATACACCGTACCCGCAAAAGGCGCATGCACGATGGCGTGGTGCAGGGCATCGAGAGCCGCTTCGTAGCCGGCCTGCGCGTCCTGAAGATTGGCCTGTGCGTGGGCCAGGTCCATCGCCGTGTAGGGGTGGGTCTGTCGCTCTTCCAGAACCTGGATGCCGCTGTTATCCGCCGCCAGCCGCCCCTTCGCCGAAGCCACTTCGCTGGGCGAGGCCGCGCCGGAGGCCTGCAGCTTCTGCAGCGCCTGCAGGTCCTGCTGTGCCTGATCCCGGTCGATCTTTGCTTTGGCGAGATCGCCACCCAGCGAGAGCCGCTCCTGCTGCGTCCCCCCCTGGCGGGAAGCCTGTTCGGCGGCCTCGGCGCCGCGCAGCGCGGCTAACGCGGTCGCCACGCGGGCCCGCGCCTCGGTGTCGTCCATGGCCAGCAGCAGTTTTCCCGCCGGCACCTTTTCTCCCTCATGCACATAGACCGACTGCACGATCCCGGGGAAGGGCGCATGCGCCTCGTAATTCGCCTGCGGCTCCGGTTCCACTTTACCGTTGGTCGCTACCGTGCTGATCAGATTGCCCATGGTCGCGGTCGCCACGCGGATGGGCAGTTTGCCCCGCGTCAGCAGATGCACGCCGTAAAAAACAAGAATCAGCGCGAGAGTCGTGATGATCCAAATGCGGGCCGTATTCGGCCCCTTTTGCTTCGTTGCCATTCGTCGAAACCGACAGTCAGTATAAAGTTATGAGACTCTCCGAACCCCGTCCCGGGTTCGAAAATCCGAAACAATCATTCCGGTAGTACCTCATTTGCATACCCTTTGTCCCACAGAGCTGACTGGGTCACGGGTTCTCCGGGGCATCTGTATCGGGGCGCGGCCTCAGAGCGCTGCCCTGAGCGGAAAACCAGAGCAGCGGAGCCGACTCCGCGCACTCCAGGCGAAGGGCAGACGAACCATCTAAAATTGAAGCATGCCCATCGCCCCGCGCTACACCGACGAGCACGCAAGAGCCGGGCTCGACTTCGACTTTCCCGCCATCGAGACCTGGCCCAACCAGTTTCCCGGGTATGAGATCGTCATCGACGACCCGGAGTTCACCTCCGTCTGCCCCAAGACCAGCCTGCCCGATTTCGGCGTGATCACGCTGCGTTACATGCCCCGCGAGCGCTGCCTCGAACTCAAGTCGTGGAAAGAATATCTGTTCTGCTACCGCAACCTCGGCATCTTCCAGGAAAACGTGGTCAACCGCATCCTTGAGGACGTCGTTCGCGCCTGCGATCCCGTCTGGGCTGTGGTCAAAGGCGATTTCCGCCCCCGCGGCGGCATCTCTACCACCATCGAAGCCCGCTGGCCCCGTCCTTAAAACGAACCATAAGGAGGAGCTTCTACTCCAGGCTCATGGTCCCCGTTCCGGAATCGCCGTTGCAGGTTCCTCCGGTAATCGACCAGCTCGCGATCGTCAGCTGCGACGCCGCACTGTTGAAGGTGCCGGTCGTCTTCAGGACCGCTCCGCTGCCCGGATCCGTATACGTCATCGACAAGCTGCTGCCCGTTACCAGCGAACTCGTCACCGTCGGCTGCAGGGTGAAACAGTTGATCGAGGGGAAGCTCGCGGTTCCGGAAACAGAGAACTGCCCGTTCTGGTCCGGCTGCGTGGTCTGCTGCAGAAACGCCGATACCTGGAGCGGATTGTCATCCTTATCGATAAACGTCCCCTGGTACGTGCCCCCGATGGTGCTGTAATTCGTCGCTGTCACATCGGTCGTGCCCAGCGCGGCGCACGCGCCCCCGGCAAACGACCAGTTCGCTGCGGCCATCCCTTTGCCGTTGGCGGCGACCTGACCTTTCAGCGTGAGCGTGGTCCCGCCAAACGGCGCGGAAACCAGCGTCACGTTATCGTTGGCGTCCACCGATCCGGTCAGCAAAATGTCCGTCTGCGAGCTGACGCACGAGCTGCCCTCGATTCGCCCCACCGCGCTGACAGTCTCATAGGCCCCCTGAGTGAACCCGAGGTTCAGAATCACGCTCGACGAGCTGGGCGCGAAGGTCCAGTTGCCGGCCAGCGCCGTGCCGACCCGCAGCGGCGAGTTGATCTGGCCACATCCAGTAAGAAGAACCATGGCAAGGCCGCCAACGGAGGCCAGGAAACAGAAAGCAAAACGGTTACGCATGGGGGAGCCCTTTCCCTCTGAGGGGTGAGCCCTAACCATAAAGACGTCCGCGCTAGGTTACTATTGCCCGAAGGAAGCATTACCATGGTCACACTCTGGATCGCTAAGAGACCGGGGCGTTCATGACGCGCAACGGAGGCGCAGCCGGGTCAAGACCCCCAGGGGATTGGCTACACGAGATATTTGGATTCAGCTACTTGCCACCTCAGGGGGTCCCCGGGGCGTTCACTCGGCTACTGCGGAGTTTGCTGCTGCCGCAACCGCTGCAGCTCCTGAATGATCTCAGCGGGACTCTTCACCTGACCGTCGGGATTTGGCGGAGCCGTTGATGCCCCAGGAATCGGAGCCGGCCGTTCCGGTGCCGGGGAGTCTGCGGGCGAACTATTGTTGTTGTCGCTGTCGTCGTTTTCGCCTGCCTGATCGTCGGATTCCGGCGGCGCCGGGCCGCTCGTCGCGCCGGCCCCGCTTCGGGCTGTCAGCACGATCTCCTTCGGCGTTCCCTGGTCGGTGGTTCCTACGATCAGGAAGTTGTAGCCAGCGTCCTGGAGCAGCGAAGACAGGACATCCCGCGGATTGCCAGGACCGTAGCTGCCAAATACCCGCTGATCCTGCCGGAACCCATCCACGGTCATGCCGCCGGCCGAGGTCAGATGCTGCAGAATCGCTGAAAGGCTGGAGTTATCGGCCTGGATCGTCAGAAGCCCGTCGTTGAGCGTGATCCTGGCCGGTCGCGCGGGCTTGTCCATCAGGGAAGGCGGCAGCGCGGGACTGTTGACGGCAGCCTTTTCGGGCGGAGCCGACGCGGGCGCCTTCCGGGCATCCGCGGCTCCCGGCGCCGCCGTGGCCGGGCGCGGGACCGGCGCATGCCGGATGGGACTTCTGGCCAGGCTTCGGCCAGGCAGGATGCCCGGCTGCTGCATCACCTGCGCCGCACAGGCTGCCGCGAAAAGAATGGCGGAAAGCCAGGGCAGGCATCGTATTAGGCGTATGGACCGCATCGAAGTCCTGTGTACCGGGCGGGGCCGCGCGCAGACGCAAAGCTCGCGCTTCTGTGTACTAGACTAGCAGTGATTTGAATTCGCTCAGATTCGAATCGAAAGGGACGTGTTTCATGTTCTGCCGTCATCGCACGATCGGGCTGCGGTTCCTGGCTGGCCTCCTGCCACTGGGACTGGCCGCTCCGGCTTTCGCCATCTCCTGCACCACCCAGTCGCAAATGAAGCCGGAGCAGCGCACGGTTCTCGCCCAGTCCGCCCAAATGCTGGCCGCCAACGTGAAGAATGGCAACGCCGAGGGAGTTCGCGCCCAGACGATTGCTGCCGTCGCCTCCAACTTCGGCGGCATCGCGAATACGATTCAGGCGATGAATGCTTCCATCCAGCGCGCCACGCTGACCGTGGATCAGCTGTACCTGCTCGACGCCACCGACCTCAAAGCGCCCCAGGATGCGCAGTTTTTCTGCGGCGTCACAGGGTCGCCGCTGACCGTTGAAGTCACCATCCCGAATCTGCCGCCGGGCAAATATGCGCTGGCGGTTCTGCATGCCACCGGTGTGGAACACCCGCAGCAGTTGTCGATGATCCTGCAGAACGACCCGGTGAACAGCGCGGTCTGGAAGCTGGCCGGTTTCTTCACCAAGCCGATGACCATCGACGGCCACGACGGGGTGTGGTTCTGGCGTCAGGCCCGGACCTACTCTGCCCAAAAGGACGACTGGACGGCCTGGTTCCTTTACAAACAGGCACAATTACTCCTCGAACCGGTCGACTTTATCTCCAGTCCTAACCTGCAGAAGCTGCAGAAAGAAACTCAGGAGTCGCAGCCTGTTGGGGTTCCGAGCGACACCGGACCCGTCTTTCTGAACACAAGCGCGGGCAGACTCCAGCTCACCGACGTCCATGTAGGTGAGTTCAACAACCAGATGGACCTGATCGTCACCTACAACGCGCCGGCGAATCTGACTCCCGTGCAGGGGCGCGAGCAGGTCGTCGCCCTCATGAAGGCCCTCCTGCAGCAGCATCCTGGACTGGCGACCGCCTTCCACGGCATGTGGGTGCATGCCTCCGCCCCCGGCGGCCAGACCCCCTTTGCTCTCGAACTGCCGATGAATCAGATTCAAAATTCAGCTCCTGTTCCCGGAGAACGCAGCTAATCACGTCTACCTCGAAACCCACGCAGCAAGAACCCGACACCTGGCAGAGGCATGGAAAAGACTCTCAGCGAAGCGATCGAACAAAGGCGATCCACACCGAGTTTTGACGGCAGACCGATTCCTGACGAAGACCTGCAAAGAATCCTCGCAGCGGGACTGAGCTCGCCCAGCGGCTTCAATCTGCAGCCCTGGCGCCTGATTGTGGTGCGCGCGCCGGAGCAGCTCCGCCGGCTTCGTGCCGCGGCCTTCAACCAGGCCAATGTCGAGGAGGCCTCTGTCGTCATCGCCGCCTGTGGGGATAAAGACGGCTGGCGCACGGATACCGAAGAGATGATCCGCATGGGTCTGGAGAGCGGTATGACCGAGAATTACGCCGAGTCGGCGCGCGTCAGCATCCGCGAATACCTGGGAGATCATCCCAATCTCGCCGCCTGGCTGAACCGCCAGGTGATGGTCGCCGTGACCACCATGATGTGGACGGCCGAGGTCATGGGCTACGACACCGCGCTCACTGAAGGCTTCGAGCCTGAAAAGATTTGCGAGGTTCTGAAGCTCCCCCTGAGTTATATCCCGGTGACGCTGGTGGGCATCGGCTACCTGAAGGGCCCGGACAAGTTCGATGGCGGCCGCTTCAGCATGCAGCGGCTGGTGTTTGAGGGCGAATACGGCAAGCCGCTGAAGCTTTAGGCCGCGCATAAACGATGAGACTGCCGCGCGGAGCCGGACCCCATGAGGCGTGAATATCCCGACGCGCCCATCGCCGGTGTTGGCGCCGTCATCGTTCGCGATATGCCAGGCGCAGGCTATCAGGTCCTGCTCATCCGCCGCGGTCAGGAGCCGCTCAAAGGCGAGTGGTCGCTGCCGGGCGGCGCTGTCGAACTGGGCGAGACCCTCGAAGAGGCGATCTGCCGCGAGGTTCTTGAAGAAACCGGCCTCATCGTCGAAACCGTCGACATCGTCCAGGCGTTCGACCGCATTTCCCGCGACTCCGAAGGCCGCGTTCGCTATCACTACGTCCTGATCGATTTTCTCTGTCGCATCACGGAGGGATCAGAAGCTCCGGAAACCATCGTCTGCGCCACCGACGCCCTTGAAGCCCGCTGGGCAGGCCCCGATGATCTCGACGGCCTCACGCTGCTGACCATTGAAGTGATCCGCAAGGCCTGGCGAATGGCATCTTAAGGAGCAGGAGTCAGAACAAAATGGCCACTACGGCGGCGCCACCGCAATCTCTTCGCAGCAGGCGCTGGCGCAATTTCCGGCTGGCTCTTTTCAGCTTCCTCGTTCTCATCGTCGTCCTCATCGCCTTTGCGCTCATCCGCCCGCTCACTCTGCTTTGGTATGCCGCGCAGATTCGGCTGTGGTTTGCCGGGATCCACAGCGAGTACACGCACATTGAGTTGTCCGGCGTGGGACGCGTGCGCGTCCACTACTACGCCGGCGGTTCCGGCGATCCGGTGGTGCTGGTGCATGGCCTCGGCGGCCGCGCGGAAGACTGGGCCCAGCTCATGCCGCAGCTGGTCCACGACCATCACCGCGTGTATGCGCTCGACCTGCCTGGCTATGGCCGCTCCGGCTGGCCGGCCAACGCGACCTACTCCATCCGCGAGCTCTCCGATGCCGTTGAAGCCTTCATGGATAATCGCCATCTCGCGCGTACCGATCTCGGCGGATGGTCCATGGGCGGCTGGATCGCCATGCGTGTCGCTCTCGACCAGCCACAGCGCATCCGCCGCCTCATGATCTTCGACAGCGCCGGCACCCGCTTCTCGCTCGTCTGGGATCCTTCGATCTTCGAGCCCGATACGCCGCAGAAGCTCCAGAAAATGGATAACCTGCTGATGCCCAACGGCGCTCCCCATATTCCCGGCTTCATCCAGCACGCCATCTTCGGCTTTGTGAAGAAACACGGCTGGGTCGTGCGCCGCAACATGGATTCCATGCTGACCGGCAAGGCTCTTCTCGACGGCAAGCTCGGCGCGCTGCAAATGCCGATGCTGATCGTCTGGGGTAAAGAGGATCACCTCATCCCCGTCTCCGTCGGCGAGCAGATCCACCACGATGTGCCGCAGTCGGAGCTGGCGATCTTCGATGGCTGCGGACACCTCGCCGCGGGAGAGTGCGCTGCCCAGGTCGGACCTGTGGTCAAAGGCTTCCTCGACGAGAAGTCGCCAATCCCCGGGCAAACGGCCGAAATTGGCCGGAAGCGCTAAACGGCGTACCCCGGGTGCCGCGATTCAGCGATGCGGCTCCGCCTGCCGAATCTGCTGACGGAGCTGATCGCAGAACGTCCGGTATTTCCGCACATAGCGAAAGTTCACGAACAACGTCGCCCCCGCGATCAGCACACAGGCAAAAAGAAACCATCGATCCCGCTTTCCCGGAAAGCGCCCCATCAGCCGAAAGCAGATGGACATAAGAAACGCCGCCAGCGTAGCCAGAATCGTGAGCGGCGCCAGCGAGTCACAATAGATCGCCGGCGAATGGTAGATGAACCAGCCCGAGGCGATCGCCGTCAGCAGCGTCATACCACCGGTAATCGCCAGCCGCCACGGATATTTCGTCGAAGACGGCGCAGCCCCTGGCGGCGTGCGGTCGAGCTCCCGGGCTCCCGAGTTTTTCTGTACCCTGTGCCCTGTACCCTGCACCCTGCCTCTCAGAATCCGCCCTTTCCGATATCCATATTCGCGGGCAGAGGATTCCGCTCGTCGATATACTCCTCGATCATCTTCTCCAGAAGCCCCTTCGCGTTCAGGACGAACTCGATGGCATCGCGCCCGGCGCCGTGACCGCCCTCATGCGGCGTCACATAATGCGCCGCGGCTTTCACCTGCTCGCGCGCATTCGCCACGGCAATGGCCAGTCCGCAAACCCGCATCACCGGCAGGTCGATCACGTCATCGCCGACGTAGCAGATCTCATCCAGTCCGATCTTCTCCTTCTCCATCAGCTCGCGCGTAGCCTGCATCTTGTAAGCCTGTCCCATGTAGACGTTCTCGATGCGCAGATCGCGGGCGCGCAGAGCCACCGTTTCGGAAATGCGCTTGGTGATGATGGCGAACTTCAGCCCGCCCAGCCGCCCCAGCGAAATGCCCGTCCCGTCATGCGCGTTGAAGCCCTTGGCCTCCACCATGCTTTGCGACGAGATGGCGTAGCCGCCCTGGTCTTTCATGGAGTCGGCATGATCGGAGGTGGAGGCGCTCGGCCCAGGGGCAGGGAAGATCCAGATGCCGCCATCGGTCAGCACGCCATCCACGTCGAAAATGATCAGGCGAACGCGGCGGGCCCGCTCTTGGGCGTCCGCGGAGGTAAGAGAAGCCATATAACTGCATTGTAGCGATTGCCTTCCCATGTTCCGGAAGTCACGGCGGGCGGGCGAATCCTGGCCGGGAACAGTGCGGCTGCGGTCTAAAATAGAAAGATGGTTTTTATGGCAACACCGGGAGCCAGCCGCGCATGAGGCGGACCTGGCGCCTGCTGTTTTACACGCGCCGTTATGCGCTGCAGGCGATCTCGGCGGTGGTTCTGGCCGCGGGTGTCGGTGCGCTGGATGCGTACCGCGTCCTGCTGATCGGGCCCATCTTCGACAACGTGCTGAATCCAGGCGCGGCGACCCGGCGCGCCAACCAGATACAACTCCTGGGCCAGATCGGCAGCCGCTGGCACCTTCACGTGACACCGCAATTGCTGGTTCCGCATTTCCTGCACATTAAAAATGACTGGGGCGTAATTGCCTTTGCCTTTGTCGCAGCCACGCTGCTCAAGGGCATCTGCGATTACGTGGGAACCTACCTGGCGAATTATGCCGGCTACGGGATGATCACCGACATGCGCGACGACCTCTACGAGGCCATCCTGCGGCGGTCGGTGTCGTTCTTTCAGAAGCACACCACCGGGTCGCTGCTCTCCGCGCTGATTACCGACATCGAGCGCGTGCAGTACGCCATGTCGACGATCCTCTCGGACTTTCTCCAGCAGCTGTGCACCCTGGTGTTCATGATTGTGCTGGTGGTGGGGCTGGGCGGCCGTCTGGCCTGGGTGCTGCTGATCTTCATCCCCATCGCCATCGGATCGATTGCGCGTATCGGCCGGGATGTGCGCCGCACCACCCGCCGCGGCCAGGACAAGCTCGCGGACATCCAGAACATCCTGCACGAGACCATCACCGGCAACCGCATCGTCAAAGCCTTCAACATGGAGTTCTGGGAGCTGCTGCGCTTCCGCCAGGCGGCCAAGCGGCTCTTCCGGGCCAATCTGCGCCTGGTGCGGGCCCAGGCAATTACCTCTCCGCTCATGGACTTTATCGGCGCGGTGGCGATTGCGCTGCTGTTGTGGGTGGGTCGCAACGAGATCGGCCACGGGGCAATGCAGGTGGGCACATTCCTGGCCTTCATCGTCGCGCTGTTCAAGCTCTACGATCCCATCCGCCGCTTCGGCACTTACTACAACAACTTTCAGCAGGCCTCCGGCGCTTCGGCCGCCATTTTCGCCTTCATGAACGATCAGGACGAGGTGCCGGAGGCGAAGCATCCCAGGGTTCTCAAAGGCTTTAAAGACAGCGTCGTTCTGGAGAAGGTCAGCTTCTCGTACAAAGACCAGGAGAGCGAAGTGCCGCGCATCATCCTGGACGACATCGACCTGACCATCCAGCGTGGTGAAGTGGTCGCGCTCGTCGGTCCCAGCGGCGCAGGCAAATCGACGCTGGTCAACCTGATCCCGCGCTTTTTCGACGTCACCGGCGGCCGCATCCTCATCGACGGCGTCGACGTGCGCGACGCGAGCCTTTCTTCGCTGCGCGCTCAGATCGGCAAGGTCACCCAGGAGACCATCCTCTTTAACGACTCCGTGCGCAATAACATCGCCTACGGTCAGCCGGACGTCCCCTTCTCGCGGGTTCTCGATGCCGCCGGAGCTGCTCTGGCCCAGGACTTCATCGAGCAAATGCCGGAGAAGTACGACACGGTCATCGGCGAGAAAGGCTTCCGCCTCTCCGGAGGCGAACGCCAGCGGCTGGCCATTGCCCGCGCCATCCTGAAGAATGCCCCGATCCTCATTCTCGACGAAGCCACCTCTGCCCTCGACGCGGAGAGCGAATCGCTGGTGCAGGAAGCGCTGGGTAATCTCATGGTGGGCCGCACCGTGATCGTCATCGCGCATCGCCTCTCCACCGTGCGTCGTGCCACCCGCATCGCGGTTCTCGAGCACGGACGCATCACCGCCATCGGCTCTCACGACGAGTTGCTGCAGTCCTCGCCGACCTACCAGAAGCTCTACCGCCTCCAGTTCATGGATATCGCCGACACCAACGGCAACGGACACGTGATCGGTGGCAACGAACCGGAAATTCCCGAGCCTGACGCCCTAAGCGAGCCGGCGCTGACAGGAAAGACCCCACGATGAATGATGCACAACTGCCGGTGTATTCCATGACCGGATTCGCCCGCGTTGCCGGACGCGTTTCGGAGAGTCTGGGATTCACGATCAGCCTTAAGAGCGTCAACCACCGCTTCCTCGATCTGCACATGCGGCTGCCGCAGGGCACCGAAGGCATCGAGATGCATCTGCGCCGCATTCTGAAAGA
Organism: Acidobacteriaceae bacterium; assembly: GCA_036269135.1. GTDB lineage: Bacteria > Acidobacteriota > Terriglobia > Terriglobales > Acidobacteriaceae > Palsa-343. The sequence goes on from DATASQ010000065.1 coordinate 24,288, forward strand.
GAAGCTGCGGCGCGGTCACGTGGAAGTCACTCTCAACCTCGAACGCAGCCAGAAAGCCGAAGCCGGCTACGACCATGCTCTGGTCGCTGCGTATATTGAGGCATTTCGTGCGGCCGCTGCCGAGCACGGTCTGAATGCTGAGCCCGATCTGAACGCGGTCTTCCGCCTGCCCGGCGTGCTTGTCGCCGAGTCCCGCACCGGCGACGAGGATCTGCAGAAGCTCGAGGAAGCCGTCCTGCGCGAGGTGGATACCCTGGTCGCCGGCCTGCAAACCATGCGTGCCCAGGAAGGTTCGATTCTCGCCAACGAGCTCCGCGCCGGCATGGAGCGCCTCCGCGGCCTCGTCAATGAAGCGGCGACGCTCCGCGAAAACGTTCAGCAGGCTTATCTGGAGCGTCTGAACCAGCGCATGAAGACTATCCTCGACGGCGGCTTCGACCAGGACCGCATCCTGCAGGAAGCGGCCCTCATCGCCGAGCGCAGCGATGTGGACGAAGAGGTCACGCGCCTCCGCACCCACATCGATCACTTCACCGGCCTGCTCGATCAGGGCGGGGAAGTCGGCAAGAAGCTCGACTTCCTGCTGCAGGAGATGAATCGCGAGGCCAACACCCTTCTTTCCAAAACCAGCGGCGTCGCCGGCAACGGCACGCGCATCACCGAGGCCGGCCTCGGCATGAAATCGGAAATTGAAAAGGTCCGGGAGCAGATTCAGAACCTGGAGTAAGGGGTCTCGCGCAGAAATCAACAACATCCTTAATGAGAACCGGGAGAAAGACGCTTGGCAGGGATTCTCTTCATCATTTCGGCGCCGTCGGGATCGGGCAAATCCACCCTCGTGAACCAGCTGCGCTCGCTGGTGCCAGGGCTGGACTTTTCCGTCTCCTGGACCACGCGCGGCCGGCGCGGCTCCGAGCAGGAATCGCGGGAGTACCACTTCACCACCCGTGAGCATTTCGAAGAGATGGTCGGCCGCGACGAGTTCCTCGAATACGCCCAGGTCTTCGGCAACTACTACGGCACGCCCCGTTCTGCTCTGGACGACGCCTTTTCACAGGGCCGCGATCTGCTGCTCGACATCGACGTCCAGGGTGCGGCCCAGGTGCGCGCAAGCGTGCCCGACGCCGTCTCCATCTTTCTCATGCCGCCGTCCCCGGAGATCCTCGCCACCCGCCTCCGCAACCGCAGCCGCGCCGAAGGCAGCATCCAGGAACAGATCATTACCCGCCGCCTCGCCCAGGCCCGCCAGGAGATTGAGAATTACCGGGATTATGGCTATATTCTCGTCAACGATATTCTGGACCGCGCTGTCGAGGAAATGGCCGCCATCGTCGCCGCCGAGCGTATCTGGCGGCATGAATCGACTGACGGAGTCCCGGCGGATCGCGAGCGGTTGCTGCAGATTGCCGAGGGCTGCCGCCAGTCGAATTCCGAGGCGCGGATCCGGCCGGTGCTCCAGGCTTTTGGCGTCCCGGAGCCGGCGTCGAAGTGAGTTTTGCGAGATCATGTCTCGCGGAGGGCAGGATGAGTATCGAGCACGATTACGACAGCAATTTCCGCTATGTGCTGGTCGCCGCGCGCCGCGCGCGCCAACTGCAGAACGGCGCCGAGCCACTGATTCCCAGCCGTTCCCGTAAGGCTTGCCGCGTAGCGCAGGAAGAAATTGCCGCCGGCAAAATCGCCTACGTCAAGCCCGAGGACGCCAAGGTGCTCAAGCCTGAAGTCGAGGCTCCCGACATCCCGAAGTTCGCCCCTTAGGCGATCCTGTCTCTCCCCTCCGCCGTCCGATCGGCCATCGCGGGAGCGTAGAATCGCACTATGAAAGTGACCGTCGGTGTCTCCGGGGGGATCGCTGCCTACAAGGCCGCTGAACTGGTGCGCGACTTGCAAAAGCAGGCGCTGGACGTCCATGTCGTCATGACCCGGGCCGCCCAGCGCTTCGTTCAGCCCCTCACCTTCGCCGCGCTCACCGGGCACAAAGTCATCACCAGCCTGTGGACCTCCGAGGGCGCGGACACGGGCGATGTTGCCTCCGCCATCGAACACATCGACGCCGCGCAAACCACCGACGCTCTGGTCGTTGCGCCGGCTACCGCGGATATCCTCGCCAAATTCGCACATGGCCTCGCCGATGATTTCCTGACCACGATGGTTCTGGCCACGACAGCCCCCATAATCGTCGCGCCCGCCATGAACGTGAACATGTGGCAGCATCCGGCCACCCAGGCGAATCTCGAAACGCTGGCCAGGCGCAATGTCCGCATCGTCGCGCCGGAGAGCGGCTATCTCGCCTGCGGAATGGTCGGCGCCGGCCGCCTTGCCGACAACCAGGCCATCGTCGATGCCGTGCTCAGCGTGCTCCATCGCCGCAACGACCTCGCCGGCGAAACCGTCCTCGTCACCGCCGGCGGCACGCGCGAGGCCCTCGACCCGGTCCGCTTCCTCGGCAATCGCTCCAGCGGTAAGATGGGCTACGCCGTGGCAGAAGCGGCGCAGAGTCGCGGCGCTCGCGTTATCCTGGTCACCGCTCCCACAGCGCTGCGTCCTCCCGCCAACTGCGAAGTCATTCCCGTCACCACGACTGCGGAGATGCGTGCGGCCGTCATGAGCCGTCTCGATCAGGCGACCATCGTTGTCAAAGCGGCGGCCGTGGCGGATTACCGCCCGCGCGTCCAGGCCGGTCAAAAGCTCCGCCGCAGCGGCCCGCTCACTCTCGACCTCGAACCCACCCAGGACATTCTGGCCGAAGTCGTCGAGCGCCGCCGATCGGGCACGCTCATCATCGGATTCGCTGCAGAAACCGAAGACATCGTCGCCCACGGGCGCGACAAGCTTCTGCGCAAGGGCGCCGACGCTATCGTCCTCAACGATGTTTCGCGTGAAGGCGTCGGTTTCGACTCCGACCGCAACGCCGTCACGTTTCTCACCCGCGACCGCGCCATCGAGCTGCCCGAGATGACCAAGCGCGAGCTCGCCGACGAGATTCTCAACGAGGTCCTCACCCTGCGCCGTCCGCGCAAAGTCCTCAGCGAGTCCGATACCGATCTTTCCTTGAGCATCGGAGAGCACGCTTGACCCAGCGGCTCGTCCCCGCAACCGAAGAATCCCTGCGCGCCCGAATCGCCTACTTTCGCGATTTGGGAATCTTTGATTTTTACCGTCGCGAAAGCGCAGCGGTTCTCGAATCCATGGCGCTCGCGTCAGTGACCGAACCAGCGCCTGCCGCCCAACCCGAACCGGAGAACCCGCTCTCGATGCCCCGTACGCCCGCTCTGCCCGTGCTCACCGAACCGGCGCCGCCGATTGCGCCTAAGAATCGCGCCGCCGCTCTTCGCGCCATCCAGGAGGACATCGGCGACTGCACCCGCTGCGCCCTTCACAAAGGCCGCAACAAGCTGGTCTTTGGTGACGGCGATCCCAACGCACGCCTGATGTTTGTCGGCGAAGGTCCGGGCGCCGATGAAGACGCGCAGGGTCTGCCCTTCGTCGGCCGCGCCGGCCAGTTGCTCAACAACATGATCGCCGCCATGGGCCTGCGTCGCGATCAGGTGTACATCGCCAACATCGTGAAATGCCGTCCGCCGCAGAACCGCGTTCCCGAGCCCGAAGAGGCCAATACCTGCACGCCCTTCCTCTTCCGCCAGATCGACGTGATTCGTCCGGAAGTGATCGTCGCCCTCGGCTCCACCGCCGCCACCTACATGCTCGGCGCGAAGAGCCCGCTCAGCGCGCTCCGCGGACGCATCCACCAGGCCCGCGGCACGAAGCTGATCATCACCTATCACCCAGCGTATCTGCTGCGCGATCCGCGGCAGAAGAAGGAAGCCTGGGCCGACCTGCAACTAGCCATGGCCGAACTCGGCCTCAAAGCACCAAAGCCAGTAGCCGGTAGCCAGTAGCTTCCAGGCGTTCGCTGCGGCTCCCTTCGCTGCTGGCTGCCGGCGGGAGCCGCTGACCTCGTCAGCAACTCCTCACCACGGCAGCGTCTGATCCAAATGGATGTACGCCCCCGTCGGCCCGTCCTCCGGCAGCGTCGCCAGCGCCACGCTGGTTTTGGCTCCGTCAGAAATCTCCATGGGTGCCGCATCCGTGCCCATATCCGTTTTTACCCATCCAGGATGCGCGGAGTTCACCTTGATCTTCGTGTCCTTCAATTCGTGCGCCAAATGAATCGTGAAGGCATTCAGCGCCGCTTTTGACGCGTCGTAGGCAAACGCCTTCGCATTGTAGATCGGTGAGTTCGGATCGGCGTGCAGCGCAAGCGATCCGAGAATACTCGACAGGTTCACGATCCTTCCCGCCGGGGCTTTTCGGATCAGCGGCAGGAGTGTCTGCGTGAGCTGGATCGCCCCGAAAAAGTTTGTGTCAAAGGTCTCATGCAGAACTTCCGCCGATGTGGTGCTGGTCTGATTGCCGCCGAGAAAATTCTCTTTTGAAACGCCGGCATTGTTGATCAGGATGTCGAGCCGCCCATACTTTTTCTCGAAAAACCGGTAGACTTCCTCATAATCCGCTGCCTGCGTCACGTCAAAACGCACAGCTTCCGCGCGAATTCCTTCCGCCTTCAGCTTTTCCGCGGCGGCTTTGCCGTTTTCCGCGTCCCGCGAACCGATCACCACCGTAATGCCAAGTTTTCCCAGCTGCCGTGCGGTCTCCAGACCCAGACCTTTGTTCCCACCCGTAATGAATGCAACCTTCTCATCCGCCATAGATCACCCTCCTCAATCTCCCATCTGATTCGCCCCGCGATCCGAGGATTCAGAATCGCATCTGGTACTCTCCGACAAAGAAGCCATGCCCGCCTTTTGCGACGTCGCTGTGCCGGTCCCTCTGGACCGCCCCTTCACCTATGCGGTGGGCGAGGCGGCTCCGCCGGTCGGCGGCCGTGTTCTGGTCCCGTTCCGTAACGAGAAGCTCGCCGGCGTAGTCCTGCGCCTGCACGATGAGAAACCGCCTGTCGAGGCCAAGCCGCTCCTTTCCATTCTCGATACGGAACCGGTCCTTTCGCCGCAACTGCTCGAGCTCGGCCAATGGATTGCGCAATATTATCTCGCTCCCATCGGCGAGGTCCTGCGGTCCATGCTGCCTCTCACCGGCGAAGTTCGCCGCCAGGTGCTCTATCGCATCACCGACGCCGGCCGTCAGGCGCTCTTTGCCGGAGCCGAGCAGGGCTCCTCGCGTCGTTCCCGGCTCAGTCCTGAAGAGCAGGACCGCGAGTATGCCGTCCTGAACGCGCTCGAATCCGGCGAAGCCATTCGCGACACAAAACTGCGCAGCCAGACCGGCGCCACCGCGCGCTTGCTGGCGGGCATGGTCCGCAAAAAATGGATCGCCCGCGAAACCGCCGCTGCAGCGCGTGACGCGCGACGCACCGTCCGCTACGCCGTGCTCGTTGAAGGCATTCGTCTCCCGAAGCTCAACGACAATCAGCAGGCCATCCTGGCGGAGCTGGCCGGTGCCGAGGGACACCTGCCCGTCGCGGAGCTGCGCCGTCTCGAGATCCCCGGTTCCACGCTCGCTACATTGGTGCGCCGCGAGCTCGTTCGCATCGAAGAGCGCCCCGCCGGCTTTCATCTCACCCACCTCCACGCTTTCGCGACTCCGGACCATGACCTCAACGAGGCCCAGCAGGACGCGCTGGCGACCATCACCGTAGCCGTCCAGTCGCGCGCCTTCCAGCCCTTTCTCCTGCACGGTGTCACCGGATCCGGCAAAACTGCCGTTTATCTTGCCGCCATGCGCCGCACGCTCGACGCCGGCCGCACGGCAGTCCTCCTCGTCCCGGAAATCGGCCTCACGCCCGCCATGGCCGCCCAGCTTCATCACGCCTTCGGCGCGGAAGTGGCGCTCCTGCATTCGGGACTCACGCCCGAAGAGCGCGGCGAACAGTGGCACCGCATCCGCAACGGCGAAGCCCGGGTCGTCGTCGGCACGCGCTCAGCCATCTTTGCGCCCGTCGAGAACCTCGGCCTCGTGGTCGTTGACGAGGAACACGACGGCAGCTACAAGCAGGAGTCGATGCCGCGCTATCATGCGCGCGACGTAGCCGTGATGCGCGCCAAGCTCGCCGATGCCACGGTCGTCCTTGGCTCCGCGACGCCCTCGCTGGAGACCTGGCACAACACCACGGCCGCGAAATATCAGCGCATCTCCATGAGCGAGCGAGTAAAGGACCGGCCGCTGCCTGAAGTCCGCCTCATCGACATGCGCGCTGAGTTCCAGGAGACGGCTGGGGAGCAGCTTTTTTCGCGTGCGCTGGTCGAAGGAACCCAGGCCACACTCGATCGAGGCGAGCAGGCCATGATCCTGCTCAACCGTCGCGGCTATTCTTTTGTCGTGATCTGCCGCGCCTGCGGTGCCAAAATCGAGTGCGAAAACTGCTCCATCGCGCTGACCTACCACAAGGCCGCGCCGGAAGGAGAATGGCAGGCTGCCGGCGCTCGCCTCGAATGTCACTACTGCGGATACAAAAAGACCGTCCCGAAACGCTGCCCCGCCTGCGACAGCGAATATCTTTACTTTCTCGGCGCCGGCTCGCAGCAGGGCGAAGAGCGTCTGCAGGAAATCTTTCCCTCCGCCCGCATCGGCCGCATGGATCGCGACACCGTCCGCGGCCGCGGCGACATGGAGCGGCTGCTGGTCCGCCTCCACTCCGGCGAAATCAACCTGCTGGTCGGCACGCAAATGATTGCCAAGGGGCACGACATCCACGGCGTTACCCTGGTCGGTGTGGTCGGCTGCGATTATGCCCTGGGCTTGCCCGATTTTCGCGCTGCCGAACGCGTCTTTCAGCTGCTCACCCAGGTCTCCGGTCGCGCCGGCCGCGGTGAGCTGCCTGGCCAGGTGATCGTGCAGACGTACCACCCGGAGCACTATGCCATCCAGTGTGCCGCCCGCCACGATTACGGCGCCTTTGTGGACAAAGAGCTGCGCTTCCGGCGCGCGATGCACTATCCCCCCTACGCCGCGCTGGCCAACATTCTGCTGCAGAGCCAGCGGCTGGAAGAGGCCGCCGGGTGGGCCTCCACACTCGGCCGCTGGTGTCGCGAAACAACCCTGAAGCAGGTAAGGGTTCTGGGCCCCGCCAGTGCGCCCATCGCGAAAATCAAACGCACGTACCGGTTTCATCTGGTCATGAAGGGCGAGAATCGCCGCGTTTTGCAGCAGGCTCTTCGCGGCCTGCTCGCGCATGCGGAACAGGCGGGAATTCCGCGCGCGCACCTCGTCATCGATGTCGATCCTGTAAGCCTGATGTGAGCGCCGCGCAATTCAGGAAAAGGAGAAACCGTGCGGTATTTGAACGAACAGCAGGTCCGATCTGCGCTGACCTGGGAGGCCCTTCGGCCCGCCATCGAGCGCGCCCTCATCGATCTCTCCGCGGGACGAATCCAGCAGCCGCTTCGCAGCATCCTGCCCGTGCCCGAACACGAAGGCCGCTTCGCACTCATGCCGGCGATCGACCCTGAGCTGATGGTCGTCAAGCTGGTCACTGTTTTCGAAGGCAATCGCACGCTGCCCACGCACCAGGCCGTCATTCAGCTCCTCTCCGCCCGTACCGGGGAGCCGCTCGTCGCTATGGATGGCCGCCTCATCACGGAAATGCGCACGGCCGTGGTTTCGGCGCTCGCGACTCGTTTATTGGCCCGCCCCGATGCGCAGGTGCTCGCCATTCTTGGCAGCGGCGTCCAGGCACGTTCCCACTTGCGGGCGCTGCGCGCGGTCGGCAGCTTCCCCCAGGTCCGCGTCTGGAGCCGTACCCCGGCCAACGCCCGACGTTTCGCCGATGAATTCGGCATCATGGCGGTCGAGAGCGCGGAGGCTGCCGTGCGCGGAGCCGACGTGGTCGTCAGCGTCTCCAGCGTTTCCGAGCCGCTGTTCCGCGGCGCCTGGCTGGGTGAGCAGACGCTGGTTTGCGCGGTGGGCGCGGTGGGTCCGCACATGCGCGAGCTGGACGATGAAGCCATGCGCGCAGCCATCGTTGTGGAATCGCGCGAGTCCGCCACGCGCGAATCCGGCGACCTCATTGGCTCGGGCCAGCCGATCTATGCAGAACTGGGCGAGCTGCTTGCCGGAACAAGGCCCAAACCAGCCGGGCGAGCGGTCTTCAAATCCCTGGGCGTCGCCGCAGAAGATCTGGCCGCAGCCGCGCTCGTCTGGAAGACATGGCAGCAGAAGAAAGAGAACTGAAAGAAGGAAGGGAACTGAAAAGCCGTGCCGTGCGCCGCTTGTCTACTGGACGCCGATCCAGTGCAGCAGCAAACCAGGCGCGCAGCCCAGCAGCACCACCAGCCCCGCCACCACCCACAGCGTCACCCGCGTGACCATCCCGACGTGAATCGCCGGAGCATCCGCCGGACCGTCGGCCACATACACCTGCTTCAGCACGCGAAGGTAGTAATAGAGCGACACAGCGCTCATCGCCACGGCCAGCAGAACCAGCCACAGCAACCCCATATGCGGCTCGGCATACAGGGCGGAAGCGAAGATGTAGAACTTGCCGAAGAAACCAGCCAGCGGTGGAATCCCTGCAAGCGACAACAGGAAGATCAGCAGGCACAGCGACAAACCCGGCGCGCGGCGATGCAGGCCGGCCAGATCGGCGAGACTGTCCATCCCTTCAGCCTCGAGCGCGCCCAGGATCCCGAACGCCCCCAACGCCGCCAGCGCATAGGTGAAGACGTAATAAATCAGCGCGCTCAGACCCTGCGGCGTGTGCGCCACAATCCCCAGCAGCATGTAGCCCGCATGCCCAATGGCCGAATAGGCCAGCAACCGCCGCACGCTCGTTTGTGCAATGGCGGCGAGATTGCCGACAACCATCGAAACCGCCGCCAAAATGGCCAATACCGCCACCCAGCCCGGCCCCGATCCGTGATTGGCCCCGTGACTCACCCCGGCAGCCGTGGCCAGTCCCACCGTGACCACCTGCGCGAAGATGAAGAAGCTCGCCACCTTCGAGCTTGACGCAATAAAGCCCGCGCTCACCGTGGGCGCGCCCTGGTAGGCATCGGGCGCCCACAGATGGAACGGCGCCGCAGCTACCTTGAAGCCAAAGCCGATCGCGACCATGACAATCGCAATCAACAGCAGCGGATCGAGAACCGGCCCGCTGAATGCTGCCGCGATTCGCGGCAGTTCAATGGATCCCGAGAGTCCGTACAACAGGCTCATGCCGAAGAGCAGAAAGCCCGCCGACATGCCGCCAAACAGAAAATACTTAAGCGCGCCCTCCGCCGAGGCCCGGCTTCGCTTGTCGAAACCCGTCAGCACGTACAGCGAGAGCGACAGGAACTCCAGCGCCACGAAGATCAGCAGCAGGTTCTGAGTCGCAACCAGGAACATCATCGCCACGGTGGCGAAAAGAATCAGCGCCAGGTATTCGCCCACATGTCCGGTGATCCGCGACGAGGTCGAGAACAGCACCGTCAGCACAGTCAGCGCGAGCAGCACGATCTGCACCACGTGGGTCAGCGGCGTAGCCACAAACAGGCTGTCCGGCAGAACCCCGAGCGGTGCGCCGGCTCGCAGCAGCAGGATCGCCCCCAGGCAGCCGACGCAGGCAATCAGCGCGCCCGAGCCGAACCGCACCTGCAGCGCCGCCCGGCGCAGCACCGTCAGGTCCAGCGTCAGCAGCAGAAATCCAGTCACAGCCACCGTGATCTCAGGCAAGGTCAGAGACAGCAGGGAGGTGTAGCTGAACGGAATCATCGCAGCCCTCCCTGACGCAGCCCTTCAAACAGCGGCGACTGCAGCGCCGGCTGGATCAGGTCCATGAGAATCCGCGGATACAGGCCCACAGCCAGCGTCGAGGCCAGCAGCAGCAGGGCTCCCAGCTTCTCCGGCAGCGTAATCGGCGGCAGGGAAGC
>DATASQ010000066.1:0-65563 GCA_036269135.1 Acidobacteriaceae bacterium
TGGGCATCGACTGGCATGCGTTTTATTGGGCCCCCGCGGACGTTTTTGGATCCGGCAAGGTTATGGTGTTTGGGGATGTCATAGATAAGGACGGCGGGCCGTACGGCGGGGACATGCGCGCCGTGCTGAAGGCATACTCCAACAGCGTGTTCGAAAAGCAAAAGTTCACGTTGAACGCCGCCAACGAAATCGAAGGATTTCTCTTCAAAGGCGCTGATGCGGAGCGGCGTTACCATGAGACCGGTCAATTCGACTACGTAAATACCGGCGGATACTATCACTCTCTCCCCGGCGATCCACTGCGGCAATTCATCGACACGGCCGCGGAAGTGCAGCGCGCCATGGGATTCCAAAACGAGAAGGACCATCCGGAAGTGGCGCCCTCGCAGTTTGAAATCAACTATGGTTATGCCGAGGTGGTGGCGGCCGCGGACCACATCCAAATCTATAAGCTGATCTGCCGGCAAGTGGCGACCAAACTCGGATTCACCGCGAGTTTTCTGCCGAAGCCGGTGGTGGGTGTGAACGGTAGCGGCATGCACACCAACGTCTCTATCAGCAAGGCCGGGAAGAATCTGTTCTGGGATCCGAAGGGCGAGGAGAAGCTGAGTAAAGAAGGCTGGAACTTCGTCGATCGGATCCTGACGCACGGCAACGATTTGTGCCTGGTAATGAACTCGAGCGTCAATTCCTACCGGCGTCTCGACCCGCACTTTGAAGCCCCGAACCAGCTCAAGGCGTCGGCGGTGGATCGCGGCTCGATGGTGCGCATCCCGATCGGCAACGAGCGCTCCATGCGGGTCGAAGTCCGCTCGGTTGCGCCGGATTCCAACCCCTACCTGGTCATGCTCTCCGTCTTCCGCTCCGGCATCGACGGCGAGACCTCGACAATCGCCAACCTCCGCCAGGCCGAACGCTACCTGCCGGACAACATCTATACGGCGATGGAGAACTTCCGCAACGCGGCGTGGACGACGAAGCTGCTCGGCGAGGACGTGAAGGGGCGCTACGCCGACCTGAAGCAGGCTTCCGCTGACCGCTGCCCCCGTCTCCTCGGCACCTTTGTCAAGCCGTCCGAAGTGCAATTCCACCACGAGGTCTACAACCAGTTCCTCTGGAATCAGTTCTGAGGACGAATCCGAAAGGATTCTTCCGAAGAATCAGGACGAACTGGCCATCCATCCAGCCATCATCAAACGCCCCGGTACACGCCGGGGCGTTTTGCCTGTGCGCAAAGTTTCTGCGCTATGCTGAGGACTCCATGACTGCCGGACTTCATGGCACCGAGACGGCGCGCCCGAATCCGCAGTCCTTCCCCACCCGCATTGCGGCTCTCCTCGAACGCTGGCCCTCCATCGGACTCGTCCTCTGGGTGGCCGGTCTTCTGCGGGTCGCCTCGATCTTCGTGCTGCGCAGTTATCGGCACCCAATTACGTGGGAGTTCGGCGCAATCGCCGATCGCATTCGCGCCGGCTTCGGCTACACCGTTCCGCTGCCTGGCGGCGGCACAGCTCCTTCGGCCTATATGCCGCCCGCGTATTCCTGGGTGCTGGTGGCCATGCTCCGGCTCGGCGGCGACCGTCCTGCCACCTGGCTGGCGCTGGAACTGATCCAGGCCGCTCTCGGAGTTCTGCTCGTCTACATCCTCTACCGCACCGCTCTGCTTCTCGCCGAGCGGCGTGTGGCGATTGTGGCGGCTCTCCTGGTCGCCGTCTTTCCCACCCAGATCTACAGTTGCAATGAGTTTCACAGCATCAATTTCTACAGCGTTCTGGGCGCGGCCGCCGTCTTCTGGCTCACGCGCTACGCCAACAAGAGCGGCGCCCGGAAAGATCTCTTCCTCGCCGCGGTCGCCATGGGCCTGCTGATGCTGTTCCGCGCGGAAGCCCCCGCGCTCGTGCTCCTCTTCGCCCTCATCCTGTTGCTGCGTCGCGGATGGAGCGAAGTCGGCCGGGCCGTCGCCTTCTCGGCTGTCGCCTTCCTCGTTCTCGCTCCGTGGACCCTGCGCAACCTGCTCGCCTTCCATCAGTTCGTGCTGGTCACCGACTCAGCCGGCAAGAACCTCTGGATCGGCAACAATCCCCATGCCACGGGGAGTGAGCATTACCCCTTCCCGCAATTCATCCCGGCCGACATCTGGCGAGCCTGCGAAGACGCGCCGCGGAACCGCGACTTCGAAATCACCTGCGAAGATGCCTTTAAGCGCGACAGCATTCACTTTGCCGTGACCCATCCGGCTGCGGAGGTCCGGCTCGCCTTCACCAAACTCGACTACTTTTTCGTTTTCGATCCCCACCATGACAAGGGTCGCCGCCCCATTTACTGGGTTCCCTCCGTCCTGCTCTCGATCGCGGCGCTCTACGGCGCCTGGCTGCGCTGCCGCAGGCTGCTGCGTGAAGACGCGTTTCTGGTGGTCTCCGTCCTGTTTGCCGTCGCCGTCACCGCCGCGGTCTTCGCCCTGCCGCGCTACAAGATCGTCATCGATCCGTTTCTGATGTTCTTCGCCGCGAGCATCCTCTCTCGCTGGAAGCCGCTCGATCTCTCACCCGGCGCAGGGACCGCCGTTCGCTGAACGGACCTGCGGCCTTACGAACCCACGAAGCGCGCGTAGAGACTGCGCGCCACGGCCACGTCCGTCGTCCCCTGGACGATCGCCCGCCCGTCCGCAAACAGCGTGATCGTGTGCTGGCCCCGCTCGAAGCGCAGCAGCAGGTCGTTGCGCCGCACCGTCCCATGCGGCTGGAGCCGGGCTTCCATCTCAGCGAGGTCCAGCGGCCGTGACCGCTCGTGGATCTGGACCGAGTTCCGCCCGCACAGCGTGATGTGCGGCCGGCCCTCGCCGCGCAACCGCGCAAAATCCCGCTCCCCGCACACTGCGCAGTCCGCCCGCGGCCGACCGGCCTTCACCTCGCTCCACTCGTTATTCCACACATCGCAGGACAGCAGCGTCCGCCGCATCTTGTCGCGGGCGCCCACCAGCCACTTCAGCGCCTCCGTCACTTCGATGGACGCCGCCAGATTCACCGCCGTATTCAAAATCCCCGCCGTGTCGCAGGTCTCCACCGCTCCGCCCGGCGGCTCGGGAAAAATACAGGCCAGGCAGGCCGTCTCCCCGGGGACAATGTTCATGGTCACCGCATAGGCGCCGACCGCCGCCGCGTAAATCCAGGGCTTATCCTGCTCCACGGCATAATCGTTGAGCAGGTAGCGCGTCTCAAAATTGTCGGTCGCATCCAGAACAATTTCTGCCTCTCCCAGCAGCTCATGGATGTTGCCCGGCACCAGATCGGTGACGTGGGCGCGGATCTCGATCTCGCTGTTAAAGGCCTCGATCTTCCGCCGCGCGGCTTCGGCCTTGGCCCGCGATTCCCGCGCATCCGCCTCGTCGAACAGCACCTGCCGCTGCAGGTTGCTTTCCTCCACGAAGTCGCGATCGACCAGGGTCAGCGTGCCTACCCCCGCCCGCGCCAGCAGACTGGACGCCGCGGCGCCGGTGGCGCCCACGCCCACCACGGCCACATGCGCCCGCCGCAACCGCTCCTGCCCCTCCGCGCCAATGGCGGCAAAGAGCACCTGCCGGGAGTACCTTTCGGGTACTGTCTGGGACGGACTCATCATCTCTCAGTAGTATAGAAATTTCAGAAAAGCGGCTCCCTCTCTCTGAAGCCACGCTCCCGCTCGCTTCGCATCTCATGGTTCTTAGAGGCGATCGGAAGCCGCTCCCGGAGCAACAACCTTTGAGTCGGCGCGTCTGAAACAATAACGCCCTGGCGGGAATTCCAGGGCCATGATTTCTCCGCTTTGCGGTCAAGACCTTTTCCCATGCGGAACGAGGGCGGCTTGGGTTCGACAGCAGTTCCTGTGGTGCGAAAAAATACGGGTTCAGCGCCCTGGAGCCTCCTGCGGTGCTCCGCACCCGTGTGCGGCCGGTTTTCTGTGCTCCTTTTGGCTGGAATTATCGGCTCCACGGCTTTCGCCCAGCAGCCCGTCAACCCCACAACGCAGGTTCCCGTTCCCGCCAGTCCCGCCCAGCAACGACAGAAGGTTCCCCCCGTTCCACCGGGGAGTGTGCTGCCTTCGTATGAAAATGCGGAGACTACCACCTCGACCAAAGTCCAGCCGGTGCCCACCTCCACCGATCTTGAAGGGTGGTCCGGCCTCGAGGTGTTGGAGATTCGCTTCTCCGGCGTCACCCGCGACACGCTCAATCCCCTGCCCGAACGGCTCCCCCAGCAGGTCGACACTCCCCTCGATCCCGCCAAAGTCCGCGCCAGCCTCCGCCGTCTCTACGCCACCGGCCTCTTTCGCACCATCGCCGTCGATGGAGAACGTCAGGGCTCCGGGGTTGTGCTGATCTTCCAGGGCACCCCCACCGTCTTCATCGGCCGCATCTCGATCAGGGGCGTGAATAATACCCAGCTTGCCAATCAGCTGAACTATTCCACCCGTCTCAACCCGGGAACGCCCTTTACCCCTCAGAAGCTGATCCGCTCCACCGACCTGCTCCAGCAAACTCTCCAGCAGAACGGCTACTACCAGGGAGCCGTGGTGCCCCACACCAGCCTGGACAAGACCAACGCCGAAATGAATGTTCAGTTCCAGGTGAACAGGGGCAAACAGGCGCGGGTGGGGGATGTTTCGGTCCAGGGCGACAGCGGCATGAGCGTCCCCGTCTTTCGCAAGAAGGCCAAGCTCAAGCCCAATTCGAAGGTCAATTCGGATACCGTGAGCCGCGCTCTGAGCCGGCTGCGCAAGCACTACCAGGGGGCGCAACGCCTCGAAGCCAACGTCAGTCTGGCCTCCAGCAAATATCAGAGGCCCACCAATCATCTCGACTACGGCTTCCAGGCGGATCGCGGTCCCGTTGTCAAAGTGGTGGTGGAAGGCGCCAGCCTCAGCAAAGGCAAAATCCGCAACCTGGTTCCGGTTTATTCCGAGGGAACCCTCGACGAGGACCTGCTCAACGAAGGCAGCAAGCGTATCCGGGATTACTTTCAGCGCCAGGGCTACTTCGACGCCAAGGTCACCCATACCTCCAGCGCCAGCGACGGCGTCACGCACATTACCTACAACGCCGCCCTCGGTCCCCGCGACACCGTCAAGTCGGTTTCCGTCTCCGGCAGCGAGTATTTCGGAAGCTGGCTCCTGAAGCAGCGTCTCAGCGTGCAGCCCGCTTCTTTATTCATACGCCACGGCACTTACAGCCAGGCGCTCCAGCAGGCGGACATCAACACCCTCACCGCCCTGTATCAGAGCAACGGCTTTACCAACGTCAAAATCGCTCCCGAAATCCGCGTCCTCGCCACGGCGCCGAAGACCGGCGACCGAACTCTGGCCGTCAACTACCACATTGTCGAAGGCACGCAGCAGAAGGTCGGCGCCTACAACATCGATGGCGTCACCCCGGCCCAGTTCGCCGCCATCCAGCCCAACCTCAGCCTCCAGTCCGGCCAGCCATATTCCGGCAGCAATCTCGCTTCCGACCGTGACGCCATCCTCGGCTACTTTCTCGACCATGGATACGATCACGCGCAGGTGAGCCTGCACCAGCATCCCGGCGCCAAAGATCCGGACCTGATCAACATCCAGCTCGACGTCACGCCCGGGGATCAGATCTTCATCCGCAAGGTCCTGCTCAGCGGCCTTCACTACACCCGTACTTCCACCGTGAAGCCGCAGATTCTGGTCAGCGCCGGTCAGCCGCTCGATCAGTCCAAGCTCCTCGAAACCCAGCGCCAGCTTTATAACCTGACCCTCTTCAATCAGGTCACCACCGCGGTCGAGAATCCCTCGGGCGACGAGCTCCGCAAGAACGTTCTCGTGCAGTTCGACGAGGCCCGCCGCTGGGACGTGACCTACGGCGTGGGATTCCAGGCGCAAACCGGAAATCCTGCCACCAACTGCCCCAATCCCATCAGCCTCATCCAGCTTGGCATCAGCCCGAGCACGTATTCCTGCAGTCCCAACGGCCGATTCGGGGTCAGCGCTCTGGGCGAGCTGGACGTCTCGCGCATCAATCTCTGGGGCCGCAATCAGTCCCTCACCTTCCGCTCCGAATACGGCTCGCTCGAAAAACAAATCACGCTGAACTACAGCGCTCCGCGCTTCCTGAACCACCCCACCATCGATTTCTCCATCGGCGGCGGCTACATCAACGCCCAGAACGTCATCACCTTCGCCTCGTCCACGGCGGAAGGCGACGTCCGGCTCACGCAGCATCCCAACCTCGTCGATACGTTCATCTACCAGCTCTCCTACCGCCGCGTGCAGGTCGACCCCAACACCATTCAGGTTTCCCCCGATCTCATCCCGCTCCTTTCCGAACCGGTGCGGGTCGGCGGCCCCGAACTCACCTGGATCCACGACAGCCGCCGCCCCGAGCCTCTCGACGCCCGCGCGGGCATGTACAACAGCTTTCAGGTCTTCGCTACCGACAATTCCTTTTTGAATTCGCAGGCCAACTACGCTCACCTCGACTGGTCCAACTCCACCTATTACGCTCTGGGCAGAGCCAAAAACTTCATCCTCGCCCGCAATACCCGCTTCGGCATGGAGCGCGTCTTCGGGGAGGCCCAGTACGAATCCATCCCGCTGCCCGAACGCCTCTACGCCGGCGGCCCGGAATCCCTGCGCGGCTTTCCCCTCAACTCCGCCGGCCCCCGCGACGCCCTCACCGGCTTCCCCATCGGCGGCGCCGGCGTCTTCGTGAACCAGACCGAGCTGCGCCTCCCCTATCCCCGTCTGCCTTACCTCGGCAACTCGCTGGGCTTCGTCCTCTTTGAGGACATGGGCAACACCTTCAACAACTCCTCCGACATCTGGCCCAGCGCCATCCGCATCAAGCAGCCGCACAGCTATACCTGCACCGCTCCGGCTTATCTCACCGTCGCCGCCCAGCAGAAGGTCACCCGCTCCTCCAGCACCAATACCACCGGCACCTGCGACTTCAACGATTTCTCGCATGCCATCGGACTGGGCCTCCGCTACCACACCCCCATCGGACCCATTCGCGTCGACTTCAGCGATAACCTCAATCCCCCCGTCTATCCCGTCATCATCGGATACGGCTCCACCTCGACCTCCAGCTCCAACTCCTGCGAGAACTCCTCCCAGGCGCCGCCCTGCGTCGGCCGCGCCGGCCACTTCAACTTCTTCTTCAGCATCGGGCAGGCCTTCTGATGGCCGGCTCCGTGCGCACTCCCGCCCTGCTCGCCAGCTTCGCGCTGCTGGCGCTGGCCGCTTCGGCGCAACAGCCGTCGCCCCAGGCGCCGCCGCCAACGCCCTCCTCACCCGCGGCCCACCAGCCCATTGAGCTGGATCACGTCGTTGCCATTATTGGCGCCAATGTCCTGCTGCAGAGCGACGTCGAGCAGGAGATGCACCTCTCCGCCCTCGAGCCGCTGCAGGTTCTTCCCGGCCAGAACACCCCCGACGCCGCCCTCCGCCGCCTCATCGACCGCACCCTCATCCTCGAACAGATGAAGCAGCAACAGCAGGCCACCACCACGGCAGAACCCGAGGTCCGCAAAGCCATCGAGCAGCTGCACCAGGAGATTCCTGCCTGCGCCCGCTATCATTGCGCAACGGAAACGGGCTGGGACGATTTCCTGAAAGCCCACGACCTGACTCCCCCGCTCGTTCAGCAGCGCTGGAGCCAGCGCATGGCCATGCTCCACTTCATCGATCTCCGCTTCCGCAGCGGCCTTCGCATCTCCCCGGACCAGATCGCCGCTTATTACCACGACACCCTTGTCCCCGCTCTCGAAAAAGAACATCAGTCCGCGCCGCCGCTCTCCACGGTCTCTTCCCGCATCCAGGAAATCCTCCTGCAGCAGCAGGTCAGCGGCCTCTTTCAGGACTGGCTCTCCAGCCTGCGCGACCAGGGCAACGTGCGCATCGTCGATGACGCGTACAACGCCGATCTCGGTCTCACCAGCTCCACGCCGGGGTCCAGCGAATGAACGCCTCGCCTCAGCCGCCCGAGGGTTCCCGGACGCGTCTCCGGCACGTGGACGCACCGCCTCCTTCGCGCTCCCGACGCATCGGCGTGGTCGTGATCCACGTCCTCGGTTGGACCCTCGCCGTCATCCTCCTGGTCGTCGGCGGGCTCTACTGGTACGCGAACACCGCCTCCTTCAAGAGCCGCATCCGCAACACCGTCGTCGCCGAGCTGGAAAAATCCACCGGCGGCCGCGTCGATCTGCAGCGCTTCAACTGGCGCCTTACTCACCTCGAATTCGAAGCCGACAACCTCACCATCCACGGCCTCGAAGCCCCCGGCCAGGTGCCCTACGCGCACATCGACCGCCTCTTCGTCCGCCTGCAGATCCTCTCCTTCTTCCGCGCCAAAATCGGCCTCAACTATCTTGAAGCCGACCATCCTGTCGTCCACCTCATCGTCTATCCCGACGGCACGACCAATCAGCCGAAGCCGCAGCATCCTTCCACCGGCAATACGAAGAACGAGATCTTTGACCTCGCCATCGGCCGCACCGTCCTCGACAACGGCGTCGCCCTCCTCAACGACCGCAAGATCCCCTTCAATCTCACCGCTAATAACCTCGCCGCGCAGGTCGGCTATGTGCCCGCCCGCGATCACTACACCGGCACCCTTCACGCCGAAGACATCGTCGCCCAGCGCGGAACCGATCTCCCGGTTCACTCAACCCTCGACGCTGACCTCGATGTAGGCCGCAACACCGCCAATCTTCTTTCCCTTACCCTCCGCAGCGGGCCCGCCGGCCAAAAGCAAAAGACCGTCATCCGCGTCAGCGGCACGCTCAATCACTTCTCCAGTCCCGCCTGGCAATTCACCATGAAGGGCGCCATCGATGCCCTCGAAGTCCGCGCGCTCACCGGACTGCCCGGTCTGGAAGCCGGCACCGCTCAGCTCGATATCACCGGCAACGGCGCCCATGGGCAGTTCCTGATCGGAGGAACCGCCCGTCTCTCCGGCGCCGCGTACCGCACCGGCACCGTGCATGTCACCAACCTCACCGGCGATGCGGTCGCCCGCGTCACCCAGGACCAGATCGCCGTCACCAACATCCACGGTCGGCTCGCGACCGGCGGCACGCTCACCGGCGACCTGCACATCGTCAACTGGAATTCGCCTGCGCCTGCGCAGCCTGGCCAGTCCGCGCCGCCCGCCGCTCCCGAAAAAGGCGCCATTCACGCCCAACTCGCCGGCTTCAGCCTCGACTCCATCATGGCCGCCGCAGCCCCGCCCCCCTACCGCCATCTCGGATTCGATACCTCCGCCTCCGGCACCGCCAATGTCGCCTGGACCGGCAGCCTTTCCAGCGTCACTGGCGCCGTCGACGTGCGGCTTACCCCTTCGCACCCGCCCACGCCCAACGAAGTGCCCGTTACCGGTGTTGTCAACGCCGAGTACATTCACCGCTCCGGCACCGTCGTCATCCATTCCTTCGACATCCATATGCCCGCCTCGCAAATTCAGGTTGCCGGCTCCCTCGGCGTTTACCCCATCACCCGTGCCTCGTCTCTCAACATCACCCTCAGCACCCGGGATCTCTCCGAATTCACGCCGGCGCTCGCCGCCTTCGGCCTTGCCGCCCACGGCCAGCGCAGCCCGGTGCCCGCGCAACTGCACGGCGCCGCCGATTTCCACGGCACCGTCACCGGCAACCTCAAATATCCCGACTTCCGCGGGCATCTTCAGGCCACCGACTTCAACCTTTCTCCATCCGCGGCGCCTTCCGCCGCCCCCGGCCTCAGCGGCCTTCAGTTCGACAGCCTCACCGCCGACGCGGCCTACTCCGCCGGCTCTCTCTCTATCTCAGCGGCCACGCTCGTCCAGGGCAAAACCACGATTCAGATTTCCGGCGAGGTCCACGGCCGGCGCGAATCCCCCAAAGCTCTCTTCGCCGATACCTCCACCCTCCAGGCCAGCATCCAGGTCAGTCACGCCGATCTCTCTCAGTGGATCGCCCTCACCGGGAAACACTTCCCCGTCTCCGGCACGCTCAGTCTCCACGCGCAGGCGAGCGGCACGGTTGGCGACCCCAACGCGACCGGCTACGTTATCCTCTCGGGCGGGTCGATTGACGGCGAGCCCTATCATCTCCTCACCTCCGACCTCGCGGTCCACGGCAAGACCCTCAGCGCCAGCCATCTCGTTTTCACCATGGACGGGGGCAGCATCGCCGGCAGCGCCGGGTACGACATGGCCACCCAACAGGTCAGCCTGGAGGTGCAGGGCGGCGGGTTCGAGCTCGGCCATATCCGCAAGCTGGAGAACGCCCAATACCCGGTCAGCGGCACATTTTCGTTCCAGGCTCACGGCGGGGGCACGCTTCAGAATCCCTCCCTCGAGGCCAGCGCGCAGATCCGGAACCTGCGCGCCGCCCGCGAATTCACCGGCTCCGTGAATCTCGACGCGCACACCCAGGACCACACGCTCCTTGCCCATGTGGCCGCGCATCTCAACACCTCCACCCTCGATCTGACCTCCCGGACTCAGCTCACCGGCAACTACCCCACCCAGGCCACTCTCAATATCGCGCACTTCAACATCGATCCCCTGCTGCGGACCTTCAGCGTCAGCGGCATTCAGGGCAGCTCCTCCATCGCCGGCATCGTGACCGTCTCCGGCCCGCTGAAAGAGCCGAAACAGCTCAGCGGCGATCTCCGGCTCAGTGAGCTTTCCGTCATTCTCGAAGGCGTCCCCATCCACTCTGACGGTTCGCTGCACGCCAGCCTGCGCGATGGCGTCTTCACCATGGATCCGCTCCATATCACGGGGCAGGACACGGATCTCCACACCCAGGGCTCCATCGCTCTCTTCGCCCAGCCGCGCACCCTCCATGGCCAGGCCAGCGGCTCCATCAACATGGCTCTCGCCCAGACCCTCGACACCGATATCGTTTCTTCCGGGCACGTGGATTTCAACCTCACCGCCCAGGGCACCACGGTGAACCCCGACCTGACCGGCCAGGTGAAATTCACCAACGTCAACGTTGCTCTCGAGGACTATGTCAACGGCCTCAGCCGCATGAACGGCGAGCTGGTCTTCGATCAGGATCGGCTGGACTTCAAAAACGTCACCGCCTACAGTGGCGGCGGCCTCATCAAAATCGGCGGCTTTGTCACGTACCACCACGGCCTCTACGCCGACCTGACCGCCGACGCCAAAGATGTCCACATTCGCTATCCCGAAGGCATCACCTCCACCGCCAGCGCCAATCTCCGCTTCCAGGGCAGCCAGGCCAGCATGGTCCTGAGCGGTCATGTCCTGCTCACCGGCTTCTCTGTCAGCCCTACCGTCGATCTCGCCTCCCTCACCTCCGCCACCAGCGGCGTCTCACTGCCACCCAATCCCAATTCCCCCTCCAACCGCGTCCGTCTCGACGTCCACATCACCTCCGCGCCGTCGCTGAACTTCCAGAACTCCTTCGCCCGGCTCGCCGGCAATGTGGACCTCGCCATCCGCGGCACTCTGGCTCAGCCCACGGTGCTCGGCCGCGTCACCATCACCGAGGGGACCGCGACCTTTAACGGCGAGAAGTTCGAGCTCCAGCACGGCGAGATCTACTTCAGCAATCCCGTCCGCATTCAACCGGTCGTCGACGTCACCGCCACCACCAACGTCGAGGACTACACCATCACCATCTCCCTGCAGGGCACCACCACGAAAATGACGCCCACCTTCCGCTCCGAGCCGCCCCTCTCTGAGCCGGACATCTTCTCCCTGCTCGCCATGGGCCGCACCCAGGAGGAGCAGCAGATCTACTCCACCGAACAGGCGCAGGCGGGCGTGAATTCCACCGCCGACGCCCTGCTCGGCGGCGCCCTCAACGCCACCATCAGCAACCGCATTCAGAAGCTCTTCGGCGGCGGCAGCATTCGCATCGATCCCACCTTCGTCTCCGGCATCGGCAATGCCACCGCCCGCATCACCATCCAGGAGCCCATTTCCAGAAAAGCCACTCTCACCTACGCCACCAACGTCAACTCCACCGCCGAGCAGCTCATCCAGGGCGAGTGGCGCTTAACTCCGGATTTCTCCGTCCTTGCCGTGCGCGACGAATCCGGCGTCTTCTCGCTCATCTTCCGCCTGCGCCGCCGCTACCACTGATTTCCGCCCATCCTTTGTAAGTCCAGCCGGGTCATTGACATTGGAAGGCATGAATTGGCGCGCGCCGCTCATTTTTTTTTGCGCATCCAATCGGCCTCTTTCTGTGTCTGATCAAGTGAACAGGCTGTCTCCGCGGCGCCCCTTGCTCGCGCCGGCACACCCCACAATCCTGTGAGACGGCCAGGAGAAAACGATGAGAAAAATACTGTACCTTATGCTTGCCGCGGCTCTTGCGATGCCGGCTGCATTCGCGCAAAACGACGTCCAGCCCGCTGCTCAGAAAGCCCTCAGCGCTTCACGATTCAAGGGCGTCCAGGTCTCGGTAGAAAATGGCGTCGCCACCCTCACCGGCACCGTCGGCCTCTACGCCGACAAAATGAACGCCGAGCAGAAAATCCGCCACGTTCACGGTGTCCAGGCCATTCGCGACGAGATTCAGGTCGCCGGCCCGGAGATTTCCGATCAGCAGCTCCAGGCCAAACTGATCAATACCATCTCCTCCAGCCTCATCGGCTACGTTCCCGTCGCTTTCCAGGCCATTTCCGTTCAGGTCCATAACGGCGCGGTCATCCTCGGCGGTCATGCCGCCGGACCCATCGCTGCGTCCGATGCCGTCGCGGCGGTCGAGAACACCAAAGGCGTCAGGGACGTCATCGACAACATTCAGGTCGATCCCCTCTCGCCCATGGATAACCAGGTCCGCATGGCTGCGTTTCGCCGGATTTATGGCTTTCCCTCTCTGAACAAATACGCCATCGATCCCCAGAAGCCGATCCGCATCCAGGTGGAAAATGGCCACATCACCCTGTATGGCATGGTGGACAGTCAGTCGGACAAGGAAGCCGCCGGCATCCAGGCCAACACCGTCCCCGGGGCCTTCAGCGTGACGAACAATCTGGAGGTCGCCAACGGCGGCAGCGAAAAACCCGGCAAGTAACCCGAGCCTTTCTCCCCCAAAACCCCGCTCCGCCCTCGCGGAGTGGGGTTTCTCTTGCCCACACCTGTAACCTGCAATCCGTACCCTGTAACCTGTAACCTGACCATGCCGCTCTTCCGCTCCATCCGCATCACCCTCGAGATGATCAAGTGGGAGCACTCCATTTTTGCCCTCCCCTTCGCTCTCACCGGCGCGATGCTCGCCGCCCACGGCTGGCCTCCGGCCATCAAGCTTCTCTGGATCGTCGTCTGCATGGTCGCCGCGCGCTCCGCCGCCATGGCCTTCAACCGCTGGGTCGACGCCGACCTCGACGCCGTCAATCCCCGCACCCGCATGCGCGCCATTCCCGCCGGGCTGCTCACCCGCGGCTTTACCGCCGGCTTTACGCTGTTGATGTCCGCCGTCTTCCTGCTCGCCGCCGCGCAGCTCAATCGCCTCACGCTGCTGCTCTCCCCCCTCGTGCTGGCGATTCTGTTCCTTTACTCGTACACCAAGCGCTTCACCCGCTGGTCCCATCTCTTCCTGGGGCTCGCTCTCGGCATCGCTCCCACCGGCGCATGGATCGCCATCCGCGGCTCACTCGACCCACGCATCCTCGTCCTCACCGCGGCTGTCCTTTTCTGGGTGGCCGGCTTCGACGTCCTCTATGCCTGCCAGGATGAAATCCACGACCGCTCGGTCGGACTCCTCAGCATCCCCGCGACTCTCGGCGCCACCACCGCCTTCTGGATCGCGCGCACCATGCACCTGATCATGCTCGCTCTGCTGGTCTGGCTCGTCGTCCTCTTCCACCTCGGCCCCATCGCCATGATCGGCATCCTCGCCGTCGCGGGCCTGCTCCTCTGGGAACACCTCATCGTCTCGCCCACCGACCTCAGCCGTCTCAACGCCGCCTTCTTCACCATGAACGGCGTCATCAGCGTCATCTTCTTCGTCTTTGTCGCGGCGGATCTGCTGCTCAACCACCGCAGCTAAAATTCGCTGTCCGGACTTCAGCCGTCCGGACCAGAGCTGCGCAGCAGCGCACCAGCGCTACTGCGCATCTTTCGGCAGCTCCAGCGCCACCAGCCCGAACTTCGTCTGCCCCGCCACATCGTTGTCAATCGCGACAATCCGAAACTGCTGCGGCGTTCCCGCCCGCAATTCGTGATCCGTGGACGAATCGGAGCCGTTGACGTCTACGTGCCCCTTGTCGCCGCAGGTCAGTCCGCTCCGCGTCACCTTCAGCGATCCCACCGGCTTCCCGTGATCGCACTCCAGTACCTCGCCATACCGCGCCAGCGGCTTGCGATAGAACGCCAGCACTCGATCCGGCGCATCCTGCGTCACGTAGCTCGCCACCTGCAACCGGAAATGAAAGCTGTTCAGCACCATGCCGAGATCCGCCGACCCGCTGTCGTCGTCTTTCTCCTTGTAGGGCGTCGCGCCCGGATACGCGGGCAGCCCAATCGCTTTCGCCGTCGCATGTCCGTTCGCATGCAGATCCAGGTTGAAGTCCGAATCCTGCGCGCGTGCTGAACCCGCACCCATTACCAGCGCAGCCACCGCCGCCGCACAAAGAAAGCCCGCCCATCGACTCATAATCACCTCTCCGCCGAAACATACGAACCCGCGCGCCCGCCGGTTCCCCGCCTGAGCCCTGCACCCCGGCTCCTGCCTCCCTGCGCCCTGTGCCCTGTTCCCTGTGCCCTGATTCACGCATACGCCAGCTTTGCCCTTCTTCCCATCCATGCAGCACCCAGCAGCATCAGCGTCAGCCCCGCATACACCCCCGGCCGCGCGCTCGATGCCACAACGCCCGTGTAGTCCAGGCCCGCCGCATGATGCAGCGCCCCCGCGTACCACCACACCGTGTACAGGGCCTCAAACAACTTGCTGCCGCCGCTCCAGACGCCACACGCCAGCGCCAGGCTCGGAATAAAACACGCGCCTACGGCCCACCCGATCAGCCCGTGTCCATCGCCGGCGATCCCAAGCCGGATCGCCAGCCCTCCACCCGTCGCCATCGCGACCACCACGCCCGCCAGCCACGCCGCCGGCAACTGCCGCCCCAGCGCGTGCGGCGATGCATACACCAGCGACTCCGTCGACCAGCGCGCCTCGCGATTGCCCATCGGCGCCCACAGCAGCAGCGGCCACAGCCACGCCGCCACCAGAACACCGGTGCGCCCCGTATTCAACGGCGCCGCGAGACATCCGACGAACAGCCCCGCCGCGCCCGCGTACCACCACCACTTCTGCCCCTGCAACATCAGCCGCAGCTCCGCCGCCACCAGCGCAAAGAAGCGCGTCTTCTCCTCGCCCCGCGGAACCGGCGTCAGCATCCCCCGCCATCCCTCTCGGCTCTGCTGCGCCAGCCCGCGCGCCGCCTTCAGTTCGATCACCTCGGCCCGTTCCAGGCTCGTCTCCGCCCGCCGCCTCCAACCGCCCCGCATCCACGCGCGAGCTCCCATGCGGGCAGGATCGAACCGGTGAAAGAACACCTTCGCCAGCAGCACCGCCAGCAGCCCGTAACCCACCCACGCCAGCCGCGCCGCCACCTGCGCCCCGCTCCACACCATCCCGTTCCACACAAACCGCTTCAGCGGCACCCCCGAGGCAATGGTCAGCGAGAACTCGTTTTGGAAGCCGGGATCCACCCGCACCAGCGCCGACCGCATCTGGTTCATCAGCGTCGGCATCCCCGTGAAGTCCTGAAAGTACGCCCTCGTCTGCACCGGCCCGGCATGCGCCATCACCGCGCCGATTCCCAGCGACAGCAGCGAGGACCACGCAAAGAAATACACCACATTCCCCACGCCGCCGCGCAGCACCGGCACCGTCTCCCACAGCACCGCCAGCGCCGCCACAAACGCCATCGCCGGCAGCGCCAAAAACGCCAGCGGACCCACCAGCGCGCCCCAGTGCAGCGTCCGCTCTTCACCGCGCAGCAACTGCATGCAGACCGCGGCCACCGCCATCACCCCCACCATCGACGCCAGCACCACGAAATTCCCCATCCACTTCGCAACCGTGTAGAAGCTTTTGCTCATCGGCGTCGCGGCCAGGATCTGCCCCACCCGCGTCTGCTCATCCCGCAGGATCGACCCCTTCACGATGTAGAAACCCGCCAGGCTCAGCAGCGAACTGGTCACAATCCCCATCAGCGCGCCCACCCACGCTGAGTTGTATACGCCGCGATAATCCCCCAGACGCAGCACGATATGCCCTGCAAACGTCTCATACCCGACGTACAGCGTGAAGCCCATCGTCAGCAGAAAGCTCGTCCGTCGCACCCGCGTGAGAAAATCCGCCTTCACCAGATGCCACAGGATGCGAGCCTGCCTCATGCCGGCACCGCCATCGCTCCCGCGCGATGCGCCGACAGGGCGTCCAGGTACGCATCTTCGAGCGTCGCCATCACCGGCTGCGCGCCCGGCGGAGGCTCCTCCGTCAGCACCCGCACATGCACCCCATCGCTGCGCCGCGCCGTGCTGCTCACCCGATACGCTTCTTTCACGCCGTGCAGATCCGCGCTCGGCACCACCCACTCCCACACCTTGCCCTCCACCCGCCGCAGCAAATCCTCCGGCGCCGCGTGCGCCACCAGATGCCCGCCCGCAATCAGCGCAATGTCCGTCGCGGTCGCCTCCACGTCCGACACGATATGCGTCGACAAAATCACGATTCGCTCGCCCGACAACTCGGTCAGCAGGTTCCGGAACCGCACCCGCTCCTCCGGATCCAGCCCCGCCGTCGGCTCATCCACAATCAGCAGCTCAGGATCGTTCAGCAGCGCCTGCGCGATCCCCACCCGCTGCTTCATCCCGCCTGAAAATCCTCCCAGCGGACGCTTGCGCACATCCTGCAAATTCACCAGGTCCAGCAGCTGATCGATGCGCCGTTGCGCGACCTTCGCCTCCAGCCCCTTGACCGCGGCCAGATATTCCAGGAACTCCTGCGCGTTCAAATTGGGATACAGCCCGAAATCCTGCGGCAGATAGCCCAGCACCCGCCGCAGCGCATTCGGCTGCGCCGCCAGATCCACGCCGTCCCACAGCACGCGCCCCTCGGTCGCCCGCGTGATCGTCGCCAGAATGCTCATCAGCGTCGTCTTGCCCGCGCCGTTCGGCCCCAGCAGCCCCAGCACGCCAGGCTTCAGCTCCAGGCTGAACTGCCGCAGCGCCCACACCCTGCCGCGATAACACTTCCCCACGTTCTCCATTGCGAGCTTCACGCCGGCCGTCCTCTGGCTTCACCTACGGAGAAACCGCCCCGCCAGTTCCGTGGCAGCAGATCCGTCCGGCAAATCCGTTCCGATCGGCACTGTTGGTTCCGGCTACCCCACAAAATGGCCGGGGCATGTTGAACTGCTTGATTCCAGGAAGCAAATTCCACAGCAATCCCCCAAAAATCCCATTGACCCACCTTGCCGTGGCGATTCGAATGAGATAGGCGGTTCTGCGCCGGAAAACACTCGGAGAATCAGTTCTGACGCATCTACCCTCGCAGTCCCTCGTCCGCCGAATCCGTCCGGCGCCGTCGAGCCGCACCACCCATGACGGACATCGCCGTACCGGCCCATTCGTCTTGCCTGCGCCTACCTTCGCGAAAGGCCGTTTCTAATGACTGTCGGCTTAGCCGTTCCCTTTCCAGGTGGCTCCATCCTCTGCGCCGACGCACGTGCCGACGGCAGCAGCGGCCCCACCCCGGGAGACGACAGCCCCGCTCTGATGTCGGTCACCGCCGGCCGCCGCATGTTTGCCATCACCTTTGCCGCGCAGGATCCGCGCGCCGGCGCCATGCTCGCCTCGGAAATCGCTACCGTCGCCTGCGCCTCGCCCAACCGGGCCGAGGTTGTCCCCGGCATCAAGCGCGTCATGGGCGACTGGTTCCGCTCCTACGGCGTCGCCCAGGTTCCCTCCATGCAGTTCCTCGTCGCCAGCAATTCGTCGGACGACACCCCGGGCCGCGTGCTCCTCTGCGAACCGCCCAGCACCGTCATGGACACCTTTGGCCCCTGCGTCATCGGCTCCGGCTCCCGCTCCGTCAGCACCATGCTGCGGCTGCTCACCCCGGCTTCCGGCCAGAACGTCAGCCTCCGCTCCACTGTGCTGCGCATGACCTATCTCATGCACCTCGCCCGCCGCTCCGATCCCAAAGCGGTCGGCGACGACACCGAGATGATCGTCCTCTCCAACCGCGGATCCTTTCTCTACATCGACCGCGCGGAGATCCGTCAGGCCGAAGGCCTCGGCGAAAAGGTCGACGCGCTCCTCCTCGACATGGCCCGCCAGGTCCTCTCCGCCGAACCGGAACAGAATCCCCAGACCATCGCCGAAGAATTCCTCCGCGGCTACTTCGAAGTCATGGAGCAGAATCCCCAGGTCTACTTCCCCTCCCTCAGCTACCTCGACCGCGTCTCCGCCGTCGGCCCCGTGCCCGTCCCGCCCCCCGCGCATACCGGCACCCACGGCTAAGAGCTGCCCCGGAACCGTCCGCCGCTCGCCTGCGTATCCAGAGGCGTATCCTCGGTGGGCCGGTCCAGAACCTTCCCCAGGCTCCTCCAATCCGGCTACAGGACGCTACTTCGATGAGCGACTTTCGCAGCGACCTCCGCTACGCCTTCCGCATGCTGCTCGGCAATCCGGCCTTCACCATCACAGCCATTGCCGCGCTCGCCCTCGGCATCGGCGCCAACACCGCCATCTTCACCGTCGTCAACACCATCCTGCTCAAGCCGCTTACCTATCCCGAGCCGGACCGCATGGTGCAATTCATGAATACCTTCGCCGATGGCAACGGGGACGGCGCCTCGCCCGTCAACTACAACACCTGGCGCGCCCAGACCAGCGTCTTTGAGAACGTCGCCGCCTACGACTTCGGCGGTCCCGGCTTCAATCTCACCGGCGCCGTCCCCGAGCAGGTCCACGGCATTCACGCCAGCGAAGCCTATTTCCGCCTCTTCGGCGCGCCTGTCCTGCTCGGCCGCACCTTCACGCCGCAGGAAGATTCGCCCAACGGCGGTCACGTTGTCGTTATCAGCTACGGCTTCTGGCAGCGCAAGTTCGGGGGCAATCCCCACATCGTCGGCACCAGCGTCTCGCTCAGCAATGAGCCCTATACGATCGTCGGCGTCCTCGGCAGGTCCTTCGTTACGGATCCTGAATCCGACATCTGGGTCCCCTTCCAGATCGATCCCAACAGCACCAACCTCGGCCACTACTTCCTCGTCGCTGGACGCCTCAAGCCCGGCGTCACCCTGGCCCAGGCCAACGCCCAGCTGAAACTCGCCGCCGGTCAATACCGCCGCCTCCATCCCGACGACATGGGCCCCAAAGACGGTTTCGGCGTCCAGCCCCTCCGTGACTCCATCGTTGCCGGCACGCGCAAATCCCTCTTCGTGCTCCTCGGCGCGGTCGGCTTCGTCCTGCTGATCGCCTGCGCCAACGTCGCCAACCTGCTGCTGGTCCGCGCCACGGGCCGCAAGCGCGAGTTCGCCATCCGCGCCGCGATGGGCGCCGGTCGCGCCCGCATCGTCCGCCAGCTCCTCACCGAGAGCATCGTCCTCGCCGTCAGCGGCGGCCTCCTCGGACTCGGCCTCGGCTACGCCGGCGTCCGCGCTCTTCTTGCCGTCTCGCCCGCCGATCTCCCCCGCGTCGGCGAACACGGCGCCGGCGTTGATCTCGACTGGCGCGTGCTCCTCTTCACCTTCGGCATCGCCATCCTCACCGGCATCCTTTTCGGACTCTTCCCCGCCATCGGCGCCTCACGCCCCGACCTCAACTCCACGCTGAAAGAAAGCTCCAACCGCTCCGGCACCGGCTTCCGCCAGAGCAAGGCCCGCTCCCTGCTCGTCATCAGCGAAGTCACTCTCGCCCTCGTGCTCCTCATCGGAGCCGCGCTGCTCATCCGCACATTCCTTGCCCTGCGCGCGGTCAATCCCGGCTTCGATCCCCGCCACGTCCTCACCCTGGAAATGTCCCTCACCGGCGACCAGTTCAAAAAGACCGCCGGCGTCGCCCAGGTCTCCCACGACGGCCGTGAGCGCCTGAATGCCATCCCCGGCGTCGAAGCTTCCGCCTTCACCTGCTGTCTGCCTCTGGAAGGCGGCTACGGGCTGCCCTTCAACATCATCGGTCGTCCTCCTGCCCCCAAGTCCCCGTGGAACGGCGGCGCCGGCTGGATGAGCGCCTCGCCCGGCTACTTCTCCGTCTTCCACATCCCCATCCTCCGGGGCCGCGACTTCACCCAGCGGGACACCGGCTCTGCGCCCGGCGTTGCCCTCGTCAACCAGGCCTTCGTCAAACAGTACTTCCCCAAACAAGACCCCCTCGGCCAGCAGCTCCTCATCGGCAAAGGCGTCGGCCCGCAGTTCACCGAGCCCGCCCGCCAGATCGTCGGCGTCGTCGGCGACATCCGCGACGGCGGTCTCAACCGCGATCCCCGTCCGCTCATGATCGTTCCCAGCGCCCAGGTCACGGACGGCATGACCGACCTCAACTCCAACATCGGTCCCTACGTCTGGCTCGTCCGCACTCATGGCGATCCGATGCAGATTGCCCCCGCCGTCACCGATCAGCTCCGCCAGGCCAGCGGCGGCTTTCCCGTTGCCCGCGTCCGTCCCATGACCGAAGTCGTCGCGCAATCCACCTCGAGTCAGGACTTCAACATGCTCCTGCTCTCGGTCTTCGGAGCTTCCGCCCTCGTCCTCGCCGCCATCGGCATCTACGGCCTGATGGCCTACTCCGTTCAGCAGCGCACCCAGGAGATAGGCATCCGCATGGCGCTGGGCGCCGACCGCGGGCGCATCCGCAATCTGGTCGTCTGGCACGGCATGCGCCTCGCTCTCATCGGCGTCGTGCTCGGCATCGGGGCGGCCTTTGGACTCACCCGGTTTATCGCCAGCTTCCTCTACGGCGTCAAAACCTGGGACCCTCTCGTATTTGTAACAACCCCGGTCATCTTAACCATCGTCGCCCTGCTCGCCGTCTGGCTCCCGGCCGCCCGGGCCTCCCGCCTCGACCCCCAGCAGGCTCTGCGCGTCGAATAAAGGATCAGCCGCTGACACAAAAACCGCGAGATTAAATTGTCATCCCGAGCCAAGCCGAGGAACCTGCTTTCGGTTTGCGACCTGAACTCTAAATCTCAAGCGCTAAACTCTCATTCCGCCCGCAGCGCCTCCACGGGATTCACTCGCGCCGCCCGCCGCGCCGGCAAATAACTCGCCGCCAGCGCCGACCCGCCCAGAATTAACGCCACCGCCGCCAGCGTCGACGCATCCCACGCGGCCACCCCAAACAGCAGGCTCTTCATCAGAAGGGCCGCGCTCACGGCACACCCCAGCCCCGCGACAATCCCGATCCCTGTCAGCCATCCCGCTTCTTTCAGGATCAGCCGATGCACCGCCGCCCGCTCCGCTCCCAGCGCCATCCGGATCCCGATCTCCCGCGTCCGCTGGCTCACCGAATACGCCACCACTCCGTAGAGGCCCACCACACACAGCAACAAGGCCATCGCCGCAAACCCGCCCACCAGCCACGTCGAGAAGCGATGCAGCATCGCCGTCGGCGACCCGCTCGCCTGCTCCTCCATCGTCACCTCTCCGTACACACCCGGGTTCGGACTGATCCCCCGCATCGCCTTCATCATCTCCGGCAGCAGCGCCCCCGCGCTTCCGCTCGTCCGCGCCACCACCGAGAAGTTCGTCTCCGGCTCGTGATAAATCGGCTTATACTCCGCCGGCCACGGAGGATCGTCGAGCGCTCCTTCGCGGATATCCGCCACCACCCCCACCACCTCCCGCATCGAGTCCGGCTTCAGGTCGGTGTTTCCGATCTGCTTTCCCAGCGCATCCTCACCCGGAAAATACTTCTTTGCCAGCGATTCGTTGATGATCGTCACGTTCGGATGCTGCGCGTCGTCCTCATCCGTCAACATCCGCCCTTCCAGCAGCTTCGCCCGCAACAGTCCCAGATACCCCGGACTCACGTCACGATCCAGCACCTCGTTGTGCTCGCCGTGGAACGGCTTCCCCGGAATCCGGATCCAGTCCGTGTCGCAGTCGCACTGGATCGGCAGATCGCTCGTGATGGCCACGCCCGTCACGCCCGGCAACGCCCCGACCCGCCGCTCGATTTCCCGATACAAATTCATCTGCTGCTCCGGTTTTGCATACCCCGTTCCCGTCGCCATCACGTACGCCGTCGCCAGATGCGTCGCGTCGAATCCCAGATCCACGTGCAGCAACCGATACAAACTCTTCCCCAGCAGGCCCGCGCCCGCCAGCAGCACCACCGCGACCGCCAGTTCCACCACCACCAGATTGGCTCCCAGCCGCCGCCACAGCCGGCCCGCCGTGCCCCGCGCGCCTTCGCCCAGCCCCTCATGCAGATCCTTCAGTTGCATCCGCAGCGCCGGAATCGCGGCCAGCAATCCCGCCGCCAGCAGCGCTACGCCCGCCGCAAAAAGAAGGGTGTGCGCGTTCAGCCCCACCGCGCTCAGGAACGGCATCCCTTCCGCCATCGCCTTGGGCACCATCTTCGTCAGCAGCGCCATCAGTCCGCCCGCCACGAAGACTCCGCCCGCACAACCCGCCACCGCCAGCAGCAGCCCTTCCGTCACAAACTGCCGCACCAGCCGCGCGGGTGTGGCCCCCAGAGCGCCCCGCACCGCAATCTCGCGCCGCCGCTTCTCCGCCCGCACCAGCAGCAGGCTCGCCACATTCACGCACGCAATCAGCAGCAGCAGCCCCGCCCCCGCCAGCAGCGTCAGCAGAATCGGCCGCACCTTCCCCACAATCAGCTCCGTCAGCGGCTCAACGCTCGCGCCCTGCCCCTTGTTCGATCCCGGATACTCCGCCGCCAGCCGCGCCGCCACATTCTTCAGATTCGCCAGCGCCGCCTGCTCCGTCACCCCCGGCTTCAGCCGCGCCACGCCGTCCAGATTGTGGCAGCTCCGCCGTGCCTCGCACCCGTTACGATCCAGCAGCGGCACCCAGAACTCCGCGTTCGCCCGTGGCGCAAACGAAAAACTCCGCGGCAGCACTCCCACAATGGTGTACTCGTCCCCGCTCAGGCTCACCTGTTGCCCGATCACGTCCCGCCGGCCGCCAAAGCGCGCCTTCCATGTTCCGTAGGGCAGTAGTACGATCTTCGGCTGCCCCGGCTGATCCTCGCCAGCACGAAAGTCCCGGCCCAGCATCGGCTGCACGCCCAGCGTGCGGAAGAATCCCGCGCTTACCCGCGCTGCCGGCACCGGTTCCGTCACCGGCCCCATCTGCAGCAGATAGCCCGCCCCGTTGTACACGTCCAGCGACGCCAGCGTGTCATTCATCCGCTGCCAGTCTTCGTAGTCGTAGCGGGACAAGTTCGACCGCGGAAACACCGCCTCGCTCTCGTCCACCGCCACCAAACGGTTCGGCTGCGCGTACGGCAGCGGCTGGATCAGGGCCGCATCCACAAACCCGAAGATGGCCACGCTCGCGCCCATACCCAGGGCCAGCATCAGCACCGCCGTCAACGCAAATCCCGGGCTGCGCCGCATCTGCCGCCACGCGAACCGCACATCCTGCGCCACCGTCTCCCACCGGAATCCCATCACCTCGTGGCTCCTTTCGCGCAGCCGCGTCGTGTTCCCAAACTGCCGCATTGCCGCATAGCGCGCTTCCTCGCGCGACAGGCCCTGCGCCTCCAGTTCCCGCGCCGTCTGCTCGCAGTGGAACTCCATCTCCTCATCCAGCTCGCCGCCGAACTGCTCCCGCCGCAGCAGGACGGCGAGCTTCCGCCGGCACCGGCCGAAAATGCTCATCCGGCCTCCTCGGCGTCCGCCAGAACGCGCCCGATGGCCGCCATCATCTGCTCAAATTTCGAAATCTCCAGCCCCAGCTGCTTCCGTCCCGCCGGGGTCAGCGTGTAGAAACGCGCCCGGCGGTTGGTTTCGGTGATCTTCCACTCCGCCTTCACCCATCCCTGCAGCAGCAGCCGCTGCAGGGCCGGATACAGCGAGCCTTCCTCCACGGTCAGCGCGTCGTCGCTCACGCGCTTAATCGACTGGGCGATCCCGTACCCGTGCAGCGGCGCGCGCTTCAGCGTCTGCAGAATGAGAAGGTCCAGCGTCCCCGGCAACAGGTCACCTTTATTCGCCATGGGTTGAACCATAGATTGTCTATGGATAGAAAGTCAAGGCCTGGAGTGCAGGGCACTGGGCTCAGAGCACAGAGCTCAGGCCCCTGCAGCCCAAACCTGGAGCCCGAAACCTGGAAGCTGAAACCCGCAACCTGTCGAGCCCGATGCCCTGCACCCTGCGCCCTGTGCCCGATGCCCTGTGCCCTGCGCCCTGCGCCCTGTGCCCTGTGCCCTGCACCCTGCACCCTGAGCCGTGCCCTACTCGCCCCGCAGCGCCTCCATCGGCTCCACTCCGGCCGCGCGGCGCGCCGGCAGACTCGCCGCCAGCAGGGCCGCCGCCCCCAGCACCACCACGGTCGCCAGCAGGACCAGAGGATTTACCGCGCCCACCCCGAACAGCTCCGCCGCCATCAGCCGACCCGCCTCAATCGCGCACGGAATCCCGATCGCCAGCCCCAGCCCCACCTGCAGAAACGCCCCGCGCAGCACCATCTTCTGCACATCCATCCGGTTCGCTCCCAGCGCCATGCGGATCCCGATCTCGCTGGTCCGCTGCGCTACCGCGTAGGCCGTCACGCCGTACAGCCCAATCGCCGCCAGCGCCAGCGCCACCAGCCCGAACAGCGAAGTCAGCTGCACGATCATCGCCTGTTGGGTAAACGCCCCCTGCACCTGCTGCGCAAAGCTGTGGTAGTGCACGATCATCAGGTTGGAATTAATCTGCGTCAGCCGGTTGCGCACCTGCGCCTCCAGCTCCGGCACTTGCCCACGGGTCTCGATTTCCAGCGCATCCATGTAATGCGTATTCGTCAGGAACTGCGCTTCCGCTGCCGCCAGCGGAGTTGCCGGCGCGGGCGCCACCCACTGCCCCGAGGGAAGGAACCACATCGGACGTCCGCTCACATCTTCCGCATCGTTCGGCGGCCAGTACTGTGCATCTTCCACGACACCCACAATCGTGTAGGTCGCAGGATGCGCCGCATCCCAGTCCCCGAAATGAGCTCCGATCGGATCCTGCCCATGCAGGAATCGCTTCACGAACGCCTGGTCCACAATCGCCACGGCCGCGGCCGTCCGGTTATCGCTCTCCTGGAACCCGCGCCCCTGCACCACCTTCGTCCCGATCGTCGCGAAGTAATTCGGGCTCACCCGCACCCATGACGTCGCGTTCACCGTCGATCCCGGCGGCGGCGCCGGCTGCCCGTCGAGATACACCGTTTCGCTGTAATTGTTCCCGTCCATGGGGCTCCACGTCGACCAGGCCACCCGCTCCACCCCCGGGATCGCCGACAGCGAGTCGTTCATCTTCCGATAAAAATCGTCCACCTGGCCCGGTGGCAACCCGGCCATTTCCGCATTGATCGTCACAATCGTCCGGTTCGCCGGGTCGAATCCGAAATGCTGGTGTTCCAGCTTCCGCAGGCTGAGGATCAGCAGCCCCGCCGCGCACAGCAACACCACCGACACCGCCGCCTGGGCCACCACCAGCGCCTTCTGCGCGACCGTCTCGTGCCGCCCCGTCGCCCGGTTCGCCCCGCGCAGCGCCTCAATGGGATCGGCCTGCGCCGCCCGCCACGCCGGCGCCACGCCAAACAGAAGCCCGGTCAGCAGCGACACGCCGATCGCAAAGCCCAGCACCGTCAGCGACGGGCTCGCGCTGATCGTGATCGGATTCTGCGCGAACGCCAGGTGCAGGATCAGCTTCGCGCCGCCCCACGCCACCACAATCCCCGCCAACCCGCCCAGCATCGCCAGCAGCAGACACTCCACCAGCGCTCGCCGCACCAGTTGCTGCCGCTGCGCGCCCAGCGCCGCGCGCACCGCCGTCTGCTGCCGCTGCGTTACGCTGCGCGTCAGCATCAGATTTGCCAGGTTCGCGCACGCAATCAGCAGCACGAAGCTCGAAACCCACATCAGCAAATGCAGATCGCCCTGGTACTGCTCCTGCATGCGCTGCACACCCCCGCCTCCCGGCGACAGCCGCAGATACTGCCTCGCAATCAGCGGCACCTCCGAGGCCTGCAGCTTCGCCACCGGGCTCCGCAGAAAGGCCTGCAGCTCCACCACCATCCGCGCCTGCACCGCCGCCACGCTCGCACCGGGCGCCAGCCGCCCCATCAGATTCAGCCACTGCTGTTGGCCCTGCTCCAGCAAATCCGCGCGTCGCGGCCAGATCGCCGGCACCAGATGCAGCGGCATCCAGAACGAGGGAGGCGCATCGCTCAACCGCTCGCTGTAGAACCCCGGCGGCGCGATTCCCACCACCGTCACCGCCTGCCCGTTGATCTGCCAGCTCGACCCCACCACCGCGGGGTCCCGCCCCATCTGCTCCCATGCCTGGAAGCTCATCACCGCCACCGGCGTTGCGCCGCTCCCATCGTCGCCCGGCTTCAGCAATCGTCCCGCGTAGGCCCGCAGCCCGAGCACGTCGAACGAATTTCCCGACACAAACTCCCCGTAATACGGCTGCGCCGGATCGTTGCTTCCCGCCCGCCGTACCGCCATCTCCTGATCCCCGCCCTCGAACGCCGCCAGACTTTTCAGTCCCGCGGTATGGTCGCGAAATTCCACGTACTGCGGATACGAAAACAACGACCAGTCGTTCGGCTTGCCCGTCCAGGTTGGGAGACCGCCGTTAAAGCAGCACTGCTCGTTGTCCCCGATCCGCCACAGCGCCGCCGGATCCTGCACCGGCAGAGACTTCAGCAACACCTGGTCCACCAGCGTGAAAATCGCCGTCGTCGCCCCGATGCCCAGCGCCAGCGTCAGCACCGCCGTTACCGTAAACGCCGGCGATTTCCGCAGTTGTCGAAATGCCGTCTTCAGATCAGCCACCACGGCTCTCTCTCCTCGGAAAAACAGGATGAACGTGCGGAAGCCGCCGCGTCTCACCCCGGCAACCCCGTCATTGACTTCGGATGCATCTCGCTGGCCATCCCCCTCTCGTCTCTCGCCCTGAAAACAAAAGCCTCCGGCATCCGCCGAAGGCTGACCCTGTCCAATGCACAACGAAGCTGTCCGTTTCCGGACAGAATAGGCGCTCTTACTCCCTCTGACGATCCTCGAGCGACCCCTATTCCCTATTCCCTAATCCCTAAACTCTAAACTCTGCTCTTCTCAATTCATCCTCAGCGCCACCAGTGGATTCACCCGCGAGGCCCGCCACGCCGGAACGTAGCCCGCCACCGCCGCCACGGCCAATAGCAGCATCGCCATCCCCACATAGGTCATCCAGTCTGTGGGCTGGGTCCCGTACAGCAGCGACGCGATCCCCCGCGCGGCCAGCAGAGACGCCATCAACCCCACCGCCAGCCCCACGCCCACCAGCTTCAGCGTTCGCCCCAGCACCGCGCGCTGGACGCGTCCACGGCTCGCGCCCAGCGCCATCCGGATCCCGATCTCCTGCGTCTGCCGCGTCACCGAATAGGCGATCACCCCATAAATTCCCAGAGCCGCCAGCAACAATCCCAGCCCGGCAAAAATCCCCACCAGCAGCACAAAGAACCGCCGCGACGACATCGAGTGATCCACCACGCCCTGCAGCGGTCGCAGTTGCGTCGCCGGCTGCCCCGGATCGATGGCTCGCAGCGTGGCCATCACGCTGCCCCCCAGGGTCCCCGCCGGCAGCGCGCTCCGCACCACCAGATCCGCTCCCTCCGGACCGAACGCCGCCACCGGCAGATACATCTGCCAGCCCGCTGCCCCTTCCACGCTCGTTTCATGCACGTCGGCAATCACGCCGATCACGCGCACGTCCGTTCCCCCCGCCTCCGCAATGCGCCCAATGGGATCCTTCCCGGACCACAACGCCCGCGCTACCGTCTCATTCACGATCACCGGCGGCGGCTGGTTCGAGTCGTCCCAGCGAAAATCCCGCCCCTCCACCAGACGCATCCCGATCGCCCCCAGATACCCCGGCGAAACAATGAAGACGAAGGTCCCCTGCAGCTCGCCCGGCCGGTACTCCACCCCTTTTGCATGGATTCCCCAGCTCCGGTTCCGGCTCAGCGGCAGATTGTCTGTGATCCCCGCCGTCTCCACTCCCGGAATCGCCTCGACCCGCCGCACAATCTCCTGCCACTGCTGCACCCGCGCCTGCGATTTCTGGCTGTCGTCGAAGTCCAGAGTGATGGTGTCCGCGTGTTCTGGCCGGAACCCCAGGTCCACATCCAGCAGGTGCAGAAAACTCCGCAGCAACAGACCCGCTCCCACCAGCAGCACACACGCCAGCGCCACCTCGCCGATCACCAGCGCCGCGCGCACATTTTCATGCCGCCGCCCCGCGCTCGATCCCGGTCCGGAATCCTTCAGCGCCTCCTGCAGGTGCCCGCTTGCCATCCGCAGCCCCGGCATCAGCCCAAACAGGAACGCCGCCGTCACCGCAATCAGCGCCGTCCATCCCACCGCCGTCCCATCCACATGGAGCGAACTCAGCAGCGGCAGCGCCAGCGATCCCTGATGCGCCAGCCACGCAATCACCCCCTCCGCCAGTCCTAAGCCCAGCGCCGCTCCCGCCGTCGAGAGCACCAGGCTTTCGATCAGCAGCTGCCGCACAATCCGTCCCCGGCTCGCCCCCAGCGCCGTCCGCATCGCGAATTCCTTGCTCCGCGCCGCCGCCCGCGCCAGCAGCAGGTTCGAGAGATTCACGCACACAATCAGCAGAATCATCCCCACCGCGCACCACAGCACGATCAGCGACCGCCGCAGCTTGCCGCTCACATACTCCTTCAGCCCCATCAGGTGAGCGGTGTAATGTGCCTTCCACTCCGGATGTTTCAAATCCGTATCCAGCTTTGGAAACAGCCGGTTCGCTTCCTCCTGCGCCTGTTCCAGCGTCACTCCCGGCTTCAGCCGCCCCATCAGCGCCAGAGCGTTCCCGTCGTCCTCGTAATCCGACATCACGTACGGAACGAACATGTCGACCCGCGTCCCGGGGGAAAACACCGAGCCGAAGTCGAAGCTCTCCGGCAGCACGCCGATCACGGTCACCGGCGTCCCGTTGAAACTCACCGCCCGCCCCACAATCCCACGATCCCCGCCGAACTGCCGCTTCCAGTACGGATAACTCAGGACCGCTACCGGACGGCTCGCATGCAGGGTTTCCTCCGGCAGAAACAGCCGCCCCAGCACCGGCTGCACGCCCAGGGTTTGAAAAAAGTTTCCCATCACCAGAATCGCGGTCGCCGGCACCGGCACCGCCCGATCCGTCAGCTTAAAGTTGTTCGGCCCCGTGAACGCGAAATACCCCGTCACCGCAGTGAACGACCGGTTCCGCTCCTGAAACTCGCGCGTAGCATCCGTCGAATACGTCCGGCACGATTCGCCGCACGTCGGGTTCACCGTAGCGATCCGCACCAGCCGCTGCGCCTCCGGAAACGGCAGCGGGCGCAGCAGCAGCGTATTCACCACGCTGAACACCGCCACGTTGGCCCCGATCCCCAGCGCCAGTATCAGCACCGCCACCAGGGTGAACCCCGCATCCCGCCGCAGCGTCCGCACCGTGTACCGCAGATCCTGCGCCAGCACATCCAGACCCGGCAGCCCCCGCGCCGCCCGCTGCTCCTCGCGCGCCCTCTGCACGCCGCCAAATCGCACCATCGCCTGCCGGCGCCCCTCCTCGGGGCTCATACCGCTCCGCACGTTCTCCTCGATGGCCATCTCCAGATGCGCAGCCATCTCCGCATCGAGCTCGGCATCCATGGGTCCCTTATGAAAGAACGTCCGCACCCGCTCCCACCTTCGACGCATCCCGCCATCCGCCATAGCACCGTCCTCGTCCTGCAACCTGCAATCTGTAACCTGTTACTGGCCCTGCTCCAACACCCGCCCCATCACCGCCGCCAGCCGCTGCCAGTGCGCCGCGTCTTCGGCGAGTTGTTTCCGGCCCCGTTCCGTAATCCGGTAGAACTTCGCCTTGCGGTTGTTGTCCGACACGCCCCATTCCGCATCGATCCATCCGTGCTGCTGCAGCCGCACCAGTGACGCGTAAATCGTCCCCTGATTCAGCAGCACCTCATCGCCGCTCACCTGCTCAATCCGCCGCGCAATCCCATACCCGTGCTGTTCGCCCATTGCCGCCAGCGTCTGGAGAACCATCAGGTCCAGAGTCCCCTGCAGCAAATCCAGCTTTGTGTCTCCCATCCGCATTCTCCTGTGTGACAACCACAGAAGCATCTTACACAAAACCTGTGGTATCGCCACAGGACCCTGCGAACGATTCCCATCCCCCTGCTCCCTGCCTTTATCCCCTTTTCCCCCTCTCTGTGGAAATCTTGTCAAGCCCCTGGCTCCATTACCGAAGTGCATCCTCCTCATTCCACAGCACTTTTAGGCGCTTCAGATTGGCAGTAAATCCCCTCAGGCTTGGTATTCTAAAAATAGAGGGATAAAACGAAAAAGATGGCCCGCTCCGGGCCCCCTGGGACGCCGATCCATGGCCCTCCCAGGGACAACCGGGCGGGCCTTTTTGCGTCTGGGCCCTCCATTCCGCACGTGCAAAGGAAAAGGGATGAATATCTTTCAGAAAATGGGCGTCAAAATCGCGGACTTCGGCAAGTGGTTCGCCGGGGCCGTCAAATCCGTCATCGGCCTCGCGGTTCGCGTCGAGCAGATCCTGAAGTCGGAGAAGCCTCTTGAGCAGCCCTTCATTGCCGGCCTCTCCACCGTTGTCGCCGACGTCGAGGCTCTGATTACCGCCTCCGAAGGCGCTCTCACCGCCAACGGCCTCAACTTCGCCGCCGACTCGAAGGTCTACTCCGACTTCATCACCCTCATTGACGACTTCAAAAAGCTCGCTCCGGTCGTGGAGCAGGCCCTCGCCATCCTCGAAGCGGAGTGACGGTCGCTTTTTGACCGTAATCCTGAGGCCGCCCCAGCGGCCGGAAGGATCTGCGCTTGATGATCCTGAGTGCCCCCCCTTGTCGCCTCGCCGTTGGAGGCGACAGGGGGGAAGCCCGGAATCCGCCGCCGTGTGCCCCTGTGTGCCCGATTTTGGCCGATGGGGGATCCTCACTGCCGCTCTTGTATCCAGGGCCACGGCCGGTCTTGTGTCAGGGCACCTGGTTTTGTGTCAGGGCAGGGCCGGTTTTGTGCCGGGGAGATACCCCCTCAGATTCCGGCGTACCACGCGTATCCGCCCGCCGGCGCGGGCGATCCCCGCCCGTCCCCAAAGCCCTTCACGCTGTCCGTCACGGTGACGCGGTGGATATACTTGACGCTCTTGTACCCCAGCTGCCGAGGCACTCGCATTCGCAGCGGGCCGCCAAACCCAACCGGCAAATCGCCGTCGTTCATCCCCCACGACAGCAGCGTCTGGGGATGCCGCGCCTGGCTCATGTCCAGGCTGTCCCACTGGTCCGGATCGGGCGACAGATACACGATGTACCGCGCCTGCGGCAGCACCCCCACCTCCCGCAGCACCGCCGACAGCGGCGTCCCGATCCACTCGGCGACATACGACCAGCCCTCTTCGCACACCACCTCGGTGATCTGGCTCCGCCGGCCCAGCGCCTGCAAATCCGCCACTGAGAACGACGTCGGCCGCGCCACCAGCCCGTCCACCTTCAGCTTCCAGTTCCGGAACCCCTCCGCCTGCGCCTGCTTGAACCACGCGCCGTGCGGCGAAACCTCGTTCAGGAACGGTGTCTTCGAGATCATGCCCCGCGGAAACTCCCGCGCCAAAGCGTGCCGCGCGAACAGCCGCTGCGTCGCGTAGTTCAGCGTCTCGCCCGCGCCATACAGCATTCCATGATCGGGAGGAATCAACCCGTACCGTTCCGCGATCCGTCCCGCTGCCGCCACACCCGCCAGGCCGGCCACCGACACCGCACCGCCCGTAATCAGCTTCCGCCGCGAGATCGGACTCATCCCCGCTCCTCCTCAGACTCCACACCACGCCCGGTGATCATCCCCCGCATCTTCCCGCGGAATCCCGACATCGCCACCATGGTCACATGCACCACCAGGAACACCGTCAGAGCAATCGTAATGAAGAAGTGCAGCGTCCGCGCCGACTGCCGGCCGCCCAGCACATCCACAAACCAGGGAAACGCCGCGTTGAACGTCGGCGACAGCGCCAGCCCCGTCCACATCACCATGGGAAACAGGACAAAGATCACACCCAGATACGCCGTCCGCTGCACCACGTTATATGCCGCCGAACCGGTCTTCTCCCGCGGCGACCGCCACAGATCGCGCCAGAACGCCCGGCCGTTCCAGTCGCCCCGGGCCGGCAGCAGGTTCCTGCGGAAGTGTCCGGACCCCAGCCCCCACGCACCGTACACCAGGGCGGTAAACACCAGCAGCCAGGCAGCCTCAAAGTGCAGCGCCCGGCCCCAGCCATTCTCGTCCGGCAGCACAGTTTTGTAGCCCGTCGGCACGGTGTCCCGCGACGACGGAATCGGGATCCTGAACAGCGGCTTCATCGTCACGTTCCCGGTTTCGCCCCAGTAAAACCGCGGGTGCGTCAGGATGATCTCCCCACCGGTAAACAGCAGCAGGGCAAAGGCCACCACCGTCAGCCAGTGCGTCACCCGCACCACTGCCGCGTGGCGCGGAGCCTTCTTTTGAACGGGCACTGCGGTCGTCGTGGACACGCGGGGAGCATAGCACAAGGGCCAGGAGCTGGGAGCTCGGAGCTGGGAGATGGGGGCCAGGAGTGACCAAGTCGGCTCTGCTCCAGTGCCCAGCCTTCCTCCCGGCTCCAGGCTCCCGGCTACCGGCTAGCTCTTCAGCGCCCGATGCCCGATGTCCCGTCGAAACACCATGCCCTCAAAGGAGATGCGATCCATGGCCTCGTACGCCGAACCCAGCGCCTCCGCAAGCGAGTCGCCGGTCGCCGTCACACCCAGCACGCGCCCGCCCGCCGTGCGGTACGTCTGGCCGTCGAAGGTCGTTCCGGCGTGGAAGACCTCGACCCCGGGCACCCGCGCCGCCTCGGCAAGACCCGTGATCGCCTTCCCCGTCGCGTAC
Organism: Acidobacteriaceae bacterium; assembly: GCA_036269135.1. Taxonomy (GTDB): domain Bacteria; phylum Acidobacteriota; class Terriglobia; order Terriglobales; family Acidobacteriaceae; genus Palsa-343. The sequence goes on from DATASQ010000066.1 coordinate 33,110, forward strand.
TTCCCCGGATATCCCTCCGACGCAGCCACCACGCACACCGACGCTCCGGGCGTCCACCGAAACTCCGTCTCGCTCAGCCGCCCTTCGACGCACGCCTCCAGCGCCTCCACCAGGTCGCTCTCCAGCCGCGGCAGAATCGCCTGGGTCTCCGGATCGCCGAAGCGCGCGTTGAACTCCAGCACCATCGGCCCTTTGGCCGTCATCATCAGCCCGCAGTACAGCACGCCCACAAACGGAGTCTCCTCCGCCGCCATGCCGTCTACCGCCTTTTGCGCAACGTGCTCGAGAATCCACGCCCGCATCGCCGGATCCAGCATCGCGTCGGTCGAGTACACGCCCATGCCGCCGGTGTTTGGGCCCGTATCGCCCTCGCCCAGCCGTTTATGGTCCTGCGCCGGAACCAGCGGCACCGCGTGCCTGCCGTCGCTCAGCACCAGGAACGATAACTCCTCGCCCGTCAGGAACTCCTCGACCAGCACGCTGCTCTCCACCGAACCCAGCAGCTCGCCGCTGAACAAGCCGAGAATCGCCTGCTCCGCCTCCGCCTTCGTTTCGCAGATCAGCACGCCTTTGCCCGCCGCCAGCCCGTCCGCTTTGATCACCACCGGCAGATGGAACAGATCGATCGCCGCCAGCGCCTCTTCGCGCGAGGTGCACGCCGCAAAGTTGGCGGTCGGAATCGTGTGCCGCTGCATGAAGCGCTTCGCGTGGCCCTTGCTCGTCTCCAGCAGCGCGGCCTCGCGGGTCGGCCCAAAGACCTTCAGCCCACGCTCGAGCAGCGCATCCGCAAGACCCAGCGACAGCGGCAGCTCCGGCCCGACGACCGTCAAATCCGGAGCTTCCTCGCTGACCACTCGCAGCAGATCGGCCAAATCATTCTGGCTCACCGGCACGCAGCGCGCCACCTGGGCAATGCCGCCGTTCCCCGGCGCGCACACCACTTCGCTCACCCGAGGCGACCTGCGAATCGACGCGCACAGCGCGTGTTCGCGCCCGCCTCCCCCAATCACCAGCACTTTCATTCTGATTTCGAGCCTACCAGCAGGCGCATCGGCTCGCCAGCACTCGTCATCTTGCGCGAAGCAGCAGCACCGGCACATCGACGCTGTGCCGGACCTGGCTGACGGTGGTGCCCAGAAATACGTCCTTCACGAACCGGTGACCATGCGTACTCATCGCGACGAGATCGCAACTCTTCCGTTCGATCCAGTTGATGATTTCAGTGGCGGGATCGCCGAAAGCCAGCTCCGCTTCGGCTGCGATACCGCCGGCCTCAAACTCTTTCCGGACCTTTGCCAGGTACGACGTGTCTTCGGCAATCTCCGGGCTCACGGCATCCGAACCGTACGTGCGGGCGGCCCAGCCATCGGCTACGTGCAGCAGCACCACGTGGCTCCCCGCGAGCCGGGCCAGTTCCTTCACGTGCTCGATGATGGCACGGTCCGTGGGCGTGCCTTCCAGTGTCACCAGAATCGTGCCGTACACGTTGGCCCCTCGCTATCCACCCACAATAACCCGCCATGCGGCATGAAGAGAATCGGGCAGGCCATAAATATCCATGATCGTAATCAGAATCGCGCTGACCCAGCCGGCCATCATGAGGAACCAGCCGTTTCTCCATCGTCCCATGCGCCTGCGGGAACTGGTGAACTGCAGCATGGGGAACATGGCGAAGGGAAGCTGCAAGGCCAGCACTACCTGGCTCAGCGTCAGCAGATCCGTGACGCTGCTGTCGCCGCGGAGGCCGATGATGAAAACGGCCGGCAGAATGGCCAGGGTGCGGGTGATGAGGCGCCGCACCCATGGCTGAATGCGCCAGTGCATGAAGCCTTCCATCACTACCTGGCCGGCGAGGGTGCCGGTAATGGTGCTGCTCTGTCCGCTGGCCAGCAGCGCTACGGCAAACAATGTGCTCGCCGCCGTGGCTCCCAGCAGCGGCGCCAGCGTCAGATAGGCGATCCGAATCCAGTCGCTGTCGGCGCTGAAGTGCACCAGCTGCCCACTGGGCAGCGTGACGCTGGCCTTGCCGAAAAACACAGTCGCCGCGAGGACCAGAATGGCGGCGTTCACGAAAAACGCGGTGCTCAGCGCGATCGTCGAGTCGATGGTATTGAAGCGAATGGCGCTGCGCACCGACGGCTCATCCTTCTGCAGCTTGCGGCTTTGCACCAGAGCCGAGTGCAGGTAGAGATTGTGCGGCATGACCGTGGCGCCGATGATCCCGATGGCCACATACATCATCCCGAACTGGCCAAAGCGGGGCCTGATCAGAGCCTGGCCCATCTCCAGAAAACTGGGATGGGTCTGCGGCAGGACGAACAGCTCGAGAAAATAACATACCGAAATGGTCGCGACCAGGATCACGACCACCGCTTCAATCGTCCGCATCCCGAAGCGCTGCAGGGCCAGAAGCAGCAGCACGTCGAGGCCGGTAATTATGACCGCCCACAGCAGGGGAATGTGGAAGAGCAGGTTGAGAGCGACGGCGCTGCCCAGCACCTCGGCCAGATCGCAGGCGCCAATGGCAATCTCGCTCATGAGCCAGTTGGGCCAGCGCGTCCATCGCGGATACCAGTCGCGGCAGCACTGAGCCAGGTCCTTGCCCGTGACCACGCCCAGCCGCGCCGCGATCACCTGCATAAAGATCGCCATCAGGCTGGCCAGGGCTACGACCCACAGCAGTCCATAGCGGAACTGCGCGCCTCCCTGCAGATCGGTTCCCCAGTTGCCCGGATCCATGTAACCGACACTGACCAGAATGGCCGGCCCTACAAAAGCCCGCCACTGCTTCCAGAAGCCGGCCTCAGGGTGCGGCACCGCAACCGTGCCGTGCACGCCTTCCAGAGACCGGTACCCCTCGTCAACGATGGGGCTCTCTTCCGGCGCGGGCACACTTCCGCTCTCGATTTCATTCCCGGCGACAGCGCGCGGATTCTCAATGCCCATAATCTTCTCTGATTCTCTTGTAAACCATAGTTAACATATTACGGTTAAGAAAAGTTCACCAAGCCGCGAACCGCCAAAGATTGCCGGAGCGCCATGGTGCGCCTTCCCGCCCAATTGGACTTAAAATAAGAGCGATGATCGTGGATCGAGCGATCTCCGAGCCTCTTCTCCTCCGGCGCTTCCGCCGTGGCCGTCCCGACCGCGGACGACGCATCTTTTCCAGCTGACCGTTTCTCCCGCTCCGCGGTAGCCGTGCGTGAGCGAAGCTCCTGCGCCCCCATCACGAAAGGAAAAGGTCATGAACTCCTTTGGCAGCCAGTCCGAGCTGAAAGCCGGCGGCAAAACGTACCAGATCTTCCGACTCAGCGCCCTCGAAGGCCAGCGCGGCATCCGGCTCGCGCGTCTCCCCTTCAGCCTGCGGATTCTGCTCGAAAACCTCCTCCGCTATGAGGACGGCAAATCCGTCACCGCCGACGATATCGAGTTCCTCGCGAAGTGGGACCCAAAGGCCGAGCCCTCGCGCGAGATTTCCTGGATGCCCGCCCGCGTCCTCATGCAGGACTTCACCGGCGTCCCCGCGGTCGTCGATCTCGCGGCCATGCGCGACGCCATGAAGCAGCTGGGCGGCGATCCGCAGAAGATCAACCCGCTGCAGCCGGCCGAACTGGTCATCGACCACTCTGTGCAGGTGGACGAATACGGCACCGGCAACGCTTACTCGCTGAACGCCGCGCTGGAGTTCCAGCGCAACCGCGAGCGCTATGCGTTTCTCAAGTGGGGACAGACCGCCTTCCGCAACTTCTCCGCCGTTCCGCCGGGCATGGGCATCTGCCACCAGGTCAACCTCGAGCATCTGGCGCGCGTGGTCTTCACCACCTCCGGCGCGCAGCCCCAGGCGTATCCCGACACGCTGGTCGGCACCGACTCGCACACCACCATGATCAACGGCCTCGGCGTGCTTGGATGGGGCGTTGGCGGCATTGAAGCCGAGGCAGCCATGCTCGGCCAGCCCGTCTCGATGCTCGTCCCGCAGGTCGTCGGATTCAAACTTACGGGCAAGCTGCGCGAAGGCGCGACGGCCACCGACCTCGTCCTCACCGTGACCGAAATGCTGCGCAAGCTTGGCGTCGTGGGCAAGTTCGTCGAGTTCTATGGCCCCGGCATCGCCGAGCTGCCCCTTGCCGATCGCGCCACCATCGGCAATATGGCTCCGGAATACGGCGCTACCTGCGGCCTCTTTCCGGTCGACGCGGAGACGCTGCGCTACATGCGCCTTACCGGCCGCCCCGACGAGCAGATCGCGCTGGTCGAGGCGTACTTCAAAGAGCAGGGCCTCTTCCACACTGCTGCGTCGCCCGAAGCGGAGTACTCGCAGACCCTCTCGCTCGATCTGGCGACCGTTGAGCCCAGCGTCGCGGGACCGAAGCGCCCGCAGGATCGCGTGCTGCTGCGAGAAACCGGTGCGAGCTTTAAGAAGCAGCTGCCCTCGCTGCTCGGCCCCAACGCCGACAAAGTCAACCGTCGCCAGGCCATTCGCTGGGAGGGCGAAGGGGGACACATGTCCGCCAACGGCAATGTCGCCTCCACTCATGCCGCGCCGGAGCCGGGCGGCAACGGGCACATTGCTCACACGGTGAAGGAGCGCTTCGGCGTGGATGTCGAGCCGTATCTCGATCACGGCTCCATCGTCATCGCCGCCATCACCAGCTGTACGAATACCTCGAACCCGTCCGTGATGGTCGCCGCGGGCCTGCTCGCGAAAAAAGCCGTCGAGAAGGGCCTGAGCGTGCCTCCGTGGGTCAAGACGTCGCTGGCGCCCGGCTCACGCGTCGTGACGGACTACTACGACAAAGCCGGCCTCACGCAGTGGCTCGACAAGCTGCGCTTCAACACCGTCGGCTACGGCTGCACCACCTGCATCGGCAACTCCGGTCCGCTGCCGGAAGACATCTCAAAGGCCATTGAGCAGCACAGCCTGGTCGCGGTTTCCGTGCTCAGCGGCAATCGCAACTTCGAAGGCCGCATCAACTCCGACGTCCGCGCCAACTACCTCATGTCACCGCCGCTGGTCGTCGCCTACGCGCTCGCCGGCCGCATCGACCATGATTTCGACAAGGATCCCATCGGCAAGGACAAGGCCGGCCAGCCGGTCTTCCTGCGCGACCTGTGGCCCAGCCAGCAGGAAGTCGCGCAGGTGATCGCGTCCTCCCTCACTTCAGAGAGCTTCACAAAGGAGTACGCGACGGTCAGCCAGGGCGACGCCAACTGGCAGAAGCTCAGCTTCCCCACCGGCGACGTCTACCAGTGGGAGCCGGACTCCACCTACATCCGCAAGGCGCCTTACTTTGACGGGATGCCCGCGCAGCCCGAGCCAGTTGCGGATATTCAGGGTGCGCGCGTCCTCGCGGTTCTGGGCGACAGCGTCACCACCGACCACATCTCACCCGCCGGATCGATCAAAGCCAACGGACCGGCCGGCAAATACCTCACCGACCACGGCGTGAAGCCGGCGGACTTCAACTCCTACGGCTCGCGCAGGGGCAATCACGAGGTCATGGTGCGCGGGACGTTTGCCAATGTTCGCCTGCGCAACAAACTCGCGCCCGGCACCGAGGGCGGCGTCACCCGCCTGCTGCCGGAAGGCGAAACCATGTCCATCTTCGACGCCTCGGTGAAGTATGCCGAGCGCGGCACGCCGCTCATCATCCTGGCCGGTAAGGAATACGGTTCAGGCTCTTCCCGCGACTGGGCGGCGAAAGGACCGCGTCTGCTCGGCGTCCGCGCCGTCATCGCCGAGAGCTTCGAGCGCATTCACCGATCGAATCTGGTCGGCATGGGCATCCTGCCTCTGCAGTTCGAGGCAGGCCAGAACGTGGAAAGCCTCGGCCTCACGGGCGAAGAGACGTATGACTTCCCCGGCCTGAAGAGCATGCTCGAGACGAAGTTCGCCTCCGGTAAAACGCTCAAGGTCCACGCCAAAGATGCGAACGGCACGACGAGGGAATTCAGCGCTAAGGTCCGCATCGACACGCCGCAGGAAATCCTCTACTTCCAGAACGGCGGCATCCTGCAATACGTGCTGCGGCAGCTCGCGGCGCAATAATCGCGTACCGAAGCAAATGGCCACCCTCGGGTGGCCATTCTGCGCGAAGCGCGTGTGCCTGGACGGCGAGTCCTATGCGGCCAGATTGTGCGCGCGGGTTTCGCTCATCCGCTTCACCACAGCCGTCAATCCAAAAGCAGTCGCTGTGATCGCCGTCGTTGCCAGCAGATCGTTCCGGTAGAACACCAGCGCCGCCGCATAGCAGGCGGTCAGCCCCGCGGTGGTCAGCGGATACATTGTCCCGCTCGCCCACACGGCAAAGTTGCTCACCAGGAAGAACGACGTCGCCGACAGCACCGGAGCCGCCACCACGCGGGTCACCGTGATCTGCTTATGCAGCAGCGCGCGGCCCAGCAGGATCACGCCCGCGTACCACGCCCACGTCACCAAATAGGCGCCGGTGTGCCAGGCGTAGTGGTAGACAAAGATTGTGAGATAAAAGTCGGTCGCCATCAGCGACAGCACCGGCAGCGCCATCTCCTTCAGCGGCCGTCGCGCACCGAAATACAGCAGGCCCGCGCCCACCGCCGTAAAGTTCATGCCCGGAAAGGGCACCACCCGGCTCAGCACCGCCAGAACCATCAGCAGATAGGCAGCCATCATTCCCCCGTCATTCCAGTATCAATACCAGTCGTTCCATTCTGCGGACCCGCGTCCCCCCAGGTCAAGGCAGACTTTTGATTCCATCAACGAGCGACTTCAGCGCACGAACAACGCCGGCGCATTTAGGGATTCTTCTGCTCGTGCCCCTGCATGAACATCCCTTCAATCTCGTTCCCCGGCCCCACATACACCCAGCCGCTCAGGGGCGGAACCCGCGGCCGGCCGCCCCGTCCCGAGCCCAGCGGCCAATAGCCGAAGCGCAGGTCCTGGAACTCGACCGTGTGCCAGCCCGGCTCCGGCTGCACGTTGATCCCGGGGATCTGCACGCTCCCGCGATCCGTCACCACCGGCCATTTCGACCAGTCCAGGTACACCTTCCCCAGATAGGTATGCTTCGCCGCCGCCACGGCCGGGGTCACCGGCGGCTTATAGATCACATCGTCATACGCATCGGTCTCCACACGGTCGCCGATCGTGTGCACCTCCGCTGTCTGGTAGTAATCCTTCGTCTCCATCACCACGTGCCAGTCGAACGGGCTGATCATGTGCGGCTCGGCGGCCACGCGAATCAGCGGCTCCCGCGTGTAGCTGCCGGTCTGCACCAGCTCCAGCGCGTGCAGATGCTCGGCGTTGCGCAGTCCCCACCAAAGCACCATGAAGATCAGGCCGGCGATCGCCCAGCCGCGTCCGCGAAACGGCTTCTTCTTCGCGCCGATCTCCCGATCCGCCAGGCCCAGAATCCACGGAATCACCAGTGCCAGCACCAGCGCCAGAAACCAGACTGGATCGAAGATAAATTCGATATTCCACGCATGCCAGTGGTAATTCCACGGCAGGAATGGCCGCACCCCGTAATTCACCGTGTAGTCGAGCAGAATATGGCTCAGCGCCGCGATCAGCGCGCACAGATACAGGAAGCCCCATCGCGGCGGGATGACCGGATCCTTGCGGCGAAAGCGCCAGACCAGCCACACGACGGCCACCGTGGCCAGCGCTACCACCGGCGAGCCGATAAAGGCATGCGTCCAGCCGCGATGATGCTGCAGCTGCTCCACCGGTCCCTTGAAGCCCCACAGCATGTCGAGGTCAGGAGCTTCCGCGGCCAGCGTCATGGCCAGCGTCGCATAGGCCGTTTTTCGATTGAACCCGGAGCGCCCAAGGCATGCGCCGGTTAAAAAGTGCGTAACAGGTTCCATGCCCTCTTTCAGAAACGAAGCAACGGCCTCTCTCGGCCCTCAAACTTCAAACTCTAAATTCTGTTTCTAAACGGCAAGCGCCACGGCGAACCGCGGCGCTGCCCCCTGGCTTCTGCCAATTCAGACCAGCTTCGCGTCCAGCGTGATCTGGGTATTGCCCTTGAACAGCCGCGAGATCGGGCAGCCGTTCTTGGCGTTGTTCGCCGCCGTCTCGAAGCTCGAGGCGCTGGCGCCGGGCACCTTCGCCCGCGTTGTCAGGTGGATCGCCGTAATCGTGAAGCCTTCATCGGTCTTCTCGAACTTCACCTCCGCTGTGGTTTCCAGCGACTCCGGCGTCAGATTCGCGTTGCCCAGCTGCGCGCTCAGCGCCATGGTGAAGCACCCGGCATGCGCTGCCGCAATCAGTTCCTCAGGGTTGGTCCCAACACCGTTCTCAAAGCGGGTTCCAAACGAATATTGCGTTTCCTTTAAGACGCCGCTCTGGCTGGAAATCGTCCCTTTGCCATCCTTCAAACCGCCGCGCCACACGGCGCTCGCCGTTCTCTGCATACTTCTCTCCTTGGTGAAAATTGGCTGAGTCGTTCCTGAATATTGTGGGTTCGTTCCCGCAGGACTTGTACTTCATTGGATGCGGCGCACGCCTTCCTGCTGTTGGGCGCCGGAAGAGCCGCCGACTTTGCCCGCGACCATCATATGCGATTCACCTCCCCACGGGATCGATCCCGCCCGGGCCGCTAACATTTTGGCGGACAGGTGGGCCGACCGGGGCCTCGCGTATCATGGGACGGTCCCTCAACCATGATTTCTTATTCCATCGGCATCGATCTCGGCGGCACCAACCTGCGCATCGCGGCCGTCACTCCGGAAGGCGAGCGGCTCGAGACCATCAGCCTCGCCACCCGGCTCGCCGAGGGGCCCCACGCCGTCCTCGATGACATGGCTGCATCCATCCAGACCCTGGTGGAGAAGCGCGGCGGCACAGAGCCGCTCGGCATCGGTGTGGGCAGTCCCGGCCCGCTGGAACTGCCCCTCGGCGTCCTGCACCACCCGCCGAATCTCCCCGGCTTCGACGGCCTGAACCTCCGCACCGAGCTCGAACACCGCATCCATCGGCCCGTTCAGGTCAATTCCGACGCCAACCTCGCCGCGTATGGCGAGTTCGCCCTCGGCGCAGGCAAGACCTTCGCCGTCGATTCCCTCTGTATGCTCACCCTCGGCACCGGGGTCGGCTGCGGCATCATTCTCGACGGACGCATCTGGCAGGGCATGCAGGGCGCCGCCGGCGAATCCGGCCACGGCCCCATCATTCCCGACGGCCCTCCCTGTCCCTGCGGCGCGCGCGGCTGTCTGGAGCTCTACGCCTCGGCCACCGGCATCGTTCGGCGCGCCAAAACGCTCGGCATCCCGGATTCCGCCGCCCCGCTGACCGCCTCGGCCGTCGCCCAGCTCGCGACCGGTGGCGATCCGCGCGCACTCCAGGTCTTCGATGAGGTCGGCTACGCCCTCGGCCTCTCGCTCGCCCATCTCATCAACGCGCTGGACCTGCCTCTCTACGTCCTTGGCGGAGGCGCTGCCGCGGCTTTCCCGCTTTTCGCGCCGAAGATGTTCGCCACCATTCGCGAAGGCAGCTACGTTTATCGCATGTCGATGCCGAAAGACCCGGGCATCTACGAAAAGGGCAAGACCCACATCGCACCGGCCCAACTCCAGGATGCCGGCATCATCGGCGCAGCGCTGCTGCCGCTGATGTCCGCGAAAATGGCGTCATAGAGCAGGGAGCGGGGAGTGGGGAGCCGGGAGCGGGGAGAGTAGAGACGGGGAAGAACAGGCTACTCCCTATTCCCTGCCTTACTGATCATCGCCCACCGCAAAGTACCCCTTGCGCGCCTGCACCTTCAGCTCGCCTTCCTGGGGATCCTTGCAGAAGACGTCCACCTTGCGGAAGGTGCCATCCATGTTCTTATTCGACGGAACGTACTGCGCCACGTACTGCGTCCGCAGCTCCTGTTCGATCTGATCGAAGGCGTCTTCCAGTTTCTTGCCGTTGTTGCCCACGTTGATCACCCGGCCACCGGTCGCCTCGGTCAGCGCCCTCATCTGCATGTCGCCCGAATACCCGAAGGGAGAGCCGCTGCCGAAGTAAAAGCCGCGGTCGGCGATCAGGATGACGTAAATGATCGCATTCGCATTCTCGGCCGCCGCGATCGCCGCCTTCGGCTTGGTCTCGCTGCCCTCATCTTCCCCGTCGGTCAGCAGGATCAGCGCCTTGCGCCCGGTCTGCGCCCGCATCTTGTCGTTTGAAACTTCGTAGACCGCGTCGTAGAGCAGGGTTCCCTTCGGAGCGCCCTGCGTCGGGATTGGACCCTGCCCGATCCCGGGCACGCCCACGGATCCGCCGCCCGCCGCCGTGTTGATCTCTACTTTGTTGATCGCCTGGTCCAGCTCCCGCACATTGTTCGTGTAGTCCTGTTCCAGGTTCACCCCGACGTCAAAGCTCACCAGAAACGCCTGATCCTTCGCCCGCAGGATCCGCTTCAGAAACGCCGACGCCGACTGCTGTTCCAGGGGCAGAACATACTGCTGGCTGCCGCTCGTGTCGATCAGGATGCCCAGCGTCAGCGGCAGATTCGACTCCGCCACGAAGCTCTTCAGCGCCTGCGGCTGCTTGTCCTCAAAAACATTGCAGTCGTTCTTCGTCAGAAAAGGGATCAGGGCGTTGTGCTTGTCGCGGACGGTGAAGTACTCGCTGACCAGGTTCGAGGTCACGTGCAGCGTCTCCCGCGGGGTTGTGTCGACCGGGCTATTATCGGCCGGAACCGTGCTGACCGGCGGTGCATCCGGGGACGGAGCGGCCTGTCCCCACGTCACAGGGACAGCGACTGCCATGCAGACAAGCGGAAGACTCCAAACTCGCAGCCAGCGCACAACCATGTCTCCTTAGACGGACGCTTAGATCGGGCGTTAACCGGCCTGGGGGGCCCGAGCCTCTGATACTCTTGAGCATACGCTGGACGGTCCACCACCCCGGCGCTGCATCTTAACCCGGTGGAGGCTGCGCATGGAGCTTCCGGAGACATCGCCATGGAGCCGTGCAGTGGCTGGAGTCGTGAACGGATGAGGGGTTTCAGTTCGATGCGGGCCATCTGTGTTGCCGCACTGTCGTTAGTTCTTCCGGGCACACTGTGCTGTCATCCTGGTCCAGCTGCAGCCCTCGCGCAAGCGCAGCAGAATGTTCCCAATGCCCCCGCTCCGCAGGCACAGCCTTCGTCCCTGCCTGACCTGAGGGGCCAGATCGCTCCCGGCAAAGGCACTGGCGCTCCTCTCGATGAGGACGCCGCCGGCGCGGCCGCGGCGGGTCAGGCCGCTCCCACCGTCGGCCACGGATCGGTTCCCGCAACGCCTCCTGCCCAGCAGGCTCCTCCCGGCAGCCAGGCGACCCCTCCCGAAATCGGTCCCCACAGCAAGTCGCCGTATACCCTGCGCACCTACCTCACCGTTGTCGATGTCCCGGTTACGGTCCGCGACAAGCATGGCGCCCTGGTTCCCGGCCTTCCCTGGTGGCGCTTCCGCGTCTTTGAGGATGGCATCCGGCAGAACATCGTCTTCTTCAGCGACGATGCCTACCCGCTTTCCATCGCCCTGGTCGTCGATGCTACCCTGCCCGCCGACATCATGCAGAAGGTCAATCAGAGCTTTTCCGTCATTTCCAATGCCCTGACTCCTTCGGATACCGTCGCCGTCGTCAGCTACGCCGGAACCTCGCCTCAGCTCGTCACCAGCTTTACCGCGGCCGGCGGACCCCGCCTGACCGCTGCCCTCGATATTGCCCGGAAACCCGGTGAGCAGATGGGCGTGCCCCTCGTCGATGACCCCTTTACCGGCGGCCCTATGGTCAACGGCCAGCCGGCTGATCCAACCCTGGAACTGCAGCGCGGCAACGCCTCGGGCGTCCTCTTCCCGGAGAAGGAAGCGCATCCGCTCAACGATGCCATCCTTTATGCCGCCGAGCAGCTGGCCAGCCAGCCCCGCGGGCGCCGCCGCGTCATCTATGTCATCAGCGACGGCAAGAACCAGCGCAGCAAAGCTTCTTACAAGGAAGTCGTCCAGTATCTTTTGGCCCACAACATCTCCGTCTCCGGCACCGATGTCGGCGACGCCGCCGTCTGGGGCATCGGCTACCTCGACCGCAGCAAGCTTCCCTTTCTGCAGCCGGAAGACGTGCTGCCTCGGTATGTGCTGGCCACCGGCGGCGACATTTATCACGAGATGTCCGAGAACGGAATTCAGAGCGCCTTCTCCAGAATCAGCGACTCGGTCCGTACCGCCTACGATCTCCAGTACGTGAGCCACCAGCCCACCATCAGCGGCAAGTATCATGTGATTGACGTCCGCGTGGAAGGGCTTACCGGGCTCACCGTCGACGCTAAACAGGGTTACTACCCGTCGGCCACCGAATATTAAGAATTCGCGAGCGCTCCATCTGTCCGCGCGTGTCGGTAGTGGCGGAATCCAGCCGCCCCTGCTCTTCCGGCGCAGCTTTTCCCAAACGAATAGCTGTTATCCTGTTCTGTACCCGCAGTTTTCCTGACGATCTGACCCAACCCGCGCCAGCGAGCCTGCTCTGAGCCTTTATCAGGCAAGCCCAGTCCGCGCATCTGCCTGGCCGCCGCGCCAGTTCTTCTGATCCGATTCGATTTTCCTTCCATGGCCGACGCAAAATTACAAATCATCCCCCTTGGTGGTCTTGGCGAGTTCGGTATGAACTGCCTCGCCCTCCGCTATCAGAACGACATCATCGTCATCGACGCCGGGCTTATGTTCCCGGAGTCCGAGCTCCTCGGCGTTGACATCGTCGTTCCCGACATCACGTACCTCGTCGAAAACAAACAGCACGTCCGCGGCATCATCCTCACCCACGGACACGAGGATCACATCGGCGGCCTGCCCTGGATCCTGTCGGAGCTGAACGTCCCCGTCTACGGCACGGAGTTCACCCTGGCCTACGTGGACGGCAAGCTCGAAGAACATGGCCTCGTCGACGACACCGAGCTCATCGAGATCACTCCCGGCGCCAAATTCACGCTCGGCGCCTTCACCGTCGAGCCCATCCGCGTCACTCATTCTCTCGTCGACTGCGTCGCCCTTGCCGTCGAGACCCCCGTCGGAGTCGTCATCCACACCGGCGATTTCAAAATCGACCTCTCTCCCCCCGATGGCAACGCCTTCGACCTCCATCGCTTCGCCGAATACGGTAAGCGCGGCGTCCTCGCCCTTCTGCAGGACTCCACCAACGTCGATCGCTCCGGCTACACGCCCAGCGAGTGGGCCGTGAAACCGCGCCTCGACGAGATCTTCTCCCGCACGAAGAAGAAGCTCTTCTTCAGTTGCTTCTCCTCGTCGATCTACCGCATCCGCATCGCCTTTGAGCTGGCCCGCCTGCACAATCGCAAAGTTGCCATCGTGGGCCGCTCCATGCTCGAATCGTCGGAAATCGCTCAGGATCTCGGCTACCTCGATCTGCCCCCCGGCGTGCTCATCCACCCCGGCCAGATCAACGACTATTCCCCCGAGCAGATCATGGTCCTCATCAGCGGCACCCAGGGCGAGCCTATGAGCGCTCTCAGCCGCGCCGCCGTGGACAACCACAAGCACGCCCGGATTCAGCCCGGCGACACCGTCATCCTCAGCTCCCGTGTCATTCCCGGCAACGAAAAGTCCATCTTCCGCGTCATCGACCATCTCTGCCGCCGCGATGCCGACGTCATCTACGACGACGGCTCCCATGGCCTGATCCACGTCAGCGGCCATGCCAGCCAGGAAGAACAGCGGCTGATGATCAACCTCCTGCGCCCGAAGTTCTTCATCCCCATCCACGGCGATTTCCGCCACCTGAAGAAACATGCTGAAGTCGCTCAGGGCCTCGGCGTCGTCGATCTCGCCCTCATCATCGAGAACGGCGACGTCCTCGAACTCGACCGCGATAACGCGCGCAAAGCGGGCAAGGTTACCGCCGGCCGCGTCTGCATCGACTCCGGCTCGACGGCCGACGTGGTCGAAGACCTCGTCATCCGCGACCGCCGCCACCTTTCCGAAGACGGCATCGTCCTGCCCATCCTCACCATCAACAAGCTCAGCGGCAAGGTCGAGCGCCAGCCCGAGCTGGTCAGCCGGGGCTTTGTCGGCGCCGAGCCCGAGCTGATGGAAGGCGCACGCCAGGTCGTCACGCAAACCCTCGACACCTCCAGCGCCGAGGAAAAAGCCGACTACGGCGTCATCAAGGAAAAAATCCGCACCGACCTCAAGCGCTACATCCAGAAAAACACCAGCCGCCGCCCCCTCATCATGCCGGTGATCCTGGAAATCTGATCCCGGACGAGGGCGGCCTCCGCACCCTGGTAAAGAACGCGGCTCCCCGCCGGACGGTCCCGGACGAAAGCCGCCGCCTCAAAAACGGTGCATCCCGCGAGGGTAATACCCAAAAGGTATTACCCTCCTTTAATTCAAAACAAAGTACTTGTTGAGGACCTCACCCAGGGGGGTGGGGGGTGGCCGAAAACGGGCTCACATCTGCCGGGGAAACTCTGCCACTTCGCGCGCATCTCACCACCAGAGGCTTCCATGCGCAAAGCAGTCCTGACCCACGACACACCTGATCCTCGTCCGGCCCTGGATACCTGGCTCGATCTCGAACGGATTGCCTCCGTCGAGCTCTCCTCCGAGGATCCTTCTCACCCGTTTGAAAATGCACTTCGCGGACGAGACAAGGGCGGCTGGCGCGCGGCCTCGCCCGGTCCCCAGGTCATCCGCCTCCGCTTCGACGAGCCTCGCGCTTTACGCCGCATTCGTCTCGAGATTGCAGACAGCGGGCACCGCTCTCAGGAGTTCTGCCTCTCCGCGATTGACGCAGTTAACCAGCGGCGCCTCATCGCCCGCCAGCAATGGAACTTCAGCCCCGGCGGATCCACCCTCGAAGTCGAGGACTACTCCGTGAATCTGCTCGAAATCGCCGCCCTCGAGCTGGAAATCGACCCGGGCCGTCACGACCGCCAGGCTGTCGCCACCCTGCAGTCCTTCGCCGTCGCCTAGCCCTGCTGCTTGCGCTTCTTGCGCGCCGCCCGAATCCAGTACTGAAACGGATCCGCGTACAGCTCGCCTTCCAGATCCGCGACCCGCAACTGCATCCGCTCCTGCGCCGCGCGCACGGCAGCGTTGGAGATCGCCGGCCCAACTTCCTCCACAAAAAAATCGAGGAGCAGCCCCGCGGCCAGCTCCCCGATCGGTTCCGGCATGTTCGCCTCAAAGTACCGGCGCAGTGACGCAATCGCCTCGGTCCGGGTTTGCTTCTCCAGCTCCGGAGTGTTCATGCCTCCGAGCTTACCGCGCCCCGTCGCCTGCAACTGTTACCTGCTCTGAACCGCCAGATATTCCGCGTGACTCACGGCATAAGGTGAACCCGGCGCGGCATGCGCACCATTCGACGTAACGGTGAATACAAAAAGCCTGCCCGCCTTGCTGCTGATCGCATACAGATGTCCCGCTTTGTCCCAGAAACACTGGTCGATCGAGTCCGAGGTCAGCAATGCGCCCAGCTTCGTCACGGGGTTCGCTCCGTTGAAATGGAACACCTCCAGGCCGCCCGTGCCCGCTACGGCCAGCAGTTTGCCGCCCGGCGCCATCCTGAGATCGCTCAGCGCGCCGACATTCGCCTGCGGCATGTTGGCCACCGTGCTCGTGGTGCTCAGGTTGCCATTGCTCTGCGCCGTATAAACGGCCACCTTCGGCTCACCCACGGAACTGAAATCCTTTTGCAGAACCGCCTGCATGGCAATCGCTACGTGATTCGC
This sequence comes from Acidobacteriaceae bacterium, assembly GCA_036269135.1. Taxonomy (GTDB): domain Bacteria; phylum Acidobacteriota; class Terriglobia; order Terriglobales; family Acidobacteriaceae; genus Palsa-343. The sequence goes on from DATASQ010000066.1 coordinate 48,802, forward strand.
CCCGTCCGCCGCGGCGACCGAAGGACAAAAGAATTCTCCATTCGGCGGAGGCGGAACCGGCGCACTGATCGGGATCTCCGTCAGCAGGCCGTTGCTGCTCCGCTTGAATCCGAAGATTCCCCAATACATATTTCCCAGGCACGACGCCGAATACCCCCAGACGTTGTTCCCCAGGAAGCTCGCCGGCTCATACAGCCATGAGTTTCCCCCGGATTCGCCGAGATTCTCGAGCCCGCCGGTGGTGTTCTCCGCGCCGAATGAGCGATAGGTATTGTTCGCGCAGCCATCCCCGCGGAACTCCATGTTGTACACCGTGGCGCCCGTGTTGTCCGTGAATACCGAGCCCGCACTCGCGCAGTCGGTGCTGTTGTAGCGGGTGATGTTGGTGGTCACTGCATAGAGCAGGCCGCCATTCGCCTCGATCCGGTAGGAATTCACATCGTTCCCAGGCAGAGTCGCCCCGAACAGGAATTTCCCGTTCACCGCCATGCTGGTCACGTTTTCCTGGAAAGGCGATCCCGCAATCCCGGTGAGTTGCCCGTTGGCACCCGCCCTCCAGGCATGCACCTCATTCCGCCCCGTGCTGCCGGCGGGTGTCGATACGTACACATAAGCCACGGATCCCGTGGACGCAGCCTGAGCCAGCGATACTGCCACAAACAGCACCGCGCTCAGGCTGAGGGCGAACTTGAGCGTGCGTCCCATGACGAATCTCCTGTTCCGTCTGCCTCGAAAGTGATCTTTGAGTTGCGTGAAGTAAGGGAACCAATATTGGCAGTGAAAAGCAATGTGAGCATTTCGGTCAGTCAGCGACCTGTTTCCCTCTTGGATGCGCCAAACAGCGCCGATGGCGGCCTCAAAGTTAATCAGGCACACATTGCCGAGTGCAGCAACACCTGCCTCGGGTACGGTGTCCTTCCCCCTGTGGCCCCGTAGATCTCGCCCAGCGCTTTCCCCAGCAGCTTCGTGAAGCTCACAAGCGCTGTCCCGGCATCCCCGCGTTGGATGCCCTACACTCGGCAACCCTGTCACCCGTCGCCGGTAAGCTGCTTTTCGGTCCAACTTCCCGCCTCCGCTCCGCTTCCTACCCACTGAGGAGACAATCATGAACGCTTCCGACATGTTGGTGGAACGCCTCATCGCCTGGGGTGTGGACACAATCTTCGGCATTCCCGGCGACGGCATCAACGGCGTCTTCGAAGCTCTGCGTCAGAATAAGGACCGCATCCGCTTCGTCCACATGCGCCACGAGGAATCCGCCGCCTTTGCCGCCTGCGCGTACGCCAAATTCACGGGACGCATCGGCGTCTGTATCGCGACCTCCGGCCCCGGCGGCATTCATCTCCTCAACGGTCTTTACGACGCCAAAATGGATGGCCATCCCGTGCTCGCCATCACCGGCATGCAGCACTCCGACCTCATCGGCACCTTCACCCAGCAGGACGTCGCTCTCGACAAGCTATATCAGGACGTTGCCGTTTATAACGAGCGCGTGATGAGCGGCGCTCACATGGAAAGCGTCGCCGACCTGGCGATTCGCACCGCCATTGAGCAGCGCAGCGTTGCCCACATCACCATTCCCGTCGACATCCAGGTCCAGGAAGTGAAGAAGGGCCGGTCCTCGCGCAATCCTCCGCACCACACGGCGGCCACGCCGGCCTTCTCTGACAACCTGCCGTCCCAGGTCGATCTGGAACATGCCGCCGATATTCTCAACCGCGGCAAGCGCATCGCGATCCTCGCCGGGCAGGGCGCTCTGGGTGCCACCGACGAGCTGGAGCAGCTCGCCGAACGTCTCGGCGCGCCCATCATCAAAGCGCTCCTCGGCAAGGCCGCCGTTCCTGACGACAGCCCCTACACCACCGGCGGCATCGGCCTGCTCGGCACCGAGCCCTCGCAGGATGCCCTCGAAGACTGCGACACCCTCCTGATCGTGGGTTCCTCGTTCCCCTACATCGAATTCCTCCCCGAGCCGGGCTCCGCGAAATGCGTGCAAATCGACATCAACCCGCAGCGCATCAGTCTGCGCTATCCCGCGGACGTCGGCCTCATCGGCAGTTCGCGGCCCTGCCTCCGCGCCCTTTTGCCGCTGCTCAAAAAGCACGACCACGGATTCCTGAAAAAGGCCCAGAAGGCCAAAAAAGACTGGCAAGAGCTGATGGAAACGCGCGGCACGAACCCCGATTCGCCCCTCAAGCCCCAGGTAGTTGGATGGGAGCTGGGCAAGCGCCTCGCCTCCAACGCCATCGTCACCTCCGATTCCGGCACCATCACCACCTGGTGGGCGCGCTACGTCCCCGCTCTCCGCGGACAGATGCATAGCTGCTCCGGCAACCTCGCCACCATGGCCTGCGGCCTGCCCTATGCCATTGCCGCCGCGGTCGCGTATCCCGACCGCCCTGTCTGCTGCATCATCGGCGACGGCGGCTGCAGCATGCTCATGGGCGAGCTCATCACCATCGCGGCGTATAACCTCAATATCAAAATCGTCGTCATCAAGAACAACACGCTCGGCCAGATCAAATGGGAGCAGATGGTCTTCCTCGGCAACCCCGAGTACGGCGTGGAGCTCTACCCCGCTGACTTCGTCACCATCGCCCGCGGCTGCGGCCTCAGCGCCATGCAGATCGAGGAGCCGAAGCAGTGCGCCCAGCAGCTGCAGACGGCCATGGCCACGCAAACACCCATACTCATCGAAGCCGTTGTCGACCCGTTCATGCCGCCCATGCCGGCGAAGGTCAAAGCCAGCCAGGCCGCTAAGCTGGCGGAAGCCCTCGTCCGCGGCGAACCCAACCGGACGAAGATCGTCCTCACCACGGCCCACGAGCGCGTGCGCGAGCTGGTGTAACGCGCGAAGCTATTCGGAGGAGGATGTGGCCGTTCCTCCTCCGCCGGGACCGTGCTGTCCTCGCCGGTCACCACCGTTCCCTGGTGATACAAAATCCGCCAGGCTCCGCCCATCCCTCTCTCGCCCAGTACAAAAAGCAGGCAAAAAGATCTTCTCCACGCCTGTTCCAAGCGCATTCCCCGCCGCCGGCCCGACTCCGTCGCGGCCCTCCTCCAGGCCGGCGCAACACCGCACGGCATCAGGGTCTCCACCGGCTTCGACGCCATCGACCAGCTGCTGCCGTCTGTCTGAGCGGCTACGCTTCCTCATCGTGGCCACCCCGCCGCCCCGGCCGCGCAGCCGCATCGATCTCCTGCGCGGTCTCGTCCAGATCGCCATGGCGCTCGGCCACCGGGAGTAGACATTCGGCCCGGAACGGTGGAGTATGGGCAGGTGAAGAAATCGATACTCCCTGCACTCCTTCTGCCTTCTTTTTTTCTTCTGTGCATCGCATCCGGATTTGCTCAGGACACCGCTTCCACGCATCCACCGCTCATTCCCCAGCCTCGGGAGTTCACCGCGCGTAACGATCTTTCGCTCACCGGCGGAGCCCGCGTGCTGGCTCCGGGCGCGGATGCCGACGATCGTTTCGCGGCGCAGGACCTGCGCGATCAGCTGCATGCGCGCGGCGTCCGTTCCGGCGTCGCCTCGACCGCGGTTCGCATTGAGCTGCTGCGCGACGACACCGCGCTGGCCCGGCGCATCCTGCGGCGCGAACACCTGAATTTCGAGGCCGCCATGCTGCCCGAAGGCTATGTGCTGGTCACCGCCGGTCACGAGGCCTTCATCATCGGGCACACCGCGGAGGGCGTTTTCTATGGAGCCCAAACGCTGCTGCAACTGGTTCAGACCGGCAAAGGCGAGCCGGTGCTGATCGGCGCGAGCATTCGCGACTGGCCGGCGATGCGCTGGCGCGGCATCGACGATGACCTCTCCCGCGGTCCGGTGCCCACGCTCGAGTTCCAGGAGAAGCAGATTCGCACCTTCGCCCAGTACAAGCTGAACGTGTACTCGCCGTATTTCGAGAACACCATGCAGTACGCGGGCAGCCCGCTGCCGGCGCTCCCTGGCGGATCGATCTCGCCGGCGGACGCAAAGACCCTGGTCACCTACGCGCGCCATTACCACATCACGGTTATTCCGGAGCAGGAGGCCTTCGGCCATGTGCACAAGGTGCTCATCTGGCAGCAGTACGCGCCTCTTGCCGAGATTCCGGACGGCTCGGTTCTTGCGCCCGGCCAGCCTGGATCGATTCAGCTGATTACCCAGTGGTTCGATGAGCTCGCCGGTATTTATCCGAGCCACTACCTGCACATCGGCGCCGACGAAACCTTCGAGCTGGGCCAGGGACAGACGGCCGATGCCGTGAAGCAGCAAGGCCTGGGCACCGTCTACATCGACTTTCTCACCCGCATTCACCAGGCGCTGGCGCCTCTGCACCGCCAGCTGCTCTTCTGGGGCGACATCGCGATGAAGAGCCCGAACCTGGTGCCGAATCTGCCCCATGACATGATCGCCGTTCCCTGGGAATACGATCCGCACCCCGAAGGATTTCAGCGCTTTATCGAGCCGTACACCAATGCGCATATGGAAACCTGGGTGGCGCCCGGCGTGAACGACTGGAATCGCGTCTGGCCGAACTTCGATATGGGGCTGCGCAACATTCAGGGATTCGTAGCCGACGGACAGCGCGCCGGCAGCACCGGCATGCTGAACACCGTCTGGGATGATGACGGCGAAGGTCTGTTCCTGGAGGATTGGTACGGCGTTCTGTTTGGCGCGGCGGCCTCGTGGCAGCCTGGGTCGACGGATATTGCGCAGTTCCAGGAATCCTATGGCCCGGTCTTCCACGGCGATGCCTCGGGCAAGATTGACGAGGCGCAGCGGGCGCTGATTGGCGCCCACCAGGCGCTGCAGCGTGCCGGCCTCGAAGATGCCCGCGATTCATATTTTTGGATGGATCCGTGGAGCGCGGAAGGGCAGGAGGTAGCGGCGAAGATGCGGCCGGTGAGCGCAGAGGTCCGTCTGGATGCAGAGCGCGCCTTGACGCTCCTGGCGCAGGCCAGAGCCGCCGGTCCGCTGCGTGAACCCGAAGCGCTCGACGCCATGGACATGGGCGCGCGACGCATCGATTTTCTCGCCTTCCAGTTCCAGACGGCCGACCAGATCGCCGCCACCTATCTCCGCCTCTACAACGGCCAGAAGGATCCCGCGATCGCGCCGCACATCGGGCGCGACCTGTATTTCCTTTCCGGAGTGAACGGCCGCTGTGAAGATTTGCGGGATGGCTACAACTATCTGCGCACGCGCTACAGCGATGTGTGGCTCGACGAGAATCGCCCATTCTGGCTCAATATCGTCGCGGCTCGCTATGACGCCGCGGCGCAGCGATGGGTGCAGCGCAGCGACAAGTTCGTCGCGGCGCGCCAGCAATGGAGCCACCATCACACTCTGCCCTCGCCCGCGGACATCGGCATTCCTGCCCCAACCCAAAACCCCTGATTCGCTGAATGCCCCTTCCGCTCGCGTCGCATCCGCACTTGCGCCCGATTGATCTGGTGGTGGTCGCCGTTTATCTGGTGGCCATCACCCTCTTCGGACTGCGCTTTCGCAAATCCGGCGAGCGCTCGCTGCGTTCCTATTTTCTGGCCGATCGCAATCTGCCCTGGTGGGCCATTGCCCTTTCCATCGTGGCGGCGGAGACCAGCACCCTCACCATCATCAGCGTGCCCGGCCTTGCCTTCACCGGGGACTTCGGCTTTCTGCAGCTCGCGCTCGGCTACCTGCTCGGCCGTATCGTCATCTGCATTCTTTTTCTGCCGCGCTATTTTCGCGGCGAGCTGCTCACCGCTTATCAGCTCATCGGACAGCGCTTCGGTCGGCGGCTTCATCGCTTCACCGCCATTCTGTTCCTGGTGATGCGTGCCGCCGCTGAGGGCGTACGCGTCTTCGCTGTCGCCATCGTCGTGGGCGTCGCCATCGGCACCGGCGACGTCGCCTCCATCGCCATCCTCTCCGCGCTGACGCTGATCTACACCTTCGAGGGCGGCATGGCGGCGGTCATCTGGACCGATGTCGTCCAAATGACGCTCTACATTGCCGGCTCCCTCCTCGCCCTGGCCATGGTCTGCCATCACATCCCGGGCGGATGGAGCGGCCTCCTCGCCGGCGCCTCGGCCGCGCACAAGCTCACCATGCTGCACTTCTCCTGGTCCATCACGAAGACGTTTACCTTCCAGGCCGGCCTCATCGGCGGCTGTTTCCTCACCATGGCCAGCCACGGAACGGATCAGCTCATGGTGCAGCGACTGCTGGCGGCCAAAAATCTCAACCAGTCGCGGCTCGCCCTGCTCACCAGCGGCGTCGTTGTCTTTTTTCAGTTCGCTTTGTTTCTGTTTATCGGCGCGGGACTATTTCTCTATTACCGGCACACCGGCGCGCCGCCCGGCGTAACTGCCGATCGTCTCTTTCCGACCTTTATCGTGGAGCAGATGCCGCCTGGCGTTGCCGGCCTCATGATTGCCGCAATTCTTGCCGCCGCGATGTCCAACCTGAGCGCCGCGCTCAACTCCCTGGCCTCCACGTCCGTCGTGGATTTCTATCTGCCTCGCTATCCGGAGATTTCAGAACAGCTCCGCACGCGCCTCTCGCGCCTGATGACGGTGGTCTGGGCCGCGATCCTCTTCGCGCTCGCCATGTTCTCGCGCGGCGGCGGCCATGTGGTGGAGATCGGCCTCTCTATCGCTTCTGTGCTGTGGGGCGCGATGCTGGGCGTCTTCCTGCTGGGCACGCTGAGCCGCCGCGCCGGCGAACGCGGTACCCTTTTCGGGATGGCTGTCGCTGTGGTCGTCAACCTTCTGCTCTGGATCCAGCCCCATGCGCTGTCCTTCACCATCGCAGGGCACACGCTCATCCTGCCCAAAATCGCCTGGACGTGGTGGGTGCTCATCGGCTCGCTGATCACCTGCATCATCGGCTACGGCGCCAGCTGGCTTTTCCCCGAACCTATTCCCCTGCAAGAGGAGTTAAAAGAAGCATGATTCGCGGCACACGCGCTTTCGCATTCGCTCTTACGCTGGCTCTCTGCTCGGGAGCAGCACACGCCCAGTACGATTTCTCTGCCATCGGTCGCATCGTCAACAGCGCTGTCGATGAGCATCAGCTTCCCGGCGCGGTGGTGGTCATCGGCCACGACGGCCGCGTCGTCTACCGCCAGGCCTTCGGGATGCGTTCGCTCGAGCCCACTCAGGAGCGCATGACCGTGGACACCATCTTTGACATGGCGTCACTAACCAAGTGCCTCGCCACCACCACAGCGGTCATGCAGCTCTATCAGGAAGGCAAAATCGGAGTCGATGAGCCGGTTGCGAAATACCTGCCCGCCTTCGCCGCCAACGGGAAGCAGGACATCACCATCCGCGAGCTGCTCACCCACTACTCCGGCCTGCCGCCCGATCTCAACCTCCTCGAGCCCTGGCAGGGCAAAGAGGAAGGCTACGAGCACGCCTTCGCTGTGACTCCGCAGCACCCGGCCGGCGAGCGCTTCGTCTACAGCGACATCAATTTTGTCGTCCTCGGCGCGCTGGTCGAAAAAGTCTCGGGCATGCCGCTCGACCAATACGTTCTGCAGCACATCTATACCCCGCTGGGCATGACTCACACCCGCTTCCTGCCGCCGAAATCCTGGATTCCTCTCATCGCGCCCACGCAGTGGGAGCATGGGGCTGCGGCTTCCGGCAATCCCGAATCGCACACCTTTCCCGGCGATGTGATGCTGCGGGGCGTGGTGCACGATCCTACTTCGCGCCGGATGGGCGGAGTGGCGGGGCATGCCGGCCTCTTCAGCACCGCCGACGACGTCTCGATCTACGCGCAGAACCTGCTCGACCGCCTGGCCGGCCGTCCCAGCCACTTCCCTCTCTCGCAGATCGTGCTTCAGAAGATGGTTGTCCCTGAGCAGCCCGCCACCGGCACTGCCCTCCGCGCCTTTGGCTGGGACATCGACTCGCCCTACTCCAGCAATCGCGGCACGCTCTTCCCCGTCGGTTCCTTCGGCCACACCGGCTTCACCGGCACCTCGCTCTGGATGGATCCGGTGAGCGATACCTATGTCATTGTCCTCGCGAATTCCGTTCATCCCAACGGGCCGAAGAGCATCACCGCTCTGCGCGGCAAGATCGCCAATGCGGCGGCCGTCGCGATCGGCATCAAGCCCGACGGCGGCGCGCTCGCCGCGCACATCACCGGCTATAACGAGTCGCTGAGCGCCATGCGGCGCTGGCCGGTTCGCAATGGAGACGTGAAGACCGGGCTCGATGTCCTCGAAGCCGACCACTTCCAGGAACTCGCCGATCTCGCAAAGCAGCATGGTGGCCACCTGCGCCTTGGCCTGCTCACCAATCAAACGGGAGTGGATGCGGAAGGCCATCGCACCATCGATATCCTCTTTCACGACGCGCCGCACGATGTTCCTGGCCTCGCGCTGACGACGCTCTTCAGCCCCGAACACGGCATCCGCGGCGCCTTCGATAAGCCCGGTATCCCCAATTCGATCGATGGCCCCACCGGTCTGCCGGTGATCAGCCTGTACGGCGCAAAGGACAGCGATCGCCGCCCATCCCTCGATTCATTGCGCAAACTCGACGCCGTGATCATCGATCTGCAGGACGTCGGCGTTCGCTTCTATACCTACGAAGCCGCGGTCCGCTACTTCCTGGAGGCGGCGTCGAAAACGGGCACGGACATCGTCGTGCTCGACCGCCCCGATCCCATCAACGGTTCGTTCGTTCAGGGCCCGATCTCCGATCCCGGCTCAGAGAGCTACGTCAACTCGGTCAACATTCCGGTTCGTCACGGCATGACGCTGGGCGAGCTGGCCCGCTTCGATAACCAGCAGCTCCATCTGCACGCGCCGCTCACCGTCATTGCCCTGCAGGGATGGCAGCGCGGAGACTGGTACGACTCCACCAGCCTGCCCTGGGTCAATCCCTCGCCCAACCTGCGCAATCTGGAAGAGACAATGCTCTATCCGGCCGTCGGCCTGATCGAATCGACCAACATCTCCGTCGGCCGCGGCACCGATACGCCCTTCGAGCTGATCGGCGCGCCCTGGATCGACGCTCGCGCGCTGGCGCACTATCTGAATCACCGCGAGCTGCCGGGCGTGCGCTTTGTCCCCACCGACTTCACTCCCGACAAGCCGTATCCGTATAACGGTCAGGTCTGCCAGGGTGTGCAGATCCTCCTCACCAATCGCAATATCGTCGATACGCCGGAGCTGGGGATTGAGCTGGCCAGCGCCCTGCATCGCCTCTACCCGGATCAGTTTGAGCTGGAGAAGATGAACCGCCTGCTCGCCAACAGCAAAACGCTGAATGCCATCACCGGCGGCGACGATCCGCATACGATTTCCGAAGGCTGGCTGCCCGCCCTTCATCAGTTCGAGCAGGAGCGCAGCGCTGCGCTGCTCTATACCGACAAATAGCTATTCGACTGTGACAGATTTGGCCAGGTTGCGCGGCTGATCCACATCGCAGCCGCGCCGCACGGCAATATGGTAAGCCAGCAGCTGCAGCGGGATCACGTCCAGGATCGGCAGCAGCAGCTCCGGCGCGCTGGGCACGAAGAGAACGTGGTCCACCAGCTGGCCGATGTGGTCATCGCCGCGCGTGGCCACGGCAATCACTTTGCCCGACCGTGCCGTGACTTCCTGAATGTTCGAGAGGGTCTTCTCGTAGCGCAGGACGGAATCGCGATTGCTCTCATCCTTCGTCGCCAGAACGACGACCGGCAGCGTCTCATCGATCAGCGCGTTTGGCCCATGCTTCATCTCGCCCGCCGGATACCCTTCGGCGTGGATGTAGGAAATTTCCTTCAGCTTCAGTGCGCCTTCCAGCGCGATCGGATAATGAATGCCGCGGCCCAGGAACAGAAAATCCCGCGCGTTCGAATAGAGGCGCGCCAGCGGCTCGCAGGCATCGTCGCAGGTCCGCAGAATTTCGGACACCTGCGCCGGCAGATGGTTCAGGGCCTCGAGCAGTGCCCGGCTTTCCTCTTCGCCGATCGTGCCGCGCACCTGCGCCACATGCACCGCGAACAGGAATAGCGCCACCAGCTGCGCCGTAAAGGCCTTGGTCGAGGCGACGCCGATCTCGGGCCCGGCATGCGTGTAGATCGTGCCGGTCGCCTCGCGGGTCACCATCGCACCGACCACATTGCAGATGGCCACCGTCGGTGCGCCCTTCTGGATCATCTCTCGCTGCGCGGCCAGCGTATCGGCGGTCTCGCCCGACTGCGTGATCAGCATCCCCACCGTGTTGCCATCGATGATCGGGTCGCGATAGCGGAACTCGCTGGCGTAGTCCACTTCCACCGGCATGCGCGCCAGCCGCTCGATCATGAACTTGCCCGCGGTTGCCGCGTGCCAGCTGGTGCCGCAGGCCGCGATATGGATGTTGCGCGCCTTGCGAAGCGTCTCGTCCGGAACCTTCATCTCCGCCAGATAAACCTTGCCGGTATCGAGCGAGATGCGGCCCAGCGTCGTGTCCCGAATCGCCCGCGCCTGCTCAAAAATTTCCTTGAGCATGAAATGCTTGTAGCCGCCCTTTTCCGCCTGAATCGGGTCCCACAGAATGCGCTGCAATGGCCGCTGGATCGGGTTTCCGTCGAAATCGGTCAGCACCACGCCGGCGCACGTCAGCACCGCCATATCGCCGTCGGCGAGGAAGTAAAGGTCCCGCGTGTGATGCAGGATTCCCGGCACATCCGACGCGACGAAATATTCTCCGTTGCCCACGCCAATGACCGCGGGCGGCCCGTTGCGCGCCACGACAATCTTGTTCGGCTCATCGGCCGAAAGCACGCTGATGGCGAATGCCCCGGTCAGACGCTTCACCGAATGCCGCACCGCTTCTTCCAGCGGAAGAGGCTTGCCGGCCTTCACCGCGGTCGCCAGCTCCTGCTCGATCAGGTGGGCGATGACTTCTGTATCGGTCTCGGTGGCGAATTTGTGTCCCTGGCCCGTGAGCTCCCGCTTCAGCGCCAGATAGTTCTCCACAATGCCGTTGTGCACCACCACCAGGCGCCCGGTGCAGTCACGGTGCGGGTGCGCATTCTCTTCGGTGGGCCGGCCATGCGTGGCCCAGCGTGTGTGCCCGATACCGAAGGTCCCCTTCAGCGGCCGCTCCTGCAGCGCTTCCTCGAGCTTGCGCAGCTTGCCCGGCGCGCGCCGCACCTCCAGCCCATCGCCGTTGCCACCGACCGCGATGCCCGCCGAGTCGTAGCCGCGATATTCCAGCCTGCGCAGTCCCTCGATGATGATCGGGACTACTTCTTTACTGTTGCCGACGTATCCGACAATGCCGCACATGGTTGTCCCCTAGGCTATCGCAGGCGTGGAGCCGGAGAGCAGACGCGAAAGTTGTAGGGCCATGCCCCCTACAGAGGACCGGGCTGCGGCGCCCGGCAGCTATTCCAGCCGGAACGAGTATTCTTCGATGACCGGATTCGTCAGCACTTCGCGGGCGATGCGCTCCACCTCGGCGCGTGCCGCGGCCTCAGGCAAACCGTCCTCCAGGGTCAGCTCGAAGTGCTTTCCCTGCCGCACATCCGCCACACCGGCGTACCGCATCTTGCGCAGGGCATTATGAATCGCCTGTCCCTGCGGGTCCAGGACCGTTTTCTTCAGCGTGACGTAGACATGGGCCTTCATTGTGCCCGATTATAAATCCTGGTCCATCCCGCGCCTTTTCGGGCCATCCCCATCATCCAAAGGTATAGGCGATACTGGTTGCAGCTATGGTGAACTATCTCGAACTCCCCGTCGGCGATAAAGCGCCGGAAGTCTTCAACGTCGTGATTGAGATTCCCGCTGAGGGCATCAACAAGTACGAATACGACAAGCAGCTGCACGTCTTCCGGCTCGACCGGAACCTCTACTCGCCCGTGCATTATCCCGGCGACTACGGCTTTGTCCCTTCCACGCTCAGCGACGACGGCGACCCGCTCGATGTGCTGGTGCTCGTCGATGCACCCAGCTTTCCCGGCTGCGTCATGCAGGTGCGCCCCATCGGCCTGCTCCAGATGCTCGACCAGGGCGTGCTCGACGAAAAGGTCCTCGCCGTCGGCCGCAACAATCCCCGCTATCGCGATGTGTGGAACTATTCCGAGATTTACCCGCACATGCTGCGCGAGATCACCCACTTCTTCTCCATCTACAAAGATCTCGAAGGCAAGCGCGTGGAAATCCAGGGCTGGCACGACGCGGCCCACGCCCGCGATCGCGTGATGTACGCGGCAAAGAATTTCATCGATGCCCGCGAAAAGCACCTTGTGGAGGCGGGCGCTCTCAAATAGCGCCCCCTCAGTCCCCGCCCACCAGCACGGGGCTGGTCCGCTTCCGGAACGTCCGGGAGATCAGGAACAATACCGGACCCGCTCCGGCGATCAGCGCGCCCAGCAACAGCGCCGGCATGTGCGCCATGTGCTCGCTGCGCGAAGCCCAGGCGGCATAAGCAATCAGCAACGTCGGCGCCGCGCTCATCAGGCAGACAAAAGCGAGACTACCCGCTCTGAACGGGCGATCGAGGTTCGGCTCGCGCACCCGCAGGATCACCAGCGCCAGGAACTCAAGGATCAGGCTGGCTCCATAGAGCATGATGTCGAGCGAGATCAGCCTCTCGAAGCTGAACTGGAGCGCGATCCCCCAGCCGGCCGCGCACACCAGCACCGCCACCCACGGAACCCCGTGCCGATTCTTCCGCGCCAGAACCGCGGGCAGCATGCCGTCTTCAGCTAACACCATCGGCAGCCGCGCATAGGACATGGTCAGCGCATTGAACATGCCCATGCCCATGATCATCCCGCCCGCGATAATCGCGATGCCCAGCCACCCGCCCACCAGGCTTGAGGCTACGGCAGCCCAGGAGCCGGTTTGGAAACGGGCCGGCGAAACGCCCGCCCATCCCATCGCCGCAAGCGGAATTACATAGATCAGAATCGTCGAGGCCGCAGCGATCAGCATGGCCCTCGGATAGTTGCGCTGCGGATTCTCCACCTCGCGAGCCACCGTCGATGCATTATCCCAGCCCATGTAGTTCCACATGGCCACCAGCAACGCCGTGCTCAGACTCCCCCGGACTCCGCTTCCCGCCCAGGGTCGATGACTCCCCAGGTGGATTCCCTGCCACGCAGCCACAACAACCAGAACCGCGAAAGGCGCGAGCAGCAGGAGCGATAACCCTACCGATCCATCCCCCACGGCGGGAGCGCCCATCAGGTTCCAGGCACAGCACAGCGCGATCATGCCCAGTTCCCATGCCGCCCCATGCCATCCCGCCGTCCATGCCGGCGCGAGCTGCCCAAGATACAGAACGAACAGCGTCGGATAGATCGCCATATCGAAAACGCTGGCGGCCAGCGACAGCCATGCTTCCTGATAGCCCCAGAACGGCCCCAGCGCCCGCCGCACCCACACGTAAAACCCGCCTTCTTCCGGCAGCGCGCTGGCCAGTTCCCCGATCATCAGGGCGGTGGGAACGCTCCAGAGAAAGGGCAGCGCCACCAGAAGGAACAACCCCGACCGGTACCCAGCCTGGAGAATGTCCTCAATGCCGTAGGGTCCGCCGGAAACCATGAAGAAAGTTGCGGCCATCAGCGGCAGCAGGCGCATGCCGTCGCGGGAATGGGCAGATTTGGCGATGAGTCCCCTCGCGCGCAAGGATTAGAATTCAGAATCTACTCCGCTTCTTTTCCCCTGAAAAGCAAAAACGCCACCGGAATCCGGTGGCGTTCGGCTCAGATGCCTGCGACCGCTCAGGAAGCGCGCCGGCGCAATCCGTCCTCCGGACGGTAGTGGCCGCGCATCGATCCATAGACCTGCACCGGACTCTCCTGGTCTGCCTCGCGCCCGCTGTCGGACGCCGTCTCCCAGCGCACGCGGCCATGGTTCCGCTCCAGAATGCCTTCCGCGAGTGCCGCCCGGTCCTTGGCGCGCACCGAAACCACCGCGCCGCCCCGGCTCAGCTCGCCGCTCAGGCTTCGCGCCTCCTGCGGACCGAGACCCATTCCCAGAAAAGAGCCCTCAAAAGCCGATTCGGAGTACGGATGCACCTCCTCCAGGCCCAGGTGACCCTCCCCGGTCCCGAACTTCAGATTGCTGCTGCTCCTCGATGTACCGCTCGACACGGGACGCAGCCGCTCCGGCGCGCCCGTCTCCTGAGGTCTCATCGGCAGATCGTGTGGCAGATCGTGCCGCAGGGTGGAGGGAATTTCCCCGCCGGGAATCGGGCCCGGTGACGACGGCGGCGCCGGAAAGGCATTGCCCGAGCCGGGCGCCAGTCCCGCCGGCGTGACCGCCTCGTCATGCGAAGCCGCCCCACCGATCGACCCCGACAGGGCCGGGTTCGTCTCCGTTATTTCCCGGATGCCCATGGATCCGCTTCCCTCGATCCCTTCGGCTCCTGCGCGGCTGCCGCGAAACGCCGCGCCGATCTCCGATGCGCCAAAACCTTCATCCACCAGCTCATTGATCGCGCGATAAGCATCCGCGCCATCTGAGAAGTGCCCAATCACAATACGATCATCCACGCTGCGTACCCCTTCCTCTGTCATTCCTGCCGTCTCCCGGATTTTCCTGGTCAAACCACCTGAGGTGGGATGCGGCAAAGCGCCTTTCCGCCTACTCGGTTTTTTCCGAAACCTGTCTGGAAATCCGCTCTCCTCCGGCCCTTCTCGCTCCCTTCCTATATACTGACCACAACCGAGCCGGAGAGATGGCCGAGAGGCTGAAGGCGGCGGTTTGCTAAAAAACTGGTTCTGTTTGCGCCCATCGATGATTCCTTTATTTTGTTTGCGTTAACGCACTCTCGTTTGCAGACGAACACCTCATTTGCAGACGAAAGTCCAGCAATTGTCCAGCAGATATTTACTTCCCTGTTCGCTGCCGCAGTCGAACAATTGCTCCTCTCCGAATCTCCTGTGGAGACGCGTCGTGCGGACTGGATTCGCATCGTTCTTTCGTGCCCGAGAAAACCAGCGTCGCCCCAAATTCAGCCTCTCGCTCGCCCACATAGTGCTTTCCCATTTCGCAAAGAACGTATCCCGCATCGGCCGTTCGGTCAAATACGCTGGGACCCGGATAGAGCACACAGCTTCTTGCAAAATTCCTGGACCAAGCTGCGTGTTCATGGCAAGCAGGAGCGGAAAGAACGCTCAGATGTGCGATTCGGTGATGGGGCTAAGATCAGGCGATCTTGGAGGGAGATATGCCCAACACTCACGACCAAGTGGCCAGTGGGATTGTGTGGAATCGATCCCGCATCCTCTCGCAAAAGGAATCCGCCGGGGCCCCGTTCGTCATTTGTGCCTGCCGGCAATTCGCCGGACCTGATCGATCACTTCCCGTTCGTTCCTGAGAGACAGCGCCTTTCGGCCGCAGTTCACGCGGTAGACCACCAGATTGTCGTCACCTCCAACCGTGCTGGGGAACACGAGGCCTTGGATTCCGGCGGAGATGAGTTCGCGGGCCAAAGCCATCGAAGGGCGCAGATCGTCCTTGTCGAGACAAGCCGCGCTTGCGGCTTCTGCAGCCTGCGACGATCCGAGGCTAGATAGATCCAGTGCCTTCGTCAGATCGACGGCGACCGCGTACACAACCCGAGGATATTTTTCGACACTGATCTGGCCGACGCCACCAAGCCTCGACTTGCGTGCTGTCACTTCCTTGCTCGCCCCTGAGTCCGTCACCGACAGGTAAACCGCCCGGGTGCCGACGGGAGCAAATCTCCCTCCGTAAGCCCGAACTCCCGCCCCGCTCAGGACGTCAATCGGATCCATGTAACGGTATTCGACGCTGCGGAAGAAAAGCCCCTTGATGGGGGCAGGCCGGTTTATCCAGCGTTTGATTGCCCTCTGCTGTTTGGCACTGAATGTCACACCGGCTGTCCCTCCCGCAACCTGTCGAACTCTACGACGAGATCGCGGATGCGTCCATCGGCGATCAGTTCCTGGGGAGTTCGTCCAGCGAATGCCTCAAGCGGCGACGAGAGCCACCCTTTCTCTTTGGGAGCCACGACATAGTCATCCATGCGAGACAGCAGTTCGCGGAGATCGCGGGTCTTCTTATCCATCTGGCTGGTCCCTTTGTCCGCTTCCCAGTTCTGCACGGTGCGAGCGGTCACGTTCAGGGCGTTCGCCAGCTGTTCCTGGCTCAGTCCAAGCCTCTGTCGAGCATTCGCGAGCTCGAAGGTTGATTTCTCATCGGCTTTGGGACGAGCATGGGTCCGGATGTTGCGTGCTTTCAGGAGTTGTCTGAGGTGCGGCCAGTTGAAGGCCCATTCAGCCTCGGCAAACTTCTGCCGGCCGACCATCGTTCCCACGCGGAAGGCAAAATCGGCCGAATGGTGCGGCGTATAGACCAGGAGCGTCGATACCTTGCAATCCCGAAGGGTGGCAAGGGTGCTCTCAACCGCAGCATCCTCTTCGAGCCTGGACAGGTAGAGAACGCTGACCTGGGCCTTGCCCAGTGCGGACTTCATGTGACCGGGAACGGTCTGAAACCGGGGCGAGTAGGGTGCGAACAGGGATTTTGCCTCATCCAGCGCCTTGGGTTCGGTCCAGACGACGAGTCCTTCGGAATGAGTTGCGGCCTGCATTCTCGCCTCCGAATCTATTATACACAGTTTTTCGTTGATGACGAAATACTTCGCCATCCTGATTTCATCAACCGGCAACTCTGGAAGGCCTCGAAGAGATTGGTTCCGGTCGGAGTTCGTTAGGAAGCCTCCTGGCCGGAAGAAAGGTCTATTCGAACGTCGGCGAAATTCGAGATATGGGTACCGCATCTCACCGATCGCTCCGTAGTTTCGACTTCAGGTG
>DATASQ010000067.1:0-116160 GCA_036269135.1 Acidobacteriaceae bacterium
CAGCCACCCCGTCACATCCACCGCTTCCCCCCCAAAATACAGCCCCGGCACCGCGCGACACTCCATCGTCTGCGCCCGCAGCGCGTCCGTATCCACGCCCCCCGCCGTCACCTCCGCCTTCGCGTACCCCTCCGTCCCCGCCGGAATAAAACTCCACACATGCAGCCGCCGCTCCAGTGCCTCCAGCCCCGCATTCGTCCAACTCTGCGAATCAGCAATCGCCACCAGCCGCTCCGCCAGCCGCGCCGGCAGCACCTCCCGCAACGCCGCCTGCGCTGCCCCCGCATCCCGCCGCGCCCCCGTCTTCCGCAGCGCCCCCAGCACCTCCCGCTCGGGAGCCCAGTCCACCGTCACCGCTTCGCCCTCCCGCCAATACGACGACACCTGCAGCACCGCCGGCCCGCTCAGCCCGCGATGCGTCACCAGCAGCTTCTCCCGGAACCGCCGCTTCCCCGCCGCCGCCACCACCTCCACCGACAATCCCGTCAAATCGCACCACTGCGCACGATCCGCCTCGCCCAGCACCAGCGGCACCAGCCCTGGACGGCACTCCCGCACCGGAACCCCAAACTGCCGCGCCACCTCATACCCAAACCCCGTCGCGCCCATCTTTGGGATGGACAATCCCCCCGTCGCCACCACCAGCGCCTGCGCCCGCAGCTCCCGCTCCCGCCCTTCTGTATCCGCCAGCAGCACAAATGCGCTCCCACTTGTACCCGTGTTGCGCACAATTGTGCTCACCCTCGTCCGCAGCAGGATCGTCACCCCCGCCGCCGCGCATTCCTCGAGCAGCAGGTCCACAATCTGCTCCGCGGACCCATCGCAGAACAGCTGCCCCAGCGTCTTCTCGTGGTACGCGATCCCATGCTTCCGCACCAGCGCCAGAAAATCCTCCGGCCCATACCGCGCCAGCGCCGACTTGGCGAAATGCGGATTGCCCGACAGAAAATTCTCCGCCCGGCAGTGAATGTTGGTGAAGTTGCAGCGCCCGCCGCCCGAAATCAGAATCTTCTTCCCCACCCGCTCGGCGTGCTCCACCACCGCCAGCCGCCGCCCGCGCCGCCCCGCCTCGATCGCGGCCATCAATCCGGCCGCGCCGCCCCCCACCACCACCGCGTCAAAATCCAGGCGTTCCACCCGCTCCCGCACAACCTGAGCATACCGGCTCATCGCCGGCCTCGCCTGCGTCAGTGCACAACCTCAGTGGTGGCGAAACGCGCAGCGCCACAGCCTGCCTTCTATCATCGAGCCGCATCAGGGCCCGCGAAGCACCATGGCCGCGCCTGTGCCTAATCCTCTTCCGTCTGCGTAATCAGATATCGCTCGTACCCGATCTCCGCGATCTGGTGAACCTGCGCTTCCAGCCAGTCCACGTGGCCCTCTTCATCCCTCAGCAGTTTCACAAACAGGTCGCGGGATCCGTTATCGTTGTTCTCCACGCAGACCCGTATCGATGCGTTGTACGAGGCCACCGCCTCATGTTCCAGCCCCAGATCGGACTCGATCATCTCCCTCACTGACTTGCCAATCGTCAGCGACATCGGCTCCATCTTCGGGATGCCGTCCAGAAACAGAATGCGCTCCATCAGCATCTCGGCATGCTTCATCTCGTCGATCGATTGTTTCTTGATGTACTTCGAATACTTCTTGTAGCCCCAGTTTTCCGCCATTTCCGCATGCAGAAAGTACTGGTTGATCGCCGTCAATTCATCGCGGAGAGCCTGATTCAGATGGTCAAGAACCTTCGCATTTCCTTTCATGGATTCCGCCCTTCAAAAAACGTTGAATTTGACTTTACCGGTCGCTCCACAGGCTATCACCATCGCTTGGCCAACGACTGAGCAACGACGCGGGATGCGGAAAGCCTGGCGCACGGCAGACCACGCGGCTGATCGTACTTTCTTTAAGACAAACGGCCCTCCCGAGCAAAGCGCATCAGAGAACCGCCGCGCCGCCGTTGGTGCGGCGGGCAAGCGGAGAGCGACCTGCCTCTCGGCAAGATGCCGCACAGCAGAGATGCCGTGTCCCCTGTAACCCGCAACCAGTCCCCTGTCCCGTGTCCCCTGTCCCGTGTCCCGTGTCCCGTGTCCCCTGTAACCTGTAACCTGTAACCTGTAACCTGTAACCCGCAACCTGTAACCTGTAACCTGCTTTTACGCCCTTTCCCCCGTCAATGTGGAAATCTTGTCAACCCCTCCCCGTCCTGACCAAAGTACCGTTTTCCCTCCAACCCCTTCCGAATCACATGAGTATAAGTAACAACGACAGGCCCACAATCTGGCAGTAAACCCTCTCCAACTTGGTATTCTGAACTTATAGAGTAAAAAAAGAAAAAAGCCGCCATAAAGGCGGCTTTTCTCATCCATGGAACTCCGGCTCAGAAGGGTTCGCCCCACCAGGCGAACCCTTCTTTTTTGCCCGGGTTGCCAAACTCCAAACTCGAAACTCCAAATTCTCGCCTACAGGAGCACCCATGTCCGAACCACCCCTCGACCACCACCAATGCCGCCACCTGAAAATGGACGGCGTCCGCTGCGGCCGCCTCATCCCCCCGGGCCACCTCCACTGCTACCACCACCGCCACAACCGCGACCCATCCTTCGTCGTCCACCACGGCAAGCGCCGCGTCCCCCTGCTCGAAGACCTCTCCGCCCTCCAGGTCACCACCACCGCCACCCTCCACGCCCTCATCAACGGCTCGCTCGACCGCCGCGACGCGCGCATCATGCTCTACGGCGTCAGCGTCGCCGCCGGCCTCCTCCGCTTCGACCTCGCCGAAAAGCGCTGGTTCCACCAAACCGGCCAAACCCGCCCCGAGCCCGTCGTCGACTTCGCCGTCATGGGCCATGAACACGTCGCCGTCGAAGACCCGCTCCCGGCCGCCGCCCCGGCCCCCTGTGACTGGGAACCGGGCACCCGTACCCGGTCGTCGCACCCGGCTTCCACGCCCTGCTCCAGCCTCGACCCCGAAGACGACTTCCTCACCCCCGAAACCTTCATCTCCTTCGACGCCCAATTGCGCGTCCCACCCCCCGCGCCCGGCGAGCGCGACGAGCTCACCACCGACGACCGCTCCGGATCCGACTGGCCCTGCCCCTATCGCTTCAACTACTGCCTGGGTCCTGGGCCCTACGCCTCCTGCCACTACTGCACCGGAGCCATGCGCTGGGAAGACGTCCACCCCGGCGAGCCCGATCCTGGCGCCCCAGGACCCCTCCCCACCGTCGACCTCGGCTGGGCGGGCCGCCGCCTCCGCGACATCTCCGCCCCGCAGCCGCCCGCCCAGCAGCAGGAAGCGCAGCGGACCGCACCGCCTCTGGCCCTCCCCGCTCCCGAAATCCTCCCGCCCGCCCCGAAGTTTGCAGACCGCGCATCAGAATGGATCCCCGCCTCCGCGCCACGGCCCGCCGCAGAGCCCGAATCAGATGCCGAGCCCCTCGAAACAGACCTGGCAATCCTGGTAGCCTCGGCCGAACCGGGCTCCCAGCTACCGGCTCCCACCCGGCTCCCAGCTCCCGGCTCCCAGCTGCCACCCGGCCAATGTGACCTTTGCCCCCCAACCGAATCAGCCACTTCCCCCGGCGATGCCCATCGTTTTGACATCCCGTTCCGAGGCGCCGGGACAGACGCCCTCAACAGGTGGGCGCCCGTCCCGGCTGCCACGGTTTAGTGGCCGTGCGGGTGTTCATCGCCATGACCGCCATGAACTTCATTCCCCCGGCCATCGTGCATCTGGCTCCCGTGGAAGCCACCGTGCGGATGCCCTCTCCAGTGCCCATGCTGCCACTGGTCGCGCGCGCCGCGATGCGGCAAAGCACCGTGAAAGCCGTAGTGCGGGTCAAAGTGGTTGTCCACGTGCCCGTGCCAGCCGCGAGGACCGCGGTACCAGGGCCCCGCCCCAATGAAGATGCCGTTGCTAAACCATTCCGGGCCGTAATAGCCCCACGGAGCGCAGTTGTACGGCGCATAAGGGAAATAGCCATAGGGACAGACCGGCGCGGAACCGATCTGCACGCTGATCTGCGCCTGTGCGCGCGGGGCAGGCCCGAGCAGCAGGACCGCCGCAAGCGCGGCGGCAGAGCACATACACATGAAAGAACGCATCCTGAAACTCCCAACCCTGAATTGCAATCCAGAAGCTGGGATTGGCAGTTCCGCGGGAAACGTTGTGTGCGGAGCGCAATCGACCCAAAATCTCATTTCCAGCCGGCCTTCCGGGTGGGCAACTCTTCGCTTACTGCCCCCATCCCCCGCCGCCGGGTGTTTCCATGCGGAGAATGTCTCCCGCCTCCAGATAGCGGCTGCACTTACCTGGCAGTTCAAAAGACGTACCGGTCGCCGCCTCCGTAACGACCGCCCGCCCCACCGCGCCCTCGCCGCCCCCGGCCAGACCCCAGGGAGGGAACCGCCGCCGATCGGCAAGAATCGTAACCTGCGCAGGCGCCAGCAATTCAATCTCGCGGACCAGACCGTCACCCCCGCGAAAACGCCCGGAACCGCCGGAACCACTGCGATAGCCGTAGCGCCGAACGCGCAGCGGATAGGCATATTCAAGCGCCTCCACCGGCGTGTTGAGCGAATTGGTCATGTGCGTATGCACGCCGGAGAGGCCGTCCAGCGCAGGCCGAGCGCCCATGCCTCCCGCCGTGGTTTCGTAATAAGTGAACGCCTCCCCGGTTCGCGGATCCACACCGCCAATGGTGAGATTGCTCATGGTTCCGGCCGATGCGGCTGGAACCCGATCCGGCGCAGCCTGAGCGAGCGCCCGCATCAGCGTATCGACGATGCGCTGGGATGTCTCAACATTGCCGCCCGCCACCGCAGCCGGAGAACGCGCATCGACAATGCTGCCCGGAGGGGTAACCAGCGTGAGCGGGCGCAGGATGCCGGCCGTGGCCGGCGCGTCGCGTTCGAGCAGACAGCGCAGCACGTAAAAACATGCGGAGAGCGTGATCGCGCGCACCGCGTTGATACTGCCCGGAACCTGGGGCGACGATCCCGTGAAATCCGCGTCCAGAGCCCCGGCTGCGGGATCGATGCGGAGCCGAACGCAGATCCGGCACGGCGCATCGCTGACGCCGTCATCGTCAAGAGCGTCTTCGGCAACGAAAGTACCGGCGGACATGCGACTGAGCTCGGCGCGGACGAGCCGCTCCGAATAATCGAGCAGCCCGGCTATGAAGTCCTGCACACGCGGCTCGCCGTACTTCCCGGCGAGTTCGAGCATGCGCCGCTCTCCGACGCGGCACGCCCCGATCTGTGCACCCAGGTCGCCCTCGCGCTCCTCAGGCGTGCGCACATTGAGCAGGAGGAGATCCATGGTCTCCCGATCGACCACGCCCCCACGCACGATGCGCACCGGCGGAATGCGCAGTCCTTCCTGGAAGATCTCGCGCGCCGGCCCCATGGATCCCGCAAAACATCCGCCGACATCGGCATGGTGGGCTCGGTTCGAAACATAGAACGCAGGCCTCGTGCCGCCGGACAGAAAGACCGGCAGCACCATGGTGATATCGGGCAGATGAGTTCCGCCGGCATAGGGATCGTTGAGGACGGCAATATCCCCCCGGCCCAGCGGCAGAGCGCGGACCGCCGCTTCGACAGACATCGGCATCGAGCCCAGGTGCACGGGCATGTGGTCGCCCATGGCGATCACGCGCGCCTCGCGGTCAAACAGCGCACAGGAGTAGTCGCGCCGTTCCTTGATATTCGGAGAAAGTGCAGTCCGGCGCAGCGCCGCGCCCATCTCTTCGGCGATGGAGTGGACAGCGCTGCGAAAAATGGCCAGTTCGACGGGATCGGGAACAGAGGGGGTCATGAAGAAGCCCTCACGTCGATGATGAGGTTCAGGAATGGGTCCACAACCGCCCGGCAGCCAGGCGGCAGAATCGTGGCGGAGGTGTATTCGGTAACCATGGCCGGCCCGTCAAGCACATCGCCAGCGAGGAGCTGGTCGCGCCGGTAGACAAGGGAAGGAAGAAATTGGCCGTCAAAGAAGATATTGCGTTCACCACAACGTGCGGACCGGCCATCGCCGGGGCGCGAGTCGCGGCGTTGCGGTTCCCAGGGATCGGCAGGTGCGGTCATGCGCAGGCGCAGGCTGACGATCTGAATCGATTTGCCAGGATCGGAGAAGCCGTATCGCTGCTGATGCAGCTCATGGAAGGCCGCAAGGGAGCGAGCGGGATCATCGGCGCTCCAGGGAACGTTCAATTCGTAGCCCTGCCCGCGGTAACGCAGATCGAGCGAGCAGGCCGGCGTGCCCTCGAGCCCTTCCTCGGCGAACTCCCTGCGTGTCTCCTTCTCCAGGACTGCGAAGTCGTCTGCAAGATCATGGACGGCATCGCCGGTAAGCATGACCGTGCGGGCGTGATCGCGGACAACATCGGCCAGCAGGATCCCGAGAGCGGAGAGCGCGCCGGGCATCATGGGGACCAGAACCGTCGGGATGCGCAGAGCGCGGGCGAGCGAGCAGGCATGGAGCGGGCCTCCACCGCCAAAGGCAACCAGAGTGAAGTCGCGCGGGTCGTAGCCCTGTTCGACCGAGATAACGCGGATCGCTCTGTCCATTTCCGTTTCGACCACGCGGATAATGCCCGAAGCGAATGCTTCGGCGGTCGCCAAAGGGCCCTTATGCTCGACCAGGCCGGCCTCCGCGCGATCGCCATCGACAGAAACCGTCCCGCCCAGAAAGCTCGACGGATCGAGCCGACCGAGGAGGAGGTTGGCGTCGGTGACCGTGGGCAGAATGCCGCGGCCAAAACAGATGGGGCCTGGATCGGCTCCAGCGGATTCAGGACCCACGCGCAACATGCCGCCACGATCGAAGCGGGCAATCGATCCGCCGCCGGCGCCGGCGGTGTGGATCTGCAGCATGGGCACGCTGACCGGAATTCCGGCAACCAGCGCTTCACGGGTGCGGCGGACGCCCCCCTGGGCCGCGTCGGAGAGGAAGACATCCGTCGAGGTGCCGCCCATATCGAGGCCAATGATGCGGTCGAAGCCGGCGGCCCGCGCCACCCGCATCGCTCCCATTACACCGCCGGCGGGGCCGGAAAGGACGGTCCGCACAGGCTCCTGTGCAGCGAGACGCGCAGAAACGATGCCGCCCGAAGACTGCATCACATCGACACGGCCACCCTGATGCTCCGCGGCAACCCGTTCTTCCAGGCGGAGAAGATAGTTCTGCATGCGCGGCGCGAGACAGGCATTTACCACGGTCGTCGAGGCGCGCTCGTACTCGCGAAACTCCGGCAAAATGAGGCTGGAGAGCGAGACGGGAATGCCAAGAGGAGCGAGGGCCTCGGCAACGCGTCGCTCCGTCGCAGGATTCGCAAAGGAAAAGAGCAGCGAGACAGCGACGGCTTCGGCTTTGCTGGCGCGGACCTCATCCAGAAGAGCATTTAGCTCGGCATCTGCGGGCGAACGGAGGATCTCGCCCTCAGCGCTGACGCGCTCGGGCACACCGAACCGCAGTTCACGCGGCACAAGGCATTCGGGGACCGATGCAAGCCAGTCGTAAAGAGCGGAGCGCGTCTGGCGGCCGATGGCGATGATGTCCTCGAAGCCTTGCGTCGTAACGAAGGCAACGCGCGCGCCGCGCCGCTCCAGCAGGGCATTCGTGCCCAGCGTGGTGCCATGGCGGAGGTCGATGCGGATGTCGGGAGCGATCTGCCGCAAAGCCGTCAACACGGCCTGCGCCGGATCAGACGGCGTGGAAAACAGCTTCAGGACGCGCAGCTCACCCTGGTCCAGGTAAACGCAGTCGCTGAACGTCCCGCCGGTGTCGATAGCCGCCCGCAAAGCTGGTTCTCTCGTATCGTGGTATGACGGATTCCCTGAACAGTAGAACACCTGGAGCGGACTTGAACGAAATCTACGGCTGGCTCAGCGAAGCCTCGCGCGAGCAAAAGCGCACGCTGCTGGGCGCCGCGCTGGGCTGGATGCTCGACAGCATGGACGTGATGCTGTACGCGCTGGTGCTGGGGCCGGTGTCGCGCGAGATGCACCTGTCGGCGGGGACCAGCGGCGCGCTGATGTCGGTGACCCTGGTGAGCGCCGCGGTGGGCGGCATTTGGTTTGGGTGGTTTGCCGATCGTGCGGGCCGCGTGCGCGCTCTCTCGACGAGTGTGCTCATCTATTCGGTGGCGACGGCATTGTGCGGGTTCACCCACACGGCTGTGGAGCTAATGCTGTGCCGGCTTGTGCTGGGGCTGGGCATGGGCGGCGAGTGGGCCTCCGGCGCGGCTCTGGTAGCGGAAACATGGCCGGCGCGGCACCGGGCGAAGGCGCTGGCTCTGGTGCAGAGCAGCTGGGCCATCGGCTACGCTCTGGGCGCGGCGCTCGTGGCGGTGATCCTGCCGCGCTTCGGATGGAGGCCGGTCTTCTTTGCGGGCGTCGCCCCGGCCCTGATCGCCTTCTGGGTGCAACAGAAACTGCACGAACCGGAAATGTGGAAAAAGGAGAAGGGACCGAAAGTGGCCGTGGGCCAGCTCTTTCACGGAACGCTGGGCCGGACCACGCTGATCTGCACCACCATGAACGCCGCGACCCTGTTCGCGTGGTGGGGACTCTTCACCTGGGTCCCGCGCTTCCTGTCGTTGCCGCGCGCCGAGGGCGGTCGCGGGCTCGATATCGTCATGACTTCGGAATGGACGATCGTCATGCAGGTGGGAACGTTCCTGGGATACACCAGCTTTGGGTATATCGCGGACCGGGTCAGCCGCAAGTACGCCTACATCGGCTATCTCCTGGTGGCCGCGGCGCTGGTGCCGCTGTTTGCCTTCGCCGGCAGCACCAATGCCCTTCTCATCCTCGGTCCGCTGGTGGGTTTCTTCGGCACCGGCTACTTCAGCGGATTCGCCGTGATTACCAGCGAGCTCTTCCCCACCGCGCTGCGCGGGTCGGCCATGGGCTTCTCCTACAACCTGGGCCGCATTCTGAGTGCTGTGGCGCCGTGGGTCATCGGCCGCGTCTCGGAGCAGGCAGGCCTGGCCGCCGCGCTCTGCCTTACCTCGGGAGGTTTCCTGCTGGCCGCCGCCATCGCCATGGGACTGCGTCTGCCGGATTCTGTACTCGACAGCAGCGCGGCTCCCTGAAGATCGCCGACGAGCCGACCCTCGGCTTCCCGCTGTCCACGCGTCTTTTCGCTCGGACGCGCATCTCTTACCCTGTACCCTCAGAGCACGACATGAAGATCGGTATCACGTGTTATCCCACCTACGGCGGCAGCGGCGTGGTAGCCACCGAACTGGGCATCGAACTGGCCGCCGCCGGGCATCAGGTGCACTTTATCGCCTACTCGCAGCCCTTCCGGCTCCGCGGACGCGAGCAGGACATTACATTCCACGAAGTGCCGGTCTCGAATTATCCCCTGTTTGAATATCCGCCCTACGATCTGGCGCTGGCGACCCGCATGGCCGAAGTGGCAGCGTATTACGAGCTGGACCTGCTGCACGTGCACTATGCGATCCCGCACTCCATCTCCGCCTATCTGGCTCGGGAGATGCTGGCCCGCCAGAACCGGCGCCTGCCCTTCATTACGACCCTGCACGGGACCGATATCACCCTGGTCGGACTGGATCACTCCTATCTGCCCATCACGCGGTTCGGCATCGATGAAAGCGACGGCGTCACCGCGATCTCCAGCTATCTGAGGGAAAAGACCCTGCAGGAGTTCCAGCCGAAGCGGGCGATTGAAGTCATTCCGAACTTCGTCAACTGCGATGTGTATCTTCCGCTCAGCGAAACGGAACGGGAAGCGGGACGAGCGCGCTATGCCGCGCCGGACGAGAAAATTCTCATGCACCTGTCTAATTTCCGTCCGGTCAAGCGAACCGCCGATGTCGTCCAGACTTTTTCCCGTGTCGCCAGGGAAATTCCCGCACGCCTGTTGATGATCGGCGACGGGCCGGATCGCTCCGCGGCGGAATGGATCGCCCATCGCGAGGGCATTCAGGACAGGGTCCATTTCCTGGGCAAGCAGAGCAATGTGTCGGAAATCCTTCCCCTGGCCGATCTGCTGCTCATGCCAAGCGAGCTTGAGTCGTTCGGGCTGGTGGCGCTGGAGGCTATGGCCTGCCGCGTTCCCACCATTGCGACGCGCGTGGGCGGCATACCGGAACTGATCGAAGACGGGGTCAATGGCCGGCTTTTTCCCGTCGGCGACGTGGAGGCGATGGCCGGAGCCGCTGTTGAGTTACTGAGCGACCCCGACCGGTATAACGCCATGGCGGACGCGGCCCGCCGCACTGCCCAGAGCCGCTACTGCGCTTCGAAGATCCTTCCCCTGTACGAGCGCTTCTACGAGCGGATTCTGGGCGGCGGGCCGTCGATCGATGCTCAGTGAATCATGTTGAGCGTGTCCTGCGAGATCGTATCGAAGGTGGTGATCGCTTTCGAACTCGCATCGAACGCCTGCTGCTCCACGATCAGGTTCGAGAACTGGGTGGAAATGTCGACGTTTGAGGCCTCCAGCGCCGCGTCCTGAATCGTGCCGAGTCCGGCCGATCCCGCAACCCCGATGCTTGCCGATCCGGAAGCCAGGGTGGTCTGGTAATTGTTGCCGGCCGCCAAAACCAGTCCCTGCGGATTTGTGACGTTGGCCAGAGCCAGCTGGCCGACCGGCGTTGTCATTCCGTTGGTGAAGGTGGCGGAGATGATGCCGCTGGAATCGATGCTGAAGCCGTTCGACTGGCCGCCAGCGTAGCCGTTTTGGTCGGTGCCGGAGACGCCGGAGGCCTCGGCCACCTGGCTGATGCTGGGCTGGTTGCTGGCTCCGTAGAGATTCCAGGAGAAATCGAGCGGGGTGGCGCCATCGGAGAGCCCGGTGAACGTGATACCGCTGAGGTTTCCCACCGGGGAGATCAGATTGCCGTTTCCATTGAAGCTCAGCGTTCCGGAGGCGTTGGTCGCAACCGGTTCCTGCACCACGCTGCCCGATGTGGAGAAGCTGGCGCCGCTGATGGCCAGGGTGTTGCCGCCGGTCACGCTGACTGAAGCGCTGCTGCTGAGAATCCCGGCCGCTGAAAGTGCGCTGCTCAGGGCGCTGGCGTAGTCGCTCAGCGACTCTCCGGCGGTGACCGTGGGGGCCACAATGCTGGCCGTGCCGCTGGCGGTATCGCCGGAAATTGTGAGGCTGGTGGAGGGGTCGACCGTCCCGGTGCTGCCGCCGCTCTGGGCGAACGTATAGCTGTTGGTCGTCACCGGAGGAGTGACGCTCGAATCGGTCGTCGAACCGGCCGCGAGCGTATCGGGCAGCGAAATGTTATAGGACCAGTTACCGCTGCCCTGATTCGTGAAATTGATTGTGGCGACGTGCGCCACGCCCAGCGAGTCGTAGAGGGTGACCTGCGCAGGAACGGTGGTTCCCACCGCCGAAGAGGCATCCAGGTTCGCCGTGAGCGAAAGCGAGGTGGTGGCCTGCGGCTGTTCAACCGCGTTCGCGGGGATAACGATCGGAGCGAGGGGCGCATTGGTGTCCACCACGCCATTGACGACGGGATAGCCCATGACATTCTGCCCGTCCTGCGTGACCAGATGACCGTCGCTGCTCTGGGTGAAGTTGCCGGCTCGCGTGTATTCGGTGAGGTTGCCATCCTGCACGACAAAGAAGCCGTTGCCGTTCAGATAGACGTCGGAGTTGCTCCCGGTCTCCTGGACACCGCCCTGGGTGAAGTCGGTTTCGGTGGAGCCGACCTGCGTGCCGGCGCCGACCTGGAGCGGATTGCCGGAGCCGGTGGTCCCGATCTGCTGATAGAACAGATCGCTGAAGCTCACGCTCTGGCTCTTAAAGGCCGTGGTATTCATGTTGGACAGATTATTGGCGATCGTATTGAGCGCTTCCGATGAAGCCTTGAGGCCGCTGAGCGGAATGGAAAACGATGACATAGATCCTCCCGAGACAATGAGGCGCGCTCAACGCGCCGTGTTGATGCCGCCATGGGTAAGTGCAGCTCCGTTTGAGAATTTCGGCGGATAGACGAAATTCTGCGGATCTGCAGGGGAAGCTGCCGCGGGAAACTGCAGTGCCTGAGCCACCCGGGCTGCAGCAGCGGAAGCGGCAGGCTGAGTCAGATTGCCGGCTTGTGCGCCGCTGCCGGCGGCATTCTGTCCGGTGACCTGGTTTGCCGCGTCCGCCAGCGCGCTGCTGGTGGAACCGGAGGCGCCGCTGCTGCTGCTCCCCGATGAGCCGTCGCCGATATCCTGGTTGATCTGGACCAGTTGTTCGAGGCTGTTCACCTGAACCAGCTGGCTGATGTATTCATTGGGATCCGTATTGGCAGTCGGGTCCTGGTTTTGCATCTCGGTCACAAGAAGCTGGAGGAAATCGTTGGCCGTAATCGTCGCCGAGCTGTCGGTGGAGGACGAGGAGGTGGTGTCGGTGGTCGAGGAGGAGGATGAGGCATTCGGAGCGGCTGTGGATGCCCCCCACGTCGGGGGAAACAGCCCCGATCCGGATCCGATAGCCTGAGACGTCTGCATATTCTTTCCCTTTCTCCGGGCCCTGGACGGCTCAGACCCGGACGCTGATGTAGGACAGGTTCTCTCCGTCCGCCTCGCTGAGCGAAGGGGATTCTTCCCCTGCGGGCTTTACGGACGACTGGCGACCCGGCCTCGCCGAATTCGATGGGTTGCCCGCGGAGCCGCCACCGCCGCCGGAAGAAGCCGGGAATTGTTCCGCGCTGAGGCTGTGCAGCGCCACGTGCTGATCCATCAGGGCATTCCGGACGGCAGGCAGCTCCGCCGCAATGGCTGCGTGCGCCTCGTGGCTTCCGGTGGCCAGGCTTGCCGCCACCTGACCTCCGACAGCGTGCGTGCGAATCTCGACCCACCCCAGTCCCGCGTCGCGGACTCCCACCACCAGGTCCTGGGGGGAGCTCTCGAGGACCCGCGGTGGAGCAGCAGCATCCATGCGCTCAAATGCGGCGGCCGGCCGGCGATTCAGATCAGCAACCGCCGCCGATGAATGCGCCGGGACCGTGGAGCTGGCTAACCCGGGCACCTGCGGCGACTGCGCGGCTTGCGGCGCGGCGTTGTGAGCCAGTGCTGGTCCCGCCGCCGGGCGGGCGGCCTGCCCATCGGCCGCGGGCGGTCCCGCCGCGCGAATCACTGCTGAGGCGCGCAACTGAGCAGCAGAGAGGGGGGCAGCCTGGGTACTGTGCGCCGATGCGCGCAGACCGGCGGTGTCCGGCGCCGCAACGCCGGCCGCCTCGTCAGAGCGATTCGACACCGGCTTGTTGGCTACCGAAGCAGACGGCTGAAGCGGAATCGGAAACTGGCTCGTGGAATTCCGGGAACTGACCGGATCTCTCCCCCGAGGAGAAGTGGGAACAGAAAGGCTCGACGACCGGACGGCAGGATCCGTATTCACGGGCGCAGGCACAATGGCGAGCGAGGAAAGCCCCGCATCGGGGGAAATAGCGGCGTGGATCGAGCCGGGAGGCACCTGTTCCCCTTTGATCTCATACCGTTGCCCGGCGGTCTCTGACTTTCTGTGTCCCGGTGAGTCCGGTTTTCCGGCCGGGTCTGACTGGTCTTCTTTTTCGGTTGGCACAGCGCGTTCTGCCTGCGGAGAGGCCGTCGAAGGCGCCGAGCCGGCTTCGAATCCAGGATTCGCGGCGCCGGCAACATCCTTCATTTCAGTGCCGGGCTCTGCGTCGGGAATCTCAGACGCGGGTCCCGAGCCTGAGCTTTCCCCCATTCGCGCACTGCCCGTCTCGACGGTCCGACCGCTGTCGGCGGTGAGAGCCGCCGCGGTGTCGGGCTGTTGTACACGGCTCTCCACCGGCACAAGCTCTGACCGGGACTGCCTGGATTCCGACGCAGCCGGGCTGGATTCCTGCTCGACGATCGCGGGCGTTCTCGCTGGTGCGGCGGCTTCCTGCTCCGTGGGCAAAGATGCAAATCGCGGGGGGATTTTTGCGGGGAACGCTTTCACCGCAGCCTCCGACTGCGCCTCAGAACCGGGCGCTTCTGCCGGCGAGGACGGGATCTGCTGGCGCATCAGGACACTGAAGAGTGCGGAGCCCGGGGAGGTCACGCCGGCTGCCGCCGGCGGAAGAGGGGTGAGTGCCTGGAAGGCTCTCATCGTCGCGAGATTTGCAGGAGCGAAGGGCAACGGAACTTCCTCGTGTGCTCTGGAACAGAGCAGATGGCGTACCAGCCTCAGGCACTGCAGATTGGAGAATCCTCATCCTGACCGGCGCGATTCCGGAAGGCTCTGGTACCAGTCGTCCACACGCTGTTGCTCGCGGCGGATTCGCTCCTGTGCCTCATCCTGGGCTGCGTTGGAGACAATGATTTCCGCCTGTTTCCTCTCC
The DNA here is from genome assembly GCA_036269135.1 of Acidobacteriaceae bacterium. Taxonomy (GTDB): domain Bacteria; phylum Acidobacteriota; class Terriglobia; order Terriglobales; family Acidobacteriaceae; genus Palsa-343. The sequence goes on from DATASQ010000067.1 coordinate 14,322, forward strand.
ATCCGCCGAATCATCCTTCGCTCACCGAGGGCGGCCACCTGCTCGCCGACTCTTTGGGCGACGGCGCCGATTCGCTCACTCTTCCAGAGCAGGATCTCCGCATCGGCCGCGGCCAGCCAGAAATCGGCGGCGGCTTCGTCCCGGGTCATGGCCTCGCTGCGGATTGCCGCGGCCATCCTGCGATGCTCTTCCGCTTGTATTTCCAGTTGGCGCAATTCCGTGGTCCTGGTCTGCAGCTCGAGCCCGGCGAGCTCTTCGAGCAGCTGCCGGATCTGGAGCACCCGCAGGAGTCCTTTTCTCAAGATTTTCGCCCCTCTGCCGGCTTCGGATCTTCAATAGAAGCCACCAGGCGCAGCAGCTCTCGGCGCGCATCGGCAAAACTGCCCCGCTCTCCCGCTGCCTGCGCCAGGTAAACCTGGACAGCGGGACGAAAACGAATGGCGCGATCCAGATCCGCATCCGTTCCGGGCTTGTACGCTCCGATGCGCACCAGGTCTTCGGAGCGCGCCCAGGTGGACAGAAGCCGGCGCACGACCATGGCGGCGGCGCGATGCTCTTCGCTGATGATGGCGGGCATCAGGCGGCTGATGGATTCCAGAATATCGATCGGCGGGTACCAGCCCTCGGCCGCCAGCGACCGGGACAGAACGACGTGGCCGTCAAGAAACGAGCGCACTGCATCGACCAGAGGATCCTGCAGGTCGTCCCCTTCCATCAGGACGGTATAGAAGGCGGTTATGCTGCCCTTGCGGAATCGCCCCGCCCGCTCCACCAGTTGGGCCAGCCGATTGAAAACGGAGGGGGTGTAACCCCGCGTGGTGGGCGGTTCGCCCGCCGCCAGCCCCACCTCTCGCGCGGCCATGGCAAAGCGCGTCAGCGAATCGAGCACCAGCAGCACGTTGGCCCCGGTCTCGGCGAAATGCTCGGCCACGCTGGTAGCGCCGAGCGCGGCCCGCATCCGCAGCAGCGGTGACTGATCGGAGGTGGAAACGAACACCACCGAACGTTTCCTTCCCTCCGCTCCCAGACTCTCTTCCAGAAACTCACCGACCTCGCGGCCCCGTTCCCCGACCAGTCCCACCACGATGACATCTGCATCGCTGTTGCGGGTCATCATGCCGATCAGAGTGCTCTTGCCCACTCCCGATCCGCCGAAAATCCCGATGCGCTGGCCGCGCCCCACGCTGAGCAGACCGTCAATGGCGCGGATGCCGGTGCCCAGCGGCTCGCGAATGGGCTCCCGCTCCAGAGGGCCGGGCGCCAGCCGTTCCAGAGGCACGGTGGCGTGCAGGACGGGCCTCCGCCCGCCGTCCAGCGGCTGCCCGGTTGCATTGAGCACCCGTCCCATCAGACTTTCGCCCACTTCGATCCGGGGCCGCAGCCGGAGAGCCATCACCGGATCCCCATAACGGACGCCAGCGGCGGGGGCCAGAGTCATCGAAAGCACGCGGTTGCCGCGAAACCCGATCACTTCCGCCGCGTGATATCGCGCATCGGAGGCGCGGATTTCACAGCATTCGCCGACCGAACAGGGAGGACCCTCGGATTCGATCGTCTGGCCTGCGGCTTCCACCACCCGTCCCCGCCAGCGAATGGGCGAGCGTTGCTGCAGCCGCGAGAAATAGGTCCCCAGCGGGTTCACGCGCTCGCCCCCGCTATTCCCGTCTCCCGAACCGTGCCGTTTCCGCTGCGACTCTCCACCCGATCGAAGAAGCCTTGTTCCACCTCCTCCAGCTGTGCGTGGACGCTGAGATCCACGGTTCCCAGGCTGCTCTGGAGAACCACCGCGCCAGCGGCCAGTTCAGCATCGGCGACGACCTGAGGACGAAGCGGAAGTCCCGGCATCAGACGCACCACGTCCGTCCAGAGCTCTGTCTGGTCCGCAGGCACGCGGAGGCGCACCTCCGTGGAATCGGGCAGTTGTCCCAGCGCCACGCGGACCGCGCCGGATAACAGCAATGGATCGAGCTGCGATTCCCTGTGCAGGATCCGTTCCGCGATGGCCACGGCCAGCCGGACCACTTCTTTTTCCACCTCGGCCAGATACGAGTCCCGGCCGGCGCGGAAGGCTTCCGTGGCCGTGGCCAGTTCGGCGGCCAGCTTCTGGCGCCACGCGGCTGACTCGGCGGCCGCCATCTGCCTTCCCTGCTCAATCGCCTGATTCCGGACCGATTCCAGTTCCCGGGCGAAACCCGCCTCCCGAGCCGCCTGCTTCTCTTCCGTTCCGGCGTCGTGGGTCGCTTCCGGCGAGACGTCGCCAGCCTGCCCGGACGCCGTCTGCAGGACCGGATATTCCATCGGCCGGATGACCGATTCAGCCTCTCCCTGCCAGTCACACAATGAAGTCATCGCCCTGCTCGAGTTTCAGGATCACCTTGCCCTCCGCCTCCAGCGTCCGCGCCAGGGTGAGAATCTCCTGCTGGGCTCCCGCCACTTCGCGGGCCCGAACCGGCCCCATGACCTCCATATCTTCCTTCAGCATCTCCGCCGCGCGCGAGGACATAGCCGCGAAAACGTGCGCGCGGAGTTCATCCTGAGCCCCGCGCAGAGCCAGGGCCAGCTGCCGCTTGTCCGCCGCAGAGACAATCTCGCGAATGCTGGCCGGAGGAATCGTCACCAGGTCGTCGAAGGTGGACATCAGATTGCGGATACTCAGGGCCATGGCGGGATCGGCCGCCTCAATCTCCTGCAGCATCCGGCTCGTTTGTTCCGCTTCCATGCGATTGAGCAGGTCGGCCACCGCCTTGAATCCGGAGTAGGCCTTGCGCCCTGTCTCTCCCATATTTTCCAGACGCCGGTGCAGGACCATCGCCACCCGCTGGGCCATTTCCGGAGAAAACTGCCGCATCGCCGCCAGACGACGGATCGCCTCCACCCGCCGTTCCTCGCTGAGGCTGTCGATCACAATCGATCCGCGACGGGCGTCCAGATGAGCCAGGACGATGGCGATGGTCTGCGGATGCTCGCTCTCCAGGAATTTCCCCAGTTGCTGGGGATCGACCTTCTCCAGCATGGCCAGATCGCTTTGGCTGGCCTCCTGCGCCCGTTTCACCAGAGCCAGCAGGTCCTCAGCCCGCTGCTTGCCGAACGTGTCGACCAGCAGTTTGCTGGCGTAATCAAGGCCTCCATGCATCATGAACTGCTGCGTTTCCAGCATTTCGTGGAATTCCTCGATCACCTCCAGAGAAACCTCCGGCGGAATCGCGCGCAGCTCCGCGATCTGCTCGGTAAGCCGACGCACATCCGGCTCCGCCAGATTCTGCAGGATCTTTCGCCCCAGCTCGTCGCCGACCGCCACAAGAAAGATGGCCGCCTTGCGCACGCCGGTCAGGCGCTGACGCTGGGATTCCGGGAGCTGGGGAAGAGAGGAGGCCATGGTTTACTCCGAACGAATCCAGCTTTCCAGAAGCCGTGTGCTTTGGCCGGGGTCACTCTTCACGCGCTCCGCGACCTGATCGAAGAGGGTCTGGACGTGCTGCTTCTTCTGCGCTTCCAGCTGCTGTTCCGCACTCATTTCCAGAGCTTTGGCGGGAGCGGGAAGATGGCTCGTCGTTTCGCCGGCCACCCGGGCGCGAGCCGGAGGCGGCGACAGGAGGGAACGAACCACCGGCCGCGCGACCACCAGCAGGAACGCCAGCAGGCCCGCCAGGACGGCTCCGTACCGCAGCAGAACCTCGGACTGCGCCGTCAGGCCCAGAACGCGGGCGGTCAGTGTCGGAGCAGGAAGCGGAGCATTCTCATCGAAGGGCAATTCCTCGACGCTGACCTGGTCCCCGCGGGCAACGTCAAAGCCGATGGCCGACTCGGCTAGTCCGGAAAGCCGTTTCATGTCGTCGGCGCTGCGCGGCTGCCACGCCGTTTGGCTCCCCTGACCGGTGCGCCGGTAGTTGATGAGGACGGCAGCCGTCAAACGCCGTACGCCGCCCCCCGCTTCCACCGTATGCCGGACCTTTTTGGATACGGCGTAGGTTCCGCTTTCCTGGCGAACGCTCTGGGCGGACGAGTTTTGCGCAGGATACAGAGGCGGCTTCGCTGCGGGGGAATTGCTGGCCGTGCCGGGAATACCGGAGGCGGCAGGCTGTCCCGAAGTCTGTTCCGATCGCTGCATGGAGAGGGTTGCGGTCTGCGCCGGATCGTAGGTCTCGTCCACCTCGTCGGCGGAAGTCCGGTCGTAATCGACATTGACCGATGCGCGGACATTCCCCGCGCCGGCCACCGGCTCCAGCGTTTCCACAATCCGGGCAGCCAGCTCCTGCTCGTGTTCTCCCACGGCCGCATCGCCACTGCGGCGGCCCAGCAGTTCACCGGTTTCCGCACTGACCAGCGACACGTTTTCCGGATGCAGGCCATCGACGGCGCTGGCCACGAGATTGGCAATGCCCTCGGCCTCGTCGCTGGTGATGCTGCGGTGGCGCAGGCGCAGAACCACCGACGCCTTGGCCTCCCTCTCGTCGGAGGTAAACAGCGAATCATGCGGAAGAACCAGATGTACCCGCGCCGCCTCGACCGAAGCGAGGGTGGCGATGGTATGCTCCAGTTCCCCTTCCAGAGCCCTCTGATAATTGACCTTCTCGTCGAACTCCGACCCCATCCAGTTTGGCTGGTCAAAGAGCTCGAAACCCATGCGCCCGCTTCGGGGACCGCCTTTGGCCGTGGTCGCCAGCCTTGCCTTGTCCAGATTCTCCGCAGGCACACGCAGCAGCGACCCGTCCGGTGAGACGTCAAAGGGGATGCCGGCGGTGGTGAGTTGCTGCGCTATCTGTCGGGCGTCGTCGGAATCGAGACCGGCGTAGAGAGTGCGCCAGTCGGGGCGTGAGGAATACCAGAGCAGCGCCGCAAAACAGCCCAGCACCAGCAGAACAGCCAATGTGAGGCGGAAGCGCCGCTCCGGCTCCAGAGTGCGCCAGCGGCTCCAGGCTTCGGTTGCCATTTGCCCGGCGCGCTGCTGTGCGGTCAGGGCCAGGGACGATTTGTCGGCGGATTGTGCCATATTTTCTGTCGATCAACCCAGGATCAGAACTGCATGCCCATGACCTGCTGGTAGGCCGCCACCGCCTTGTTTCGAACCGCGAGAGCCAGTTCAAAAGCCGTGTCGGCCTTCTGCGTTGCGATCATCGCCTCATGCACGTCGACGCCCGTCCCCTGCAGTAAACCATTCACCGCGGTCGCCGCCTGCTGCTCGAGGCCGTCGATCCCGGAAACCGCGTTGCGAAGCGCATCGCCGAAAGGCGCTGAGACCGGCACGGCGCCTGACGGCGTAAGACCATTGACCGCGGTAACCGACGGATCGAGAGAGACGTGCATCGCGAACCCTCCTACTTAAGAATGTCGAGTGAAGAGGAGACCATGCTCTTCTCCGCCTGCACAGCCGAACTGTTCAACCCGTAGGCGCGCGTCGCCCCCATCAGATCCACCATCTCGGTCAGCGGATTGATGTCCGGGTAGGCGACGTACCCGTTTTTGTCGGCATCGGGATTGCCGGGTTCGTAGCGCTCGAGAGGATTGCTCGGATCGCTGACCACCGCGGAGACCCGCACCCCTCCGATCGGTGGGTCCGTCTGCCCGGAAGCCGAAGCCAGGCTGGACGCGAACGGGCTCGAGGAGGCGTCCGAAGAGAAGACCACTTCCTGTCGGCGGTAAGGGCCGCCTTCCGCCGTCCGCGTCGTCTCCGCATTCGCCATATTGGCCGCCACCACTTCGGCCCGGATCCGCTCGGCCTGCAGAGCCGAACCGCTGACTTCCATGAGACCCAGAAGATTCATCGCCCGCCCCCCTCACCCGCCCTCACTTCTGGTCTTCGTGAACGGCGTCCATCACCCGGGTGAATTCGTTCCGCAGCAGTTCCACCCCGGTTCGAAACTGGAGCTGGGCCTCGGCCATCTTCAGACCTTCGCGGTCCATGGATACGTTGTTCCCGTCCGGCCGCTCCAGCAGTCCATCGACCGCCCCGATCTCCGGTGCCGGAACAGCGCCGTTTTCCGAACCGACCTGCTGCAGAGACCGGCTCATTTCCTCCGCAAAATCGAATCCCACGGTGCGATAGCCCGGCGTGTCGACATTCGCCATGTTCTGCGCGGTCAGCTTCAGTTCCAGCGAAGACAGGTCGAGATAGTGGGCCACAGCATCGGCGACCGGCGTTGTGATTTGCATACTTTCCCCCGGCAGAGACCCCGCCCATTCTGCAGCAGCCGGACCTCCGGCGCGGACGGGCAGGGATTAGAAATTCCTTACTCGAGCGCATCCAGTTCGATCTCCTCGGCGTCAATTTCCGGCCGATCTTCGGCAAGAATCCAGGCGCGCTCCAGCACGTGTTCGAGTTCCCGCACATTGCCGGGCCAGGCATGTTGCCGGAGCCGCGCCAGCGCTCCCCCACTCAGAGACTTGGCGGGACTCGCCGCCCCCAGTTTTCGCAGGAAATGCTCGGTCAGGGCGTCCAGGTCCCTCATTCGTGCGCCCAGCGCGGGGGTACGGATGACAAAGACCGCCAGGCGGTAATAAAGATCGGCGCGAAAGCCTCCTTCCGCGGCCAGACGAGCCAGGGGCCGGTGGGTCGCCGCTACGATCCTTACATCCACCCGCACCGGATCGTTCTCGCCGACCCTCTGCAACTCCCCCGTTTCGATGAACCGCAGCAGCTTCGCCTGCAGCGCCGTCGGCATCTCCCCAATCTCGTCCAGGAAAAGGGTCCCGCCATGCGCGGCTTCAATGCGCCCTGTGCGTCCCTGCACCGCTCCCGTGAAAGCGCCGCGGGCATGCCCGAAAAGCTCGGCTTCCAGCAGCGTCTCCGGAATGGCCGCGCAGTTCAGAGCCACCAGTTTGTTCTTCGCCCGGGGGCTGAGCCGATGGAGTGCGCGCGCCACCAGTTCCTTCCCGCTGCCGGTGGGTCCTTCGATCAGCACCGTCGTCTTCCGCGGCGCCACCAGACAGATGCGACGGCTGACCTCGATCATCGCAGGATCCGATCCAATGAATTCCGGCAGCTGGCTGTTGAGCGGTCCCCGAGGCTCATGACGATGGACGCGTTCGCCCGGCATGGGGAGTGTTTGCGGCGCCTGATCCAGAGGCAAACCGCAGTCCGGCGCCCGGTCCAGTCTTCCCACATTGTCCGACGCGATCGCCAGCTGCGGGGCCGAGTTCCAGATCGCTCCGTCACTCTGCGCTCGCCGCAGCGCCAGCAGCACTTCGTTGCGGCGCGGTCCGCGGACCGTGCTTCCTTCCGCCTCCGAGGCGTCGGCCAGAATCAGGTCCACTTCCGGATGCAGGCGCCGGAATTCCGCGATGAACTCCTGAATCTCGAGGTCCGGCAACCATGAATCGAGGACCACCGTCTCGGCCGGCGTCCGATCCATGCAGGCCAGCGTCTCCGCTCCTCCCGAGGCTTCGACTACCTGCCAGCGAAGATTGGTCAAAGCATCCCGCACACGCTGGCGGAAGGGCAGGTCGGCGCTGGTCAGAATCGCGGTTCGGGGTGTTTTGGTGAAGGCGGGATGTGCTGCTGCGCTCATGAGGGTTCTCCGGACGATCGATCTCTTGCTGCGCCTAAGTCTCAGGCGGTGACGCCAATGGCGTAACCCTGGCCACGGACGGTCTGAATCAGCGGAATCAATCCGGCCGCTTCACCGTCAGCTTCCGAGCCTCGCTCGCGCTGGGGAGACGTGTCGCACAACTTCCGGCGCAGGTAGTTCACATAGACGTCCACCACATTGGTTCCGCAATCGCGGTCGAGGTTCCACACTTCCCGCAGGAGCGTAGTCCGGGGCACGACCCGCCCTTTGTGCAGGAGGAGGTACTCCAGCAGCGAGAACTCTTTGTTCGTCAGGGTGATGGCCTGGCCCGCGCGGGCTACGGAACGATCGATGCGGTTCACTTCCAGGTCTGCATGGCGCAGGACCAGTCCGGGAGATCGCCGGCGCTGGAGGGCGCGGCACCGCGCTCGCAGTTCGGCAAAGGAGAACGGCTTCACCATAAAATCGTCAGCGCCGATCTCCAGGCAGCGCACCCGGACGTCCGGCTCCCGTCTGGCAGTCAAAATGAGAATGGGCAGATCGACAGTCAGAGAGCGCAGAAACTCCAGCACCTCCACTCCGTCCCGCCGGGGAAGGTTCAGGTCCAGAACCGCCATCTCCGGAAGATCCTCGCGGGCGGCTGCGATGGCCATCTCGCCGTCGGTGGCCAGCCTCACATCATGGCCGTCCTGTTCCAGTCCGCGAGCCAGAAACCTTCCGAGCGAAGGGTCGTCGTCGGCGATCAGCATGCGCATTGGATTTTTCTCCTGCGATCCACCTTCTCGCGATCTGCCGGCGATGAACAGATTCCGGATGAGAAAAATCCAGGAGTCCCGCCCAAACGGGGAGCGGCGCGAAAACCGGTACCAAAAGAGAACACGGCTGGAAATAAAACTTGCCTCGGTTCGCTTTTTATTCGCTATAATGCCCCCCATGGCTATCACGCGTCGCCAAAAGGAAGTGCTCGACTTCATCTCCGGATTCGTGCAGCGAAACGGCTATTCGCCCTCATTCGAGGAGATTGCCCGGGGGCTGGATCTGCGTTCCCTTGCCACGGTTCACAAGCACATCACGAATCTGCAGAACAAGGGCCTTCTCGCCCGCGCCCACAATCGCAGCCGCTCCCTCGATGTGCTGCCACCCCGGAACAAGACCCGCGGTGTGGACCGTTTGCCCCTGGCCGGGCGGATCGCCGCCGGCTATCCCGTCGAGGCGCCCGAGATTCCCGAAAGCATTTCGTTGGGGGACATCATCGGCAACCGCGACGTCTTCGCCCTGCAGGTGCGTGGCGAATCGATGCGCGACGATCACATCGTGGATGGCGATTATGTCCTGGTTGAACGCACCAGCACTGCCCGAACGGGCGAAATCGTCGTTGCCCTGGTGAGGGGTTCGGAAACCACGCTGAAGCGCTACTACCCGGAAGGCCCTCTGGTGCGGCTGCAGCCGGCCAATCCTGAGATGAACCCGGTCTTCGTACCCGCCGGGCAGGTGGCAATCCAAGGTAGGGTGCTCGGGATGCTACGAAAGTACTGAGCAATGCCAAAGGAAAAAGCCCGGCTGCGCGCCGGGCTTCCCATCCTTCTCAGGCTTCTGCTCAGGAGATTACGCGGCTGATGCTGCGTTCAATCGTCTCCTTGGGAACATAGCCGACGATCTGATCGGCGACCTTGCCTCCCTTGAACAGAAGCAGCGCCGGAATCCCGCGGATACCGTAGCGCATGGGCGTCGCCTGATTGCGATCGACATCCATTTTCGCGACCTTCAGTTTTCCGCTGTACTCGGTCGCCACCTCATCCACGATGGGCGCCAGGGCGCGGCAAGGTCCGCACCATGTCGCCCAAAAATCCACCAGCACCGGTTGGTCCGACTGCAGCACCTCCTGCTCGAAGGTGGCGTCGCTTACCTCGGCAATTCCCACTGCGGCCATGTTTTGTTTGTCCCCCCCGTGCGATCTGCACGCTCTAGTCTACCTGAACTCTATAGATGCGAAAGGGACAGGAGAGTCGCAAAGGGGGAGAGCGGGCAGCAAAAGTACCGCACAAAAATTAAGGCGCCCGGATTCTTATGCAGAATCACGGACGCCGGAGCAGCCCTCCCCCAGAACTGCCCACGAATGCGAAAATAGGGCTTTGCAACGACGAAGGCAAGCAATCTTGAGTAATTTTTGGTAATGCTCTCAATGAGTTACGGCAGGGATCAAAACTGCGTTACCAATGTCGTATTCTTTCGGTTGGCCGGTTACCCGGTCACAGAAGGGCGGCATTCACGCTGTCGCAGGTCGCCGGCCGGGCTTCCAGGCCGCACAGCAGAAGCTCCACAGGCTCGCTTCCCTCCAGTTCTCGCATGATGGCGCGCTGCGCCTCCGGAGCCTCCTCCCGTCGGGCCACCAGCAGGACGACCGCAGGGCCAGCGCCGCTTAGCGCGACTCCCAAAATCCCGGACCGGCCCGCCAGGGGAAGCAGTTGTTCGAGCAGGGGACAGATGTCCCTGCGGTACGGCTGATGCACCTGGTCCTCCATGGCCACCGTGAGCAGGTCTCCTCGCGCAGACGCAAACGCCGCCGTCAGCAGGCCGACCCTCTGCAGATTCGCCACCACCTCCGCCCGGCCATAGGTTTCCGGAAGCAAGCCGCGCGAAGCCGTTGTGGCCAGAGGACGCGCCGGCAGAACCAGCAGCGCACACCACTCGGATGGAGGAGGCATGGAAACCGCCTTCACTTCTCTCTGTTGGAGAGCGCTCACCACGAACCCGCCCATCCAGCACGCTGCGGCATTGTCCGGGTGATTCTCGAGTCGGCAGGCTTTCGCCAGAATGCGATCTCGCGCCCACGCCAGTTCGCCAAAATGGGAGGCCAGCGCAACCCCCGCCAGCCGCACCGCCGCCGAGGAGCCACATCCCATCCCGAGGGGAATCTCGTTATGCATGCGGAGGTGCAGCGGGATGATTGGACGCCCCTGCTCCGTGAGCGTGGCCCGGTAAGTCTCAAGCAGGAGGTTGTGCTCGAGCGCTCCGCAGATTTCCGGGTTGCGGCCGGACGCCTCGATCCGAAACGCCGGCGCCGCGTCAGCGCGCACGTCCAGATGCAGCTGCAGCGCCAGCGCCACCGCGTCGAATCCGGGCCCCAGATTGGCGGTGGTCGCAGGGAGGCGAAGATGCAGTCCATTCATGGCGCGACCTGCTCCAGCTCCCGCAAAACCGCATCCACTGAAGCATCCATCTCGATTGTGCTCCGGGCGTTGGCCGCAATCTCCGCTTCCAGGCCGGATCGTTCCCGGTCCGTCAACAGATCGCCGCGATGGTAGTGGATCGTATAGTCGGGATCCTTGAGCGTGTGTCCGGTGAGGAGCAGGATGACCGACGCCTCAGGGAGGATTTTCCCCTGCTGCCTGAGTTTCTTCAGCCCGGCCAGCGTTACGGCGGAAGCCGGCTCACAGCCGATTCCTTCGGCGCCGATCTCCGCTTTGGCCAGCGCGATCTCTGCCTCGGAAACCTCCTCTACCCATCCGCCGGTTTCCTGAATCACCCGCACCGCCTTGCGCCAGGAAGCGGGATTACCGATGCGAATGGCGCTGGCTCGGGTGCGAGCCGTAACCGGCTCCATCCGTTCCCCGCCGAATTCCCGCAGGGAGCGGACGAGGGGATTGGCCCCCTCGGCCTGGATCACGGAGATCCGCGGCACCTGGGTGGTCAGCCCCAGAGCCTTCATTTCCAGAAACGCCTTCCCCAGCGCCGAGCTGTTGGCCAGATTCCCCCCGGGCACGATCAGATGGTCCGGCACCTGCCACTCCAGTTGCTCGGCGATCTCCAGCGCCGGCGTTTTTTGGCCTTCCAGCCGGTAAGGATTGACGGAGTTGAGAAGATAGACCGGCAGACGCTGCACCACTTCCGCCAGCACCCGCACGCAGCCGTCGAAATCCGTGCGCAGCTGCAGGGTCAGAGCGCCATAATCTATGGCCTGCGAGAGCTTGCCCCAGGCGATCTTGCCTTCCGGCAGCAACACCAGGCTGCGCATCCCCGCTCTGGCCGCGTAGGCCGCCATCGCAGCGGAGGTATTGCCGGTGGAGGCGCAGGCCACCCAGGTGAATCCCCGCTCGCGGGCCACGGAGAGCGCCGCAGTCATGCCGGCATCTTTAAACGAGCCGGTCGGGTTCATACCCTGGTGCTTGGCGCGCAGGTCCTTCAGCCCCAGACGAGCCGCCGATTGAGGCAGATTGTAGAGAGGCGTATTCCCTTCCTCAAGGGTGACGATGTTCTTCAGATCCTGAAGCACCGGGAGCATTTCCCGGAACCGCCAGACACCGCTGCGGTCGATGCTCTCATTCGAGAGGCGGCGGTCTTTCCAGAGCCAGCGCAGCGCGCTCGGGTTGGGACGCGTATGCGGCGGACCGCTCCACCCGGGATAAACGACCTCGAAGAGCTCGCCGCAGGTGGAGCACCGGAAGTCGCGCGTCAGTCCGTCCGGCTCGATGCACCCTGAGCACCCAACACAACGCAGCTGATGGATCCCGTTCATCATGTCAGTGATTAACTTCAGGCTACCATCTGGCCGCCGGTCGCCAGATCGCCTATTCCCGTCCAGAGTCGCAGACGCTTTCGTATAAAATCGTCCAATGCCGCCGCTCCTGACACCCCGGGACGCCGCCCTTCGGCTGGGCATCTCCTATCCGGCCATCAAGCAATGGATCTATCGCGGCAAGCTCAAGGCGATTAAGACACCCGGTGGCCACTACCGCATTCCGGAAGCCGAACTGGATGCCCTGCTGTTCAAGACGAAGCGGCCGGAAACGCCGAAGCGGCAGATGATGCGGACCGTCAGCGGCCGCAATCAGCTGGTGGGCCGCATTGTCGACCTGAAGATCGATGGCCTGCTCGCGCAGGTTCGCCTTTCCATCGGCGGACAGATCATCACGTCGATCATCACCGCCGAGGCCGCGCGCGAGATGCGCCTCGCCAAAGGCGAAACCGTGGCGGCTCTCATTAAATCCACCGAAGTGATGGTGCTGCGTGTTTGACCGAAGGCAATTTTCCCTTTGTGTGGCTTTTCTGCTGGCCGGCGATTGCCTGCTGGCGCAGGCTGTGCCTCCGTCCCCGCAAGCGGGCACACTGCGCATTGCCGCGGCCGCCGACCTGCAGCCGGTGCTCCCTCCTCTGCTTCGAGAATTTGAGCAGCAAACCGGCATTCACGCAGAGGCGTCTTTCAAGTCATCGGCGACTCTCGCTACGCAGATCATCAATGGCGCCCCCTTTGATCTGTTCCTCGCTGCCGACATGTCCTTTCCGCAGCGGGTGATCGAGGCGGGGCGCGGCGAGGAAGCCAGGGCCCTCCCCTATGCCAGGGGAACGCTGGTGCTTTGGACGCGCAACGACTCGCATGTGCCCTCTCTTACGCCGGAGACCCTCGCCAGCGGCAGCGTCCAGTCGATCGCCATGGCGAACCCAGAACATGCCCCCTACGGACGCGCAGCGCAAGCGACCCTGGAACAATGGCATCTGCTGGACCAGCTCCGTCCCAAGCTGCGGATTGCTGAGAACATCGCGCAGGCGGCGCAATACGCGGAGTCCGGCAATGCCCAGGTGGGCTTCATTTCCCTCACCTCCGCGCTCACGCCCAGGCTTCAAGCCGATGGCCACTTCGTCCGCATTCCGCCTGAGGATCATCCGCCCATTTTGCAGGGGATGGTTGTCGTGCGAAACGCCGCCCACGCCCAGGCGGCGCATCGTTTCCTCGAATTCCTTCACAGTCCGGCGATCGCGCGCACCCTTGCCGCCGAAGGACTCGAACCCGCCTCCTGATGGACCTTCAGGCGCTCTGGCTCACGCTGCGGCTTGCGGCCACCACCGCCCTGGTGCTGATGGCGATCGCCATCCCTGTGGCCTTCTGGATCACCACCACGCGATCTCGATTGCGCCCGCTCATTGAAGCTCTGACGACGCTGCCGCTCCTTTTGCCGCCGACGGTTCTCGGTTTCTACCTGCTGGTCCTGCTCGGCGATCGGACCTTCATGGGCCGCGCGTTCGCGCACTGGCTGGGGCACCCACTGGCCTTCTCATTTTCCGGTCTGGTGATCGGCTCCGTTATCTATAGCCTGCCGTTTGCCGTGCAGCCGCTCACCACCGGCTTTCACAGCGTCGATCCCGCGCTGATCGAACAGGCAAGGCTTTTGGGAGCCGGCCGGCTTCGCCTTCTTTGGGAAATTCTGATCCCTCTGTCGGTCCGTTCCCTCGTTGCCGCCGCCGTCCTGTGCTTTGCCCATACAGTTGGCGAATTCGGCGTGGTGCTGATGATCGGCGGCGACATTCCTGGCGCCACTCGTACCCTTTCCATTGCCATTTACGACCAGGTACAGGACTTCTCTTACGCGGCCGCCAACCGAACCTCCCTGCTCCTGCTGGCGATTTCGCTCATCGCGCTGATCTGCCTGTATACACAGCAGCGCCATGGGGAGCGCGCTCGTGCTTGACGCTCGCGTGCGCCACCATCTGGGCCGATTCACTCTGGAGGCGGAGTTCTCGCTGCGCACCCCCTGGACCGTGCTCTTCGGCCCGTCGGGCGCCGGCAAAAGCACGCTGCTGCGCGCTCTTGCCGGCCTGATCACACCGGATGCCGGACGGATCACCCTCGCGGGCCAGACTTTGTTCGACAGCGATGCCGGCGTTTCCGTTCCGCCCGGCAAACGATCGATTGGCTTTGTCACGCAACAGGCGGCGCTATTCCCGCACCTGACCGCTCATGACAATGTCGCCTTCGGCATCCGCCATCTGCCGCAGGAGGAACGCTCTCGGCGAATCGGGGAGATGCTGCACGTGTTTGGAGCCGAAGCACTGGCCGATCGCAAAGCCAACCGGCTCTCCGGCGGAGAGCGCCAGCGGGTCGCGCTGGCCCGCGCTCTGGCTCCACACCCCCGGCTTCTGCTTCTCGACGAACCGCTGGCCGCACTCGACGATCCTTCCGCCGAGGAGATTCTGAACCGACTTCTCGGCCTCGATCTGCAGGTGCTGTACGTCTCGCACGACCTCGCCGAGATCTGGCGAATCCCCGCCGACGTCGTCCTCCTTGAGAAGGGCCGCGTTAGCGAGAAGGGCCCGTTGCAGCAGGTGCTCGCCCTTCGCCGGGAGCACTTGCTCCGCCAGTTGGGCTCGTCGTCCCCGCGTTAGGCACCCACACGCTCTGCAGGAAGAGGTAACGGTCGCGGTCCGGAGACGGTCCCGCCTCCGAGTGCGCGTCCAGATGCATCAATTGCCAGCCATCCGCGGCATCGTATTGCGGCCACTTTGGCGTGCCGTCGCCATTTGGATCGCCGGTTTTCGCGAAATTCGTCCAGCAGGTCTCGATCAGATCGCTGAGTTTCCAGTCCTCCGGCTGCCACACTGCCCCGGGACGCGAGTCGAGCGTCCCAAAAACGTATTCGATCTCGTCGGAGTGAAATGCGCCCGACCCGGCAGGATGATACTTGTCCGCCGGGGAGGGACGCTCGAAGTGATAGCGATAAACGGGCTGGCCGCCCGTCGCCACCTGCGCCTGCAGCCATTCCCAGGTAGAGAAAGCGATGAAGCTGTCCCCAGCGAAGTTGATTGCGGAACGCACCGCCTCCGCATCCGAGTTGTCGGGGTAGACCCTGAGAAACTCCTCTGCGCGCGGACCGAAAGTCTTCTGCGCCATTTCACGGAGGCTCTGCATGGTGGGCGGCTGCGGATAATCCACTTCAAGAGCGCTGGGCTCGTCACGGTTCCATCCAGCCAGCAGCGGGACGTGCGCCTGCTTGCCTTCTTTATAAATCTGGGGAACGCTCTCCGGCAGAAAATAACCGTCAACGTCCGGTCCGATGGGCGAGTGGGTAGCCGGCGGCTGCGCGGTCATCTTTGTCATCAGATCCTGCGCGCTCATGCCACGCAATGACGCCAGATCCGACGTCCCAAACGTCGCCATGGACCATGCCGCATCCTTCTTCTCCTGCTCCTCCGCGGGTGGGAAGGAAAGCCCGCGGCTGTCGAAGGCCGCCCCGCTTTCGCCGATGGCGTGAACAAAGAGACCCTGCGCCAGCGGAGACGCCATCTGCGCGCTGACAGAGAACGATCCGGCCGACTCACCGAAGATGGTCACGTTGCCCGGGTCTCCGCCAAACGCGCTGATGTTCCGCTTCACCCACTGGAGCGCCTCGGTCTGATCCATCAGGCCGTAATTGCCCGTCGCGTGCTGAGGCGACTCGCCGGCCAGGCCGGGCAAAGCTAAAAATCCAAACAGCCCCAGACGGTAGTTCATCGAAACCACCACCACGCCTTTATGGGCCAGGTGCGTGCCATCCTGACGCGGCTCCGAGGTACCTCCCGCAACAAAGCCTCCGCCGAAAATCCACACCATCACCGGCAGCTTTGCATGCTTGCCCTTTGCCGGCGTCCAAACGTTCAGCGTGAGACAGTCTTCGCTATCGCCTGGATCGCGAAAATGCATGTCGTGGAAAATATCCGGCTGCATGCAGCGATCGCCGAACTGCGTCGCCTCGCGGACGCCCTTCCACTTTGCATCGGGTTGCGGAGGGTTCCAGCGCAACGGTCCCACGGGCGGCGCCGCAAACGGGATACCCAGAAAAATGCGGACCTGTCCGTCATCGCTGAGTTTGCCCTGGACCTTGCCTTTATCCGTTTTGATCTTCAGATGATCGGCGGCTCGGCCGGACAATGGAGCCGCCAGGCAGCAGACGGCAATCGCGAGAGACAACGTGCGGGCACCAAGGCGCATAAAGAATCCCTTCTGCGGCAGCTCTACAGCAAACCTAACAACATATCACCGCGGCTGCTGTTCCGGCCGCAGCAGGTCCTCGATCGATTCCCGCCGCCGGATGAGCCGTGCCCGACGGCCTTCGACCAGCACCTCTGCCGCGCGTGGACGCGAATTGTAGTTCGACGCCAGCGCCATGCCGTAAGCTCCGGTGTCGAGCACAGCCACCAGGTCGCCCGTCTTCACCTTTGCCAGCGCGCGATCCCGTGCAAAGAAATCCCCTGTCTCGCAGACGGGACCCACTACATCAACCACAACCTTCTGGCGCCCACGGGCAGGCTGGACGGGCACGATTTCATGAAATGCCTGGTACAGCGCCGGACGTATAAGATCGTTCATCGCCGCGTCGGTAATCACAAACGTTTTGGCGCCGTTCTTCTTTACGTAGAGCACGCGCGCCAGCAACGCTCCTGCCTCGCCCACCAGAAAACGCCCAGGCTCCAGCAGAAGTTTCAGGTCGGCGGACGCCTGGACCGCGGGAATCAAGGCTTCTGCATAACGCGCGACCTGCTCGGAAGGATCGAACGGCTGGTCGTGGTGATACTCAATCCCCAGGCCGCCGCCGATGTCCATGAAACGGATCGCATGCCCGTCCCGGCGCAAATCGGCAATCAGTTTTGTGACCCGATCAGCCGCTGAACCGAATGGCTCCGCGCTGCGAATCTGCGAACCGATGTGCACACTCACTCCGGCCGGCTCCAGAAACCTGCCGGCTCGGCGGTAAACGCGGCGCGCCTTGCGAATGTCGATTCCGAATTTGTGCTCCTGCATGCCCGTGGAGATATACGGGTGCGTCTCAGCGAACACATCTGGATTGACGCGCAGCGCGAAGCGAGCCCTTTTCCGCCGCCTGGCCGCACGCTCCGCCAGCAACTCCAGTTCGCCTTCGCTCTCCACGTTGAACAGCAGGATTCCCGCACCGAGGGCGAGATCCATTTCCGCCGCGGTTTTGCCGATTCCCGAAAAAACGACGCGTTCTGCCGCGCCCTGATCCAGGGTCAGAACCCGTTCGAGTTCGCCTCCGGAAACGATGTCAAAGCCTGCGCCGCGCGCCACCAGCAGGCGAAGAATCTCCAGCGAAGAGTTCGCCTTCACCGCATAACAGACAAGATGCTCGACAGATCGAAATGCATTCCGAAACAGGTCGAGCCGATCGAGAATATGCTGCGCGGAGTAGACGTAGAGCGGAGTTCCATACCTCTGCGCCAGTCGATCGAGAGAGACGCCATCGCATTGCATCGGCGTCGTGGCATTCGGCCAGAAAAAGGGACGGGCGTTGATGGAAAAACCTCGACGAAGGGGTTCCTCCTGAGAGTATCGGTCCGGCCACGCTTCGTAAAGATCGGAAGCAGGTCAGAATGAGCGGACCATTGCCCCGCCCGCCTCGCACGGCTTCAGGGATGCACATCGAGCTCGAAGCTGACGGTGCTGGTACCGGTCATCGCGGTCACCATCAATCGGCTCGCCAGGCCGTCAGAAGCGATCGGCGTAAACGTCGCCGTGCCGTCCAGCCCCGAGGTCACCTGCACCACCTGCTCCGCGAGGCCTGGCCCGACCGCACAGCGTTCATCATCCTGGCAGGGCGCCGTCCAGCCCATCAGCCTCTCCGCAATCGTGACTGCGGCCCCTGCCAGCGGATGGCCGAATGAATCTGTCACGAGAAGGGTCACCGGTGCAAAGCTCTGGCTCCGTGAAACATACTGCACGGTGCCGTTCCACGCCAAGAGCACCGCCGTTTCCGGGTGGACCGGAATCACCGTAAACGTAGCGCAGCTGCTGGAACCAGGCAGACAGGCCGTAGCGGCGGCCGCCACACTCGCGTTAAGAGGTCCAGCCGTCAGCTGGTTCTGAGCGATGCCGTTGCTCCCGCTGGTTGTCTGACCTGAGGCAACGCTCAACCCTGCGCCTCCCAAGGACCAAATGACACTCTGACCACCTATCGGCGCTCCCGACGAACTCACAACCATAGCCTGAAGCGGCCATTGCGTCGTCGCTCCCAACGCTACATACAGTGCGGGCGTCAGGGCCGCGATGGCCGGCGGCGCCGATCCCGTGAATTCCGCAATCACGTTACTCCCGTTGGTCAGTGAAGCGGTGATCTGCGCCAGTGCCGCTGTATTTGCCGTCACGGCGAGAGTCGCTGTCCCGTCGCCCCCCGTCACCGCGCTGCACGAACTTTGCCCGCACCCCAGACCGGCGGTTCCTTCAGTGATCGACCAGGTCACCGTCACACCCACTGCCGGCTGCTGACTCGCAACATCGAGCGCTCGCGCGGTGAAGAGTTGCGGCACGCCGATGGGCGCGGACCCGGGCGGGGCCGTCACAATCGAGATCGCATCATCGCCGAGAGCATCGTACCCAAAGCCCGCAGCTATCGCGGCAATACCCAGGGTCCGGGAATCCTGAACCTGCAGGACAACATCGCCTGTGACGCCCCCGGAAGCCGGCGCGACGGCGACGATCATGTTCGGCGTCACGCTGGTGACCGTTGCGGGCATACCTGCCACGGAGACCTGCACGGACGAACGAAAGCCCATCCCCTGAATCACGATGGTGCCGCCCGAAGCCGGCAGCCGGGCCGGGCTCACGCTGTCCGCATACAACACGCGCCCGCGATACGCGTAATCCGGCCGGCCGTCGCCGCGAAGGTCCGCCAGCCCGATGCGTACCTCGCTGTCCGCACCCGTCAATACCGGCAATGTCGTCAGCCCGGCCTCATGTCCGTTCAGCGGCTGCGGCGTGCCCGTTACAGGAAGCGCCCCCACGGCATCACTGCCGTTCCAGGCCCCCAGCACGATCTGTGTCTTCTCGGCCGTGGGATCGCCGCTCTCATCCAGTGCCAGAGCCTCCACGGTGAACTCCCGCGCCCCACGCGCCCACCACTGGAACCAGCTGCTGTGGCCGTAGCCGGTCAGGCGGCCCGTCCACTCCCCGGTCAGAGGCACGCTGGCCGGCGCAGCTTCCATTCCGTCCGCCCCGCTCTGCGCCTCGTCGGACGCGTCGCTGATCACTGCATTTTGCGTCACCGCAGAGCCGGCCTCCAGCGTTCCCACATCGATGACCGGCATCGTGCCCGAAGGCGTCGTTTGTCCCGTGGTGTAAGGCCCCACTGAGATCGTGCTTGTATACAGCGGGTCGATCGCCTCAAAGGTCAGCTGGTAATCCGCGCTGCTGACGCCCGGCGGCAGAGGCACTCCGCTCAGGTCAAAATACCCCTCGAGCTGCGCGTCATCGCTGCCAAAGCGGTTCAGCGGGTTGCCGCTGGCATCGGTCGCCCCGGTCACCGGATTGCCGGCATTGCCCTGAAAGAAGACTCCGCTCACCGCGGTCGCGGTATAGCGCACATCCGGCACCCCATCCAGCAACGGCCGCAGAACGACATTCACTCCCTGCATGCCCTGTCCGCGGGGAAACTGGATCGTTCCCTGCACCGAGATCGTTGCCGAAGCCGTGAGCACCCTGCCGGATAAGCTGCCCACGTTTGCGGCGGTCACTGGATAGAGCCGGTTCAGAGCGGCGATATCGTCAATGCGCAGCTGCATCGAGTTCGGCATGCACAGACCGGTACCGCCGTTGCACAGGCGTTCCAGCGGGTGCATGATAGGCCAACCCTGCAGACCGTTGGCCGTCGGCTGATTCTCAGCGAACATCTCCTCGTTCGTCTGCGACCAATCCAGCCCGAGCGCCCGGCCGAATCCGCGCACCAGCTGGTATTGAAGGTTCGCGATCTGCGTCGTGGTCGTAGCGCAGAGTCCGTTCACCAGCATCAGGGCGTGCGCGATGTTCCCGGAGCTGGCAAGGTTATCAACGCTGACGAGAACTCCATTGGTCGGACAGGAAAGTGGCGAACTGGCTCCCGAGCCATACAGCGCATTGATGACCGATCCATCCTGGTCGTAGACCACGGCAACCGGCTTATTTGTGGCGGAGGACTGAATGTCCACCGGCAGAGTCACGCCGCCGGAGCCCACAGTGACATTGGTCCCGTTGACGTCTTCGGCCAGGCTGCCGCCGGACTGGATCAGGACAGCCGAGGTCGGAACCGAACTCCAGACCGAGGCAGCGGTCGCGACCATCGTATTCGCCTGCGCCTGGCTGACCTGCGTGCTCAGCGCGCCCTGATCGGTGAAGTAGCTGACCTGCCCGTTGGCCCAGACAATTGGGTTTCCCTTCACCGCCGAATCGAAATAGCTCGATCCGGCGACCCAGCGCGGACCACCGGCCTGCGCAGCCTGTACGGGAATGAGCAGGAGAAGCGCCAGCAGAGCTGCAGAATCGGCAAAATGACGGGCGAGAATCGACTCTCCCGGTCCCTCAGATGCGCAGCACATGGCGGACCCTCCGAACTCCGCCGCAGCCACGGCAGCGGTTCCGGATTCATTTCGACATACGGCTGCCGTACCTTAGACAAGAATCGTAGAGGGCATCTCGATCATCCTTTCAGTTCGGGACGGCAGGTCTCGGCTGTTCCCAAATGGAACCTGCAATTCCGGACATGGCCCCACCGCCTCGCAGGTACAATTCGAAAAGCTTAGAAACCATGGCAGAAACCATTTACGACACCGTCATTCTCGGCTCCGGATGCGCCGGCCTCACCGCCGCAATTTACACCGCCCGCGCCAACCTGAAGCCGCTCGTTCTGGAAGGCCACGAACCCGGCGGCCAGCTCTCCATTACCACCCTGGTCGAAAACTTCCCCGGCTGGCCGGAGGGCATTCAGGGTCCGGATCTGATCGAGAACATGCGCAAGCAGGCCTCTCGCTTTGGCGCGGAGTTCCGGCTCGGCCATCTCGCCACCGCCGATCTCACAAAGCATCCCTTCAGCCTGAATCTGGGGCAGGAAACAATTCACGCACGCACCCTGATCATCGCCAGCGGCGCGTCTGCTCGCTGGCTGGGGTTGCCCTCGGAGCAGGCGTTGATCGGGCACGGCGTCAGCTCCTGCGCCACCTGCGACGGCTTCTTCTTCTCCGGAAAGGAGATTGCCGTTGTCGGCGGCGGCGATTCCGCTATGGAGGAAGCGCTCTTCCTCACCCGGTTCGCCTCAAAGGTGACCCTGCTGCATCGCCGCGAGCATTTTCGAGCCTCTCGCATCATGCTCGATCGGGCGATCGCCCACCCGAAGATCAAGTTCATGACCAACGTCCTCATCCAGGAAGTGCTGGGCGTTGAAGAGAAGGAAGTCTCGGGGGTTCGCCTGTTCGACACCGTCACCGGGGTCGACTCCGTCCTGGACATCAGCGGGCTCTTCCTCGGGATTGGCCATATCCCCAACGCCGGAATGTTCGCCGGCCAGCTTGATCTGGACGAGGACGGCTACGTCAAAACCCACAATTATGTCTTTACCCGGGTTCCGGGAGTCTTCGCCTGTGGTGACGTGCAGGATCGGCGCTACCGGCAGGCGATCACCGCCGCGGGAACGGGCTGTATGGCGGCGCTGGAGGTCGAGAAGTACCTCGAAGACCACGGCCGCTGAACCGGGCTGAGGCGGGACTGCGGAGCCAAATGGGAGATCGCAGTCTACTGCCGCCTGCGATGGTCGAAGCCGGCTGCCTCCCGCAATAATTCTGCATACCGATCGATCACATCCGTCCAGTTATAGTGCGTGCGCGCACGCTCTCTCGCGTCGGCTCGCAGGCGCGCCAACTCCTCTGCCCCGGATTCCACCGAATCCACCGTCGCCGTCAGGTCTTCGACTGTGCTGAAGTACAGCCCATCCTCGCCCAGCGTCTCCCGGTTGAAAGGATTGTCATGCGCCAGGATCAAATTCCCGCAGCCCATCGCTTCCAGCAGCGACGGATTCGTTCCGCCCACGCTGTGCCCGTGCAGATAGGCAAACGCACCGCAGCGCAGGGCCGTCAGCGCGGGAGCATCGTAAACGGTTCCGATCATGCGAATGCGCGGATCGCGCACCGCTCGCAGCTCCTTCACATACGGTGTAGAGGCGCCGTGATCGCCGACAACCACCAGTTGCCTCATGGAATGCGACTTCCGGAAGGCCTGCAGGATCTCCAGCACGTGATTCTCCGGCTCCAGCCGGCACACCACCAGATAGTAGCCATCCGGCTTCAGATCCCACTTCTGCAACTGAGCCGGATCGGGAGGAGCGCTCACAATCTCGCATCCGTAAGGAATGACCGAACAGGCGCTCAACGGCCCATGCCGTCGCTCCAGATGCGCCGCAATGGCGTCAGCATCGGCAATCACGCGGTTCACAGCACGCACTGAAAACCACTCCATGCCGCGGAAGTAGAGCTTCGCGGGCGTGCTCCATTTCGCGCGCGCCCATTCCACGCCATCGGGATTGATCCAGACCGTCGTGCGCCAGAGCCGCGGCAGGGCACAGAACGGCGCCACGCCATAGCCCAGCATGTAGACCACGTCGAATCCCGTGCGCGCCGACCAGAGACACTTCAGGTCGTAGACGATGGTCTGGAGCGGGCCGAGCGCAGGGGCCGAGTGATAACGAAGCTCCACGCCGTGAAACGTTGCGGACGGCTGTCCCTCTTTGCCCTCGCAGAAGACCGTGACCTGAAAGCCGCG
The DNA here is from genome assembly GCA_036269135.1 of Acidobacteriaceae bacterium. GTDB lineage: Bacteria > Acidobacteriota > Terriglobia > Terriglobales > Acidobacteriaceae > Palsa-343. The sequence continues at coordinate 37,149 of DATASQ010000067.1, forward strand.
CTCGGCCAGGCCGACGGCCAGCCTTTCGGCAAACGTTTCAAACCCGCCGTAACGCGCAGGAATGCCGCGCGCCCCCAGGAGGGCGAGCTTCACTGCGATTCCCCATTGCGCCCGCCCCGCGGCGGAGCGATCCGAAGCGGCAGCCGGAGCTTTTCATGGCATTTGGAAAATGCCGAGAGGACCGACGTCATGGAGAACTGTTCTTCGAATCGCTTTCTTGCTGCAGCCCCCATGGACATGCGAAGAGCTGGATCCTCGAGCAGCGACCGCAGCGCCTCCGCCAGCGCCGGCTGATTCCTGGGCGGAACAAGATAGCCGGTCACCTTATCGACCACGATGTCGCGGCACCCTGGAACGTCGGTGGTAACGACCGGAAGCCCCGCGGCGCAGGCCTCGACCAGTGATCGAGGGAGGCCCTCTCGATAATATGTGGGCAGACAGAAGACATCGGCCCTTCCCAGAAGATCGGCCACATCCGAGCGGCGTCCCAGCCATCGGATGAACTCCGGCTGCTGAAGGAGCAGCAGCTCTTCCCGGGTGTAGGAGCTCGGATTGCTCAGATCGATATCGCCAACAAGATGGATCTCGAACGAAAGACCCTGTGCATGCAGGAGAGAGCCTGCCTCGATCAGATCCAGGATGCCTTTGTTGCGGATCATTCTCGACACGCAAAGAATGACCGGAGGTGTGCCCTGCCATGGCGAAGGCCGAATCGCACATTCGTTGAGCCCCGCTCCCGGAATGACAGAGATGCGGTCTTCCTCCGCCACACCGCGGCGCAGCAGGAGATCGCGATCATCCCGGTTTTCGACGGCCAGGACCGCATCGGGTCCACTGAAAGCGCGCCGGATCCCGGTAAGCACGAGCGGCCGCAACATCCGGTAGTGGAGGCGATCCTCCACAAACAGCGTACCCATGCCCGTAATTGCCCCCAGCCGAGCCGGCAATCCAGCCCATTTCGCCAGCAAGCCTCCCAGCAGGACATTCTTCAGAGAAACAAAGTGGACAGCTTCGGGCCGAAGAGACCTAAAGACGCGCCACAGCCGGACGAGAAAGCGGATTTCGGAAACGGGACCGCCGATGCCGATCACCGGCCGAAGCGGAATAAAAACCATGCCGGCCTCGACCGCCCGCGCCGGATCGGCGGCCGCTCCACCGACAATCACCACCTCCCAGCCGCAGTCGCGAATGCTCAGTGCGAGTTCCCAGAAATGGCTGTAGATGAATCCGACATCGTTGATCACGAACAGGTAGCGAGGCCGTCCTCGACCGGGTAACTGCGGCAGATTCATCCCGCGTTGCCCCGATTCTGCATCAGGCTTTCCGGAGCGGGCCCCAGTCTTCCCCGTATGCCATCCAGCACCGCCCGGAACATGGCCCGGATATTGCGCACCTTTTTTGCCGAGAGCGAAGGAAACAAGAGCACATAAAACGGGATACGAATCGCCATATATGTCCTCCAGCCCCATCCCATGCTCGGTGTGCGCAGCAGATAGATGGCATTCCTGATCCGGTAATAGTTTCGCAGGTCGCTGTGCGTATACAGGTTCTTGCCAAAAAACCTGACGGCGCGATCTCCGGTGCTGTGCGCCATTTCAGCATCGGGAACACAGTAGCAGCGGTATCCCCGATTGCGAGCCCGCAGCCCCCATTCGGTGTCCACGAAGTCGATAAAGAGATCGCCCCGCATGGTTCCCACCGTCTGCAGGATCGAGGTTCGAATGAGCGATCCCGAGGCAATCAGGTTGGCGGTTTCAACCGGCCGGGGGGAATGCGGGTGAAGCGGAATGCGGCGAACGCTGAAAGGTGCATAGGCAATGGAGCACGAGCGCTCATTGGTCTTGCCGTCGATAAATACCGGCCCAATGGCTGCCACCTTTTCGCCTTTCTCCAGTAATTCTGATTCCGCGCTCAGCAGCCTCGCTATCATGCCGGCGGCGGGCGCGCTGTCCTGGTCCAGCAGAAGGACATGGGAGCAGCCGAGGTCCATAGCTCGGCGAATTCCCTCGTTCTGTGCTGCGCCGATCCCGCCGTTATAGCTGAGCGGGATGTAGTCCACGGGAATATCTGCTTGCAGCGCCGCAGTCACGTCAGCTGAGGCGCACCCGGGTGTGTTATCCACGGCAATCAGTCGCTGCGCCTGTCCGCGCAGCCCTGCCACGAGCCGGGAGAGCACGGGAGGGTCGGGATAGTAAAGGATAACGATGCCGGCGATCATCGGCCGCGTGGCTCCCCCCGGAGGATCGGGCGCGACGAGAAGAGCGCCCCCAGGCTCATTGTCGGCTTCAGTCTCCGCAGAAAACCGAAATAAAGCACCGCCAGCCCCACCCACATTACCTGAAGAACGGGCTGCGCGTAAGAATCGTCGAAGACCGAAAGGACGGCCGGAAATACCAGAAGGGCCGTCACGAAAAGGCAGATTTTGTCGCCCGCAATCGCCCGGAGATACAGGAAGGTCTGAATAAATCCGATCGTCAGAATTGTCGCCGCCAGACCGATGAAGCCGAAGTCGAGCAGGTAGGGCTTGTAAATCGTATAGACATTGGTCGGAAGGGGCACGAAAACATAGCCGGAAACCGGCATGTCGTTGGGCATGGGAAACGAATAACCAAAAGCGTTCAGCGCTCTCAACAGAAAGCCGAACGTGTGACTCGGGGCGTGCATATATTCGATCCCATGATGGAGCACATAGTCCAGCGCCGGCAGCGGCGACACCAGATAGGCCACGGTGTAGTTCAGCAGAAAGGCGGTCATGTTTCCGCCGAACGACTTGCTGCTCTTTTCGAGGAAGATAATTCCAATCACCAGAGCCAGGAAGACAATGGCGGGGCCGGCAATCACGCGCCACGCCCGGCGAATGTGATCTTTGCGCTGCGTGATGAGGTAAATTGCCAGCGTCGAAGAGAAGAGCAGCAGAGGCAGCGTTCTCCCCGTGGCCAGAATGCATATGGTCAGAGACGCGCCGAAGGCAGTCCAGAAGCGTCGGTCCTTACCCTCCATCAGGCAGAGGATCGTCACCCAGATGGAGTAGACCGGAAGATACGAGGTGATGGGATTGCGGGCAAGGGAAGTCTGGTCGGTCGCCACGGTGTCAAGCGCCGCTTTCCGGGCGTTTTCAAACAAGCCCCCGCCGGAGCCGATGCCGCCGGACCAGAAATGATAAAAGTAGATCGGCAGCGCCAACAGGCAGACGAGGACGAGAAGATTCAGCCCCAGCCTCGAGACGGCTGGGCGGGAAAATTCCGCGATCCTCAAAGTGTAGATCCGGCCCGGCAGCAGACCCGCCACCCACCCTGCCAGACTGAAGAGAAACGCGCCCCCGCAGACCAGCAGCCACGTCACCGTATGCACTCGATCCAGCTCTATCAAAGACATGCGATAGACCACTACGTCGATCAGCCACATGAACGAGTAAATAAACGGGGGATACAGAACTCGCCCTTTGCCAATGCGCAAATTGGCCACAGTGAGAAGGAAGAGGAAGATAGCTGCCGAAACGGATGTCAAAGTGGAATCGCCTCTCCGCGGATTTCCATGTTCAGCTGGCCGCTGCGCCGGAGGGCTGGCCTACCTGCAAAGAATGCACGATCGACCGGCGGCGCCACAGGCGATGCATGCGATAAACGTCGCGGAACGAAAAGAGTGCCCTCGCGATACGGTTCGGAGCCAGTGCCCTCACCCACTGGTCTGCAACTGTCATCCGTCCGGCGCTTCCTGCTGCGCGCACGGCCTTAATGCAGTTGAGCGGATTCCAGGCGTCGAACTCGCCAACCAGCCGCAGATGTTCCTGCTGTCTCAGGTCGTCGGGACAATTCGCTTGTGTGTCGCTGGTCGCATGTCTGCGGTAAACATAACCGGGTTTGTCGATATTCGCATATCCGCCGTGTTCGAGAAGCTTCAAATAGAATTTCCAGTCGGCTATGGAATTGTAGCTCGCATCCACGTGAGTCTTGATGGCTTCGCTGCGACGAAACATAACATTGGAAGGACCGCCGATGTAATTAGCCATCCCGCTGAGACAAGCGGCAATCACTCTTCGCCCGCTGTGGATGCCGGGAAAGGCGGGGAAATAATCCTCGATATTCAGATCCTGATCGGCAATAAAGTTGTCGCAGGTAACCAGAACCACGTCCGGTCTGGTCATCAGGATATCCAGCTGCAGCCGAACGATGCCGTCAAGCAAAACGTCGTCGGCGCAAAATGTCCTGACATACCGCCCCCGCGAATTGACCAGACACAGGCGCCCATTCTCGCGCGATCCCAAATTCCGTGAATTCCGGATATACCGGATCCGTTCGCTGCCGAAAGACCGCACTACTTCCTCTGTCGCATCCTCGGAGGCATTGTCCATGATCAGGACTTCGAAATCATCAAGCCCCTGGCGCAGAACGGAACCCAGCGCGTCGGGCAGGTACTGCGCGCAGTTGTAGGTAGGAATTGCAATGGTCACCAGGGGTTCAGGAGGAGGCATGCCATAGTCTCCTATACTTGATGAAAGTATATGTTCCCAGCGGCAGCCCCACGAAGATCCCGGTCCCCAGACAACCCACAACCATTCCGGCGGCGCCATAATACTTGCCCAGGATCAGCGCGCTTCCGCTCACCGTTACCGCCCCCAAAATAGAAATCAGCAGGAATTTTTCCTGCTTGTGCGCGCGCAAATAGAGCGCCTCGCCAAATACGATTACGTTCATCATTGTTGACAGCATCAGCACAGCCAGCAGTACCGGGCTCAACAGCCTGTGCCCGAATCGCATGTGCTCCATGTTCAGCCAGATCGCCCCCGCCACGACGCACGCTGCTCCCAGTGCATACACGGCGACAGACTGTTTCAGCGACCGGAAGAAAATATGATCCAGCTGTCCAAACTCCCGGCGTGCGACCATGGACCCGAAAGGTGCCGCCTTGGTGTTGATCCACGACACGGCCACCGCCTGCAGCGCATTAGCAAGGCTCAGAGACATACCCATCTGTCCAGCCGCGACAGCGCCCCGGTAAGCGAACAGCACCGGATTGAACAGCTGATAAATGAAATAGCCGCACAACCAGCTTACCGCAATGCGCCATTGAAAAGGCCATACCTCCCGGATCCAGTGGATCCGATGTCCACCGCTTCGATAGCGCAACAGAGAAAGCAGGAGTTCTCTATGCCGGGAGAGCCAGATCAACGCCACAATCGCATTTCCCGAAATGACCATCGAAGGGGCAAAGAGACCGTGATGCAGAGCCAGCGCCGTCCACGCCAGCAGGCTCCCTGTTGCCGCCTGGCAAAGACGAACGCGCGCAACGTTAGCCACGAACCCGCAGCCTTCCATGAACGAAAGAATGGGGTCAATCTGAAAAGTGACAGCGGCGGCAATGGCCGCTGCTGCCCATGGGGTATGCCAGTGAATGCTGACTCCCGCCTGTTCATGCCTTGAAAAGAAATAGGCCCCGGCGGCCAGAAGAAACACCGCCAACAGCACCGCCGCACTCGAATACCAGCGGATCGCCTTCTGGAGCACGGATGCCAGGCGCGCGTGGGCTACAGGACTGCCCGTGATCGTCCCGTCCGCGGCGATCTCGAGATGGGCGCGCTCGTGGCTCGCCATCTGCAGAATAACGAAGGAAAAGCCCAGCTCGAAGATGATCTGCAGAGCCACGAGGCTGCCAAACGTGTAGTAATAACCCTGTTCCGCGGGCGTCAGGAATCTTGCGATGAGCGCGACGGTCACCAGTCCGGCGGTACTGGCCCAGGCTCGCGCCAGGATTGTGAAGGCGATGGGCTTGTCGATTCCAAGCTTCGTGCGCAACCAGTGGCGCGCGCGGCGCGCTTGCGCTTCGAGCCAGCCGACCGGCGTTGCGCCGTCGGAAATTTGGGCCATCAGACATGCCTCGATTCCGGATAGCGAGACGGCCCGGGAAGAATGTCAGCTCGGAGTTCTGGGCGCTCGGATTTCTCTATTGTAAAGGGGCGCTCCGGAATCAGGACGTTCCCTTCCGGGCCGGTGCCGGTGCAACCCCGCGAACTCGCAACCTGCCTCGTATTCTCTGGCAGCATTTCCCGGTCGCGGCGCCAGGCCCGATACCGGCATCCTGCAGTTATGAACGGACTGGTTTTCTTCCAATTGCCCGAATATGAGTGCCCTTAATCCAGCCGAGATCAACTTCTTCTCTCTCAAGAGCAATTAGTTCGAGCCCAGCGGCCTCAAAAAGACAGCGAACCGCCGGCGGGGAATAATAATTGATGTGCTCGTGAATGCCCAGGCTGGGCGACGCAGATCCGTCATGCATCCGCTGCAGCACTTCGTCCGGCAACTCCTGAGGCGCCTCGACGTACAGAAAACCCCCGGCATCGACATAGCGGCTCACCTTGCGAATTAGCTCAAGCGGATACGAGGCATGCTCAATTACGTGGGCGAGAAGTACAAGGGAGTATTTTCCAAGGCCATCTTCATGAACAACCCGCGTGACTCCGGATACAGGCTCCAGGTTTGAGATTTCAAATACAAACTTCTCACCAGGGACATCAGGAATAAACCGCCCGTCCGAGCCACCATAATCCAGTATGGTTGGGAGATTTGTGTCCGGCAACGACGCCTGAAGGAACTTATGAAGCGCGTTCCTTCTTAATTGAACTTCCTGCGCTCCATAACCCACATGGGGCGCCCAGGCGGCATATGAAGGCTCAAAACCAATTCTCTCCGCATTGTAGGCATCCGAACGGTAATCGACATACAGCCGCATCAGATCGTCATCGCGGAAAGGGCGCGCAGCCTGTACGAATTGGCATCGTCTGCAAATCTGCATTTCGACGCACGCCTGCTGATGGTAAAGCCTCCACAGCGGAGCCAGTTTTGTGAGCGATCGCTTGATGAACTGCTTAAGGGGACTAACGGGGTGGGTTGCACGAATCTCAATCCCGAAGACCCTCTTCAGAAAAAAGGGGGCGACCCAGCCGACCATGCCGAGATCGCGCAAATCGGTTCCGCAACAGTTCCTGCATAGTGCCATGGTTATCGTTCCACCTCTGCGACTTGCGAAGTTTCTGGCGATTTGAGAAGGCCACAACCCGAAAGGTTCTTCTCCAGACTTAAGTTTTATCCGGCGAATTCGCCGCCCAGTCGCCCGTAAGGAGCCGTCTTTCGTACTCTTCGATTTGTTGGAGAGTGGGCTGGCGCATGTCCCGACCGGATGTGTATTCGCGGTGCCACCGCAGGGTCCACTCCAGGGCGCTCTGCAGCCCGAGCCGTGGCTGCCAGCCGAGCAGCGCCCGCGCCTTGCTCGCATCCAGGCGCAGAAGCCCGGCTTCGTGGACTCCTGGATCCGCGCCAGCGATCCACTTCGCACCGTCGCCCCAGCCCGCCGCCAGAGAGTCGGCTATCCGTTCCACCGTCCAGCTCTCGTCATCGGCCGGACCAAAATTAAAGGCTGTGGCGAACCGCTGTTCCCCGGACAGCAACTGCTCCGCCAGCAGGATGTATCCATGCAGCGGCTCCAGCACGTGCTGCCACGGACGAATCGCCTGTGGGCGCCGGATCAACACTGGTTTTCCTGCACAAAATCCGCGAATCAAATCGGGAATCAGGCGATCCTCTGACCAGTCGCCGCCGCCAATCACGTTGCCGGCCCGAGCCGTCGCCAGGGCCACCCTGCCGTCTTCCACGGAAAAGAAGGAGCTGCGATAGGCCGCGCTCACGATCTCCGCACAGGCTTTGCTCGACGAGTAAGGGTCATGGCCGCCCAGAGGATCCGTTTCCCGGTAGGGCCACACCCATTCCCGGTTCTCGTAACATTTATCCGTTGTCACGCACACCACAGCGCGGACCGACGGCGTTTTTCGCACCGCCTCCAGCAAATGCGCCGTGCCCATCACGTTTGTGGCATAGGTGTCCACAGGATCGGCATACGAGCGTCGTACCAGAGGCTGGGCGGCCAGATGGAAAACGACCTCCGGAGCAAACTCCTGCACGGCCGCCTCCAGCCGCACCCGATCCAGAAGGTCACCGCGAACGTCGTCGAGCACGCTGCCGACACCGGCGGTCGTAAACAGATTCGGCTCCGTCGCGGGGGCAAGGGCATAGCCGCGGATCTGTGCTCCCAGTCTCGCCAGCCATAACCCCAGCCAGCCGCCCTTGAATCCGGTGTGCCCCGTGAGCAGGACCCGCCGGCCCTGCCATCCCCTCACCAGGTTTTCCAAGGCGCACTCCCGCTGGCCCACAGTTCCTCCAGTCGCTGTTTGTCCCGGAGGGTATCCATGGCCTGCCAGAATCCTTTGTGGCGGTACGCATACACCTGGTGTTGTAGCGTCAGATTCTCCAGAGGCTCCCGTTCGAGCATCCAGGATTCGTCCCGAATCTCCGACAACACCTCGGGGGAAAGAACAAAAAAACCGCCGTTGATCCATCCCCCTTCACCCAGCGGCTTCTCCTGGAACGATGTGATCTCAGATCCATGCATTCCCAGGGCGCCGAAGCGCGCCGGCGGTTGGACCGCCGTCATGGTAACCCGTTTCCCATGGCTCCGGTGGAACGCAACGGTCGCGGTGATGTCGATATCGCTGACCCCATCCCCGTAGGTCATGCAGAACGTATCTTCGCCTTCCAGATACTTCCTTACCCGGAGCAGTCGGCCCCCCGTCCCGGTATTGTCCCCGGTATCGACCAATGTCACCCGCCAGGGCTCCGCCACGCTCTGGTGTACTTCCATCCGATTCCCCTGCATATCGAACGTTACGTCCGACATATGCAGGAAGTAATTCGCGAAGTACTCCTTGATCATGTAGCCCTTGTATCCGCAGCAGACGATGAAGTCGTTGATTCCATGCTGTGAATAGATCTTGAGGATGTGCCAGAGAATCGGGCGCCCGCCAATCTCCACCATCGGCTTGGGGCGACTTCCGGTTTCTTCGCTGAGCCGGGTGCCCAGTCCGCCTGCCAGGATAACCGCTTTCATTTCAGTTCTTAAGCTCTCCCCAGGACCACGCCCGCGACGAAGCCGATCCTGCTTCCGCCCGCCTTTGGGTGGTTCCTCCCTACAGTACACTGCGGCTTTTGGATTGTGTATCCTGAGTTCACCGGACCTCGATGACCGATCGGGCAGATCAGCTTCGCCAGCAAATCCTGAACCTCTGCAGCGAGTATTTCCAGGAGGCCTTCCCCACCGGCGATTTCCGCCCGGGCATCTCCTCTGTTCCCGTCTCCGGCAAGGTGATCGATGACGCCGATCTGAGGGCGGTTGTGGACTCGGCTCTTGATTGTTGGTTCACCACCGGCCGCTTTGCCGAGGAGTTTGAACGGAAACTGGCTCGCTTCGTGGGTGTCCGCTGCGCTTCGCTGGTCAACTCCGGCTCCTCGGCCAACCTGGTCGCCCTTAGCGCGCTCACCTCTCCCAAACTCGGCGAGCGCCGCCTCCTGCCCGGCGATGAAGTCATTACCGTGGCTGCCGGGTTTCCCACCACTCTCAATCCGATCATTCAGAACCGGCTCATTCCCGTCTTCGTGGACGTCACCGTTCCCGGTTACGAGGTCGATGTCGATCAGCTCGAGGCGGCTCGCAGCCCCAGGACCAAAGCCGTTATGATTGCCCACACCCTTGGCAATGTCTTCGATCTGGACACCGTCACGGCCTTCGTGCGCAAACACAATCTCTGGCTTGTCGAAGATTGCTGCGACGCTCTCGGATCCACGTGGAAAGGCCGCAAGGTCGGCACCTTTGGCGACATTGCCACCGTCAGCTTTTATCCCGCCCACCACATCACCATGGGCGAGGGGGGCGCCGTGCTCACCGACAAGCCCAGCCTGCAGGTGCTTATCGAGTCCTTCCGCGACTGGGGGCGCGACTGCTGGTGCCACCCCGGAAAAGACAACACCTGTGGCAAGCGCTTCGAATGGCAGCTCGGTACTCTGCCCTGCGGTTACGACCACAAGTACACCTATTCGCACATTGGCTATAACCTCAAGGCCACTGACATGCAGGCCGCGCTCGGCGCCTCGCAGATCGAAAAGCTTCCCACATTCATCGAGCGACGCAAAGAAAACTTCCGCTGTCTCCGGTCCGCGCTCCAGCCGCTTCAGGAATTCCTGATTCTGCCCGAAGCAACGCCCGGCTCGGATCCGGCATGGTTCGGATTCCCCATCGGCGTCCGTGAGAACGCGCCCTTTCGTCGAGACGAGCTGATTCGCGCTCTGGAAGCGCAGAAGATCGGCACGCGTCTTCTCTTTGGCGGCAACCTCCTTCGCCAGCCGGCCTACGAAGGCTGCGAATACCGCGTCATCGGAGAGCTGCCCAACACGGACTTCGTCATGAAGAATGTCTTCTGGATCGGCGTTTATCCAGGGCTCACCCGGCCCATGCTCGATTTCATCGCGGATACGATGCGCAGCTTCGTCATGCGCTCGCCTGGAGAACAGGCTGAAGCCCGCATCGGCCTGACCATGCCCGGCTAATTTCGTCGACCCGTCACCGTGCCTTCGCCGCTGCTTCCAGCATCATCTGTGTGATACCTTTGACGAGAAAACAGCATATCTTCGGGCAATCCGCGTGACTCACATCTTTCCGGGCAGGCATTCCCTGCCATCCAATCTATTCTCAGGCCGTCCAACGCTTGCGGGCGCGAGCACTCAGGGAGCGCTGTCATGAGCACAGTTCGGATTGCCAATCGGCCCGTCGGCGACGGCCAGCCCTGCTTCATCATCGCTGAGATCGGTATCAACCATAACGGCGATATGGATCTCGCGAAACGCCTCATCCGCGTTGCCGTGGCTTCCGGGTGCGATGCCGTGAAATTCCAGAAGCGCACGCCCGAGCTTTGCGTCCCGCCGGCGCAGCGCAATCTTATGCGCGAGACCCCCTGGGGTTACATCTCCTACATGGAGTATCGCGAAAAGGTGGAGTTCGGCCTCGCTCAATACGAGGAAATCGATCGCTACTGCCGCGAACAGGATGTCCTGTGGTTTGCCTCCTGCTGGGACGAGCCTTCCGTTGATTTCCTTCAGCACTTCGATCCGCCCTGTTACAAGATCGCCTCTGCCAGCCTGACCAATGACGCGCTGCTGCGGCACACGCGGGCGACCGGCAAGCCCCTGCTGATGTCCACCGGGATGAGTTCTCTCCCCGAGATCGACCATGCGGTTGAAGTCGTGGGGAAAGACAACCTGATCCTGCTGCACACCGTCAGTACCTATCCGGCGAAATATGACGAGCTGAATCTGCGGGCCATCATCACGCTGCGCGACCGCTACGGCGTCCCGGTCGGATATTCCGGCCACGAGACCGGGATAGCCTCCACTGTCGCGACCGTCGCTCTGGGAGCTTGTTGTGTGGAGCGCCATATCACTCTCGATCGGGCCATGTGGGGATCGGACCACGCCGCTTCCCTCGAGCCCACCGGCCTCACGCGCATCTGCCGCGATATCCGTCTCGTCGAAACCAGCATGGGCAGTGGCCAAAAGAAAGTTCTCGAACGCGAATTGCCCATCATCGCCCGTCTGCGCGGACAGAACTGACATGTTTGAGCAGGTCAGGGCGATTGCCACGGACGTCGACGGCGTGCTCACCGACGGCACCTTCTGGTGGGGCACCAACGGCGAAGAGTTCAAACGCTTCTCCTTCGCGGACGTCACCGGGATCGCGCTTGCGCGCAAGGCCGGTCTCAGGCTGGCTCTCATTTCCGGCGAGTCCAGCGAGTCCGGCAAACTGCTGGTCCAGCGCTTTGCCGACAAGCTCCAGATCGCTGACGTATACAAAGGCTGCCAGGACAAAGCCGCCGCGGTCCGAGAGTTCGCCGATCGCTATGGCCTCCCACTCTCCCAGGTCTGCTTTATTGGAGATGACGTCCCCGATCTGCCCGCGCTTGAGATAGTCGGCGTTCCCGTAGTCCCTGCAAACGCCCAGACCGCCGCGAAAGAAAAGGCCGCCTGGATTGCATCGCGCGATGGCGGTTGCGGCGTACTGCGGGAAGTGATCGAACAGGTTCTCCAACAAAGGACCTCTGCATAGGGAATATGGCTTCCACCATCAAGCTCTCGGACTATGTCATGAGCTTCATCGCCCGCCTGGGTGTGAAGCATGTCTACATGCTCTCCGGCGGAGGGGCCATGCACCTCGACGACTCTCTGGGAGGCTGCACGGAGCTCAAATACGTCTGTAACCTCCACGAGCAGGCCTGCGCCGTCGCCGCAGAAGCGGATTCCCGCGTAACGAATCGCCTCAGCGCCGCCCTGGTCACCACCGGTCCTGGCGGAACGAACACAGTGACCGGCGTGGCGGCTGCCTGGCTCGATTCCACTCCGGTCCTCCTCATCTCCGGCCAGGTCAAACGCGCCGACCTGAAACGCGGCAGCGGCGTGCGCATCCTCGGCGTTCAGGAAATCGACATTGTTTCCATTGTCGATTCGATTACGAAATACGCCGTTACCATCGAAGATCCGCAGAGCATCCGTTATCACCTCGAAAAAGCCATTCATCTGGCGCTTTCCGGCAGGCGTGGTCCCGTGTGGATCGATATTCCCCTCGACGTGCAGGCGGCGCAGATCGATCCGGCGTCGCTCCCGGGTTTCGTGCCCGCGGACACGCCGCCCTCCGGCGATCCGCAAGCATTGCGCAAACAGGTGGCCCAGCTCGTCGACTGGTTGCAATCGGCGCGCCGGCCTGTCCTGCTCGCCGGCAATGGCATCCGCATGGCGGGGGCTGCGGAGACGTTCCTGCAAGCCGCCGAAGGCCTCGGTATTCCCGTCCTTACTACCTGGCTGGGGCTGGACCTGATTCCCGATGATCATCCGCTGTGTTTCGGCCGGCCCGGATCGCTGGCGCCGCGCGGCGCCAATTTCACCCTGCAGAATTGCGATCTTCTCCTCATCGTCGGTTCGCGTCTTGACATGGCCATGACCGCCTATGCCCACGACCGGCTCGCCCGCGGCGCAAAGAAGGTCATGGTGGATATCGATGAAGCCGAGATCCGCAAGATGCAGACCCCCATCCACCTTCCCATCGTCGCCGACGCAGGCGCTTTCCTGGAGGAACTCAGCCGCCAGGCAGGATCGGTTCATGCCGGTTCCTGGGAAAGCTGGGTCGCGCGGTGCCGCGAGTGGAAAGCAAAGTATCCTCTCGTCCTGCCCGAACATCGGAATCGTCCCGGCGAGCTCAGCATGTACCATTTCTCCGAAGTTCTCAGCAATCAGCTGGCGGAAGGCGATGTCATCGTCCCCGGCAGTTCCGGTTTCGCCATCGAGATCTTCCTGCTCTGTCTTAAGATCAAGCGCGGGCAGCGCTGCTTCCACAACCGCGGTACCGGCTCGATGGGACTGGGCCTGCCGGCCGCTGTGGGTGCGGCCGTCGCCAGTGGCCGCAGAACCGTCTGTGTCGATGGGGACGGCGGCTTCCAGATGAACATCCAGGAACTCGCAACCGTCGAACGGCTCCGCCTGCCCATCAAATTTTTCATCGTCAACAATGACGGTTACGCCTCGATTCGAGCCTCGCAGACCGGATACTTCCATCGCCTCGTCGGCGCCGACAGGACCAGCGGTGTCACTCTTCCCGATCTCGCCAAGGTCGCTTACGCTTATGGACTGCCCTTTGTTCGCATCGAGGGGGGCGGCGGCCTTGCCGCCTCAATTCAGCAGGTTCTCGACGCCGAAGGCCCCGTCGTGTGCGAGGTAATGGTCGCCACCAACGAGGAACGCATCCCCCGCGCCTCCTCCTACATGAAACCCGACGGCTCGATGGGATCCAAACCGCTGGAGGATCTTTACCCTTTCCTCCCGCGAGAAGTCTTCCTTTCGGAAATGATCGTTCCCCCGCTGGAGGACTGATGACGCCCAGCCGCCTTCCCGCTCAGGATCTCTCCCTCATCCTGAACCGAACCGCGCCGCTTTGGGGAGACGCTCAAGGCATGCGCCTTTTTCTCACGGGTGGAACTGGCTTCTTCGGCTGCTGGCTGGTGGAGAGCTTTTGCCATATCAACCGCGAACTCGGTCTCGACGCTCGCCTGACCGTGCTCACCCGGAATCCGGCGGCATTCGCAGCAAAATGCCCACATCTGGCCGCCGATCCTGCCATCACTCTGCACCGCGGCGATGTGCGCAGTTTTTCCTTTCCAGCCGGCGAGTTCAGTCATGTCATCCACGCTGCAACCGACACCAGTGCGCAGGTGGCAGCCAATGCTCCGCTTGAGATCTTCTCCACCGTCATTGCCGGAACCCAGCGCGTCCTCCAGTTCGCCGTCGCCTGCGGCGCCCGCAGCTTCCTGCTCACCAGTTCAGGCGCCGTCTATGGCAAACAACCCCCGGAACTGACGCATATTCCCGAGACCTACACGGGCGCACCCGATCCGCTGGCGCGCGAAAGCGTCTATGCCGAAGGAAAACGCACAGCAGAGCTCCTCTGCGCGCTGTACCAGCAAAACAGCAGCCTCGAATGCAAGATCGCCCGCTGCTGGGCCTTCTGCGGTCCCCACCTTCCGCTCGACCAGCATTTCGCCATCGGCAACTTCATCGGCGATATTCTGGCGGCCCGGCCTATACGCATTCGGGGCGACGGCACACCTCGCCGCTCTTACCTGTATGCGGCCGACCTCGCCGTCTGGTTGTGGACGATCCTGTTCCGCGCCCCCGCTCTCGTCCCCATCAACGTCGGCTCCGCCCATGATGTCAGCATTCTTGAACTGGCGCAGACGGTCGCCGCCACCCTGAATCCCAGGGCGGAGATTCTCCTCGGCCGTAAACCCGTCTCCGGCACGCGCCTTCTCCGCTACGTCCCCTCTATCGATCGTGCGCGAGATCTTCTCCAACTCGAAGTCGCGGTCGAACTCGTCGAATCCATTCGTCGCACCGCCGAATGGTACGGCTTTCCCCATTGATGCGGCGGGAAGGGGCGCGCCCCGGCTGCTTTCGGGCCTGCTCTTCGGTGTCGACCCCGCGGATCCTCTGACCTGCCCGGGCGATTGTGCTGTTCTTGTTCTGGTCACAGACGCCGCGCGCTACATCCCCGAAGCGTCGGGCCATGAGTATCGATCCGGTGACAGCACCCGCGTATGAACAGGAATTGGTAATCGAGGATCGAGGGCCTGAGCCCAATAGGGAGCATGAGGAAGATCCAGAGGGGATCGACCCGAGCGCAGCGAAGGACCTCAGCCGAGTTTGGTGGACGCGGAAGGAATCGAACCTTCAACCTGTCGATTAAGAGTCGAATGCTCTGCCAATTGAGCTACGCGTCCACGATGGGAGAGCGGCGCGCGGAAGGCTTCCACGCAGCAGGAAAATCAGCCGCACCTCTCTCACTATAGCATGCAAAAACGAGCACCCAGGGTCTCCGGCCACCCTCGCGCTGCGGCTTCCGGAAGGCCGCCTCATCGCCACAGCCGTGCTCAGAATGTAAAGGACAAGCCGCCCTGCACGCACCGCGCAGCCTCGGCAAAATACAGCGTGCTGCCGTCGCGAGAAACGAACGGCCGGTACCCTTCAGCGAACAGGTTCCGCACGTCCACCAGCGCTTCCACACCATTGGGAATCACTCGCCGGTACCGGATTGGCTGGCGCACCAGCACGCTCAGATAAGCGTCCGGCACCCCCGTCGAAAAGGCATCCACGGGCGTCAGCGTGCTCGCCGCCTGCCACCGGTAAGAGGCCTGCCATTGCGTGCCGGAAGCCGACACTTTGCCCCGCATTCGCGCGCTGGCCATCGGCGTCTCCCGGCCCTTCATGCTGGCCAGTACCTCATTCAGGCTGTCCATCCGCGGCGCCACCTCGCTCATCGCCAGCGCGTCGCCCAGGGCCACATCGAACGCGATCCAGGTGCTGCCATTCACCCGCTGTTCCACCTCGCCCAGCAACCCATCGCCCGCCACGCGCCCACCCGTTGCACGCAGCAGATCGCTCGATCCGTCGTACAGCAGGTTCCCGCCAGTCCAGTCCGCCGCCGCGATCGTGCCCCCGCCGCTCATCACCGCGTTGTCCATCCGCTCGTGCCACGCGGTCACCTTCAGGTGCGTATTGCCGTTCTCCCGGGCAAGCGCAAGCTCCTGGTGAAGGCCCTGCTCCATCACCAGCCGGCCGTTCCGCTGCGCCAGTTTCGGTTCCACCGTCGCCTCGCGGTCCAGATCCTCCACCTGCTGGATTCCCGGCGCCGTCGACATCCGATAAGACAGTGCGGTGTTCCCCCGCCGCACAGTCAGCGCGGCAAACGGATGATTGGCCATCAGCATCTCGCCCAGATGGATCGCTTCGGCGTCGTCTCCAACTTCTGCCTGCACCGACTCCCCAAAGCTCATCGTCTGGCCCGTCCGCATCTCAATTGCCTGCAGGCCCTGCACACCAGGACCGGCCACAATGTCCGGGTTCGCTTCCACCGCCGCAATCGTGCGGAACGTATGCCCTGGCGCCAGTTGCTGTTCGTACCCAATCATCGAATTCAGCGACGGCTGATCCGCCTGGCTCAGGTCCGCGCGGAAGATCATCGCTCGCCCGTCGTCCGGCGTGCGCTCCATTTCAAAGTCGTTGTGGATACCGCCGTCCCCAAACCCGCTCTCGCCGCCCCGCACCGTCACCCGCGCTTTTAGCTCCGGCGCCGACCCGTCTCCATTCGTTACCACCACCAGCGGACCATCCTGCAGCAGCCGCAGCAGCGGGCGATTGGCCGACAGTCGCAGTGTCCAGGTCCAGTCGTCTTTGGGCTCATCCGCCTGCCGGGGTTTCGCCGGCAGCCAGCGAAACGCCTCGTAGAGCGTGTCCAGCGTCAGGTTCACCACCAGCTTCGACCCGCCCAGCACCCGCAGATTCTCCCGCAGCGTCGGCAGGAACAGGGCTCCCGAAGCCTTCACCTCGTACACGCCCGGCAGGATCGCCGCCAGGCGATACCGCCCGTGTTCATCGGTATAAGCTTCCGTGACCACCGAGAAGTCGGGACGCAGCAACTCCACCGCTGCCCCGATCTGGGGCGTACCCCGGCTATCCCGTACCACGCCGGTCAGGCTGTTGGGCTGCGCGTCCGCCTGCGCCCCCGCTGCGCACAACACCACGACAGCGAGCAGGAACGGGCCGGAAATGGAGATACGTCGTCTCACTCGAATACTAGCGTCATCGTCTCCCTGGCGTTTCCTAAATTGCCTTCACCCCGCCGCTCTTCCGGCCGCTGGGGTGCGCTCCGCGGCGTCGCCGCCCGGAGCTTCTCCTGAGAGCCTACTCCACCGTAAAAGGCGCCGACTGCGCGATCTGCTGCCGCGTGACGTCGTCATCCACGCTGATCTTTACGATGTACTTGCCAGGCTCCAGACTTGCAAGGGGGAGTGATTTTTCCAGCGTCAGCTGATCCGAGCTGGCGCCGAGATTCTTCGAGTCTTCCTGCGTGTTCAGAATTGCCTTGTTGGTCGCCGCGTTCAGAATCTCATAATCGATCGTGGCGTTGTTCTGCTTGCTTTTATCGTCCAGGCCGAGATTATAAACCTGCATCCAGAAGTTCAGGTTCTGGTTGCGATGGAATACCGCTGGCGCCGCCGCGCTCGGCGTCACCCGCGGCCGCACATACGTGTTGCCGATAATGAAAGAGCCTGCCCCGATCTCCTTCGACGGCACCCGCTCCATCTTGTCCGCCAGAATCAGCGACGAAGTCGACAGCCGGTCGTCGTCGTACCGAGGCACCGTGATCGCCTGCGCCCATATGCCCACGTGATCCGGATTGTTCACATCCTTGATCGCTATGTCGATACGATACCGTCCCGGCCGCAACGGCAGCGCCTTCCAGTACAGCGAGACGTTGTTCAGCGTCCGCGGCAACAGCTCCGCCGGCTCTTCCACTTCCACCGGATCTTCAAAGCTCTGCACCACCCGGTCGGTGATTGTCGAAACCTGCCCGATGATGCTTACATCGCCTCGTGCCACCCCGTCCTTGGTGTTGAACGTGATGTCCCGGTTCCTGATCTGCAGCGTAATCGGCACCAGAACCGTATCGTCCGTCACCTTCACGAAATCCGTCCGCACCTCAAATGGGAAGAACGGCCCGTTCAGCACCTTGTGGCTCGACAGGAACGATGCCAGATCCATGTCCTTGAACTTGATCGGCGGAGGCGCCATCAGCTTCGCATACATCTCGATCCGGTCGAATTCCTTCGACTGGTTCGCCGATGAGTCCGGACCCGGCCCCAGATTCTCCATGCCGCCCTGGAAGCGATCCGCCTTCTTCGCCATGCCCATCTGTTCGTACAGGGTCTGGCCGGCGTTGGGAACGTGCAGCAGCGCGTCCTTCTCTGACCGGTCGATCGTCATGTGGTAGTCACCGCACATACACGTATCGACAAACTCAATATCGACGTTCTCCCCGATGCCTTCCAGGTACCGGTAATGCCATACTTCGAACGGAAAGGTCGAGGTCTCGCCGCCGCCTTCGTCCAGCGGACGTTCGTATTGCCCCCCCGCCGGGTGCGAATCGGTGCTGTCAGGCGGCCCGAAGGCGATGTAAATGTGGCCCCGGTCCGTCATCCACCCCGGCTTGCCCGCCGCAAAGTGTTCATTGGCATAAGCAATACGCCGGTAGTGCTCTTCTCGATACTCGTTCTCGGGGGAATCCGGATTCGGATTCCGCCGCCGCCAGAACTGCTCGATAAAGGCGTCCCGCTCCTCGTCGTTGCTCAGGCTTAGAAAGGCCTTTCGTTCCTGATCCGTAATGATCCAGCGAACGTCCTCGTCCAGCCACCGCTTGTAAGTCTTGCTGAGCTCCTGCTTCAGCTCTTTTTGCTGCTTAAACCGTTCCTTGTCCGAGAGTTTCCGGTGCAGAGGATCCTGATTATCCTGGGAGCTTTGCGCCTGACCGTCCTGGGAGTTTTGCGCCTGATCCTGATCCTGCGAAGCGTGGACTCGGGCGTGGGCCGTCTGGATTCCTGCGCCGGCCAGCAGGGCAATCAGAATCGTGGAAGGGAGGGAGAATCGGTTCCTGCGCATACGTCTACACCAACTCCTTGGGGGGCGCCTTCAATCTTAGTGCTCGCGACGTGCCTTTTCAAGCAATTCCTGCTCCCGGCTGCTGTCCTTTTGGACGTTCCCGGGTCCCTTCCGTGGGCAGCTTCCCTTCCCCAATTTGTTATCATGGCGTGGAAATCTTCTCCGGCACATAACCGGCGGCCGCGCCGGGCGTCCAAACCCTGGAACTGTACCTCGTTCCGGTTCGGCGGTTTCGGTCGCAGATCAGAAACGGAACCGGCCGGATTCGGAGAACCGATCCGGGGAACCGCCGCTCCTCGATATGCGTAATCCTTCGCGAAGGAAGCTACCGTCTTGAAAAAGATCCTCATTATTGCCGCTGTCGTCCTGGTTCTCGCCGGAGTCGTCGGGCTCACGATTGTGCGTGCGCAGTCGGGCTATACCAAGGTTCTCATCGGAACAGTCGGCCGCGAAAACCTCGTCTCCATCGTGAACGCCACCGGGCAGGTCAAGCCTCAGACCACCGTCAACATCGGCGCCAACGCCATGGGCCGGGTCACCCATTTCTTTGTCGCCGAGGGCGATCACGTGAAGAAAGGCGAGATCCTCGCCACCATCGAAAACGTGCAGCAGGAAGCCAATGTCGCCGCACAGCAGGCCACCATCGCCTCCTACCGCACCGACATCAATTCCTATATCGCCGCCGAGAAGACCGCCCAGGCCAACGTGGATCACGCCAAAGCCGATCTCGAGCAGAAAAAGCTCGACTATCAGCGCGCCCAGGCCCTCTTTAAGGATCAGGTTATGTCGAAGCAGGACTTCGACGGCAAAAAGGCCGCCTATGACCTCGACGTCGCCAGCCTCGCTCAGGCCCAGGCCGGGCTCGCCCAGGCCCGCGCCAACACCGCCTCCGCCCGTGGACACCTCCAGACCCAGCAGGCCGACCTAACCGTCCAGAAGGATATCCTCCGCCAGACCATATCCATCGCTCCCTTCAATGGCATCGTCACCAATGAGCCGATCCGTCAGGGCGAAATGGTCGTACCCGGCATTCAGAACACCGAAGGCTCCACTCTTATGACCATCGCCAACATGGCCGTCGTCACCGCTGAAGTCAAAGTCGACGAGACCGACATCGTCAACGTCGCCCTCGGCCAGGCCGCCGACGTCACTGTCGACGCCCTCCCCGGCAAGGTCTTCCGCGGTCACGTCACCGAGGTCGGCGACCAGGCTCTCCTGCGCTCCACCGGCGTGGCCACCAGCCAGTCCACCAGCGGCGTCGAAGAAGCCAAGGACTTCAAAGTCGTTGTCACCCTCGACCATCCCACCGACGAGCTCCGTCCAGGCCTTTCGTGCACAGCCAAAATCATCACTGCGCAGAAAAACGACATTGTTGCCATCCCCATTCAGGCCCTGGTCATGCGCGATCCGAAGCATCTTAACGAGACCTCGGGCACCACACAGACCGTCTCCGCGGCCAGCGATAATCCGCTGCAGCCGTCCCAGCAGGTTCAGGGTGTCTTTGTCGTCAGCAAAATCAGGGGCAAGGACCGCGTCCACTTCGTCCCCGTGACCACCGGCATCACCGGCGCGACCGATATCGAAGTGACCGGCGGCCTTAAGCCGGGTGACCGCATCGTCACCGGCACCTATCGGATCCTGCGCGACCTGAAGCAGAATTCTCTGGTCAAACAGGACACCTCTCTTGCCGCTCCCCAGCAGAACAACTCGTCATCTACCTAAAGAGAAGGCCGGGCCACCGTCCCGGCTTCTTGCGTACTTCATCAGCAGGTCATCGAGGAGCCCTCATGGCGCCAGAAACAACCACCGAAGCGGAAGTCGGAACCGCCTCCAGCGCTGCCCGTAACGACATCATCGTCGTCGAGGACCTCTGGAAGACCTACGACATGGGCTCCGAGCAGCAGGTCCAGGCCCTCCAGGGCATCTCCCTGCGCATCCGCCACAATGAATACGTCGCCATTATGGGTCCCTCCGGGTCCGGCAAGTCCACGCTGATGAACCTCATCGGCTGCCTGGACACTCCTTCCAGCGGCAAGTACTGGCTCAACAGCCACCTCGTCAGCGAACTCAATGACGACGAGCTGGCCCGCATCCGCAACAAGGAAATCGGATTCGTCTTCCAGACCTTTAACCTGCTCGCCCGCGCCACCGCCCTGCACAACGTGGAGTTGCCCCTCATCTACAACGGCACGCCCGCCGACGAACGTCTGGAACGCGCAAAGAGCGCGCTTACCGCGGTTAACCTTGAAGCCCGCATGAACCACAAGCCGAACGAGCTCTCCGGCGGACAGCGCCAGCGCGTCGCCATCGCCCGCGCCCTGGTCAACAATCCTTCCATCATCCTCGCCGATGAGCCCACCGGAAACCTCGACTCCAAGACCGGCATCGAGATCATGTCCCTCTTCGACGATCTCCACCGCCGCGGCAATACCATTGTCCTCGTCACGCACGAGCCCGATATCGCCGAGTACGCTCACCGTGTCGTCCACATCCGCGACGGCAAAATCTTCTCCGATCAGCCCTCCGCCCGCGCGGCCGATCCTCTCGCTCCGCACGTACCCCACGCCCCTTCCGTTGCATCGACGTAGGTCAGCGCAGGCGCCGGCGCAGAGATTTCAGACAAAAGGGCAGGCGCCGGGCCTGCCCTTTTGTCCTCTCGCCTGCCAATCGATCAGTGCGGTCTCTCCTCCGGATGACCCGCCGGGTGATTCTCCGGACGCGCCTGCGGATGCGGCGCGGGCCGTGCCTCCGGTCGAGCAGCGGAGCGCGCCTGCGGCCGCTCCGCAGGATGAGCAGCCGGTCGCTCTTCCGTTCGCGGCGCCGGACGGCTTTCCGGACGTGCTTCCGTTCGCGGTGATGGACGGCTCTCCGGACGTGCTTCCGTCCGCTCTGCTGGGCGGCTCTCGCTATGCGGCGTCGGCGTCCGAGCCGCCGGAGCCCTCTCCGTCCGTGAGGGTGTGCTCCGCGCGGGCGCCCGTTCCTGGGTTCTTGCCGGCGCAGCCGCTCGCCCTTTTTCGGGGCGCCCTGACGGCCGCGCCTGACTGGGTCGCGCCTGACTAGGTCTCGTCGTCCCAGGCCGGCTCTCATGGCCCTGGGTCGCTGCGCTATGCCCCGTCGCTGGCCGGGCTCCGCCACCCGCCGCGCGTCCTTCGGCCCCAGGCCGCCGCGCCGTCGCAGCCGAGTGCGCACCATGGCTCTGCTGCTGCGCTGCCCGGATCTCCCCCGCGCTCGGACGATTGGTCGCCGCCACGGCTCTTTCGCCCACGCGCGCCATTGCAGCCTCCCGCGGCGCCCCATGGTTCGTCGCGAAGCGCGCCTGCGGATCCCTTCGCGCAGTCGTCAGATGCTCCGTTTGCGCCGCAGTCCGTTCGAAATGCCGCTCGTGCATCACCTGCTCTTCGCGGGCGGTCGGCCGCGCCGTGGCGCCTCCTGGACCGTTGAAGCTCGCGCGCGGCCCTCCCTCACGCCGCACCCCGTTTCGATTGACATACACGTTGTGGATCACCGCGGTATTCACCCGCATGACCGCCGTGTTATAGCGGAACACGTTGCCGGCCCACATCCCGCCCACAAAGCCGGCCCCGTCGTAACCCCATCCGTAATCCACGCCGCCGTAATAGCCCACCTGCGGAGCCCAATAGCCGCCATTCCAGCCGTAAACTCCGTTTTCATAGCCCCAGTACCCCGGCGTCCAAAGCAGCCCAGCCTGTGGAGGCGCCACCCACACTCCGGGCACCCAGTAATAGCCATAATCGGGATCCCACGACCAGTACCCCGGCGTCCACAAATACCCGTCCACCGGACACGGCGGCTGCTCGTAAGCCGGCAGGGGCGGCGGCGCAAAGTTCACGCGGACGGCGACCCCGATCTGCGCCTGTCCTCGCTCCGGCGCCAGGCCAAAGAACAACGCGGGCAGCAGAATTGCCACGCTCAGTAAATTCTTCATAGATAGCTCCCTGGCCCGTCGAGCGCAAAAACAGACAAACGCCCCGGCCCGAACTCCTGGGATGCCGTCCTGCTTCCCCGGGATAGCGCCCATGACGCCAAAATCGCCATTTCCGATCTTCTTTCGGCTCAGCCCGAACGGCGCCTTTTGATCCTTCCCCGCCTTTTGCCGATATCCCCTGCAGCAGGATGGACAAGACTGTGGTTCCCGATTGCAACGAAGCCCTCGCTCCAGATGTTCTCGCTCCCGAAGCCTCCGGCTCCGGTTCGCTCACCCTGGCTGAATCGATCGACATCGAGGCCCTCGAATCCCAGACCCTCCAGCCCGAAAAATGGATGCTCGGCGCCATGGCCGGCCGCAGCCTCGCCATGCAGCAACTCTTCGCCCGCATGCGCTGCACCGCGCCACATTTTCGTCTGGTTGCCGTCGAAGGCGAGTCCGGAACCGGCAAGCTTCTTGCCGCGCAGACGCTCCACCGCCTCGGTCCCTCCTCCGCCGGCCCTTTTGTCCCCGCCCTCGCCTCCGATTTTCTCCTGGCCCCGCAGGCTCTCTGGAAGGACGCCGCTGGCGGACTCCTCTACCTTTCCCGCGTTGACGAGCTCTCTGCCGAGCAGCAGCGCCTCTTCCGCGACTTCCTCGAACGCGCCGCTCACGAGCGCCTCCGGAACCTTGCCATTTCCGGACCTCGCCAGGCCGTCGTCGGCGCCTTGCAGTCCCTGCGCCGTCTCGCCGCCACCGCAGTCTTTCGTTCCGATCTCGCCAGTCATCTCACCACCATCCGCTTCCTCCTCCCTCCTCTGCGCGACCGCCGTGACGACCTCCCCCTCCTCGCCGGCCTTTTCCTCCGCCAGTGGAGCTTCCACCATGGCAAGCTCCTCCGCGGCTTTGCCCCCGGCACCCTCAGCCGCCTCGCCTCCCATGCGTGGCCCGGGAACCTTCGCGAGCTCCAGTCGGTTGTCTCCACCGCCGCCCTGGAGTGTCCTGGCCAGTGGATTCGGCCCCTCGACATCCCCCGACTCCAGTGGCCCTCCCCAACCTCTCCCGCTTCCACCGCCGACCTTCGCGCCAACAACCTCAGTGACGACCCTAATCTTGACCGCGCCATCCTTCGTCACATCACCCGCGTCCTCGCCCTCGCCAATGGCAACAAGGTCCGCGCCGCCCGCATGCTCGGCATCAGCCGCTCCACCCTCTACCGCCTTCTCGATTCCGCCCATTCCCCTGCAGCCGCAGCCAGCGAAGCCCCCGTTTCCTGAACCCCCCAACCCGCCCCGCCCAGGACAACTCCTCCTCTCTCCCCCGGCATCGAAATTGCGAGTTTCTCGTTGACTCTCGGCTTTTTCGCCGATGCAGTCCCTCATTCGGAGAGCAACAGGTGAACCCCCAACCCGCTATCACCGGGCCCCACACGACCCTCCTCGACGGCCATGCTTCGGGCTCGAGCGATCAACCTCCCTGCCAGCGCCTCCGCACCGGCGTTCCCGGCCTCGATGACATCCTCTTCGGCGGATTGCCCCAGGGGCATCTCTACCTCGTCGAGGGCGATCCCGGCACCGGCAAGACCACCCTCGCCCTCCAGTTCCTGCTGGAAGGCATCCGCAACGGCGAACGCACCCTCTACGTCACCCTTTCCGAGTCTCGCCACGAACTCCAGCAGGTCTCTCTCTCCCACGGCTGGAACGCCGACCCGCTCGAAATTTTCGAGTTGATCCCCCCGGAAGACGACCTCAAGCCGGAGGCCCAGTACACGGTCTTCCATCCCTCAGAAGTCGAGCTCGCCGACACCATCGCCAGCATCCTGCGCCGCGTGGACGAAGTCGAGCCCCAGCGCCTCGTCTTTGATTCGCTGGCCGAATTGCGCATGCTGGCCCGCGACCCACTCAAGTACCGCCGCCAGATCCTCGCCCTCAAGCGCCATCTCTCCGGTGGCAACATTACCGTCCTGCTGCTCGACGACCGCACCAGCGGCAGCCACGACGACCTGCAACTCCAGAGCATCGCCCATGGCGTCATCCTGATGCAGGGCATCGGCCGCGAGTACGGCATCCGCCGGCGCCGGATCGAAGTGCACAAGCTGCGCGGTTCCGCCTTTCGCGAAGGCTTTCACGACTACATCATCCGCACCGGAGGCCTCGCCATCTTCCCCCGCCTCATCGCTGCCGAACACAAGCCCGGATTCCAGCGTAAGCCCGTCCCCAGTGGCATTCAGGAACTCGACGACCTGCTCTCCGGCGGCATCGACACCGGGACCAGCACCCTGCTGACCGGCCCCGCCGGCTGCGGCAAATCCACCGTCGCCTTCCGTTATGCCTGGTCCGCCGCACAGCGCGGCGAGAAGGCCATGATCTTCACCTTCGACGAGTCTCTGGGCACCCTTATCGAGCGCGCCGCGGGCCTGGGCATGGACCCTCATTCGGTCCTTGAAAGCGGCCAGCTCCAGATCGAACAAATCGATCCCGCCGAGATCTCCCCTGGCGAATTCGTCTCCCGCATCCGTCGCATGGTCGATGAGCAGAACCTTCGCCTCCTTGTGATCGACAGCCTGAACGGCCTGCTCAACGCCATGCCCACCGAGCAGTACCTGGCCCTCCAGCTCCATGAGCTTCTCTCCTACGTCGGCCAGCAGGGCATCGCCACCATCATCACTCTCGCTCAGGCCGGCATCATCGGCTCCTCGATGCAGTCCCCGGTCGACGTCAGTTACCTGGCCGACACCATCCTGCTGTTCCGGTATTTCGAGCGCGCGGGCGAGATCGCCCAGGCCATCTCGGTCGTCAAGAAGCGCAGCGGTCCGCATGAACGCACCATTCGCGAGCTCTTCCTGAAGCCCGGCCGCGTCACCATCGGCAAACCGCTCAACCAGTTCGAGGGCGTTCTCACCGGTGTGCCCCGCTTTGTCGGGGCCGCCGCTGGTCCGGAGGATCCCCCTGTTTCCTGAGGCCCAATCCTTTCCGCACGACTATCGCACCATCATCCTTGCGCCCACGGGGAAGGACGCTCTTCTCATCGCGGGACTGCTGGAACGGTGCTCGATGCCCTGCCACGCCAGCGGCTCCGTCGACGAGCTCCGCGCCGAAATCGGCCTGGGTGCCGGCGCCGCCATCGTCTGCGAAGAAGCTCTCAGCGGCAACGCCGTCGTCCAGCTTCGCCAGATCATCGAGCAGCAGCAGCCCTGGTCTGACTTCCCTCTCATTCTTCTCACCATCGGCGGCCAGGTTTCCGCTGAGAGCGAACGCCTGCGCGAACTGCGCCGGCCGCTCGGCAACGTTATCCTCCTCGAGCGTCCCATCCGCCCGGAAACGCTCCTCAGTACCCTGGAAATGGCGCTCCGCGGCCGCCAGCGCCAGTATCAGATTCGCGATCAGATGCAGCAGTACGCCCGCGCTCAGGAGGCCCTCCGCCGCTCCGAAAAGCTCGCCGTCACCGGACGCCTTGCCGCCAGCATCGCCCACGAGATCAACAACCCGCTGGAGGCCGTCACCAACCTCCTCTACCTCATTCGCTCCGCGGAGAACCCCGCCGATGCCCGCCATTACCTCGTCGAAGCGGACCAGGAGCTCGCCCGCGTCGCCGAAATCACCCGCCAGACTCTGCGCTTCTATCGCGAGCCCAGCCATCCGGTCGAAACCAGGATTGCCGGCGTCCTCCGTTCCGTCCTCGTCCTCTACAACTCCCGCATCGCGGCCGCCAACGTCTCAGTCCAGGTCGATGACTCCGCGCCCGAAGCCACGGTGCTCTCCAGCCCCGGCGAACTTCGTCAGGTGATCGCCAACCTCATCGGCAACGCCATTGACGCCATGCGCCGGGGCGGCCGCCTCCGCATCCACATCTCCGCGGCTCGCGACCGCCGCGGCTTTGCGCGCACCCGGCTCACTATCGCCGATACCGGCTCCGGCATCCCGGCCGCCCTCCTGCCCACGATCTTCGAGCCCTTCATCACCACCAAGGGCGAAACCGGCACCGGCCTCGGCCTGTGGGTCACCAGCGAAATCGTTCGCCGCAACGGCTGGTCCATCCGCGTCCGCAGCCAATGCGCCCCGCACCGCGCAGGGTCTGTTTTCTCCATCGCCATGCCAGTCACCTTCGCCCACGATCAGATCGAGCCCCAGGCCGCCGTGGCCTGAAGAAGCTCGGAAAAGGTCGTTTTTAGCCGTCCTTTCTGGTGATAAATGCCTGTTCGTCAGCTACTTGCTTTCCTGGGCCTCAGGCCCCATCGGCATCACGGGAGCTGAGAATTCAGGAAGCCGTTCCTGACGGGCTGGGTCGGCCCGCGCCGATCCAGTCGCTGGGCCGGGATCGCTGCGTCCAAAAGAAAAGCTCTGTTCGCGGTAGCGGACAGAGCTTCTTCGTTTTCAGTGCGGGGCCGGGCGGAACCGAAGGCGAGCGAAAACGATGGGCCAACGGTGCGGAGGTACTGAAAAGCGGGGCGAAGGCCGCGGGACTCAGTCGATGAAGCCGGCAAACACGATCATGGCCAATCCGATCAGGGTCACTTCATGGTGATGCGTAATCGCGCCGCCGAAGCAGAGCAGCACCACGCCCAGCGCCATGATCCAGTGCGAATCGGAGTGATACGCACGCCTGCAGGGCGGGGGCACCGTCTGCGGTGGATACGGTTGCGGATTCTGGGGTGCTCGGCTTTCCATAGCTTCCTCCTGACTCATCCAGCATCGCCCAAAGGCGTCGGGGAGGGCAGTGCCCTTCGTCAGGCATTGCGCATGACAAATGTCACGAACCGGGTCGCTATACTTGAAGCAGAGGCTCCCCTTGCTCCACCTCGACCGCATTCTCGCCCAAACCCGCGCCGACCTGGACGAACGCCGTCGTCGCGCGCCTTTGGGCCTGCTGGAAAAAGCGGCGGCTCTGCACACGCCTCGGGGATTCGCGCGCGCCCTCCGCGCGGCGGGCGAATCCGGACCCGCCATCATCGCCGAGCTCAAGAAAGCGTCGCCCTCCAAAGGTCTGATCCGCGCCAACTTCGACGCTGCTCCGCTGGCCCGGGAACTGGAGTCCGCGGGCGCCGCCGCCCTCTCGGTCCTGACCGATGAGCCTTTCTTCCAGGGCAGTCTGACCAACCTCGATCTGGCCTCCGGCGCGACTACGATTCCCTGCCTCCGCAAGGATTTCATTGTGGACGAGTACCTGATCGTCGAAGCCCGCGCGCACCATGCCGACGCCATCCTTCTGATCGCCGCCGCGCTGACGGATGCCGAGCTGGTTCGCTTCACAGCCTGCGCGCACGACCTGCAGCTCGACGTCCTTTGCGAGGTGCATACGGCAGAAGAACTGGCCCGCGTCCGCGATCTTGGCTGCGACGCTTACGGGGTGAATAACCGCGATCTTCGCACCTTCGATGTGCGTCTCGAAAATTCCCTGGAACTGGCCGCGCAGCTTCCGCCGAACGCGGTGCATGTGGCCGAAAGCGGCATTCGCACGGCCGCCGATCTCCATCGCCTGCGCGACGCGGGCTTCCACGCCTGCCTTGTGGGCGAATCTCTCATGCGCCAGCCGCATCCCGGCGAGGCGCTGCAAGCCCTTCTCCACGCAGCGGACCAACCCGCAACCCTCGCCTAAAACCATGTGGATCAAACTCTGCGCCAATACCACTCTCGAGGACGCCCAGCTCGCCTCTGACGCGGGTGCCGACGCCATCGGCTTTGTCTTCGCCGCCAGTCCGCGCCGCGTTACCGCCGGTCAGATCGCGGAGATCATGCCCGAACTGCCCACCGATCTGACGCGCATCGGTGTCTTCAACACCCAGGACTTTGACGAGATCGTCTTCTCGCTCAACACCTCAGGGCTGCACGGCGTGCAGTTGCACGGCGAGCTGGACTTCTCACTCGCGGAGAAGCTGCGCAACCAGTTTGGCCCCGGCTTTTTCATGATCCAGACCCTGCACTGGAACCTGAGCAGCGACCCGAACCGCGCCGAACAAAAGCTCCGCGACGAGCTGCGCGCCGTGGCCCGCCACAGCGCCGTCGATGCCATCCTGCTCGACACGAAAACCGCCACGGCTACCGGGGGCACCGGCAAGACCTTCGACTGGCAGCGGGCGCAGCAGGTGGTTGGCGCGGAAAGCGGCAGGCAAAGGGTGATCCTGGCGGGCGGCCTGAACCCGGAAAACGTGGCGGAAGCCATCCGCACGCTGCGCCCCTGGGGCGTCGACGTGGCCAGCGGCGTGGAATCGTATCCCGGCAGAAAAGATCCTTACCGGGTCACCGCCTTCATCACGGCGGCGCGCGAGGCGTTTGCGTCGATTGAGAATCGCGCGGTTCTGGGGCAGCCACAGCTGTAGGGCAGTTGGTGAGGCGGGCAGCGGCTGGATGAGCAGGGGCTGCTTGCGGCTTGAAACTCCGGAGAGCCGGTCATACGGCAAAGCCTCACCACAGAGCACGGAGGCCACGCGGCCCTGTACCCTGCACGCTGGACCCTGTACCCTGTTTTTATGGCTGCTACTGTGGCGAAATCCATCGCCGGACGCTTCGGCGCCTATGGCGGGCGCTATGTTCCCGAGACGCTTGTCGCGGCGCTCGACGAGCTGGAGCACGCGTACGCTGAGGCCCAGGCCGATCCCGATTTCCACCTGAAGCTCGATTCGCTGCTGCGCGATTATGCCGGCCGGCCCACGCCTCTCTATTTCGCCTCGCGGCTAACGGAATCCCTGGGCGGCGCAAAGATTTACCTCAAGCGCGAAGACCTGCTGCACACCGGCGCGCACAAGATCAACAACTGCCTGGGCCAGGCGCTGCTGGCTGTGCGCATGGGCAAGAAGCGGATCATCGCGGAAACAGGGGCGGGCCAGCATGGGGTCGCTACTGCGACGGTCTGCGCGCTCTTCGGACTCGAATGCGCCGTCTACATGGGCGAAGAGGACATGCGCCGCCAGGAGCTGAACGTCTACCGCATGCGCCTGCTGGGCGCGGAGGTCCACGGCGTTTCTTCCGGGTCGCGCACGCTGAAGGACGCCATCAACGAGGCCATGCGCGACTGGGTCACGAATGTCCGGACCACGTACTACCTGCTGGGCAGCGTTCTGGGCGCGCATCCCTACCCGACCATGGTGCGCGACTTCCACCGCGTGATCAGCCGCGAAGCCCGCGCGCAGATTCTCGAGAAGGAGAACCGGCTGCCGTCGGCTGTGATCGCCTGCGTGGGCGGCGGATCCAACGCGATTGGCGCATTTTACGAATTCATCCCGGACAAGGATGTGCGGCTGATCGGTGTGGAAGCCGGGGGACGCGGCACGATTCTGGGCGAGCACGCGGCGCGTTTCAGGGGCGGCAGCCCTGGGGTGCTGCAGGGGACCTATTCTTACGTTCTGCAGGACGGCAACGGGCAGATCGCGCTGACGCACTCGGTTTCGGCGGGACTTGATTACGCCTCCATCGGGCCGGAGCACGCGGCGCTGCATGACTCCGGGCGCGCCGAGTACACGTCAGCCACCGACCAGGCGGCGCTGGACGCGACGCTGCGTCTGGCGCGCACCGAGGGGATCATCCCGGCGCTGGAAAGCGCGCATGCCGTTGCCGAATGTCTCCGCCTGGCGCCGACGCTCAGCGCGCGCGACGTTCTGCTGGTTAACGTGTCGGGCCGCGGCGATAAGGACATGGGCATCCTGACGCGCGAGCTGAGCCTGAGCGGAGGCGCGGCGCGATGATTCGTTTCGCCAGCAAGCCTGGGTTAGTCGCTTATTTCACCGTTGGCGATCCCGATCTCGCGACCACGCACGCGATTGCGCTCGCCGCCATCGATGCGGGCGCGGATGTTCTTGAACTCGGCGTTCCTTTCAGCGATCCTGTCGCCGACGGCCCTGTGATCCAGCGCGCCAGCGAGCGCGCGCTGCTGCATGGGACGAGTCTGCGCGACGTTCTTTCGCTGGCTCGGGATCTTCGCCGCGAGCGTCCCTCGTGCGGTCTGGTCGTGTTCTCCTACTACAATCCGATTCTCCGCTTTGGGCTGGAGGCCTTCTGCGCTGCCGCCGAGCAGGCGGGGGTCGATGGCGTGCTGGTCACCGACATGATTGTGGAGGAGGCCGCGGAGTACCTCGAGACGCTGCACCGCCATCATCTTGCGCCGGTTTTTCTTGCCGCGCCGACCAGCCCGGATGAGCGGCTCGAGCGGATTGCTGCGGCTTCCGAGGGTTTCGTCTATGCCATCTCGCGCACCGGCATCACCGGCACGCGCGCGTCGCTGGAGTCCGACGCGGAGCAACTGGTGAAGCGGCTGCGCCGCTATACGGATTTGCCGATTGCTGTCGGTTTTGGGATCTCGAATCCCGAGCACTTCGCTGCTGTCGGGGGATTTGCCGACGCAGCCGCCATCGGCAGCGCGCTGGTGGCCACGATTGAACAGGCGGGTGCGAAGGACGCGGCCAGTTCCATCGCGCGATTTATCCAGGGCCTGAGGGGCGGCACGCCTGAGCCAGCCCTGCCGGCCCGATAAACTCATTCACAGACCTCAACTGCACCCTGATTCCATCCGCGCCTGCGCGGATTTCCAGGAAGCCCCATGGACATCGAAAACTGGCGACGCAAAATCGACGAACTGGACCGGCAGATTGTCGCACTCATCTCGGAGCGTGCTGCCGCTGCTCAGCAGATCGGGCGCCTCAAGCGGCAGACCTCGCTCCCCGTCTACGAGCCCAATCGCGAACGCGTCATTTTTGAGAATGTCCGCACGCACAATCCCGGACCGCTGCCCGATATCGAGCTCGTGCATATTTACGAGCGGATCGTCGATGTCATGCGCGCGCTGCAGCGGAACGAGCTTGCCTCCCGCGGTAACGCGCCGGTAACGGAAGACCACCAGAAATCGACAGGAAAAGACCAATGATCGTTGCCATGCAGGAGCGCGCGAGCGAAGAGGAGATTCAGGCCGTCGTCGAGCGCATGATGGAAATCGGCTTCAATGTGCATCGCACCACGGGCGCGGTGCAGACCATCCTCGCCGGCGTGGGCACGCCCGGCGTTTTCGAGCACGCGGACTTCGAGGTTCTGAGCGGAGTGGCGGAAGTCATCCGCATCTCTTCGCCGTACAAACTGGCCGGGCGCAGCTTCCGGCCGGAAGGCACCGTGGTCCGCTTCCCCAACGGCGTCTCGATTGGCGGGAAGCAAGTCGTGGTCATGGCCGGACCGTGTTCGGTCGAGAGCCGCGAACAGATCTTCGCCAGCGCGAAAATCGTGCAGGCCGGCGGCGCGAAATTCCTCCGCGGCGGAGCGTTCAAGCCGCGCAGCTCGCCGTATTCCTTCCAGGGACTGGGCCTGGACGCGCTTAAGCTGCTGCGCGAGGCCGGCGATGCGCACGGGCTGCTCGTCGTCACTGAGGTGATGGAAATTTCGCAGATCGAGCTGATGATGCCGTACGTCGATCTGTTCCAGGTGGGCGCGCGCAACATGCAGAACTTCAACCTGCTGCGCGAGCTGGGGGCTGTCCGCAAGCCAGTACTGCTCAAGCGGGGCATCGCCGCCACGATCGAGGAGCTGCTGCTCTCCGCCGAATACCTGCTCGCCGGGGGCAACTACGACGTCATCCTGTGCGAGCGCGGCATCCGCACCTTCGAAACTTACACGCGCAATACGATGGACATCTCGGCGATTCCCGTGGTGCATAAGCTTTCGCACCTGCCCATCCTCGGCGATCCTTCGCACGGCACCGGCCGACGCGACAAGGTTCCCCCCATGGCCCGCGCCACGATTGCCGCCGGCGGCGATGGACTGCTCATCGAAGTCCACCCCAATCCGGACAAGGCGCTCTCGGACGGAGCGCAGTCGCTCCTCCCCGAGCAGTTTGCGAAGCTGATGGATTCGCTGCGGATCATCGCGCCGGCGGTGGACCGCACGATCTAAGATCGAGTGCACATGGCCATCGAGCGCATCGCCATTCTCGGCACCGGACTGATCGGGGCGTCTGTCGGACTCGCTCTGCGGGCCCGCGGATTCGCCGGATCTATCACCGGCTGGGATCCTAAACCGGACGAACTCCACGCCGCGCTGCGCCGCGCTGCCATCACGGTCGCTGCGGACGATCCGCTCACCGCAGCCGCGCAGGCGGATCTCATTCTCCTGGGCGGACCGGTCTTCACCATCCTCGAATGGCTGGATCGGCTCGCGCCTGTCCTCCGCGAGCACCAGCTGGTCACGGACGTGGGCAGCGTCAAGGGCGTGTTGTGCGAGCGCGCCGCCGGACGCTACAACGGCATGGGACAGCCCGGATTTCTGCCCGGCCATCCGATGGCGGGCAAAGAAGTCGGCGGCGCGGAGAATGCCGACGCGGAGCTCTTCAACGGAGCCGTGTGGTTATTTACTCCAGGTGCTCCCGCCGAAGGTGTTTCGCCTGGCGCGCGACTCGCGGCCGCGCAGGCCTGGCGCTCCTGGGTGGAACGCTTCGGGGCGCGCATATTGGATCTGGAGCCGGTCCGGCATGACGTCCTCTGCGCCTGGATCAGCCATCTCCCCCAGTTCGTCTCGACTGCGCTGGCAGCTCTCCTGGAGGAGGAATTTGCCGCCAACGCCGACCTGCTGCCCATCGGCGGCCGCGCCCTGCGCGAGATGACCCGGCTCGGCGCCAGTCCTTTTTCCATGTGGCGCGATATCGCCCACACCAACACGGACGCGATCGCGCGCTCTCTGCACGCCCTCGAGCAGCGTCTGGCGCATCTGCGCGAAAACCTCAAAAACCCGGAACTGCGCGGCGAGTTCGACCAGGCAAACCGCTTCCGCCTTCGCCAGCCGCACGACTCCTGACACGGAATCCCGATTGTCTTCGACACTCCGGTACCCGGCGCCCCTGATGCAAACGGCAGATGGCTGTCGGTAGCGCGGGTTCCGGCATGTATCCTCTCAGGAAGGGGATCCTCTTCTGTCCAATTCGCATCACGCTCCAGGCGCCGAGGGCGTCCAGCTTTTCGCTGCAGCGCCGGTCCTGAATCCTGAACTGGGTGATGAGGATCGCACTCACCCTTTCCGTTCGGCCTCCGCCCATTTCGCCGATTTCCGTTTCGGCGTTTTTTCCCGCGAAGCCGTCCTGCTGCTCCTCCTGCTTCCTCTGATTCCGGCCATCCACGGCTATCATCCCTGGGCCGACGATGCAGCCATTTACATCGCCGGCCTGCTCCGGATGATCCATCCGTCGCTCTACCCGGGCGACAGCGCTTTCGTTCTGGCTCACACGCGCGTCTCGGTCTTCTCGCATATCCTCGCCGGCATCATTGGGGGCTTGCATCTTCCCCTGGCGTGGTCGCTCCTTGCCGCCTGGCTCTTCTCCGCCGTCCTCTTCCTTTATGCCTGCCGGCGTTTGGCACTCCGCCTTTTCCGTAACGATCAGGTCGGCTGGATCGCCGCCTTGTTCGCCGCAGCCTGCTTCACTCTTCCGGTCGCCGGGACCGCGCTGTTCATCATGGACCCCTACCTGACCGCGCGCTCCTTTTCTACCCCCTTCAGCCTTCTCGCGGTTGTCGCAGTAATGGATCGGCGCTGGACGCGCGCTGCCCTGTGGATCACCCTGACCGCCGTGATGCACCCGCAGATGGCCGCCTACCTCATCGGCTTTATTGCGGTTTACCTTCTGATGGACCATGGCCGTCGGCGATCGGCTGTCGTGCTCTCGATTTTCGGTATCCTTGCCTGCGGCGGTCTGTGGCTGGCCACGCGGCACGCTCCCGTCACAGCCGCTTACCGCGAAGCCGTTCTCAGCCGCAGCTACTTCTTTCCGACGTTCTGGCGCTGGTATGAGTGGTTTGGACTGGCAGCGCCGCTGGCCCTGTTCGCCGCGGTGTGGCGCAAATGCGGTGCACACCCCGCCGCCAAAATCGCCGCTGCCAGCTTCCTGCTCGGCGGCGCCACCTGTATCGCCGCGTTTCTGTTCGTGCATCCCCAGGGACCCTATCTGCTCGCGCGCATCCAGCTGCTGCGCAGCTTTCAGCTCATTTATGCACTCGGGCTGGTCCTGCTGGGAGGCGCGATCGGCCAGACATTTGCCCATCGCCATCGCTGGGTGCCTCCGGTTCTTTTTCTGATAGCCGCCGCCGGCATGTTGATCGCCGCGCGGCAAACCTGGTCGGGATCCATGCACATTGAATGGCCGGGCTCCAAACCGGCCAGCCCATGGAGCCGTGCCCTGGTATGGATCGCCAGCAACACACCTCCGGATGCGGTCTTCGCGGTCAGCCCGACCCTCCTCGCCTCCCCGGCCGAGGACCTTTCCGGCTTTCGCGCCCGCGCCCAGCGCAGCGTCCTCGTCGATAACAAAGACGAAGGAGTTGCCTCCATTTTCCCCCGGGTTGCGCCTGCCTGGAAGCTGCGCAGCGCCGCCGAGCAGGGCCTGGATCAAATGACCCCGGCCGAGCGGGAGGCCCGCCTGGCCCCCTGGCACGTCACCTGGCTCCTGCTCCCCTCCGCGACGGCCGGCTCGCTCTCGTGCCCTTACCGTAATGCTGCCATTGTGGTATGTCCGATGCGCCAATAAGCGATAGCCTGTTAACAACAACTCTCGTTCATGTCACAAACTGCATACCATCGGCCACCTTCATGTTGAATGACCAGAAAATTGCCGTTGTTTTGCCGGCCTATAACGCGGAACGTACTCTGCGCCAGACCGTCGCCGAAATTCCCCGCGACATCGTCGACGACATCATCCTGACCGATGATGCCAGTTCCGACGGGACCTGCCGCCTCGCTCTGGAACTCGGCCTGCATACCCTGCGCCACGACAGCAACCGCGGTTACGGCGGCAACCAGAAAACCTGCTACACCGCCGCGCTCCATCGCGGAGCCGATATCGTTGTGATGCTGCACCCGGATTATCAGTACACGCCACGCCTCATCTCCGCCATGACGGCGATGATCGCGTTCGGCAGCTACGACGTCGTCCTCGGCTCCCGCATTCTTGGCAAAGGCGCACTGAGCGGCGGAATGCCTTTCTACAAGTACCTCTCCAATCGCGTGCTCACGGCTGCCGAGAATCTCGCTCTGGGGCAGAAGCTTTCCGAATATCACACCGGCTACCGCGCCTGGCATCGTTCCGTACTCGAGCATCTCCCTCTCTATACCTGCTCCGACGATTTCGTTTTCGATAACCAGATGCTCGCCCAGGCTCTCTATTTTGAGTACCGGGTGGGCGAGATTTCCTGCCCCACTCGTTATTTTCCCGAGGCGTCGTCCATTAATTTCAGCCGCAGCCTTCGCTACGGCTTTGGCGTGCTCGCCACGGCCACCCATTACCGCCTCGCCCGCATGGGCCTTCCCACTTGCGCACTTTTCGACGACGCTCCGCATCAACGGCTCGACTGGAGCCGCTCTCCTGCCGCTGAACTTCTCACTCCCTGAGGAATGTCCGCTCCTGGCTCTACAATGACGCCATGTTCAGGAACGGCTCCTTCGTGTTCGCCTGTCTGACGATTCTCCTGTCCCCGGCGCTCCAGGCGCAGCAGCCCACGCTTCTGGTCGATGTCGATCATCGCCCGCAGATTTCGCTGGACGGCCCCTGGCACTTTATCTCCGATCCCTATCGGGAAGGATGGGGCTCCAATCCCGACCACGCCAGTGTGCACGGCTATGCGGCCAACGCGCACTATGTCCCCGGCGGCCCGCTCATCCAGTACGACTTCTCCCGATCGCCCACGCTCAACGTGCCCGGCGACTGGAATTCCCAGGACAAATCGCTCTTCTATTACGAAGGCCTGCTCTGGTATCAGCGCGACTTCACGGTTCACCCGAAACCGCACACCCACCTCTTTTTGCATTTTGGGGCGGTCAACTATGCGGCCTCCGTTTTTGTGAACGGTCAGCACGCCTGCGATCACGACGGCGGCTTTACCCCCTTCGACTGCGATATCACGAGCCTCGTGCATGACGGGGACAACTTCGTTGTGGTCGGGGTGGACGATACGCGCACCGTCGATCGCGTGCCTACACTCCGCAAAGACTGGTGGAACTACGGCGGCATCACGCGGCCCGTTTCTCTGGTCACAGTCCCTGACACCTATATCGACGACGAATCGCTGCATCTGGAGCGCGGCTCAACGGACCACCTTTCAGGCTACGTCCACGTCATCGGCGCTTCTGCCGGGACCCGCGTCACCCTGAGCATTCCCGAACTTCATATCCAACAAGTCGCCGCCACGGACACCAATGGCCGCGCCGACTTTTCCTTCGCCGCGCCGGGGCTCAGGCTGTGGTCGCCGGAGAATCCGCGGCTTTACTCTGTCGAATTCCAGGCTGGACCCGATCGCCTCATCGACTCGATCGGCTTTCGCACGGTCGAAGTGCGTGGCGACCAGATTTGGCTGAACGGCAAGCCCATCTTCCTGCGCGGCATCAGCTATCACGACGAAGCGCCCTACCGTTCCGGCCGCTCCTGGTCGGAGCAGGACGCGCAAACGCTGCTGGGCTGGGCCAAAGAACTGCACTGCAACTTCGTCCGCATGGCGCATTACCCGCACACCGAAAACGAATATCGCCTGGCCGACAAGCTCGGCATTCTTGTCTGGTCGGAGATTCCCGTTTACTGGAATATTGACTGGACCAATCCGCACACCCTCGATGTCGCGAAGCAGCAGCTCCATGAGATGATCCGGCGCGACCACAACCATGCGGCGGTCATCCTCTGGTCGCTCTCGAACGAGACCCCGGAGAGCCCGGCCCGCGACGTCTTCCTGCACGAGCTCGCCGTCGCTGCCCGCGCGCAGGACCCGACCCGCCTCATCACGTCGGCCATCGTGACGCACTTCCACGGCACCAACGCCGTCCTTGACGATCCGCTGGGCAAGGACCTCGACGTCCTCGGCTACAACGAATATCTCGGCTGGTACCAGGGCTCTGCCGCTGACATCCCGAATTACACCTGGCAGGATCCCATGGGCAAGCCGGTCATTCTCAGCGAATTCGGCGCCGGAGCCAAAGCCGGCCTCCATGGCCCCG
Source organism: Acidobacteriaceae bacterium (assembly GCA_036269135.1). Lineage (GTDB taxonomy): Bacteria > Acidobacteriota > Terriglobia > Terriglobales > Acidobacteriaceae > Palsa-343. The sequence continues at coordinate 74,921 of DATASQ010000067.1, forward strand.
AAACCCAGATGTTCACTGAGGAATACGAGGCCTATGTATATCGGCAACAGTTCCAAATGATCGCGACGATGCCGTTCCTGCGCGGCATGACGCCCTGGGCGCTCATGGATTTCCGTTCGCCGATGCGGCAGCTCCCCGGCATCCAGGACGATTACAACCGCAAGGGGCTGGTCTCCGAGAAGGGCGAGAAGAAGAAAGCTTTCTTTACCCTGCAGGACTACTACGCGCATCGGCAGCAGGAGCAGCCATAGCCCCTGCGAGCTGCGAGAACAGGGCCGGCTCCCCTTCACCGCGCCGGCCCTGCTCTTCGCTGTTGCCGGGTCTCAGATTCCCAGCCCGCGCAGGCCCAGGCCGATCACATAGGTGGCCACGCCTTCGACGGCGCCCACCAGCGTCATCTCCAACCCGCTGGCCCACCAGCTGCGCACGGTGATCAGCGACTTGGCCGCGCCGACCGCAAAATGCGCTGCCAGCGACACGATCGCCGACGCAATCACAGCAGGGTAGCCGGTCATGAAGAAAAACGGAATGATCGGAATGAACGCGCCGACCGCTGTGGACAAGGCTCCCGACCATGCCGAGACAAGAGGCTTGCTCAGCCCTTCCTCCGACATATTCAGCCGTTCGCTGGCCAGCACTCGCAGAAACTGCTCCGGGTCCTCCGCCAGATGTTCCACAACATGGTCCGCATCGTCCCGCGGAATCCCTTTGACCTGGTAATACAGCGACAGCAGTTCGCGGGCCTCGGGCCCGTTCATCTCGATGGCCTCGCGCTCCCGCGTCACCTCCGCCTCGTAAATCTCGCGCTCGCTCTTCGCTGCCAGGTAGGCTCCCGACCCCATAGAGAGAGCGCTGGCAATCATGCCCGCCAGTCCGGACAGCAGCACCCAGTGGCTGTTGCCCAGCGTGGCGCCCGAGACGCCCGAGACAATGCCGAAGATTGCCCCCAGCCCGTCGTTCACGCCGTAAATGGCGTCGCCGATCCATCCCGCCGCCTGCCGCCCCGGCCGATTCCGCCGTGTCAGCAGCTCATTGAGCTCCTGCCGTGCCAGCTCCGAACTCGGCGCCATCTTTGGATAGCGGTGCCGGACCAGCTCCGTCAGTTCGCGATAGTGATCCTGTTCGTCGGCAATCACCTTCTGCAGAATCGCAATGCTCGGCTCATCGCCCAGTTCCTTCAGCTGCTGCCCGTATCGTGCGATGTCGCGGCTCTCGTCGATCTCCAGACGCCGCAGTGCTGTCTGCGGACCGCCCAGCCGATTCGCCAAACTATCCGCATCGCCGGTTGGCTTGCCTTCGTACCGCGGCAGCTCGGCGCCTAACTCCCGAATGCGCTTCGCCCACAACGATGCGTGATGCGCCTCAGCCTCTGCCATATGCCGCAGGGTCTTCCTGCGGATCGGATCTTCATCCCGCTCCGACAGAGTCTTGTAGGTGTGGTAGCCGCGCATCTCCGCCTGCCAGTTCTCGTTCAGAGCCTCCAGCACCCTTTGTTCTTTTTGCGACAAGATTTGCGCCATGACCGTGCTACCCCCCAATCTGATAAGTAAAGCCGAAGCGGCCAATCTGGATGATGTGACGATCCGCCGGCGGCCAGATGCGAATCTCCTCCACGCGCGTGATGCCCGGAATCAGCGAGGCGGTGACCGTCCCCAGCAGCCTGCCGGTCGCGGCCTCGTACAGGCGGACCGCCAGGCCATTCTCGCCGTGCGTATAGCCGATCAGATAATTTCCCGGCCCCAGCCGTATGTCATCCCCCACTTTGATCGGCACCTGGGTCAGCAGGAAATGCGAGTACTTTCCCTCCGCGGAATATCCAGCGGTAATCAGCACCACGCCCGCGATGTACTTGCCGTGCCCGTTCGTGATCCCCGAAGCCGATCGCAGCTCCGTCTCGATCCGCTCCTGCACCACCGGGGCCCGAGCCGGAATCAACGAGCGCAGTTCGGCGTCGGTCGCCGTCTTCCACTCCGCCGCCCGCGTCTCCTGCGCCCATCCACACGCCACGATCGCAACGGCGATCAACGCCGCAGCCCAAACTCTCTTCCCGCTCACCGAAATCTTCATCTCTGGTTCCTGATCCCTATTCCCTGTTCTTCAATCCAGATGCACGATGCCTCGCTGCAGCGCCGTGGTTGCCGCCTGCGTACGGTCTTCCACGCCCATCTTGCTCAGCACGCTGTTGACGTGCGTTTTCACCGTCGCCTCGGAAATGAACAGCGCGCTGCCGATTTCCTTGTTGCTCTTCCCCGCCACAATCAGCTGCAGCACCTCCAGCTCGCGGGCCGTCAGCGTGGCCCCGCTCATCCGCTCCGCCAGCTTCTCCGCCACGCGCGACGGAATCCGCGACTTGCCCGCGTGCACCGTCCGCACCGCCTCAGTCAGCTCCGTCAGATCCATACCCTTCAGCAAATATCCTTTCGCCCCGGCCTGCATCGCCCGATAAATATCCTCGTCTCCGTCGAAGGTCGTCAGCACGATGATTCGCGCTCCGGGAAACTCCCTCCGAATCCGCGCGATCGCCTCCACGCCGTTCAGCTTCGGCAGGCGCAGATCCATCAGCGTCACATCCGGATGATGCCGCCGGTACAGGGCCACTGCCTCCTCCCCGTCCGCGCCTTCCGCCACCACAGAGAAGCCGGGCACAGTCTTCATCAGCGCTGCCAGGCCCTGCCGCACAATTGCATGATCGTCCACGATCATGATCCGAATCGTATCCGTCGTGGTTGCACTTTCCTTCACGTCAGGCCTCTCCCGTCGTTGCGTTCAGCGGCAGCAAAAGTCTCACCCGCGTGCCCGCGCCGGCGTTGCTTTCCACTGTGAGACTGGCTCCAATCGCCGCCGCTCGTTCCCGCATGCCTACCATCCCATAATGCCCGCTGGCGCCGTCGCGAGGCGCACCGGCAAAGCCCCGGCCATCGTCGCGAATCTCCATCGCAAATAATCGCCCTTCGAATTCCAGGCGCAGCGCAATGTTGTCCGGATGACCGTGCCGGACCGCATTCACCACCGCCTCCCGCGCAATGCGCATCAGTTCCCGCTCCACATCCGCACCCAGCGGGTGGTTGGTTCCACTCACCTGCAACTGTACGCGCGCGTGTTTCCCGTCTCCCAATCCGTTCCCGGCAGCAGGCTGCATCCCCGATCGCGCCACCACCTCTTCGGCCATCCGCAAAATCCGCGCCGCCAGATCTTCGCGCTCGGCGCTTTGCGAACGCAGCTCCCAGATCGAGCTCCGCGCCTCCTCCAGGCTGGTCCGGACCAAAGTCTGCGTGCGCTCCAGCTGCTCCCGTGCCGCGTCGGCGGAGGCCCGCATCAGCTGCCCCACCAGTTCCAGTTGCACGGAGACAGCCACGAAGCCCTGAGCCAGCGTATCGTGAATTTCCCGCGCAATACGGGCCCGTTCGCCCAGCACCGCCTGAAACTCCCGCTCCACCCGCATCAGGCGCCGCTGCCACGCCGCATAGGCCAGCCCGATCAGCGCCAGCAACAGCACCAGCCGGAACCACACCGTCTGATACATGTGCGGCTCCACGGTCATCGTCACGGTCGCTGCTTCCTGACTCCACACACCGTCGTTGTTTCGCGCCAACACGCGAAACGTGTAGTGCCCGTGCGGCAGGTTGGTGTAATACGCCGCGCGCCGGGTACCCGCCTCTACCCAGCCCGGGTCGAAACCCACCAGCTGATAGCGGTATTCCACCTTCTGCGGCGCCACAAAGCTCAGCCCCGCATAGTCGAACTCGTAGTGGCTGTGACCCGGCGCAACCGTCAGAGAGCCCGCGCTCCGCTGCGTCACATCGTCCACGCTCACCGCTTCCAGAACCACCCGCGGCGCCACGCGATTGACGGGCATGTGCTCGGGATCCACCACCGCAATACCTTTCAGCGTCGCAAACCAGAGCGCGCCTTCCTGAAGGTTCAACACCGCCGGATGCCCGCCGCTGCTGCATTCGCTGATGCGCATGCCATCCGCCACGCCGAAGCGCATCACCTCCGGCGCCGGTCCGCCGCGCGCCATGCGGTTCAGGCCCGCGCGGCTCACGCGATACACGCCGCCGCTCGAACTGATCCACAAATACCCCAGCTGATCCTCCAGAATGCCGATCACCCGCGGCGGCAGCAGGTCGCGCGCCACCGGCACAATCCTGCCATCCCGCATCCGATTCAGCCCGCCATCATTGGTCCCGATCCACAGCGTCCCATCGGCATCCGTATGGAGCGCCGTGACGACATTGCTGGAGAGACCGTCCCGCGTGGTGAAAGTGGTGAACTGCCCGTTGTGCATGCGGCTCAGGCCGCCCAGCGTCCCGATCCACAGGTCGCCATCCCGGCTCTGCGTCATGGCGCCAATTAAATCGCTGCCCAGCCCATCGGCCGCCGTCCAGGTGGTGAATGCGCCGTTCGCATAGCGCGACAAGCCATGCCGCGTGCCAATCCACAACGCGCCATGCCGCCCCACATACAGCGACCGCACGAAGTCATCCGCCAGGCCGTCCGCCGTCGTCAGCACCCGCACGCGTCCGTCGCGGATCCGGTTCAGCCCGTCCGGCGTCCCCGCCCACACATCGCCATTTGGAGCCGCCGCCACCGAGAAGACCACATTGCTGGCCAGGCCCTGCGCGGTGGTCAGCGCGCGGAAGCGTCCGCCGCGATACACGTTGACCCCGCCGCCCTTCGTCCCGGCCCATACCGCGCCGTCGGGTCCCTGCGCCAGTGCCAGCACGTACTCTTCGTTCAAACCGTCCTCGGCGGTCAGGCTCGAAAACTTCCGATCGCGCAGGACCGCCAGGCCGCCCGCTTCGGTGCCCAACCACAAATCGCCTTCGCGATCTTCCGCCGCCGTCAGATACACATCCCCGGCGTGCGGCAGCAATTCACCATTGTCCGCGCCGTTCATTCGCATCAGGCCGGTGGCTGTGCCCGCCCACACCATGCCCTGGCGATCGCAGGTGAGAAAGCTGACCCGTCCGACATTTCGGGGAAATGCCTGAACCTCTGCGGCCTTTTCCGTGAATAAACCTGTATCGGTCCCGATCCAAATGTCTCCCGCCGCATCGGCGGTGAGCGCTTCTACGGCACCGCCGCCGGAAACCGTCTCCTTCCGGCATCCTTTCGCAGCACACGCCTCCAGCCCCGACCGCAGCCCCGCCCACGCTGTCCCATTGGCGTCCGCTGCCAGCGCGAGCACCTCGTCGGCTGTTCCCTGCGCATGGGCCACGCCCTCTGGATCGAGCCGCACCAACCCTCCCGCGGTCCCCAGCCACAAAACCCCGTCGCGACCCATCGCCATCCGGCTGTTCTCGGTCAGATCCTGGTCGAGCGGCACATGGACCGCGTGATCGCCTCCGTGCGTCGAGTCGATCCGGAACAGCCCTGCCGCCGACAGCACCCATACCCGCTCACCGCCGGGCTGCACCTCATCGAATGTCCGCCACACCTGGGTCGCGGGCATGCCGCGATCCGGACCGAACGCTTCGATCTGGCCCGCGCGCATCCGCGCCAGGCCGCCGGATGTGCTGATCCACACGGTTCCAGCTCCATCCTTCATCAGGTCGTCGATCAGATCGCTGGGCAGCGCGGGCGTGGTCGCATGCGTCATCACCGCAAACTGCGCGCCGTCAAAGCGCACCAGGCCGCCCTCCGTGCCGATCCACAGAAAACCGCGCCGTCCCTGCACGATCGCGTGCACCGTGTTCTGCGGCAGGCCGGTATCTGTCTGCCACGACTGGTAGCCGTACTGCGCGAGCGGCATATGCGGATCGAGCCCCCACGCCGGCGCCGCCAGCGCGATCAGCGCGCCCCACACCGCCGCTGCCCGCCACTTATCCATCATTGGAGCACTGTCAGAATGCTACATGCCGAGCGGGGGCGCCGCCCACATTTCCCGGGTGCTCGCCCCGCGCGGATTCTCGTCAGCGCGCCGCGCGCCCCGGCTTCCGCGCGCCCTTCACCCGCACCTTTTCCGCTGCCGCCGGACCGATGGTGAACTGCCCTGCGCCCGTTTCAATCGCCAGCGTCTGGTCGTAGTTGCGCTGCAGCACCCGCACCGATCCTCCGGGCTCGATCCCCGTCTTGTGCAGGAAGCGCAGCAGCTTCTCGTCCCGCTCGTACAGACTGGTCACCGTGCAGGTCGTCCCCTCGTCGGCTTCAGCCAGCGGACGCACTCCGTTGCGCTTGCGCTGCTCGTCGCTCACCGGCAGCACCGCGTTGCCGTGGGGACACGTTCCCTTTTCCCCCAGCTTGCGCAACAGCAGCGCCTCAAACTCCGGCGAAACCGCATGCTCCAGCCGCTCCGCCTCGTCGTGCACCTCGTACCACGGCATGCCAAACATCTCCGAGAGCATGCGCTCGACCAGATGATGCCGCAACGCGGTCCGATAGGCCGTCTCGTGGCCTTTGGGCGTCAGCTGGACGATGCCGTCGGCCTTGACCTCGACGTAGCCGTCGCGCTTCAGCCGCCGCAGCGCCATCGACACCGCCGGGGCCGAAACCGCGAGCCAGTGCGCCAGGGTGGCGGAGATGACGGTCCGCCCCTCGCTCTCGGCTTCCAGAATCGCCTTGAGGTAGTCCTCTTTGGAAACGCTGAGGTCTGCTTTCACGGAGTTCCTGACCCGTATCCTATCGAAAAGCCAGCGGCTTGACTTCGCATTTCAGCGTGCCTTGAGTCCGCTCCATGCAATGGCCCGTTACAATGTTCCAAGCCCTTTCCAGGAATACCTTATCGTGTCGAATCCCTCAGTTTCCAGCCGTAAGCGCGTCCTTTCCGGCATGCGCCCTACCGGCAAACTCCATCTCGGCAACTACATGGGCGCGCTCCACAACTGGGTCCGCCTGCAGGCTGAGTACGAGTGCTACTTCTTCATCGCTGACGTCCACGCCCTCACCACCGACTACGCCGACCCCTCCCAGATCCCGTCCAACACCCGCGAGGTCATCCTCGACTACCTTGCCGCCGGGCTCGATCCGGAAAAGTCTGTCCTCTTCGTTCAGAGCCAGGTCAAGCAGCATTTTGAGCTGCCCCTGCTCCTCGGCATGATTACCCCTCTCGGCTGGCTCGAGCGCGTCCCCAGCTACAAGGAAATGCAGGAGAACCTCACCTCGAAGGACCTCACCACCTACGGCTTCCTCGGCTACCCGGTCCTCATGGCGTCGGACATTCTGCTTTACCAGGCCCACGCCGTCCCCGTCGGCCAGGATCAGACCGCGCACGTTGAGCTGACCCGCGAAATCGCTCGCAGGTTTAACCAGTTCTATAAGCGCGCGGACGGCTCTGAGATCCTCCCCGAGCCCCAGGTCCTCCTCACGCCCTCGCCCAAGCTCCCCGGCACTGACGGCCGCAAGATGTCCAAGAGCTATGGCAACACCATTCTCATGAGCGATCCCGAGCCGGCGATCCGGGCTAAGCTCAAGCCCATGGTCACCGATCCGGCGCGCGTCCGACGCACCGATCCCGGCAATCCCGACAAGTGCCCGGTCGGCGACCTGCACAAGATCTTCTCCTCTCAGGAAACCCTCGCCAGGGTTTACGACGGCTGCACCACAGCCGGCATCGGCTGCATCGAGTGCAAAGGCTGGGCTGCCGACTCGATCGTCCAGCACCTGGCGCCGCTCCAGGAGCGCCGCGCCCATTTCGAGCAGAGCCCCAGCCTGCTGGACGACATCCTCCACGATGGCGCCCGCCGCGCCACCGACCGCGCCGAGCAAACCATGCAAGACGTCCGCAGCGCCATGGGTTTGGCAGGGATCCGCGCATGACCGACGAGCCCCGCTCCCCCGAAATTCCGAACCCGGAGTCCGCACCCGCCGAGTCTCCGGTTCACGAACTTACAGCACCTGCTCTCAACGAGCCGCCGCGCGAAGCGCCGCCCGCTGGACGCGCAGCCCCGTCGGACAAGCGGCAGGACGACTCCGCTTCCCCCTTTTCCGTCACCGTTGGACAGGTCTACGACGGCCCTTACGACCTCCTCCTCGACCTCGTCCGCAAGCAGAACATCGACATCTACGACATCCCCATCGCCAGAATCACGGCGCAGTTCCTCTCCTACGTCGAACACCTCAAGGCCTCCGACGTGGATACCGCCGGCGAGTTCATCTACATGTCGGCGCTGCTCATCCACATCAAGAGCAAGATGCTGCTCCCGCGCTCCCCCGCCGAAACGCCCGAAGAGGCCGAAGATCCCCGCCGCGAACTGGTCGAGCGCCTTCTCGAGCATGAGCGCTTCCGCAACGCCGCCCAGATGCTCCAGCAGAAACGTCAGCTGGAGGAAGCCACCTGGACCAATCCCGGCATGCGCGAATTCCGCCAGATCGCCGATGACGATCAGGACATCGCCGCCGACACGCTGGACCTCGTCCGCGTCTTCCGCCAGGTTCTCGAACGCGCCAAAGAGCGGCCCGTCCTCGACGTTTCCGAGGACGCCGTCACCGTTCGCCACATGATCGACTACGTCCGCCGCCGACTCATGATGGAGGACCGGCCGGTCGGTCTCTCGAAGCTCCTCGCCCACAGCCGCTCGACGGCCGCTCTGGTCACCATGTTCCTGGCGCTGCTGGAGCTGGTCCGTCTGCAGGCCATCCTCCTGCGCCAGGACCGCGGCTTTAGCGAGATCTACGTCAAGAAAAGCGAAAACTTCGAAGAAGTGATCAACGACCGCCTCTCTGTTCGGGACGACTGGAGCTGAGCGTCGCCTGCCCCCGGCAGCCCCGAAAGCCGTGAAGGGAGTCGACCGCAGAGAGTCGCTCTCCGTTGCACTAAATCCTGCCCCATCTGCCACTTGGCCTGGCCGGGACCTCGGGTAATCCCCGTTAGTACCGTGGCTGAGCCCGAGCGCCGAACCTACAATCAAGGCAGGTCCTTATGGCCTCAGGAGCCAGCCTCTCCATACCCAACCCGGGCCCGGTAGCAGTAATGCCGGACGGTCAGGCCGCCAGTTCTTTTGCCGACCCGCGATTCAAACTTTCCTCCGGCACCGCAGGCATGCTCGTTTTCGGCGTGGCCCTTATCGCCGGCACCGTCTACGCCGCCTCCCAGCTCATCCATGACCTCTCCGGCGTCCACCTGCTCTCGTCGTGGCCCTATGTTCTCCTCGGCGTTGCCCTGGCCATTGCGCTCGGTTTCGAATTCGTCAATGGTTTTCACGACACGGCCAATGCCGTGGCCACCGTCATCTACACCAATTCCCTGGAGCCGCACTTCGCCGTCGTCTGGTCCGGTCTCTGGAACCTCATCGGCGTTCTCACCTCTTCCGGCGCCGTCGCTTTCACCATCATGTCGCTCCTCCCGGTGGAGCTCATCCTGCAGGTCGGCACGGGCGCCGGCTTCGCCATGGTCTTTTCGCTTCTGATTGCGGCCATCGTCTGGAACCTGAGTACCTGGTGGTTCGGTCTGCCGGCTTCCAGCTCCCACACCCTCATCGGTTCCATCATCGGGGTCGGTCTGGCCAACCAGTTCCTGCGCCTCCACACCGGCACCGGCGGCATTGACTGGGAGCAGGCCCGCAACGTCTTCAAAGTCCTTCTCATCTCGCCGGTCCTCGGCTTCGGCTGCGCCGCCCTTCTGCTCCTTGCGCTGAAAATGTTTGTCCACAAGCCCGAGCTGTACGAGTCGCCCAAAGGCAACCAGCCCCCGCCCTTCTGGATTCGCGCCCTCCTCATCCTCACCTGCACCGGCGTCAGCTTCGGTCACGGCTCCAACGATGGCCAGAAGGGCATGGGGCTCATCATGCTCATTCTCATCGGCACGGTTCCTCCGGCCTACGCTCTGAATCACGCCATCGGCATCGGCCAGATGCAGGCCTTCATTGCCATCTCGCAGCAGGCCGAACAAGTCCTCGATCGTTCCATTGCTCGTTCCACGACCCCCGCGGTTCGCTCCACCGATCCCCGCGACCAGCTCACCGCCTGCATCCGCGCCCGGCATTTCGATCCCGCGGCCCTGCCCGCTCTCCGTCAAATGATCGATGCGATCGACCAGGAAGTCGTCCTCTACAAGTCCCTCTCCAGCGTGCCCGCCAGTCAGCAGCAGAACGTCCGCAATGACATGTACGTCGTCAGCGAATCGCTGCGCCTGCTGGCGAAAAACGGCGAACCGCACATGGCCCCCGGCGATATCTCCATCCTCGCCAGCTACAGGGAACAGCTCGATCGCTCGACCAAGTACATTCCTTCCTGGGTCAAGGTTGCCGTCGCCCTCGCTCTCGGCCTCGGCACCATGGTCGGCTGGAGGCGCATCGTGGTCACCGTTGGCGAGCGCATTGGCAAGGAGCACCTCACCTACGCGGAGGGCGCCGCCGCCCAGATCGTCGCCGCCTGCACCATCCTTGCGGCAGACAGCTTCCACATGCCCGTCTCCACCACCCACGTGCTCTCCTCGGGAGTCGCGGGGACCATGTCCGCTAACGGCAGCGGCCTTCAGTTCGCCACCATCCGCAATATCGCGCTGGCCTGGGTCTTTACCCTGCCCGCCGCCGCGCTGCTCGCCGGCGGCATCTTCCTGGTCATGTACCGCTTCGTCTGATCTCTGCACCGCCAGCCGCCGCTGCTTTTCGGTACTATCGAGAAAGCGCCGTTTTCGATTGTCCGGCGCAGGAACCCCACGTCTCGATGAGTCTTAAAGCCCGCATTGAAGCCGTCATTTACGCCGCCGAAGAGCCTGTTACGCTCGCGCAGCTCACCACTCTGTTCCGCGAAGAAGCTCTGCTGAGCCGCGCTGCCCACACCGAGCCACAGGCCGACGCCTCCGCCGGGTCGGAGAGCCCGGAAACCGACGCCGTGGTCGAAGAGCTTCTTCCCTCTCCGGCCGAGTCCGCCGCCGGCAATTCGGACGTCGCTCCCGTTCCCGCGCCGGAATCTCTTGAAACCGAAGCTCCGCCCATCCCTTCGTCTCACGAAGAGCCGCCGCCGATCGCCGCCGAGCCCCTCATCGCCGGAGTCCCGGATTCCGCCGCGCCTGTCACGGCTGTGCAGGAGCATGAAGCTCCGAGCGTCGATCCGAAGCGCGAAGCGCAGTCCGCCGAACGCGTAATTCAGCGCGCGGTTCGCGAGGAAATCCGACGTCTTATCGACGAGCTTATTCAGGATTACTCCTCGGAAGAACACGGCCTCGAAATCCGCGAAGTCGCGGGCGGCTTCCGCTTCGGCACGCGGCCCGAGGTTCACGACGCCGTCCGCGGGTTCATCAAGAGCCTCAAGCCGCCGATGAAGCTTTCGCTCCAGTCCCTCGAAACCCTCGCCGTCATCGCCTACAAGCAGCCCGTCACCGCCCCGGAAATCGGCGAAATCCGCGGCGTCGACTCCGGCGGCGTCCTCGGCTCCCTCATTGCGCGCAAGCTCATCACCACGGCCGGTCGCAAGCCGGTGATCGGCCGCCCCATCCTGTACAAAACAACCAAAGAATTCCTCCTCCGCTTCGGCCTGAAAGACCTGAACGAGCTTCCCTCCATCGAGGAATTTGAAAAGATGGCCAGCGAGCTGACCGAGACCGAAGAGGACACCGAGGCCGCGGACCTTCCCTTCGCCCAGAACGAAATCGCCGCTGTCGAGGAAAACGACGAACCCGCGTCGGAAGCCGTCGCCGAGTCGCCCATCCCCGCCGGCGAGGTGCCTGCCTCCGAGGAGGAAAGTGCTGTCGAGGAACCTCAGTCGTGAGCGACGCAGCGCAGGATTCCCGCCTCCGGCCTGAGCCCGCCCCGGTGGCCGCCGAGCGCCTGCAGAAGATCATCGCCGCGGCCGGCATCGCCTCGCGCCGCAAGGCCGAAGAACTCATCCTCGCCGGACGCGTCCAGGTCAATGGCGAGACCGTCACCACCCTCGGCGTCAAAGCCGATCCCGTCCGCGACCACATCCGCGTGGACGGCAAGCTCCTTCATGGCCCCGAACGCCCTCGCTATGTCGTCCTGAACAAGCCGAAGGGTTACGTCACCACCGTCAGCGATCCCGAAGGCCGCCCCACCGTTATGGACCTGATCCGTACGGGTAAACAGGGCGGCCCGCGCCTCTTCCCCGTCGGCCGCCTGGACTACTCGAGCGAAGGGCTCCTGCTCCTCACCAACGACGGCCCGCTCGCCAACGCTCTCACCCGAGCCGCAGCGGGCGTCGAAAAGACCTACCTCGTTAAAGTCAGCGGCCATCCCACCGAATCGGAACTCAATCAGCTCCGCCACGGCGTGATGATCGACCGCGATACGCAAGTCCGGCCCGAGGCGCGCCCTCACCCGTCCGGAAAAATCCGTCCAGGAGCCGGGGACAAGACCGCGCGCTCTTCCCGGTCCCGCGAGCGGGTGATGACCGCCCCCGCCCGCATCCGCCTCCTCCGCGAAGCTGAGAATCCCTGGTACGAGCTGATCCTCACGGAAGGCCGTAACCGCGAAATCCGCAAGATGTTCGAGGAGATCGGCCGTCACGTTGAGAAGATTCGCCGCGTGGGCTACGGTCCGCTGGTCCTCGATCTCGAGCCCGGCCGCTCCCGCGAACTTAACCCCGATGAAGTCGCTGCACTGCAGCGCGCTGCCCAGGGCCGCGGCTCAAAACCCGCAAAGAAAATGCCCCGTCCCGGCCGAGTTCCGCGGGTCAGGCGCTCAGGGCAGCAGCCCTCCGCCTCGCCGCGCCCGACATCCAAAGGCCCGCGTCGCGGGGGTCCGCGCTCCGGTCGATGAAACCTCCGCTCGTGTTGCACAATCGAATGTCAGAAGAGAGGTCCTCCATGGCCAAAGCCACATTTGCCGCCGGATGTTTCTGGGGCGTCGAAGCCCAGTTCCAGCAGCTCCCCGGAGTCACTGCCACCGCTGTCGGCTACGAAGGCGGCACGCTCGACCGACCCAGCTACCAGCAGGTCTGCACCGATCGCACCGGCCACGCCGAAGCCGTCGAGATCGACTACGACCCCAGCCAGATCACTTACGAGCAGCTCCTTGAGGCATTCTTCTCGCTGCACGACCCCACGCAGCTCAACCGCCAGGGACCCGACTCGGGCACGCAGTATCGCAGTGTCGTCTTCTTTCACACGCCGGAGCAGGAAGCCGCCGCCCAGGCCTTCATCGCCCGGCTTATCGCGGAAAAGAAGTTCGCGCGGCCCGTCGTCACGCAGGTCGTCCCGGCGCAGACCTTCTGGCGCGCCGAAGAGTACCACCAGAAATATCTGGAAAAGCGCGGCGCCCTGAGCTGCCACATCTGAGCGCTCCGTTTCGCGAGCCAAACAAGAAGGCCACACGATGTCTGTCGTGTGGCCTTCCTGCCTGACCAGCGCACGAATGGCGCGAAGCGCGCCCGCCCCCGGCGACTAGCCCGCGGACCATTCGCCCGCGCGCATTACCGGCTCCGTCTTTCCGTCGGCCGTAACCCCATCCACGTCGATCTTCTCCGATCCGATCATCCAGTCCACGTGGATCAGGCTGTCGTTGGCGCCCTTTGCTGCCAGCTGCTCCGGCGTCAGCGTGTCGCCGTCTTTCAGGCACGTCGAGTAGGCCTGCCCCAGTGCGATATGGCACGCCGCATTTTCATCGAACAGCGTGTTCAGGAACAGCAGTCCGCTCGCCGCAATCGGCGACGACGCCGGCACCAGCGACACTTCGCCCAGCCGCCGCGCTCCGTCGTCCGTCTCGATCATGCGCTGCAGCACCTGCTCGCCCCTCGCCGCATGCGCCTCCACGATCTTCCCGCTTTCGAACCGCACCTGGATCTTCTCGATCAGCGTCCCCTGGTGCGATAACGGCTTCGTGCTGGTGACCGTGCCCGATACTCGATCCTTGTGTGGCGTCGTGAAGACCTCTTCCGTCGGCATGTTCGGAATGCAGTAGTTCCCGTTCCCGGCCGTCGTCCCACCGCCCAGCCACAGATGATCGTCCGCCAGTCCCACCTTCAGATCCGTGCCCGGACCCTTGAAGTGGAGTGCGGCATAGCGCTTCGCATTCATCCGGCTCGCCCACAGGTGCAGCTTGTCGTCGTGGGTCTTCCACGCCGCCACCGGATCGGTCTGGTCCGCCCGGCTCGCCGCGAAAATTGCATCCCACAGCCGCCCCAGCGCCTGGTCCGGCGGCAGATCGGGAAACACGGCCGCCGCCCACGCCGGGGTTGCCGCGCTTACAATCGTCCAGTTGATGTCGTGCCGCGTGATCAGTTCCAGCGCCGGGCGGTAGGCCTTCGACATCGCCCGATTCGCCCGCCCCACCTTGTCCGGATCTTCCTTCGACAGCAGCGAAGGATTGCCACCGGTGATCGCCAGCCGCGCTGCGCCTTTTCGATAGGCCGCCGCCATGCCCTCGTACAGCCACGATGCGGCTGCGTCGAAGGTCGCGTCGGCGCCATAACGGTAGCGCAGCAGCGATGACTCCTCGTCGGTGAACAGCGTCGTCACCAATGACGCGCCGGCCTTGTACGCGTGCTTCGTGATCAGGCGTGCCAGCGGCAGCGCCTCGACGCTGGCCGTCATCACCAGTTCCTGCCCCTGGGCGAGTCCCAGTCCCGACCGGATCGCCACCTCGGCCAGCCGGTTCAGTTTCTCTTCAAAGTCCCTTGTCGGTGCGGATGTTTCTGCGATGGCGGTTGCGCTCATCCTTCTATTCTGCGGCCCGCCGCCGTGCGATGGCAACGCGGGGGATTCCCTGCAGATCGTTGACAAACTCCACCGCGTCCCAGCCCACCAGCATCGCCGAAACAGCATCCCGCTGCCCGAAGCCGATCTCCAGCAGCAGCCATCCGCCTTCGACAAGCGCCTGCTTTGCCGCGGGAATCAGCCGCCGATAGACTTCCAGACCTGTCGGCCCCGCGTACAGCGCCTGCTGCGGCTCGTAGAGCCGCACCTGCGCCTCCAGCATCTCGCCGGTCGCCACGTAGGGCGGATTTGACACCACCATGTCGAATCTTTCTCCGCGCACCGCTCCCAGCAGATCCGACTGCAGCAGCCGCACCCGCCCGGACACGCCATGTTGCGCCGCGTTCCCGCGCGCTACCTCCAGGGCCTCCGTCGACTTGTCCACTGCCGTCACTTCGGCCAGTGGCAAATGGTGCGCCAGGGCCACCGCAATCGCCCCCGACCCCGTCCCCACGTCGCAGATCCGGACCGGGCGGTCGTGCGGCGCAAGCCCGAGCGCCGCTTCGACCAGATGCTCCGTTTCGGGCCGCGGGATCAGAACGTCCGGCGTCACCTTCAGCGCCAACCCGTAGAACTCCTGCTCGCCCACGATGTACTGCACCGGCTCTCGCCGCTCGCGCCGCGCAAGCCAGTCGTCATAGCGACGCGCCTGCTCATCGTTCAGCGTCGCCTCGGGATGCGCCAGCAGCCAGGCTCCATCCCGCTGCAACATACGCAGCAGCAGCTGCTGTGCATCGCGCCGCCCGTTGGGCAACGCCCGCAGCCGCTCCACTCCGCGGTGCAGCACCGCAGCCAGCGTATTGGCCTGACTCATCACAATAGTCGAGAGCACGCTTTCGTCCGTCCTCGTCACGATGGAATCTGCTCAACGCCGCTCCGGGAGAACGGAAACAAACTCCGGCGCCCTCTGGCCTGATCTCCACCAGAATCCTCATGAGGACCCCTCGATTGTAGTAGGGGATCATCGACAGAGGGCCTGTGCGCGCGTTTACCGTCAGCGCGCGAACTTCCCTCATCATCGCTGCCTGCGGCCAGGAGCCCAATCCCTCTTCCGAGGAGTTACCCCGGGAACTGTGCGCGGTCGAACCTGACCCTTGCGACTCAGGACGCGGCCTTGCCCCGCTTCGCCCGCCGCTCCAGCCACTCCACGACGGCCTCTTCCACCCGTGTCTCCCAGCCCTCGCCTGTGGATTGCATCTTCTCGACCACCGCTCGGGACAGGGGGACCGTTACTTTCTTCTTCGCCGCGTTCTCCTCCATGATCGCCCGCAGCACGCGCTGCTCCTCCTCCGGCAGATCAGAGAACTTCTTCATCGCGGCGAAATCCTCTTCAGTCAGCTCGCGAACTTCGCCTTCATCGTTCGTCAAGGGTCTTCGGTTTGCCATACCGTCTCGCCTCTCTGTCGTTCGCTTTGCGAAAACTGATTACACGGACACCGCCGACAATCGGAAGATAACAGAGCACATGCAATCTTCGATCGAGGTAACCCAAAGCAACCCGCCTCTTCTCGCCGTGGCGATCCTCAACCCAATCGTGGCTGTCACAAAGTCAAATTCCGCGGCCCGCTCAAAGGATAATCCCCGCTCACGAACATTCCTCTGGCTCTTCGCGGGGTCGTACTCGATTCTCACCCCACGATCCTAAGAACCGGGCGGCGGCGCTCACAATGCAAATCGGCACAGCCCCCATGCCCTCGGCCACTGCCAGTTTCCTGTTGCCTGCTCAGGCCATCGCTTCCGCTTCGCTCTTCAGTCGCTCCGCGTTGAAGTGGGAGATCAGCGCATCGATCACCGGCTGCATCCTGCCTTCCATAATCTCCGCCAGCTGGTGAATCGTCAGCCCGATGCGGTGATCCGTCAGCCGGTTCTGCGGAAAGTTGTACGTGCGAATCTTCTCGCTGCGGTCGCCCGTGCCCACCTGCTGCTTGCGCTCCTTCGCCAGCGCCGCCTGCTGCTTCTCCATCTCCATCTCGTACAGGCGCGAGCGCAGCACCCGCATTCCTTTCTCGCGATTTTTGATCTGCGACTTCTCGTCCTGGCAGCTCACCACCGTATTCGTGGGCAGATGCGTGATGCGCACGGCGGAATACGTCGTGTTGACCGATTGCCCGCCCGGCCCCGACGAGCAGAACGTGTCGATGCGCAGGTCCTTCGCCTCGATCTTCACGTCCACATCCTCGGCCTCCGGCAGCACCGCGATCGTGACCGCGCTGGTGTGCACGCGCCCCTGCGTCTCGGTCGCGGGAACCCGCTGCACCCGGTGCACGCCGCTCTCGTACTTCATCTGCGAATACACCTTGTCGCCCTCGATGATCGCGATTACTTCCTTCATTCCGCCCACCGACGACTCCGACGACGAAAGAATCTCCACCTTCCACCGATGCTGCTCCGCAAACCGCACGTACATGCGGAAGACCTCCGCCGCAAACAGGCTGGCCTCATCGCCGCCTGTGCCCGCGCGAATCTCGAGGACGACGTTCTTTTCGTCATTCGGATCCTTCGGCAGCAGAAGCAGCTTCAGGTCTTCCTCAATCTGCGGCTCCCGCGCCTCCAGCGCCGTCAGCTCCTCCTGCGCCATCGCGCGAATCTCAGGGTCAGTCTCAGCAAGCATCGCCCGCGCATCGGCAATCCCGGTTGTCACCTCCCGGTACTCGCGAAACTTCTCCACCACCGGCTCCAGCTCGCGATGCTGCTTCGCGATCTTCTGGTATTTCTCGTGGTCGCTCAGCACCTCGGGCTCGGCCATCTGCGTGGACAAGTCCTGAAACCGCGTTTCAATCTGCTCCAAACGTTCAAACATAAAATCCTCCCGGCGAAATACCGGTTGTACAAAATCTGAATTGAAAGGGAAAGGACGCAGCAGGGCGAAGGCGGCCGGGGCCGCTAGAGAAGCACGCCGATGGGAAACAGCCACATCATCAAGATCTATTCTACTTCGATTCGATGAGGCTCCCTGCCAAAAGACCGATCCCACAGCGCCGCAAGCATCTATCTGCAGTGGCTACCGGCTCCGACTTCCCGGCTACCGGCTACGGGCTCGAAGCTATACGCTATCCGCTAAACGCTATGTCTGCCTTTCTCCAGTTCGCAGAACTCAGCGACGCCCTGGCCGCGACTGCCAAAAAACTCGAAAAGCGCGCCTTTATCGCCGACCACCTCCGCTCCCTGCCCCTGGAGGACGCCGGACGCGCCGCCCTCTGGCTCTCCGGCACGCCGTTTCCGGAAACCGACGCCCGCAAACTCAACATCGGCGGAGCGTTGCTCGCGAAGACGGTCGCCCAGCTGGCCACCGCCTCCCCGGAAGCTCTCTCCGCCGCCTATCGCCGCTACGGCGACTTTGGCTCCGCTGCCGCCGATCTGCTCTATGGCCATGCGCCCGCGGAAGCCGCCCTCACCCTCGCCGAAGTCGAATCCGCTCTGGCCGCTCTCGCCGAAGCTCGCGGCCCCCAGCCCAAACTCCGCCTTCTCCTCGATCTCCTCGGCCGCGCCATCCCGGTCGAAGCCAAGTACCTCATCAAGCTCCTTACCGGAGACATGCGCACCGGGGTCCAGCAGTCGCTCGTCGAAGAAGCCATCGCCGAAGCCTGGCCGCCGACCACCAGAAGCGAGAGATCCGCCCAATCTCCACCCCCGGCCAGTGCCGCCGCGGCCGTCCGGCGCGCGTCGATGCTCCTGGGCTCGCTGCCCGAAGTGGTCGCCCTCGCCGTCCAGGGCCGCCTCGCCGATGCTCGCATGAAGCTGTTCCACCCCATCGGCTTCATGCTCGCCAGCCCAGTCCAATCGATCGACGAAGCCATCGCCCGCTTCACCGAAGAAGTGCTTGAAGAATTCAGCTCTCCCGAGAATTCATCGGATCAGGAAAGCTCTGCCATCCCGAGCGAAGCATCCGAATCGCTGCGCCCGCCTTTGGGGCGCAGCCGGCAATCCAGCCGCGAGTCGAATAGAGCTGCAGTTCGCTCTTCGGTCCTCAAAGCCGCGCAACTCGAAGACAAGTTCGACGGCATCCGCGCCCAGCTCCACTTGTCGCCAGAAAGGGCCGCTCTCTACTCCCGCAATCGCGATGACCTCTCCGCCGCCTTCCCCGACCTGGTCGAAGCCTTCGCCTCTATCACCGAGCCCGCCATCCTCGACGGCGAAATCCTGGCATGGAAACCGGCCTCGAACACCGCCGAATCCCGCGCCCTCCCCTTCGCGGCCCTGCAGCAGCGCCTCGGCCGCAAGCGCGTGACCCCCGAAATGCGCCGCGACGTCCCCGCCGTCCTCGTGGTCTTCGATCTGCTCTATCGCGGCGAGACCCTCCTGCTCGACGAGCCTCTCGCCGAACGCCGCCGCCAACTCGAAGACTTCTGCTCCCGCTGGTCACCGGTCACCGCTGCCTTCGCTGCCGGCGGCCAGTCGATCCTCTTCGCCGAAGCCTCGGCCTTCCCCCGCCTCATCCTCGCCGGTGCCGGCCGCCTTGCTTCCGCCGAACAACTGGACCAGACCTACGCTGATGCCCGCGCCCGCGGCAACGAAGGCGTCATGATCAAATCCCTCGCCAGTGCCTACCAGCCCGGCCGCCGCGGACTCGCGTGGCTCAAGCTCAAACGCGAGCTCGCGACGCTGGATGTTGTGGTGACCGGCGTGGAATACGGCAACGGCCGCCGCGCCGCCGTCCTCAGCGACTACACCTTCGCGGTTCGCGATCCCGACGACCCTGCGGCGCCGCTCAAAAATGTCGGCAAAGCCTACACCGGCCTCACCGACCGCGAAATCGCCGAGATGACCGGCTGGTTCAAGGCCCACACTCTCGACGACCACGGGCACTCCCGCACCGTCGAAGCCACCATCGTCCTCGAAGTCGCCTTCAACAACGTGATGCGCTCGTCGCGGCACGCCTCCCGCTTCGCGCTGCGTTTCCCCCGCATCGTGCGCATCCGCACCGACAAGCCGGTGAGCGAAATTGACACCCTCCAGCGCGTGGAAGAAATCTACAAAGCCCAGCCCGACAAGCCGGTCGAGTCTTAGCTGCTCCCTGCAGCCTGTCACCCGTGGCCTGCGATCTGACTACGCCGCCCTGTGCATCTCGATCGACACCATCACCTCGCTGTCATCCGCATGTCCGACCAGGCGCGCATCGGTCGCCGAACAGTCGCCCTGCAGCGTCATCGTCACAGGCCGGTCCGGCACCCTTGGCTCCTCATCCTGCGATTCCACATACGGTGCCACCCGCACCCGCGCATACAGATTCCGGCCCTCCTCCTCATACGTTCCCACCCAGGTGTGCGCCAGGTCGCCACCCAGGATCTCCCCCGCGCGAAAGACCGCCAGTCCATTGCCATGCGCCGGACCGGCATTGAAGTGCGCAATCCATAATCCGTTCATCGGCTCACTCTCCCTTCAAAGAACGGTGCCCGTCCCTTCGTCCCTCTCTGGCCGAACAGAGGGACCCTGATACAGCCGAGGAGCATACTCCCTCTTGCCCCCCTCGCAATACCCCCCTTTTGATCGGAGCAAAACGCGGTTGTCCTGCCGCCGCGCTGCACTGTTTGCCCCGCGGCCTCATCTCGAAAACCAGCTATTCTTGGATTTTCTCCGGCCGCAATCCGCAACCTGTCGTCGTCCGGCCCATCGAACCCAACAGAGGAGATTTCATGCCCACCCCTGCGACTCCGAATGCCGCCGCTGCCGGCAACATCAACCTCGGCGACCTTACCGTGCACCGCCTCGGCTTTGGCGCCATGCGCATCACCGGACCGGGCGTTTGGGGACCTCCCAAAGACAAGCCTGCCGCCCTCAGGACTCTCCGCCGCGCGGTCGAGCTGGGCGTCAACTTCATCGATACCGCCGACTCGTATGGCCCCAACGTCTCCGAAGAGCTGATCGCCGAAGCCCTGCACCCCTACCCGCAAGGTCTCGTCATCGCGACCAAAGGCGGATGGGGGCGTGTCGGCCCGGGTCAGTGGGTCCACAACGCCAGCCCCAAACACCTCGAAGACGCCGTCCATGGAAGCCTTCGGCGCCTCAAGCTCGACGCGATCGACGTCTACCAGCTCCACATCCCCGATCCGGCCGTTTCTTTCGACGCGTCTATGCAGACCCTGGAGAAGCTCCGCGAGCAGGGCAAAATCCGTCACCTCGCGCTCTCCAACGTCACCCTCGAACACCTCGAGCGCGCCCGCAAAATCACGCCCATCGTTTCGGTCCAGAACCGCTACAGCTTCGCCGACCGCGAGTGGGACTTCCTCCTCGACTTCTGCGAGAAGAACGGGATCGCCTTCATCCCCTGGGCTCCGCTCGGGCAGAACCGCTCGGCCCACGAGCTGCTGGAGAAGATCGCCAGGGACCTCGCCGCCACGCCCCTGCAGGTGGCTCTGGCCTGGCTGCTGCGCCGTTCGCCGGTCACGCTGCCCATCCCCGGCACCAGCAACCCCGATCATCTGGAAGAAAACGTCGCTGCCGCCGCCCTCCCCCTGCCTGACGGGGCGTTTAAGCAGCTCTCCGCCTTCGAGCCTCCACCCGCCAGCCTGCGCTGAGCGCGGGAGTGCACCATCCTTGTCCGCGGGTTCATCGCGGACGGGGTGGGCAGTCACCTCGCCAACTCTCCTCCGAACCTGTTACCCTACCGGGTTTTCGCATCTCTTCCATCGAGCCCTATGACGACCTCTGCCCAATCCGTGTCCGCCCAGCAATCCGCCACCTTCCCCTTCACGCTCACGGAGGACCAGGAAGCTCTCCGCCGCGAGATCCGGGACTTTGCTGCCCGCGAAATCGCTCCCAACGTGCTTCGCTGGGACGAGGCCTCCGAGTTCCCCGTGGAAGTCGTCAGGCAGCTTGGACAGATGGGCCTGCTGGGCGTCATCTTTCCGCCCGAATACGGCGGGGCCGGCCTCGGCTACACCGACTACATGCTTGCCATCGAAGAGCTCTCCGCCGTCGATGGATCGATCGGCATCATCGTCGCCGCGCATAATTCCCTCTGCACCAACCACATCTTTCTCGCCGGATCCGAAGCTCAGAAGAAGAAGTACCTGCCCAAACTCACCACCGGCGAACATCTCGGCGCGTGGGCGCTCACTGAGCCTGGTTCCGGCTCCGACGCCGCGGCCGCCCGCACCACCGCTGTCCGCCAGGGCGACCGCTGGATCCTGAACGGCAACAAGACCTTCATCACCAACGGCCACTACGCCGACGTCGCCGTCATCATCGCCGTCACCAACAAGGACGAGGGCACCCACGGCCTCTCCGCTTTCGTCGTTGAAAAAGGCACGCCCGGCTTCCGTCCTGGCAAGAAGGAAAACAAGCTCGGCCTGCGCGCCTCGGACACCTCCGAGCTCATCTTCGAGGACTGCTCCCTGCCCGACGATGCCCTGCTCGGTAAAGAAGGCGAAGGCTTCGTGGACGCCATGCGCACGCTCGATGGCGGACGCATCTCTATCGCAGCCTTATCGCTCGGCATGGCGCGTGGCGCTCTCGATGCCAGCGTGAAGTACGTGAAGCAGCGCAGGCAATTCGGCAAAGCCATCGCCGAGTTCCAGGGCATTCAGTGGAAGCTCGCCGACATGGCCACCGAGCTGGATGCCGCGCGCCTGCTCACCCTGCGCGCGGCGGTGCTGAAAGATGCGGGCAGGCGCGTGACCCAGGAATCCGCCATGGCGAAGCTTTACGCATCGGAAGTCGCGGTGAAAATCTGCAACGAGGCCGTCCAGCTCCACGGCGGCTACGGCTTCATCAAGGACTACCCGGTGGAGAAGTTCTACCGCGACGTGAAGCTCTGCACCATCGGCGAAGGCACCAGCGAAATCCAGCGCATGGTCATTGGACGGGAGATTCTGAAAGTATCACCCTCGAGAGGGTGACTGGCCGTCACGGGCGAACGCGCCTTCGGCGCCGAACCAGGCGAAATTCTCTCCGCCCAACGTCGCGACTCGGGTAGCTTCGCTGCTCTCACGAGCCAGAGAACACCTTCTGCGAAAGCTGGGCGACGAGCTGCCACGGGTCCTGCTGGCCGGAGGCGATGCGGGCCGCATGGAACTGCAGGACGCCGGCGTCGAATCCGTTCTTCCGGGCGCGGCGCATGAGCTCGGCGCGGAGCATCGCGTCGAGGCGGCGGCGCCAATGGAGAGCGCGGCGCTGCGTGAGGCGATTGTCTTGTTGCAGCCACTGGTGCATGTCGGCGATTGAAGCGGCGAGGGTATCGATCCCTTCGCCGGTTGTCGCGATGGTGCGGACGATGGGCGGAGTGCGATCTTCGGGTTTGGTGGCGAGGGATTGCAGGGCGCGGATTTCCTGCTCAACGCGGTGGGCGCCTTCGCGATCGGCTTTGTTGATGACGTAGATGTCGGCGATTTCCATAACGCCGGCTTTGAGGCTCTGGACGTCGTCGCCCATGCCGGGAACGAGGACGACGAGGGTGATGTCGGCGAGGCGGGCGATTTCAATTTCGTCCTGGCCGACGCCGACCGTTTCGATGAGCACGACATCCTTGCCGCTGGCTTCGAGGACGAGGGCACAGTCGGCGGTCGAGAGGGCGAGTCCGCCGAGGGAGCCGCGGGTGGCCATGGAGCGGAAAGTGAAGCCGGGGTCGTCGTGGAGGCCGGCGACACGGATGCGGTCGCCGAGGAGGGCTCCGCCGGTGAAGGGGCTGGTGGGATCGACGGCGAGGACGCCGACGGTCCGGTTCTGGGCGCGGAAGGCGCGGGCGAGGCGGTCGACGACAGTGCTTTTACCGGCGCCAGGGGCTCCGGTGATGCCGAGGCGGAGGGCCCGGCCGGAGTGGGGGAAGCAGGCGGAGAGAAGGGCCGGCGCTTCGGGAGCGTCATTTTCGACGAGCGTGAGGGCACGGGCGAGGGCGCGGGTGTCCCCCTGGCGAAGGCGGTCGATGAGCGGGGCGAGGGCGGGCGGGGGCACGGAACAGGATAGCTCGCGGACGGATCCGGGAGGTCGCGAGGGGAGAAAAAGGAGATCGTTTTCGATGGGCATGCTGGGAAGGTTCTGTTGATTCCACAGGGGCGCAAAGGTAACGTCGATGGGGTATCCCCCGATGGTGAAAGGCCAACCTCCTGAGGCTGGGCGACAGGAGGACCCAGGCGTTTCTGCCGGTGAGCGCGAACGGATTGGCGGCAGCGGCTGGGCATAGCGGCATCCTTGTGGGCAACAGAAAAGGCTGCCGGATGGGCAGCCTTCTCGGGGGGAATTTCGTTTTTCCCCTCTATTTTTAGAATACCAAGTCCAGCGAGATTTCCTGCCAGATTTGGTTGTGTATTTTGGCGAGGAAGCGGTTTGGAATCAGCGGCTGTGACTTTGGTTTGAGGTGGACCCTCTTGACACGATTTCCACAAGAGGGGGGGCAAGGGCGTAATCGGGCTGTCCCGGACCGGCTGCGGGCAGCACAGTGACGGGTTGGGTCGCTCAATGGCGGGCCTGCATGGGTCGCGCCAACGCGGGCCGGTGGTTCGCCAGCATTCGCGCAGTCGCGCGACGGCTGACGGTCATGCCGAGGCGACCGTCCCAGGGACGCGCTCGATCAGACTCCTTGCCCGGCAGTAACCTGCACTCTTTTAAAGCCGGCGTCCTCTTCGAGTTTCCGGACAATCTCTCTCCCAATGACCAACGAGGCCGTTGCTGCCGGAGATGGAACGTTACAAACATGCAGAAACCGATCCTGGTGGACAAAATAGAAGTCGTCCAGCAGATTCCCCGAACGATCCAGGCACTGGGCACGCACCCCGGAACCTCCCGGCTGAATATCGTGCTCTGTGAGTTCAGGCAGCAACTTTTGCAGCGCACGAGTGAATGCCCCTCGGCTCCACGAGCGATACATTTCGCCGAGACCGCTTTGCCAGTGACGAGCAGCCATTTTCCAGAAGCCGGGGAAGAATACGGTAGAAACCGTGTCACCGAGACTGAAAGAGGTTCGGGCGTAGCCCTCGCGCTTGAAGGAAAACACTGCGTTGGGGCCGGCCTCGACCCCACCCCCTACGTGCCGGGTGAAATGTACTCCCAGGAATGGAAATCTGGGATCAGCCACCGGATAAACCAGTCCACGGATCAAGTGTCGCCTGGAGGGCACCAGTTCGTAGTATTCGCCCCGGAATGGCACGATTCGCAAACCAAAACTCGCTCCAGCCATTTTTGCAATCTGGTCACTTTGTAAGCCGGCGCAGTTGACCGCGAACCGAGTGCGCACAACACCGCAGGTCGTCTCCAGCACGATCCGGCCGGATTCACGAAGGATCCTCTCAACCCCGCAGCTCGTGAGAACTTCTCCACCGCACTGTCGAATGATCTCAGCGTATTTCGAGGACACTGCTTTGAAGTCAGTAATTCCAGTGGACGGGACGTGAATCCCGCGGATGCCGGAAGCATGAGGCTCGATCTCGCGAATCTCCGCTGCCTCCAGTTCGCGGAGGCCCATCACCCCATTGGCGCGTCCTCGGCGCAACAACTCCTGGAGGCCGGGGATTTCACGTTCCCCGGTTGCAACGATGATCTTGCCGCAGACTTCGTGCGGGATGCCGTGCTCGCTGCAGAAATCAACCATGGCGGCTCTGCCTTCAACACAGAGTCGCGCCTTGAGCGAGCCCGGTTTGTAATATAAGCCGGAGTGGATTACGCCACTGTTATGGCCTGTTTGGTGGGAAGCTATCTGCTTTTCCTTATCGAGCACTGCGACCTGGATACCTGGGTGCCTTCGGAGCAACTGCAGTCCCACAGCAAGACCGACGATTCCAGCTCCTACAATGGCAACGTCATAATGCCGATCATTTCCCGTGTTCAATTGACCTTCTCAATGCGCCTGCGTTGATGCCAACTCTGCGCGACCCTTAAGGTAAGCTTCCAGGCCCTGGCGCCAGTCCGTGAACACATTCATCCCGGATGCCTTGAGCGCGCTGTTCTCCAGAACGGAGTATTTGGGGCGCTGTACCTTCGCCGGAAATTCCCCCGGATCCGCCTTCTCCAGCCGCACGACGGTTCCAGTGGCACTGAATATCTCACGAGCGAATTCGTACCAGGAGCAGCTTCCTTCAGCCGTGCCGTGATAAAGCCCGTACTCCTGGGATCGGCTTAGCGCGACCAGTTGTTGGGCGACCTGAGTCGTCGGCGTTGGCGATACAAACTCATCGTCCACGACGCGTAACTTATCTCGTTCCCGGGAGAGCTTCAGCATAAGCTCAATAAAATTGAGACCTCCCTTTGCGCGACAGGGGTGGCGCCCGTAGATGGCTGACACGCGGAGGATGAAATACCGGGGAGAAGTCGCGGCCGTACAGTGCTCTCCTGCCAGCTTGGTAACTCCATACGCATTTAACGGACCCGCGAGATCCCCTTCTACATAGGGAGCGCCTTTGCGCCCGTCAAATACATAGTCCGTACTCACATAGGCAATGGCAGCGCCCGCGTTTTTTGCCCAGTCCGCCACATTCTTCGCACCAACGGCGTTGGCGGCGAACGCTGCGAGCGGATCCGCTTCGCATTTCTCCACGTGATGCATGGCGGCGGTGTTGACGATGAATTCAGGGTTTGCCGCTGAAAGAGCAGTCTGGACCGACTCTGCGGAAGCTAACTCAATCTCCGCGTGCGTCAGCGCCGCGACCTCGTCGCCATTTTGAGTGAATGCCTTACATACATCGCTGCCGAGTTGCCCATTGGACCCCAATACCGCAATTCTCATGGACGGGACCCCGTCGCGGCGAGCGGCGCCTGACCCGCCCCCTGATTCTGCTTATCGAGCTCCCTGAAAACCCGGATGTTGTAATAGAGCGGATTATCCAGATCGGCGTACTTGTCCATGTTCGAGATCAGGCTGCGTACGATGGATCGGACACTCTGATGTGGGTGGAAACTCAGGATCGTCTCGGCCCGCTCAATCGAAACTTTATAGTTCCGCATATCCTTTATATGTTTGATGTCGAGAGCGATCTTCTTTCCCAGCTCTTCCTCCACTGTCAGCTTGACAAGATCGGCTACTTCACCGACGGTGTGGTTGCCGGAAGCAATGTTGAAGATACCGCTCAGCGAATCATTCGCCTCAATCGCTCGGGTGTATGCCATGGTGGCGTCCTCGATGGCAAGGAACGGCCTCCAGATAGCAGGGTCGGTCACGTGGATGACACCTTCCTGCATCGCGCACTTAAACATCGTATTGACGAGCAGATCAAACCGCATGCGCGGGCTGTATCCCGAAACAGTGCCTTTTCGGAGGGCAATCACGGAAAACTCCGGACTGACCATCTGCGTTACGGCTTTTTCTCCCTGCAGCTTGGAGATACCATATGGATATGAGGAACTAACCGGACTGTCTTCATCGAACAGCTGATTTTCAGTGTAGCCGTACACGGAACAGGAGCTCGCATAGATATATCGCCTGACCTTCGCCTTTTTTGCAATATAGGCAAGATAGGCCGGCGCGGAAGCATTGAACACAAAATTCTTCGCGGGAGAAAAGTCAGCCATAGGATCATTCGAAAGGCCGGCCAGGAAAATGACCTGATCGAATCCGGACAAGTCTGACACCTGCAGATCGAAGATATCCTTTTCGAGGACCCCAACCTCTTCCGGCAGATTGTTACCAAACCAGAACAGATCGACTACATCGACTTTGTAACCACGATCCAGAAGCTTTGGGATCAGAGCAGAACCCACATAGCCGGCACCGCCGGCAATCAGAATGTGCATTGGTTCACTCCTTCACGGGATGCTGCGTTGGCTTATAGGTAATGTTTTCGGAGAGCGGCGAGGCGAGCCACTGCTTCAGTGACTGAGCGCTGGAATCCTTATGGGATACCTGAACATCCTGCAAGGGCCACTCGACGCCAATCTCGGGATCTTTATAGAAGATTCCGGATTCCGCGCCTGAATTGTAGAGCCCGGTGCATTTGTACTGGACTTCGCAGCCGTCGGTCAAAGCACAAAAACCCCGGGCGAAACCATAGGGGGCGTAGACCTGCTTTTTGTTATCCGCCGAAGCCTCCAAACCGAACCATTGCCCCAGCGTCGGTGAACCTTTACGGATGTCGACCGCGACAAGAAAGGCTGCACCGCTGGTTACACGCATCAGTTTGCTCATCGGAGGTTCCCATTGGAAATGCAGGCCGCGCAGCACGCCCTTCGCGGAACGAGAGTGGTTATCCTGGACCCAATCCGTGGGAAGTCCGAAGTCACGGAAATTATCGGCTCGATAGGTCTCCATAAAGAAGCCTCTCTCGTCACCGAGCACCCTGGGAGTCAGAACGACTACATCGCCACCAATATGCTTACTGAGCACGTCCAACGGCATACACCTATACACCTCAAAGAGAGAGTGGTTCACCTTCCGGGCACCCAAAGTATACTACCTGCGGCCGGGTTGGCTCGCAGTGCCGAGCTCCCCTTCCGGCTTCTCGTGCAGTCCAGTGTGCTGTCCCGGGAAATACGTGTACATCCTCTGGCGGTTCCGGGAGATGGGGCCGTGGCGGTTCAGGCAAGGACCTGGAGTTTCGGCTGCGTGCGCGAGATTGGTCGATTGTGGGGATGGGTTCGCCGGCGGTCCTGAGTGAGCGGCCGCGGATGGCTTACTAAGCGATGAGATCGACCCGGCGTTCGACCTGATCGAGGCTCGACATGTAAGTGGGCACAAAGTACCATTGCATCTCGAATTAGCCACTTAATTCTATTACTTATGAGACGTGACACCAGCGGCTGAGGGTGATATAGTGATGGCCTGAATGGGCACTATCCAGCCAAAGACACACCCCCACGGCACCCGTCATGAGCCGGCTCCACCAAAATCCACCGTCTCCCCGGGTATAGCGGGTGGAGTCAATTTTCCCCGATGCTAGTTCCAGAACAAGAACTCGGCTCAGGCGTTTCTGTCGCCAGCATTACTACGGCCTATAACGCAATCCGCATCCTGCCGCGGCACATTGAAGCCCTGATGCGGCAGACCCGCCCCCTGCAGGAAATTGTCATTGTCGACAACGGCTCGACGGACGGTAGTGCCGCAATGCTGGCTGAGCGATACCCGCAGGTTACCGTCCTGCCTATGGCGAGGAATTTGGGAGCGGCCGGCGGCTGGGCGGAGGGATTGCGCTACGCGGCACTGGAGAAGGGGCACGATTGGGTATGGACCTTTGACGACGACAGTGTTCCAGGGGCCAATGCGCTGGAGGAGTTGCTCGCGGGGTTCGCTCTCATTCGTCCCGGGCTGGAATTGGGAATGATGGTGCCTCTCCCGGTCAATGAATCCACCGGAATGCCGTATCCGCCGCTTTTATGGGATGAAGGCTTCGTCAAGCCCTCCGCCGAACTTCTCCAGCGCCCCCTCTGGTTTGCCGATCTCGCAATCACTTCAGGCTCGCTTGTGCGCAGTGAGGCCGCTCGACGCGTAGGGCTGCCTCGGCCCGAATTCTTCATGGACTTTTTTGACTTTGAGTACTGTTTGCGGATGCGCTCGCAGGGATTCTTGATCGCCGTTGTCAGGAATTGCCATTTCGCACACTCAATTGGCGATGCACGCAAGGTACGCATGCTTGGCAGGGACTACATTCTCGCTAATTATGCTCCATGGCGAGAGTACTACCGGGCGCGCAATATCATCTATAGCATGTGGCACTTATACCCTACCTCGAAAACAAAGCGCTTCGCGATATCTCGTGTACTTCGCCAGATGTTTTGGGCCGCTCTTTTCAATCAGGATCGATTTAAATCCGTTTATAGAATGCTGCAGGGGGTAAGTGACGGCATCCGCGGGAAACTTGGAATTCGATTTCTGCCCGGTGGGGCGCCTGTCATCAAATGGCGCTGATTGGGCAGGAGTCGTACGGATGTCTGCGGGCAGGTGCGGCCGCTCGAACGCGGTCGAAAAACGGATTTGATTAAAACAGGCCGCCCTGGCGCCTTGGCAGGGGCAGGCCGAAGTGCTCATACGCTAGCCGAGTGGCCATGCGGCCTCTTGGGGTGCGGTCTAAGAAGCCGATTTGTATCAGGAACGGTTCGTAGACCTCTTCTAAGGCGTCTTCTTCTTCGGCTAACGTCGCGGCTAAGGTTCCCAGGCCGACGGGGCCTCCATCGTATTTTTCGATGATGGTGAGCATGAGGCGGCGGTCTAATTCGTCGAAGCCGTGGGCGTCGACTTCTAACATCTTCAGGGCGTCGCAGGCGGTGGGGCGGTCGATGCGGCCCTGGGCGCGGACCTGGGCGAAGTCGCGCACGCGTCTTAACAGGCGGTTGGCGATGCGCGGGGTTCCACGGGAGCGCATGGCAATCTCGGCCGCTCCATCTTCGGTGATGGGGATGGAGAGGACTTCGGCGGAGCGCTTCACGACGAAGCGGAGTTCGTCGTCGGTATAGAACTCGAGGCGGAGCAGGATGCCGAAGCGCGAACGGAGCGGCGAGGAGAGCAGGCCGGGACGCGTGGTGGCGGCGACGAAGGTGAAGGGGCGAATCTCCATGACATGGGTGCGGGCGGCGGGGCCCTGGCCGATGATGATGTCGAGCTTGTAGTCCTCGAGGGCGGTGTAGAGCTTTTCTTCCAGCACGGGCTGGAGGCGGTGGATCTCGTCGAGGAAGAGGACCTGGCGCTCGCGCAGGTTGGTGAGGATGGCCGTGAGGTCGCCCTGGATCTGGAGGGCGGGGCCGGAGGTCTGCTGGAAGGCGACGTCGAGCTCGTTGGCGATGATGGTGGCGAGGGTGGTCTTGCCGAGGCCGGGGGGGCCGAAGAGGAGGACGTGGTCGAGGGCTTCGCCGCGCGAGCGCGCGGCCTGGAGCGCGATGTCCAGCTGTTCCTTGGCCCTGGTCTGTCCGATGAACTCCTGGAGACGGCGGGGCCGGAGCTTGAGCTCGAAGGAGTTCTCGTCGTCGGCGCGGGCGGCGGAGACGAGGCGCTCGGGATCGTCGTGGGGCATGCTGAGAGAAGTTTATAGGAGAAGAGTTTGGAGTTTAGGGTTAGAGTTTGCCGGGCCGGCGGATGGGCTGGATGAAGAATGAGAAACGAGGGAACTGCCAGGTCCTGGCGGTACACTACGGCTGAGATGGCGGCTTCGCTCCAGAACGTCCTAACCGCGCTACGCGCCCATGAGGGCGAGCTGCGGCACCTGGGTGTGGCCCACGCGGCGGTGTTCGGCTCGGTTGCTCGCGGAGAAGCGAGAGCCGACAGCGATGTGGATGTGCTGGTGGAACTGGATGAGGCGCAGGCCCTCGGCTTGTTCCAATATGCGCGGCTGAGGCTGTATGTGGAGGATCCGGCGACGTGGTGAATCGCAGGACTCTGAAGCCGATGCTGCGGGAGAACATACTGCGCGATGCTGTGACCGCATTCTAAGAACCCCGGAGTCCGGCCGCGGGACATTCTCGACAATATCGACGCGATCCGGGAGTTTACTGCCGGGATGGAGCGCTCTGATTTGGCCGCCGACCGGCGCAGCCTGTAGCAGTGATCCGTGCACTGGAGATCATTTCGGAAGCGAGCCGGCGGCTGCCGGATGCGATCAGGGATCGATATCCGGAGATTGACTGGACGGCCGTGGCTGCGGCCGCCAACATCTATCGCCACGAATATGAAGGCGTCGATGAGAGGCTGATCTGGCTGACGATCCAGCACGATCTGCATCCGCTGGAGCAGGCGGTTCGCACTGAGATGGAAGGCCTGAGCTAACCCGCTAAAAATTCAACCCGATGTCGGGGTGGGAACTGGAGCCACCGATTTTGATGGGGACTTCGGTGCCGACGCCGTCTCTGGCGAAGAACGGGTCGACGGGCTTGAGGAGCCAGGATTTCCAGCCGGTGACCATCTGGGAGACGTGCGCGTCGAGGCGGGCCTGTCCGGTGAAGTCGAGATTCTGATTGGTTATGCTGTAGGAGCCCTTAAGCGCGACCTCGGCTCCGGGAACGCGATAGTTCAACGTAGGCAGGGTAATTTTGCCGTCGTCGAGGATGAAGTTGCCGCGCATTTCAGAGGCGACGTCGGCGGCGGTGGCAGCCTGGTTGTTGCCATTTTTGAGGGCATCGCCTTCCTGGCCGGCCTTCTTCGGATGGCCCTGGCCGCGGAGGCTGAGCTCATCAATCTTGCTCTGAACTTTTGGACTGCTGAAGTGGATGTCGAGGAGCTGGAAGTTGCCCTTGAGGCGGAGCCGGCGCGGGACGTCCTGGGGGCCGGGCGGCAGATCGAACTGCGTGTGAAGCGTGACCTGGCCGTTCATGAGCGGCTGGGGATCCTTGTCGGCGAGGTAGAGGAGGTCCTGGATGTTGCCGGGGTCCACGGTGACGTCGAGGCGGATGTCGCGGCCATGAACGTTGGGCATGCGGACGACCTCGCCTTTGGCAATGATGTGGGTGTGGCGGAGCCAGGCATCGACGGGCTGCAGCCAGGTGTCGCCGTTGGTGCCGTCGACGATGGCGTGGAATTTGGTGTTGAGCGGCAGGGAGTGATTGGCGAGGTCGAGGGAGAAGTTGGGCGTGGTGGTTTCGCCGTCGACGGTGATGTTGTCAAGCTGGCCCTGGTAGCTGCCGGTGGAGGCGAGCATGCCGCCGATGCCTTTGATGGTATTGAGGTCGGCGTGGCTGAAGGAGTAGGTGCCGCGCACAGCGGTGTCGCCGGGTGAATCGGCGTTGAAGGGACCGAAGTCGCCGGAAGAGTCAATGTTGCCGATGGGTTTGGGATTGACGAGGGTGGCGTGGAACTTCATGGGCTGGCCGGCGGCGACGGACTTGAGCACCAGCTTGTGAATGACGAAGGTGAGCGGCACCTTGTTGGGCTTACCGTTCTCAATGACGAGATTGGCCTGGTCGACGTCGATTTCGACGACTTCGATCTTGATGCCGGCGTGGCTCTGGTCTTCGCCGGGCTTCTGGTTGTCGGAGAGGTGCGGCATGTTCGCGCGCTGGTCTTTGGGCGGCATGTGAATGGAGAGGCCGTTGACCTGGACGTGGTGGATGAGCAGAGGGGTGCTGAGGAGCTGGCGCCAGCCGAGGACGCGGAAGGAGAAATGGTCGACGGCGATGAGCGGGGCGTCGATCTGGAGGTGGTTGGGGTAGAGCTTGAGTCCGGAACCGGAGACCTGGAAGCCTTTGAGGAGGGAGACCTGAAACTTATCCAGCTCGACGCGGCTGTCAAAGCGGGTGCTTAAGGTCTGAATGACTTTGGCCTTGAGCATGGGGCTGGCGTGGTGCAGGAGGATGTCGCCGGCGATGAGGGCCGCAATGACCAGAACGGCGAGGATGGAACTGACCCAGATGAGGATGCGGCGAAGCCTGCGGTGGCTGTGCGAGGAATTTGAAGAGGATGGGGCAGGACCGGATTCTTTCACTGGGTGCGTCACAGCGGTGACCTTTCACGTGCCTGAGTTCGCAGCTTGAGGGGGGCCCGTGTCTTAGAACCGGATTTGCGCCGGGGGGCTGCATGGGTGGGCGGCGAAATCCAGGTTTATCATGCAGGGACGGATTGGAAGGGCAGGAGATGAGCGGCATGCGGATGAGGAACAGGGCAGTTGCAGTGTGTGCCGCGCTGATGGCGGCGTGGGGGATGAGCCTGCCGGCGGGAGCGCAGGAGACGGGGCGGCCGACGGCGGCGCCGCAGAGCGGCCAGCCGGCGCTGCAGCCGGCGCCGTCACCGAAGCTGAGCATCGATGGGTATATCCACGACGCGTGGTCGACGCTGCAGCGATCGATGACGGAGTGCACGACGATTGTGGATCCGAAGGTGCGGACCCAGCCGGTGCTGTATCTGCCGCAGGATTTTGCGGAGCCGGCGGATGTGGCAGCGCTGGGGACGAAATGCGGCGTCGAAGTGGACCGGCTGCCGGTGAAGATCGCGCGGCTGGGGCAGAACGTGAAGCTGGCGCACGAGGGACTGCTGTATCTGCCGCATCCCTATGTGGTGCCGGGCGGGCGGTTCAACGAGATGTATGGGTGGGACAGCTACTTCATCCTGCTGGGGCTGTTGGAGGATGGCCGCGTGGACCTGGCGCGGGGGATGGTGGAGAACTTCTTCTTTGAGATCGAATATTACGGCGGACTGCTGAATGCAAACCGGACGTATTACCTGACGCGCTCGCAGCCGCCTTTTTTGTCGTCGATGATCCGCGACGTCTACGACGCGGAGATGAAGCGGGGACACAAGGCGGAGGCGCACGCGTGGATCGAGCGGGCGTATCACTATGCGGTGAAGGATCACTCTTTGTGGACGGGTGAGGCGCATCTGGCCGGGAATACGGGGCTGGCGCGGTATTACGACTTCGGCGCGGGTCCGGTGCCGGAGATGGCGGACGACGATGCGTATTACCAGAACGTGATCCGGTGGCTGCTGGCGCATCCGGGACAGGGGAGCAGCTATCTGGTGGATGGGCCGGCGACGCTGGCTACGGCGGCGAATCGGGAGAAAGTGGAAGCGGTGAGCTGCGATCCCGGGGTTTCGGTGGTGTGCGCGCGGGCGCACGAGGGGACGCACTGGCTCACGAAGGATTTCTACAAGGGCGATCGGGCGATGCGGGAGTCGGGGTTCGATCCATCGTTCCGGTGGGGCGTTTTCGATGGGTCGACGCATCATTACGCGTCGGTGGGACTGAATGCCCTGCTCTATAAGTATGAGGGGGATCTGGCGTGGATGGCGGGCCAGGTGGGCAAGCCCGACGAAGCGAAGCGCTGGGAGGCTGCGGCCGCGGCGCGGCGGGCGGCGATGAACAAGTACCTGTGGAACGAACAAAAGGGGATGTATTTCGACTACGACTTCGAGACGGGCAAGCCGTCGAGCTACAACTACCTGACGACGTTTTACCCGCTGTTCGGCGGGTCGGCGAGTCCGGAGCAGGCCAAACGGGTGGAGGCAAACTTTGGACTGTTCAACCACAAGGGCGGGCTGGCGATGAGCACGACGGAGTCGGGCGTGCAGTGGGATTATCCCTACGGTTGGGCGCCGGCGACGTGGGTGGCTGTTGATGGGATGAAAGAAGCCGGAGATATCAAGGACGCGGCGCTGGTGTCGCAGGAATTCACGGCGACCATTCGTGATAATTTTGCCTGCGAGCATACGATTCGGGAGAAATACGACGTAGTCACCGGTTCGGCGGAGGTGCAGGTGGCGACGGGGTACCGCCAGAACGTGATCGGATTCGGGTGGACGAACGCAGTTTTTCTCAGGATGAACAGCCTGCTGAAAAGCGCGGGCGTGCCTGAGTCGAAAGCAGGGCGGGTGCGTCCTATGTGTGGGACCGAGAAAGCCGGGGCGGTGAACTGAGGAAGCCCCAGGGGCGGCCGATGGGGGAAGTGACGCGACGACCGGAAACGCGGCAGCGGGTGGTGGTGGGCTTGGGCGAGCTGCTGTGGGATCTGCTGCCGGAGGGACGGCGGCTGGGGGGAGCGCCGGCGAATTTCGCGGTGATGGCGGGGCGGCTGGGGAATCGGGCGGTGGTGGCGAGCCGGGTCGGCTCCGATGCTCTGGGTGAAGAGGCGCATCGCGCTCTGGAAGAGCTGCCGGCCGAGAGCCGGTTTCTGCAGAGCGACTGCGAATATGCCACAGGCACGGTGACGGTTTCGCTGGAGACCGGCGAGCCGGAATATACGATCCATGAGCCGGTAGCCTGGGACCGCCTGACGCTGACACCGGAGTGGCGGGATCTGGCGCGGACGGCGGATGCGGTGTGCTTCGGGACCCTGGCGCAGCGCGGGGAGACGTCGCAGGGGGCGATCCGGGCGTTTCTGGACGAGACGCGGCGGGACTGCGTGCGGATTTTCGACGTGAATCTGCGCAAACCGTTCTGGACGCCGGACGTGCTGCGGGATTCGCTGGGCCGGGCAACGATTCTGAAGCTGAACGTGCATGAGCTGCCGCATGTGCTGGTGGGAACGGGCGCGTGTCCTTACCCGAACCAGGCGGAGGATGACGAGGAGATGCTGCGCGGGGCGCGGCGGCTGATGGAGCGGTATCCGATGGAGCTGGTGTGCGTGACTCTGGGATCGCGGGGCAGCCTGCTGGTCACGCGCGGAAGCCATCATCGGCACCATGGACTGAAGACGCGGGTGAAAGATACGGTGGGAGCGGGCGATGCGTTTACGGCCGCACTGACACACTACTATCTGGATGGCGCGCCGCTGGAGACTCTGAACGAGGCGGGGAACCGGTGGGGCGCGTGGGTCGCGTCGCAGACGGGCGGCATGCCGCCGATGCGGGCGGAGACGCTGGCGTCGGTGAGCGAGGGGATCGGGGCGGGACGGATGTAGCTCCGCCACAGAGGGCACAGAGAACACAGAGGTCCCAGTTTCAGGCTCCGGCTTTGAGCCCCCGCTAAGGCCGGAATGCCGTCCTGATCAAGAATTCCGATCGAGGGCTTGACAAGGGCGTTGTGGGCCGCCTAGTGTACATACCTACTGGTTGGTATGTTAATGGAAACCACACCAAATCAACACGAATCTAAGAAAAAGCTACTCGATGCTGCTCTGCGAGTAATCCGGGAGAAGGGCTATCAGGCGACCCGGGTGGAGGACGTCTGCGAGGCGGCGGGGCTGACCAAGGGAAGCTTTTTCTACCATTTCAAGAGCAAGGAAGACCTGGCGCTGGCGGCAGTGGAGCATTGGAACACGATGACCGGCGCTCTGTTTGGGGGGGCGCCGTACCAGGCGGTGGCGGATCCGCTGGAGCGGCTGCTGGCGTACATCGACTTTCGCAAGTCGCTGCTGCGGGGATCGCTGCCGGAGTTCACCTGCCTGTTGGGGACGATGGTGCAGGAGGTGTACGCGACGCACCCGCAGGTGCGGGATGCGTGCGAGCAGAGCATCAGCGGGCATGCGGCGACGCTGGAACCGGATATTGCGGCGGCGATCAAGAAGTACAGCGTGCAGGGAAACTGGACGCCACGGAGCCTGGCGCTCTATACGCAGGCTGCAATCCAGGGAGCGTTCATCCTGGCAAAGGCGCGCGGCGGCCCGGCGGTGGCGGAGACGATGATCGACCACCTGCGGCGGTATGTGGAGCTGCTGTTTCACCGGAGCGAGCCAAAGAATGAGGGCCAGACAGATCCGTTTCCTGTCGCGTCCTGAGCGCGGCGCAACTTCATCCCCAGCAGCGGCAGGAGGCGAGAATGCCTTCGGCCTCAAGGAGAATTGACATGGCGAGTGCGACGTTGATCGATCGTGCAAGGGAAGTCAAGCAGGACGAGGCCGCGATCCGGGATCTGATTGCCGGGATGGCGAAGGCGCGGTACGACAAAGATGTGGAGGCAATTGCCGCGGCGTACACGGGGGACGCGGCGATCTTCAACCTGGCGCCGCCGCTGCGGCACACGGGCGTTGACGTGCCGGAGACCCAGGCGTGGCTGGAGACATGGGACGGGCCAATCACCATTGAGCCGCGCGATTTCGCCGTGAAGGTCACGGGCGATACGGCGGTGGCGTGGGGCTATATGCGGATGCAGGGGACTAAGATCGATCCGCCGGCGAAGCCGAATTTCTGGATGCGGGAGACGCTGGTGCTGGAGCGGACCGGAGGCGCGTGGCGGATTGTGCACGAGCACACGTCGGTGCCGTTCTATATGGACGGGAGCACGCGGCCGGCGTTCGATCTCGAGCCGTAAGGGCTTGCGGAAGACTGTCTGCACGGGGCTTCCCGCAGCGGCTAAAGCCGGATTCGTTCTGCGAGCTGAAGGGCACAGCGGAAGCTGTGCCCTTTCAAAGCCCGTCGGGTTGTAATCGCGCGAGGAACGATGTAGCGTCGCATCTGAATCAAGATGCCGCATCTTCCAACTGCACAGGAACGGCGGGCGCTGGGGCAGACGCGCCGGAAGCAGGTGCGCCGGCAGGATCACGCGCACTGGGACGCGAAGCTGCGGCGGCACGATCCGCTGCGGCTGGTGGATGAGTCGATGCGGGGGCGGGTGCCGTCGCTGATCGGGCTGAAGTACGAGCGGATGCTGGCGTCGCCATTCGGATACTTTCGCGGAGCCGCGCCAGTCATGGCGGCGGATTTGGCGCTGCTGCCGCACACGGGCATCGTGACCCAGATTTGCGGGGACGCGCATGTGCGCAACCTGGGAGCGTATGCCGCGCCGGACGGGCGGTTGCTGTTCGACATCAACGATTTCGACGAGACGATTCAGGGGCCGTTCGAATGGGACCTGAAGCGGCTGGCGACGAGCCTGGTGCTGGCGGCACGGGAGACGAGCGGCGAAAGCAACGGTTCGAAGGCGGGACGCGCCGCCGTGCTGCAGTTTGTGGCGAGCTATCGCAAGCTGGTGCAGACGCTGTCGCGGATGCCGGTGCTGGACGTGGTGCGCTACCAGGTGCATCGCCTGCAGAGGATCTCGCCGGTGAGCGACGCACTGCTGAAAGCCGAGCGGGCCACGCCGCTGCACACTCTGGACACGCTGACGGTGGCGACGAAAAAGGGGCGGTGCATCCGGGAGGAACCACCGGTGCTGCGAAGACTGAGCCCGGCACAGGCGCGGCCGGTGCAGGCGGCGCTGAAGACGTATCGGGAGAGCCTGCTGCCCGAGCGGCAGCATTTCCTGGCGCAGTATCGGCCGGTGGATGTGGGATTCAAGGTGGTGGGCACGGGAAGCGTGGGGCTGCGCGATTATCTGGTGTATCTGGAGGGAAACGGCGAGCGGGATCCGCTGTTTCTGCAGGTGAAGGAAGAGCCGGGCTCGGCCTATGCGCCGTATCTGCCGGGGGCGATCGGGACGACGGGGCACCAGGGCAAGCGGGTCGCGGATGGGCAGCGGGCGATGCAGTTTGCGTCGGACCCTTTTCTGGGGTGGACGACGATTGCGAACCGGGATTACCTGGTGCGGCAGCTGAACGATCACAAAGGATCGATTGCCATCGAGGACCTGCAGGGACAGGGGCTGATCGATTACGCGCAGATGTGCGGGGAGCTGCTGGCGCGAGGCCATGCACGCTCGGGGGATGCGTGTCTGCTGGCGGGATATCTGGGCAATGGAGAGAAGTTTGGCGAGGCGCTGGCGGCGTTCGCCGAGGCATACGCGGACCAGACGGAGAAGGACTGGAAGGAACTGAAGAAGAGCAGAGTTTAGGGCTTAGAGTTTAGAGTTTTGCGGGATGCGTAGAATCGCCGCATGAATGAACTGGCCCTTACGCTGATCGGCGACAGCGCGCACACGCCGCCGGCGCATATCGTGGAGAAGCTCCCGGACGAGCGGGCGCATCGCCGCGTGCCCGGCACGCCGCACACGATTTACGAAGAACTGTGGCATGCGGCTTTCTGGCAGAAACAGGCGCTGGACCGGATCGACGGGGTGGAAACTTCATTTCCCGAGCACAACGATCTGACCTTTCCGACGGAAGAGCAGAAGCGCGCGGAACCGTGGGCATCGTTGTGTGCGCGATTTTTGGCGGGCGCCGGAAGGTCGGCGGCGCTGGCGGGCGGGTCGTCTGCCGATCTGGAGAGGGTGGTGTGCTGCCTGTCCGCTCCAGGACAGCCGATCCGGCACATGACGGTGCGCGAACAGCTGGAAAGCACGGCGGGACACAACGCGTACCACCTCGGACGAGTGGTGCTGCTGCGGCAGATGCTGGGAAACTGGCCTCCGCCGTCGGGAGGACTTACCTGGTAGCGATTGGCCATCGAGGCAGCCTCGCCTCCATGAGCCAGCGGGCAGCCAGGACTTCCCTGCTGGCCGTTTTCCTGAAGCGGATTGGATGACGGAGTTAGTCCTGCTCACATTCCGGCGTAATGGTCATTGAAAGTCCCGGTTAGCCGCTCTATAGTAGCGTGCGCAGTCAAACTAACCCACGAGGCCCATCATGAAAACCTCTCTGCTGAGAATGACCGCGGTTATAGCTGCGGCCGGCATATCCCTGCTTTCATGCGCCGTACGCGCCGCTGCGGAAGGACCCGCGCCGGGCAAGATCGTCGGTGGCTATTTCGAAGAGTGGAGCATTTATGGCGCCAATTACAACATTGCGAACCTGCAGCAAAACGGAGTGGCCGCCCGACTCACCGATCTGATGTATGCCTTCGCCAATGTGACCACCGACCCCGCGCCGGCATGCGCCTACGCCGATACCTGGGCCGATTATCAGACTCCGTATTTGCCCAGCGTGAACGGCACGCCCTACGCTGGTCCGCTCTACGGGAATTTCGCGGCCATTCAACAACTGAAGCAGCTGCACCCGAAGCTGAAGGTTTTGATGTCGATCGGCGGGGCGTCGGCGACGAATACCGCTGCCTTCTCGGCGGCGGCGAGTACGGCTGCCGGCCGGAAGGCGCTCGCCTCTTCCTGCATCAGCCTGTTTGTCGAGGGCAACATCGCGCCGGGGATCACCGCGCCGGGGCTGTTTGACGGCTTCAATATCGACTGGGAGTTCCCAACGGCGACCGACACGGCCAACTTCACAGCGTTGCTGGCGGAATTCCGGCAGCAGCTGAATGCTCTCAGCCGGAAGACGGGCAAGACGTATGTGATGTCGTTCGACGGGCCGGCTGGCGCGCAGAACTACGTCAACATCGATCTGAAACGCGCGGCTGCCCAGGTGGATTTCATCACGGTGGACGGTTATAACTATGCCGGCTCCTGGGATACGCAGACGAACCATGCCTCGCCCTTGTTCGATGACCGGCAGGATCCGCTCTTTGGACAGGGGCTGGATATCGATGCGACCGTGGATGCCTATCTCAAAGCCGGGGTCCCGCCACGGAAATACACGATGGGATTGCCGCTGTACGGAGCGGGATGGACGGGCGTGCCCAATGTGAATCACGGGCTCTACCAGGAATCGACGGGACCTGCGCCTTCACCGGCGGGCGACACCCTGGCCACGGCGGGAGTCGCTACCTATGCAACGCTGGCGGCCGCGACGGGGTACACGCCGACGTACGACTGGCGGCGGATTGCGGTCACGCTCTACAGCCCTGCCACGGAAACGTTCTGGACCTACGACGATCCGCTGACGACTGTTTTGAAGATGATATATATCAATTCCAAAGTTCCGGGCGGGCTGGGCGGAGCGTATGTCTGGGCTGTCAAAGATGACGACGCCAATGGAACGATGACGAAGACGATGGCCCGCTTCCTCGATGAGCACTGAGGGGCCGTCCGTTCCGGGATCGGAGCGGATCGGCACCGCTCCGTTTCGCGGCTCGATGGCGAAGAACGAGGGGCAAATGCAGAAAAGCCCGCTCCGAGGAGCGGGCTTTCCTTTGAGAATTATGCCGGCGATCACCTAATCTCCCACACACTTTCGCGTGCAGTACCATCGGCCCAACGAGGCTTAACTTCCGTGTTCGGGATGGGAACGGGTGGGACCCTCGCGGTATGGTCACCGGCAAATTGAGGCGTTTACAAGGCGTGAGGCGCGTTGCGCCGGGAGCCTTGTGCCGAAATCCCGAGGCTTTTGGGCCGAGGGATCTGCGGGTCGCCTTTCAACTTGAGCGACGCCTGGCGGGTAGTTTCCCCCGCGGCCAAAGCGGTCCGGACAGATTCTTCAACGGACCAGAGATTGGCAAACTGGCGTCACAGCTTAGCTGACCGGGAGATGAACTCCCGGATCAGGATACGAAAATCGATTGGGTCGGATACAAGGCTTATGTTGAATGTCTTCTGCAATCTGCGCAGAATTAATTCTATGGATAAGCCGAACGGGCGATTAGTACTGGTCAGCTGCACGCATTACTGCGCTTTCACCTCCAGCCTATCAACCAGGTGGTCTTCCTGGGCCCTTCAGGGAGATCTCATCTTGGGGCGTG